>CAXBCW010000001.1:0-141379 GCA_963974325.1 uncultured Rhizobiaceae bacterium
ATGGTCATCTCAATATGGATGTGCCGATCTCGCTTGCGGTGCTTCTTGCCTTAAGTATGAGTATTTTTGAAGCATTGACCCATGGTGATGTTGTCTATTTTGATGCGTCCGTTTCATTGCTCTTCTTTTTGCTGATTGGCCGTTATTTGGATCAAATGATGCGGGATAGAGCGCGTAATGCTGTGAGCACGTTAGCGCGGCAAAGTGTAAAGGGGGCCAGTCAGGTGATGGATAATGGGCAGGTTACGTATTTGCCCATTGATGAAGTTCAAATTGGCATGATCTTGCGCATATTACCGGGTGAGAAAATTCCCGTTGATGGCATTGTGTTCAAAGGTGCGAGCGATCTGGATGCATCTCTTGTTACGGGTGAAAGTCTACCCATTTCTATTATGATTGATACGCCCGTTTTGGCAGGTACGTTAAATCTCTCTGGCGTTGTTGATATCAAGGTGAGCAAAGCTGCGAACCAATCATTTTTAGCTGAAATCACCAAGATGTTGGATGCGGCGGAAAATGGTCGTGGTGCCTATGTTCGGATTGCAGATCGCATGGCACAGATTTATGCGCCGGCTGTGCATCTTTTGGCGTTGGCAGGCTTTGTGTTCTGGATGTTTTATACCGGTGGTGATTGGCGCGTATCGATCTATATCGCGATTTCAATTCTGATTATCACATGTCCATGTGCGTTGGGGCTTGCGGTGCCTGTTGTCCATGTCATTGGAGCAGGGAGGTTGTTTGATCAGGGTATCTTGATGAAAGATGGTGCGGCGCTTGAGCGGCTATCAGAAGTGGATCATGTTGTGTTTGATAAAACAGGCACGCTGACATCTGACCAATTGGCCATATCACACGTTGACATGACAGACGCCAAACAAGCAGCTTTGTTAAAAGCGCTTGCGCTTCATTCATCTCACCCAGTGTCTCGTGCGATTGCACAACATTTTAAAAATGATGCAAATATTGAAATTGATGCGGTACGCGAAGTCCCTGGTTGCGGAGTGGAAGCAAAATATGAAGGTAGGCTCATGCGCCTTGGTTCCTCTTCGTGGGTTGGTGAGATTTCATCACATCCTCATCGAAAAGGCCCATATCCCGGAACCTGTTTTGCTATTGAAGGTCACATGCCAATAGGTCTGATTGTGAAAGCTGAGATGCGCGTTGATGCTTTAACAACGCTTGAGGGGTTGGCACGTTTGGGGCTACCGGTAGAGATTTTATCTGGTGACAATAAGCGCACTGTCAAAGCCTTTGCGAGAGCAATCGGCGTGGAAAGTTTTATTGGGGAAGCAAAGCCGCAGGATAAGATTGATCGCATTAATTTTTTGAGCGCAGATGGCGCAAAGGTTCTTATGGTAGGTGATGGGATTAATGACGCGCCATCATTGGCGGCAGGGCATGCATCTATGGCACCAGCATTGGCTTCTGATGTGGGCAGATCTGCGGCCGATTTTGTGTTTACGCGCAACAATTTGTCAGCAATTTTGTTTGCGATGAAGATTGCAAAAAAATCAAATCGGCTTATTCGACAAAACTTTGCACTTGCGCTCCTATATAACATGATTGCAGTACCGATGGCATTTTCTGGTATTGTCACACCATTGATTGCTGCGATTGCTATGTCGGCCTCATCCATCATTGTGATCTTAAACTCTATGCGATTGGCAAAGTTTGGGCAAAAGCCATCTGCCCTAGCAATAAATACAAAAGTAATTGAGGTCTTGGCATGAATGTTCTGATTTTCCTCATACCGATTGCATTGGGATTGGGCGTTTTGGGGCTGGTCGCATTTTTGTGGAGCCTTAAATCTGGCCAGTATGAGGATTTAGATGGCGCTGCCGCTCGTATCTTAGAGGATGATGTTGATGAGCTTGAAAGGTGAGTTTAGCTTTTAACAAGCTTTGAATATTTAACCCGCAGCATTGATAATTTCGGATCTATATAGGTTTTACAAAACTGACCGTTTGAGTTTTTTACGCCATAGTTTTGATATTTCTCGTCCGATAGTTTGAACGCCCCAAACGGCAAAGTTTGCGTGATGATCTTTTTATCAAAATTGGATTGAAGCTCGGTCAATATTTGATCTACGTTTTCACTTTGCTCATCTGAATAGGTATAGATCGCGCTGCGGTACTTTTCTCTCATACTGTGATTTGACGTGGCCGCGTGGGTGCGCAGGTGAATATCAATAATCACCTTTAGCGGAATTGTATCAGGGTCAAATACCACAATGACAGCTTCTGAGAAACCATCATGGGGCGGGACAGAGTTTATAAAGCCCTGCTGCACGGTTTGAACTCCGCGCAGGGCCGTAAATACCGCTTCTGTGCACCAATGACATCCGCCGCCAACGCCTATGGTTTCCAGCGTCATGGGTTAATCCAAAGACGTGAAGTCGACGGATGGTGTTTGTTGAAGAAGCGATTGGCTGTATTCTGCCTGAGGGTTTGCAAAAAATGCTTCGACATTTCCTGTTTCCACTAGATCACCGTTTTTTAACACAGCGACTTGATCGGCCATCTGTCTGATGACAGCCAGATTGTGGCTGATGAACAGGATCGACAAACCAAAGCTGGCTTGAATATCTTTGAGAAGATTAAGAACCTGCGCTTGAATAGATACATCCAGTGCGGATGTTGGTTCGTCGCAGATCAAAAACTCCGGCTTTGCGACCAGTGCGCGAGCAATGGCGATACGTTGTCTTTGGCCACCAGAAAACTGGTGTGGGTATTTCAGCATTGCGCGTTGCGGCATTCCCACCAGCTCCAGAACAGAAGCAATGATACGGCGGCGTTCATCGGCGCTCTCTGCAAGGTCAAAAAACTTAATGGGCTCACCAATAATATCTTCGATTTTGCGGCGATTGTTCAGGGATGAATAGGGGTCTTGGAAAATCAATTGGATCTTGCGGCGTATCGGGTGGTTTCTTGGTCTATTGCGACCAAACTTGAGAACATCGCCTTCAAATGTAATCTGGCCTGCGGATGGTTTAACCAAGCCCACAATGGTTTTAGCTAAGGTAGATTTACCTGATCCACTTTCACCAATAATACCCAATGTTTTGCCGTGATGGGCATCAAGCGAAATGTTTTTGAGTGCTTTGAAGCCTTTTTTCTTACTGAACGAGAATGACGTGTCGGAGAAAAATGTCACGTCGAGATTTTGAATAGAAAGAAGCGATCCTTCTTTCTTCTGATTGCTTGCATCTTTTAACAACCAATCCGTTGCAAACGTGTCTGATGCGCCTTCAACGCGCCATAACAGCTCTGGCGTCGACAGTTTTGGCTCGTCATCCAATATGTTGGTAAAACGATCAAGGCGCGTGCCAAGTTGGGGAACCGCTGCCATCAAAGCTTTGGTGTAATCTTCTTTTGGCCTGCCCAATACTTGACTGGTCGGCCCGCTCTCGACCAGCTTTCCGTTTCGCAAAACGGATACGCGATCTGTAATTTCAGCAATAACGCCAATATCATGGGTAATGAGAATGAAACCTACATTTCGTGTTTTGGCCAAGTCTCGGATGAGGTTTAAAATCTGTTTTTGGATGGCAACATCAAGCGCTGTTGTTGGCTCATCCGCAATGATCAATTCAGGGTCAGTACACAATGCTAAAGCGATCACAACGCGTTGGCGCATACCACCAGAAAATTGATGTGGGAAATCCGTGATCCGTGTTTTTGCGTTTTCAATGCCAGTTTCGGTCAATAGCTCGATGGATCGATTGAGCGCATCTTCATAGCTCATCTTTGTGTGCTGGCGGATGGTTTCAACAAGTTGATCTTGAATTGTCATTAATGGGTTTAATGATGTTTGTGGATCTTGGAAGATCATCGATATCCGTGCGCCACGCATTTTGTGATATTGATTTTGATCAATGTCGCGCAGGTTCTCGCCTTGGAATGTCAGCTCACCTTCAGCTATATAACCTGGATGTGGAAGCAGTCCGATAATTGCTGAGCCTATGGTTGATTTACCCGCGCCGGATTCACCAACAAGACCATGGATTTCACCAGGTTCCAGTGACAGATCAACATTTTTGATAGCTTGGAAAATTCCAAACCGTGTTGGATATTCAACGGTGAGGTTTTTAACGTTTAATAATTGTCCCATCAGCGAAGCCTCGGATTTAGAACAGCTCGGACAAAATCACCCAAAATGTTGATGGAAATAATGAGAACGATCAGCATCATGGATGGAAAAATAACGATCCACCATTCGCCAGAGAAAATATATTCAGTGCCAATTCGGATTAGTGTGCCGAGCGAAGGCTGGTTGGGTGGAACGCCCACACCTAAAAAGCTCAATGTCGCTTCAAGCAAGATCGCAACCGCAAGATCGACTGTGCCGATGACCAATAATGGCCCCATAATATTTGGTAATATCGCAACGAGCATAATCCGAATGGGATGAAGGCCCATAATTTCTGCAGCTTGCACATATTCTTTGTTGCGCTCAACGAAGGTTGATGCGCGCGCTGTTCGGGCAAAATTAACCCATAGAGATAGGCCAATGGCGACGGTGAGAACGACTAACAACAGATCCTCATGTTGTTCGCGCGGTAGTATTCCTCTGGCAATTCCATCAACCAGCAAGGCTGTTAGGATCGCGGGAAGGCTGAGTTGTACATCGGCAATTCTCATCACAAAGGCATCGAATTTTCCGCCAATGTAACCGGCTGCAATTCCAAGTGTTGTTCCCAAAACGGCTGCAAAGATCACCGATGATAATCCAACCATCAGCGATAGCCGTGTGCCATATAAGATTGAGGACAAGAGATCGCGTCCCTGATCATCTGTCCCGAGCAAGAAACGCGGATCGCCACCATCTGCCCATGACGGGGGGAGGAAGCTGTCTAGAATATCAAATGACGCTAAATCATAGGGATTTGTTGGGGATAGAAGCGGTGCAAAAATCGCTGAGAACACCGAGACCACAGCGATAACAAACGCTATTTGAACGATCCTGCTTTTTAAAAACAGATAGATCAGTTCGTTTTCTATACGTATGCGTTTCCAAGTTTCAATCATCATTCAGATTCCGATTTTATGCGCACACGCGGATCGATAACAAAGTAGAGGATATCGACAATAAGATTGATCAACACAAAGATAAGCGCGATCACGACTAGATAGACGGACATAACAGGGATATCGACATAGCGAATGCTATCGAGAAATAATAACCCCATACCCGGCCATTGGAAGACGCTTTCTGTGACGATGGAAAACGCGATAATACCGCCAAACTGAAGACCAATGATCGTGATCACAGGGATCATAGAATTGCCAAGAGCGTGTCTGTAATGCACCGAGCGGTAATCAATACCACGAGCAATGGCGAATTTGATAAAGTCAGTATTCATCACATCCTGCATTTCAGAACGGACCAAACGCATGGTCAATGTGAGCTGGTAAATACCAAGTGTGAGCGCGGGTAAGATCAGCGCGCGTAATCCATCAAGGGTGAGGAAATTGGTTTTCCACCATCCGATTTGCACCGTGTCGCCCCGGCCAAACGTTGGCAACCAGCCAAGTTGTACGCCAAATACATAAATCAAGAATATGCCAATCACAAAGGTTGGGACAGAAATTCCAATCAGCGTCGTGATCAATATTGAGTTTGCTAAAAAGCCATCACTTTTAAGTGCTGTATAAACACCTGCGGGGATACCCACGATCAGTGAGATGAGCAGAGAAATGATGCCAAGCTCAATGGTGGCCGGCATTCTGGCAAGAAGCATTTCGCCAATCGGTTGGCGCGTTCTATAGGAAAAGCCAAATTCGCCCTGAATAAGATTACCTAAAAAACGCGTGAACTGCGCAATAATGGGGTCGTTTAGCCCCAATTGTTGCCTCAATCGCTCCTGATCTTCAACGGAGGTTTCTTGTCCCACCATCACAGCAATTGGGTCGCCCACATATCTGAACAATGCAAATGCAATGAGGCTGACTGCCAACATGACGAATATCGACTGTATCAAACGTTTTAGAATAAATGCTGTCATGAAAAGTCCTTTGAAAAGCGACTTTGCCAAGGTTTTTATGATTTGGCCAGTGGTTTATTCGGATGTATTTTAGACTAGCATCATTTGTCAACATATGATTATCTTGGGAAGTCGCTTGAGATGGGCTCGTAGCGGCGAATTGGAGAATGTGAATGAGAATATTAAAATATTCCGCTGCGACAGCGCTTTTGCTATCAGTAGCTTTAAGTCCGGTATCGGCAGAAACTTTTAAATGGGCGGGTAAGACAGATCCACAAACGATGGATCCTCATGCAGTGAACTCTGCACCTGTTTTAGGTTTTTTGAACAATATTTATGAAGGCCTTGTACGCCGGAATAAAACTATGAAAATTGAAGCTGCTTTGGCAGAAAGCTGGGAGCCACTTGGCGCGAACGGCTGGCGTTTTAATTTGCGCAAAGGCGTAAAGTATCAAGATGGTTCTGATTTTAATGCCGAAGACGTGTTGTTTTCGTATCAGCGTGCAAGTTCAGAAGAAGCAGATGTGCGCTCATGGTTCTCGCCTGTGTCAGAAGTCATCGTCCAAGATGATTACACAGTCGACTTCATGACAAAAGCACCAAATCCTTTGTTCCCAGATAGTATTGCCAACTTTATGATCATGGATAAAACATGGACTGAAGGCAACGATGCTGAGCGTCCGTCAAAGGAAGCTGAAAACTTTGCCACGCGCAATGCAAACGGAACTGGCGCATTTACGCTTGTGTCTCGTGATCCGGGTGTTCGTACAACACTCGCGCCCAATGCTGGCTGGTGGGATGAGCTAGAAAGCAACATCACAGAAGCGATCTACACGCCAATTGGTGAATCATCAACAGGCATGGCAGCTTTGCTATCTGGCGAAATCGACATGATCGAGCCAATTCCATTGCAAGATGTGCCTCGTATGAAGCAAACATCTGGCTTTACTGTTCATGAAGGCGTTGAAGCACGTGTTTTGATGTTTGGTTTTGGTCATGATTCAGCAGCGCTTAAATATTCTGATGAAACAAGCGACAAAAATCCATTCTTGGACGTTCGTGTTCGTCAAGCCATCTATCAAGCCATTGATGTGGATGCATTGACCTCTAAAGTTATGCGCGGAACGGCAACATCTGTCTCGCAATTGGTATCAAAAGAAATGCGCGGGTTTTCTACAGAACTTTCTGATCGCCTAGCGTTTGATCCTGAAGCGTCTAAAAAGCTTTTGGCTGATGCTGGATATCCAAATGGATTTTCTTTTGGTCTGATGTGTCCAAATGATCGCTACATTAATGATGAAGCAATTTGTCGTGCAACAGCCTCAATGTTGGCAAAAATTGGCGTCACAGCTAAGCTTGCAACAATGCCGGTTAGATCTTACTGGCCTGAGCTTCGTGCTGATAATTTCGATATGTATCTTTTGGGTTGGTCACCGGGCACATTTGATGCTGAGCACCCAATTCGCTTCTTGGCTTCAACGCCAAACAAAGAGAAGAAACTTGGTTCATGGAACTTTGGTGGCTATTCAAACGCAAAAATTGATGAATTATTGCCAATGATTCAAACCGAAATTGATGATGCTAAACGTCAAGGCATGATTGATGAAGTGAATGGTCTTATCCAAAGCGAAGTTGCTTATGTTCCGATGTATGTTCAGCCATTGATCTGGGCAACAAAAGACAATGTAACTTTGACACAAAGAACAGATAATTTCTTCATGTTGCGTTGGGTTACACTTAACTAAGTGATTTTGACCAATATATATGAGATGCTTATTTTGAGTATCGTTAAACTGAAAGACCCCGTCTTATAGGCGGGGTTTTTTATTGCGGTGAGTTGAGTTTACACCTCGTCTTGGCAGTATAGTTTATGCAAGGTTTGCAGGACTTCGGTGACTTCCTGGCCTTTGAGTGAATAATGGATAGTTTGGGCATCGCGTCGGGTATCGACAAGATCTGCATCTCGTAGCTTTTTTAAATGATGCGAGATACCGGGCTGGGACATATCCAATAGATCAACAAGCTCTTGCACGCTTTTGGGACTTTCCAATAAAATACACAATATGCGCAACCGCACGGGTTGAGACAGCATGGCCATTAAGGCTGCGGCTTCCATTATTTTTGGTTCAAGATCGTCGATAGAGACCGTCACGTTGTGTACCTTTTAATATTTGTACTTGTTTATATAAAAGAATATGAATATAAGATCAATCCCAGAACATATACATAACCTAAAAGTCTTGATTGAAGAGAACTATTCGATTTTGACTTGCAGATAGCCAAATGAGATTGAAGTGAGATTATGGAAGCAGTAACTGAATTTACCCCTTGGGCATCACTTTTTGGTGGTGTGTTGATTGGGATGGCAGCAATTTTGCTAATGATGTTTAATGGGCGGATCGCCGGGATGACAGGCATTGTGTCTGGTTTAATTCCGCCATTTGCTGTGGATTGGTCATGGCGCGCAGCGTTTATTATTGGTGCGATTGGTGCACCGATGGTCTTTCTTGTGTCTGGAGGCACTGTGCCTTTTGCCGTGCCGTTGTCCAATACAGCTCTTGTCATTGGGGGCCTGATCGTCGGTGTCGGGGTCTATTTCGGTGGTGGTTGTACCAGTGGTCATGGTGTTTGCGGAATGGCACGTGTTTCAACGCGCTCAATTGCAGCAACGGTGATTTTCATGATCACCTGCTTTATGACCGTTTATATTACTCGACATGTATTGGGGCTTTAGATCATGAATAGATTGATTTCATCACTCATTGCAGGTGCCATTTTTGGCATCGGTATCGCAATATCTGGCATGGCAAACCCTGCTAAGGTTTTAAACTTTTTTGATCTGTTTGGGTCTTGGGACCCAAGTCTTGCATTTGTTATGGGCGGCGCTTTGATCACCACCGCTATTGGCTATCGCATTGTGTTTGGCAAGCAAGCAAAACCATTTTTTGAGCCATCATTTTTGATGCCAACCAATAAGCAAATTGATAAGCGTTTGGTTATAGGGTCGGCAACATTTGGCATTGGCTGGGGTATTGCAGGTTTTTGCCCAGGTGGCGCAATTCCAGCTTTGGGATTGGGGCATGTCGAAACGCCGATATTCATTGCCACCATGGCGACCGGTATCTTTATCGCTCGGCTTTTGGACAAACGTGTCCGCGGAACAACAGTTGTTAAAGGATAAAGCCTTTTATAACAGCGAACATTCATCAAAGATAAAGCAAAGGGAAATCTTTGTTTTATCTTTGCGATGTTTCCCAATTTGGATTGATCCACGGTTCTGAATTGTCTGGCGGTAACAAAGATTTACCCAGGATATGATCGGCAGCTTTTTCGCCAACCATAATCGATGGACCGTTTAGATTTCCATTTGGAATGCGTGGAAAGATTGAGCTATCTGCAAGGCGCAGATTGTTCACGCCAATGACTTTAAGGTCTTTATCAACAACAGCCATCGGGTCATCGCGACGCCCCATTTTTGCTGTTCCGCATGGATGGTATGCGCTTTCGGCATTGTTGCGAATAAACTCATCAAGCTCTTCATCGGTCTGAACATCATTGCCCGGCTGAATTTCACGTTTTACAAAAGGCGCGAATGATTTTTGTTCAAAGATTTCACGCGTTAAGCGCAAGCAAGTTCTGAAATCTTGCCAATCTTTTTCCTCTGACATGTAGTTAAAGAAAATACGTGGCGCTTCTTTTGGGTCTTTGGATTTAAGGGTAACGGACCCACGACTTGGCGAACGCATTGGTCCGACATGGGCTTGAAATCCGTGGCCATCTTGGGCCGCTTGTCCATCGTATCGAACTGCAATCGGTATGAAGTGATATTGAATATCTGGGTATTTGACGCCCGCTTTTGAGCGCACAAAGGCTGCACTTTCAAATTGATTGGAGGCGCCCAATCCTGTTTTGGTAAAGAGCCATTGCGCACCAACAAAAGCTTTGCCAAAAATGTTCCAATATTTATATAAAGTAATCGGTTGGCTTGCTGCCATTTGAAAATAAACTTCCAAGTGATCTTGAAGGTTTTGCCCGACACCTGGTCTATCGGCCACAACTTCGATGCCATGCTCTTTGAGATGTTCAGCCGGACCAATGCCCGATAACATAAGAAGCTTTGGCGAGTTGATGGAAGAGGCTGCTAAAATGACTTCTTTATCGGCATGTAAGATCTGAGTTTTATCGCCCACAATCATTTCAACGCCAGTTGCCGTTCCATTTTCAATGATGATACGGCTTGCAAGTCCATAGACGATTTTGCAATTGTCTCGTTTAAGGGCAGGGCGCAAATATGCGTTTGCGGTGGACCAGCGGCGACCTTTATATACGGTCTGTTCCATCGGACCAAAGCCCTCTTGTTTTAAACCATTATAATCATCGGTTGTTTCATAGCCTGCCTGTTGGCCAGCCTCGACAAAGGCTGCATGCAAAGGATTATTGCGTGGGCCGCGCGTGATATGTAGTGGGCCATCTTTACCACGTGCATTTGCTTTATCATCTTTGATGGAGCCTTTTGGCCCAAAGCCGTGCCATGTTTCCATCCGTTTGAAATAGGGCAATACATCAGCATACCCCCAACCATCGGCGCCTTCATCACGCCAATTATCGTAATCGCCTGCATGGCCCCGAACATAGACCATGCCATTGATGGAGGATGACCCGCCAATGACTTTGCCACGCGGACATGCAAGCTTGCGGTCGCCTAGATGCGGTTCTGGTTCGCTTTCATAACCCCAATCATAACGCTTCATATTCATCGGATAAGACAATGCGCCGGGCATTTGAATAAACGGCCCTGCATCTGTGCCACCATATTCGATGACAATCACAGATGAACCCGCTTCTGATAGGCGATATGCAAGTGCGCTACCTGCAGACCCTGACCCAATGATAATATAATCTGCTTTCATGCTTGGCTCTTATAAAATGTTTTGATGTTTGAATTTAGTAGGCGGCTTCGACCGGACCCATGGCGACATAGACCGATTTGCTTTGGCTATAGTGTGACAAGGCAGCACTGGCGTTTTCGCGGCCAAGTCCTGATTGTTTAACACCACCAAATGGCATTTCGACAGGCGTTAGATTGTAGGTGTTAATCCAGCATGTGCCAGCTTTCAAGCTTGCCACAACTTCATGAGCGCGTGTTATGTCTTTGGTAAAGACAGCCGCTGCCAAACCGTATTGGGTGCTGTTTGCCCGTTCAACAACTTCATCTTGTGTCTTAAACGACAAAATGCTCATCACAGGGCCAAAAATCTCTTCTTTGGCGATGGTCATATGATCTTTGACATCGGCAAACACGGTTGCTTCGATGAAATATCCTTCACCATCAACGAGGTTGCCACCTGTTACCAATCGTGCGCCTTCAGATTTACCAATCTGAATATAGTTCATGACTTGCTCACGTTGTTTTTCGCTGACCAAAGGCCCGAAATTTGTTTCTTCGTTCATCGGGTCACCAGTCTTAATACCAGCCATCCGCTCGACCAATCTTGCGATGAATGTCTCGACAATGCTTTCTTGTACAAAAACGCGTGTACCATTGGTGCAGATTTGGCCGGTTGAATAAAAATTGCCATTAATCGCGCCGCCAACAGCATCCTCAAGATCGGCATCATCAAATACGATCAGAGGAGATTTACCGCCAAGTTCCATGGTGACGTGCTTTAAACCCGCTGCTGCTGAGGCACAGACTTTAGTCCCTGTTGCAGATGAACCTGTGAGGGAAACTTTGTCGACCTTATCATGTGTGGTCAACGCTGCGCCCACATCGCCATAGCCTTGAACAACATTGAACAAGCCTTTTGGTAGGCCAGCTTCGATCAAAATCTCAGCTAATTTTAATGCGCTTAATGGTGTGACTTCAGATGGTTTGAAAATCATTGCATTGCCGCAAGCAAGAGCCGGGGCTGCTTTCCAGCTAGCGATTTGTATCGGATAATTCCACGCGCCGATGCCCACGCAAACACCTAAAGGCTCGCGTCTTGTATAGGCAAAATCTTGGCCAAGTGGAATTTGAATGCCGGTGTTGGATGCGATCATACCGCCAAAATATTCCAGACAATCTGCGCCACTTGCAGCATCTGCTACCAATGTTTCTTGCAACGGTTTACCGGTGTCGATGGTCTCTAACACGCTCAATTCATGGTTTTTTTCGCGCATTAAATCAGCAGCTTTTCGCAATATGCGACCGCGTTCAACATTGGGGGTTTTTGTCCACTCAATTTGCGCAGCTTGGGCCGCGGACACAGCTTTTGCCACAATGTCTGGCGTTGCGGAATACACCACGGCGACTTGTTTGCCCGTTGCAGGATAGATAACTGAGATCTCGGTGCCTGCTTTATCTTCGACATATTCGCCGTTGATAAAGTGGCTGGCTATAGGCTGGTAGTTGGATTGATTAGATGTCATTTTTTATAGCATTTCGTTCGATGGACATATCAAGATACTCAATGATTAAATGCACAAGAGTGTCTTTGTTTGTGGGTTTGTTTTTGAGGGCAAGCTGTAGGTAAAAACCATCAATCATTGCGGCAATACCGCTTGCGATTTTAGGTGCGTTATCACCAACAAGAGGCCGGAGTGAATAGGTAAGGTTTGACAGGATGCGCTTGTGATACACCGTCAATAACCGCTTTGTGGGCGCTGATGCATTGGCTTTGACATAGAAATTTAGCCAGGCGCTCACAATGTCTGGTCGGAAATTTTGCTTGGAAAAACTGCTGCGAATAATCGCTTCTACGCGTTCACGTGGGGTGGTTGATAGTGCAAGTGCGCCTTGAATTTCCAAGCGGTATATCGTCAATATATGACGCATGGCAGCCACAAATATTTCGTCTTTTCCGCCCATGTAATGGTGAGCAAGCGCGCTTGATACACCCGCTTGTTTTGCAATTTGGCTTACGGTAACATCCAACGTGCCGACGCGGCCAATCTCAAAGATTGCTGCATTCACGAGTGCTTCACGTCGAATGGGTTTCATCCCAATTTTTGGCATAAACGCTCCATTAATCGCGGTTTACAAAGTTTTTCCAGAAAAAGCTTGCAATGTGATAGGTATTTATTTTTAATTGATTAGTCAATCAATAACGGGAGAATTTTAATATGAAACTCAAGATAGCCTTTTCAGCGCTAGCGTTGACCATGATCGCCAGCCAAGCTTCAGCCAATTGTGATAACGTGGTTTTTTCAGATGTTGGTTGGACTGATATTACAGCCACAACCGCTGTTACAACAAATGTTTTAGAAGCATTGGGATATGACACAGACATCAAAGTTCTGTCAGTTCCAGTGACATATATTTCAATGTCCAAAGGCGATATAGATGTATTCCTTGGCAATTGGATGCCAACAATGGAAGCCGATATTGCGTCTTATCGTGAAGCTGGTACTGTTGATTCAGTTCGTGCCAATCTTACAGGCGCCAAATATACATTGGCAGTCAACAAAGCGGCTAAGGACCTCGGCATTAAAGATTTTGCAGATATTGTGAAATTCCAAGATGCACTCGATGGTAAAATTTACGGTATCGAAGCTGGTAATGATGGTAACCGTTTGATCCAAAGCATGATCGATGGTGATGCTTTTGGTCTTAAAGGATTTGAAGTTGCTGAAAGTTCAGAGCAGGGCATGTTGGCGCAAGTTGCACGCGCATCGAAAAAAGATGAGCCGATTGTATTCCTTGGTTGGGAACCACACCCAATGAATGCTAACTTTGATATGGGCTACCTCACAGGTGGTGATGAGTTCTTCGGACCTGATCTTGGTGGCGCAACTGTGCACACAAACACCCGTGCTGGCTATGTTGCTGAATGTCCAAATGTTGGCAAATTGCTTACAAATCTTGAGTTCACGCTTGCGATGGAAAATGAAGTTATGGGCGCAATTTTGGATGGCGGCGAAGACGCATCTGATGCTGCAAATGCTTGGTTGAAAGCAAATCCTGCAACATTCATGCCTTGGCTTGAAGGTGTAACAACAAAAGATGGTGGCGATGCTGTTGCTGCTGTTAAAGCTTCGCTCGGTAGTTAATCTGCCTAGCCTATGTTAACTCAGCCCCCCTTGTTTTGAGTGGGGCTGAATCTTGTATGATCAAAAGGGGACTTATTTTGGATTGGCTAACGGACCACAAGATACCTGTGGGGAAAACTGCAAAAATATTCTTTGATTGGTTACAAGAAAAGGGTGAGCATTTTTTCGATTTGCTTGCCGATCTGATTGAGATGCTCATTGATGGAATATTGTGGTGTCTTCAAACGCCGCATCCTCTGATCGTCGTTGGCTTGTTCGCACTCATTACGTGGGTTTTCCAAAAGAACCTCAAAATATGTGCCTTTGTTATTGTCGGATTTTTGTTCATCATTAATCAAGGCTATTGGGAAGAAACAACGGAGAGCTTAACGCTTGTATTATCCGCTTGTGTTGTGTGCATGGCCATTGGTGTACCGATTGGGATTGCCGCAGCCCACAGACCAAAACTATACTCCTTTATGCGACCTGTTCTTGATCTCATGCAGACCTTGCCGACATTTGTTTATCTTATTCCAGCCATTGTGTTCTTCGGGATTGGCATGGTGCCAGGCCTTATCGCAACAGTTATCTTTGTGTTGCCAGCGCCTATTCGCTTGACCCATCTTGGTGTGAGTTCAACACCTGCATCGCTGCTTGAGGCGGCCGATGCATTTGGTACGACGCCGTATCAAAAATTGGTCAAAGTTGAGCTGCCCTATGCGTTACCGCAAATTATGACAGGGTTGAACCAGACGATTATGTTGTCATTGTCTATGGTGGTTATCGCAGCACTTGTTGGTGCAGATGGTTTGGGTGTGCCGGTTGTTCGTGCGCTTAATCAGGTCAATACGGCGCTTGGCTTTGAAAGTGGATTTGTGATTGTGGTGATGGCGATTATTCTGGATCGCATGTTGAGAAAAGAGAAACAGCCATGAGTACTGCAAAGACAGACATGAGAGCTGCAAAAAATGCTGTAGAGTTTGATAATGTTTCGATTGTCTTTGGCAGTGAGCCAGAGGTTGCGCTTCCATTGATGGATGCAGGTCAAGAACGGCCTGAAATTCAGGCTGCAACGGGTCAAGTTTTAGGGGTTCACAATTGCTCGCTAGATGTGGGTGAGGGTGAGATTTTGGTTCTGATGGGATTATCAGGATCAGGCAAATCGACATTGCTCCGTGCTGCCAATGGCTTGAACAGTGTTGCTCGCGGTGAAGTACGGGTGAATGATGGTCAGGGCATGGTGGATATCACCAAGCTATCGCCAGCTGGTCTTCGCCAAATTCGCCAGCAACGCGTGACAATGGTTTTCCAGCAATTTGGTTTGCTGCCATGGTGCACGGTTCAAGATAATGTTGGTTTTGGGCTTGAAGTTGCCGGTGTTAAACCAAAAGAAATCAAAGAACGGGTTGCAGCTCAATTGGACCTTGTTGGGCTATCTGGATGGGCTGATCGAAATGTTGGTGAGCTTTCAGGTGGGATGCAACAACGCGTTGGTTTGGCTCGAGCGTTTACAACAGAAGCGCCGATCCTTCTGATGGATGAGCCATTTTCCGCGCTTGATCCTCTGATCCGAAATCATCTTCAGGATGAGCTTTTAGAGCTTCAAGCCAACTTAAAGCGGACGATTATTTTTGTGAGCCATGATCTTGATGAAGCCTTTAAATTGGGTGACCGAATTGCGATTATGGAAGGTGGCCGGATTGTTCAATGTGGCACACCAAGGGATATTTATTCCGCGCCTGCAAGTGATTATGTGGCAGAGTTTGTGGATCACATGAACCCACTTGGCGTATTAACTGCAATGGACGTGATGAGACCGAAAACGTATGCCTCTTCAACTGCTGATGCCATTGACGGGAATATGAAAGTTTCAGATGTTTTAGAGCGTCTTTGCAAAGCAAGTGCGCCACTTTTGGTTCAGCAAAATGGTCAAGTTGTTGGTGAAGTTTCATCTGAAAGTGTGATTGCAAAACTTGCCAATTCTAATGGTGATACATAACGTAATTTGCCGCTAGCTTTATGGATGTGGCGCATTTATTTGCGCCCATTCCCTATGGCATTTTAATTTGAAGTTTCACATCACTTGGCCGCACCTCAACCGCGCGATCAAAAGCTTCAACACTGTCTTCAAATGCAAATGTTTTTGAGATCAATGGTTTGAGATCCACTTTGCCAGATGCGATCAAATTGATCGCGCGATCGTAGATGTTGGCATAGCGGAAAACGGTTTCCATTCGGATTTCTTTTGCTTGTGCTGCAACTATATCAAATGGCACTGGATCGACAGGCATCCCAACAAAAACAATACAGCCGCCAGGACACACAGCTTTAAGTGCGGTGGAATAGGCTGGGACAGCGCCTGTGCATTCAAATACAATATCAACGCCCCATCCATCGGTTGCATCATTTATGATTTGATCAATGTTTTCACTGATAACGTTGACGGGGGTGATGCCGTCATAGCTGCCTGCAATTTTGAGCTTTTCGTCAACCAAATCAGAGATATAAACCTTCGCACATCCACCGGCTAATGCAGCTAAAGCTGTCATGACACCAATGGGGCCTGCACCTGTGACAAGGGCAATATCGCCGGGTTTGATTTTTGCTTTTGCGGCAGATTGCATGCCAATTGCAAAGGGTTCAACCATTGCACCTTCGGCCATTGTCACATTGTCCGGCAATTTATAGGTAAAGGCAGCAGGGTGGGTAACAACAGGGGTTAGACACCCATGCACTGGCGGTGTTGCCCAAAAAGAGACGGATGGATCAACATTATAAAGACCAAGCTTTGAGGCTTTAGAGGATAGGTTTGGAATGCCCGGTTCCATGCAAACTCTGTTGCCAACTTTAAGGTTTTGCACATTTGTGCCAACAGCAAATACGGTTCCTGCAGCCTCATGGCCAAGTATCATCGGCTCATTAACAATAAAAGGTCCGATTTTTCCGTGGGTGTAATAATGGACATCACTGCCGCAAATCCCTACGGTATCAATGTCAATCTGCACGTCATCGGCGGTCATTTGATGTGTGATCTCAATATCTCGAATATTGAGGGTGTTTTTCTTTTCAAGAACAAGGGCGATTGGCATGGTTTTGTCCGTTTAATTTTGAATTGGTTTTGTGGTTTTTGGAAGTGTGATCTGAATGGAAAACCCTTTTGCGTCTAACACTTTTATAGAGCCTTTGTGAGCTTCTATAATTTGTTTAACAAGCGGTAATCCAAGTCCATAACCTTCCACATTTTGTCGATCTGATCCACGATAAAATCGTTCGAATACTTTATCTCTATCCGCAAGAGCAACACCATTTCCGCTATCGGTCACAGTCATGGATATCGTATCACTCGTGTGGTCAAATGTGACTTCAACTGGCGCTGCGCCATGTTTGAACGCATTGCCCACAAGATTGCGCACCATCCGTTGTAATAGACGCGCATTTCCATCTATTTGCCCAATTGAACCGGATATTGTGACATCAGAAAAATGCTGACTTTCTTTTTTAACAAGCGCCATCAGATCCACTTGCGCCATGACCAAGTCAACAGATGCGTCATCCAAGCGGCTCATCAATAAGATCTCTTCAATCAATGTGTCTAGTTCACTAATGTCACTTCTTAGGGCTGCTAAGCGTTTAGCATCATGGTTTTCATGGTACATTTCCAACCCAAGTTGAATACGCGCAAGGGGCGTGCGGAGCTCATGCGAGGCATTTGCAAGCAGTGTTTTATGGGATGTGATTAAGGTTTCGATCTGTTCTGTTGCGTGATTAAAGCTTGCAGCAAGTGTTGCAATTTCATCTTTACCTTCAATCGCAACTCTGGTTTTTAGATCGCCCGATCCCACTTTTTCAACGCCAGCCTGCAGGTATTCCAAACGCCGCGTTAATCTGCGTACCAAGGGATAAGATGCAACACCAATGCCTAAGGTTATTGAGCTTAAGACAAGCAAAAAACCAAAGAATGATGATAGTCCAGAATCATTTTCAGACTGGATGCCGGCTATCAGCGTTCTGCCATCGGGTAATTCTGCAATCCAACCATGATCGCTGCGGTGACGACGCCAACCAGATTTTTCATGTTGATCCTTAGGTAGGTCAAATTGATAGCCATGAAAGGTAATGAGATCACCATTGGGAGTGAAGAGGCTTGCGTCGATATCTAAACCATCGAGAAGTTTTACCAATGCTGCCTTTTGTTCTTCAGCGGGTGCATTTGCTTTTGGTAACGCTTCCATGACGACGCGCGCAAATACTGTTCGTACTTGCGGGTTAAATTCATCGTGATCCGATGCCCATAGGGATAGACCCGTTAGAACCACAACGAGAATGAGGCTTAAAATGATGGTGGCATAAATTTGAAGGTGTAAGCGAGAGCGGATCATCGATTAATCCTGACTATTGGCAAAGACATAACCCGCACCACGAATGGTGAGAATACGTTTTGGGTGTTTTGGATCGTCTTCAATCTGCGTTCTAATACGCGAGATATGAACATCTATCGAGCGATCAAATGCTTCAAATTCCTCACCCTTTAAATGATCCATCAGCATGTCACGGCTTAGGACCCGTCCAGCTGATTTTGCAAATATATGAAGAAGATTAAATTGATAAGATGTCAGCTCACACGGTTTATCGCCTAATTTTGCCGTCATACTGTTCGGATCGATTTCTAATCTTCCAAATTTTAAAATCTCTGCGTCTGAATTTGAGCTTAGGGCTGTGCTTTTGCCGCGGCGGGTAACGGCCCGTAACCGAGCTAGCAATTCGCGCGGTTCAAATGGTTTTCCCATATAATCATCAGCGCCAAGTTCTAATCCGACAACGCGATCCATCGGATCACCTTTGGCTGTCAGCATGATGATTGGGACATCTGATTGAGATTTTATTGTTCGGCAGATTTCTAAACCATCAATATCGGGCAGCATGAGATCTAGAATAATGGCATCAAATTGCTGTTCCCTTTGTTTTTGAATGCCGGTCACGCCATTGCGGGCGATGTCGACTTTATATCCATTGCCGTCAAGATAATCATGGACCATATCGGCTAACCGATGATCATCTTCAATGATAAGAATGGATTGCGACATTTAAAACTCACATATTTGATTTGTTTAACACATTGATTATTACAGGTATGTCGCACCAACGGAACCCTTTAGCTGATGAGCTTAATGAGGTTCCGTTGAATACGACTTCTAAGTCTGACTTGGGAGGTCTTTAAACAGGCTAACGGGGGATGAAAAGCCTGTTTAAAGTATATTGTTAGTGACCGCGCATGGATTTTAGTTGATCCAGACGTTCTGCAAGACCTTCACGTTGTTGTGGTGTGAGGATTTCTGACACTTGCGCAACAGCATTGATCACAGTCTTACTCACTTCATCCGTTGCGACCAAACGTTCGGCGCGGAGCGCTTCAATGGCTGCGCGATCAACAGTTGCTGCTGTTAAAAGGTCTGCCATTTTTTCGCCTGCTGCATGGAATTCGTCACGAACTGGCTTTAGTTCTTTTGCTGTTGCAAGTGCAACTTCAGTGATCAGTTTTTCTTGATCTGCATTGGCGTCAATTTCAATTGAAAGGTGACGAACCATTTTAGTGACGCGCTTTTCAATGTCAGCTTCGCTCATTTCTGAGAAGCCTTGACGTTTGTGGCCGCTCCAGCCAGCTTTGTGAACACGTGCGCCGCCATCATCAGACATTGCTAATTGCGCATGTTGGAACACTCGACTGTCAGCAATTGCTGGCACTGCAACTGCAGTTCCCAAAATCGCGATGCCGCCAACCACTGCTGCGATTGTTTGGTTTTTGGTGAGTTTGAATTTGCTTGTGTGTGTGTCGTTGTTCTTAGTCATGATTTACTCCTAGCTAAATTTGTTATCAGCGGGCGATGATTGATGTTTGTTTTGACTTGTCTAAAATCAATATCGCTTTGCCATGATTTGAATATAGAAGCTGTTTGTTTCTCTGGTTTTTCGACTATGTAAAGTTATGTAAAGCTCAAATTTAGAGAATTCGGGCTACATAACCCGGGCTACATAACCATTGGCAGCGACAGGCCAGATGTTAGAATTGCAGTGACTGCAAAAATGATGATAACCAGCGCGCCTTCAAGCTTTATGGATTTGGCTAACTGTTTTGTTGCATTTGATTGGCCGGATTTTAATCGCGGTACAAATCGAAATTTATTCGCTGCGGCTAATGATAAAAGGGCGGATACGAGTGCGACCTTTATAAGGAGGGCTTGGCCATAGGTTGATGTAAACAGGTTTTCGAAATTGCCAACAAGCAAGAAAGACATAATGCCGCCAGCGATCAATAAAACAGGAACAGCTGCCATTGCGATCTGGCCAAAGCGTTCTGATATGATGGCGGTCTCATCTAAGGTGAGGGCGCCATTGGCCGCTTTATAAAGTGGCACAAGTGCGCCAACCCAAAAGGCAACACACGCAAAATGTATGAAAAAGAGTACTGTAATCCATGGCGTTTCAAGATCCAAGGCATGACCGATTTGGCTAAATGATCCAAGCAATAGTCCTATTCCCAAGATACTCATGAGGCTTTGGCCTGTTGTGAGAAGCAGGCTGATACATATGAGGACAAGCCCCAGAGATCGGTAAATGAGCACATCACCGACAGGTGTTTGCCATAAGAGGGAGAGGATTTCTGCATCAATCATGCCCGACATGTCGCCCGTTAGGGAGGCGCTGCGAAGGCTAAAGCTAAGGACAGTGGCTAAAAGTGCGATGAGGCACAGATAGATCAGATGGTGCTGGCTTAAAAGCTTGTGGCCTTGTTTGAATACCATTTTAAATAGAATGGAACCGCTTAATCCAAAAGTTGACATATAAAGTGTAAACTTTGCAATGGCAGAGGCAAGGCTCCAAATATCAAATGCCACTAGGGTTTGACCTCAAATGCAAAATTGCCGGTTATGGCATGACCATCCGCGCTAAGGCCGCGCCATTTTACTTCGTAAGCGCCTGCCGCTTTTTGATTAAGCGGAACACTTATCGCTTTGGTGAAGGATGTTTGGTCTCCCAAATCAAGATCAACTTTGGGTGCTGTGCCGGATGAGACAGAGATTTTGGTAATTCTAATTTTCTTTGCAAACGTTAAGTCCAGATTTGCAGGTGCAATGTCTAAAATGTCACCATCTTTTGGAACTGTTTTATCGACTTTAGAATGGGCCATGGCTCCAGTTATGCTCAATGATAAAAGAGCGGCAATGATGATATGTTTCATATTTTGTCCTTTCACAGCGCAGATGATGGGGCAAATTGCTCATTCATCACTTAAATAATGTTTAGCAAGAGAATTGACCTTTGTCTTGGGGGATTGTGAAGCCCTGATCAAATTCTATTGATTAGATCTTGATAAGCAACAGGCTTATGAGACCACAACATCATTTATAAAGGGAGCAAGATTATGTTGAAATTAAGTATCGGGGCAGGAGTGGCGATTGCCATTATGATCGTGTTTGCAAGTCTTGGCGGTACTGCATGGCTTGGGGCACATATATTTTGGGATGACAAAGTGGCTTATATTGGAGCGCCGATTGGTGCTGTCATCGCAATTGGTTTGGCTTTTACGCCCATTTCAAAAACAAAGCAGATGATCACATTTGCTATCATCACAATAATATCATTTGGGGTCGCGCGCTATGGCCAAGCGCAGTTTGCTGCAAGTTTTGGTGATGATCAGCTTGCGGGTGTTTTTTGGTACTTTGGTTGGGTTGGAACATGTTTGGGTGTCACAGTTATGTTGAGCAGTGTTTTTGTAAAAGGCAAAATAAGCTGAAATTTTGAATGATATTTGTTGCTTAGTTACCGTAAATTTAGTTCAAAATACATCATTTTTAAAAACGATATTCTTTGTTTTTCATATTGAATATCGATAATTAATTCCATGGGAAATCCGCCTGAATATCGTTGCAGAACGCTATTTTTGAAAAATGCAGTTTGTTAAAAATTTGGTCAACCGATATTAAAAAGTCAAAAAAAATACATAATTTGCTATTTGAATGACAAAAAAGTATATTTATTGGATGCAAAACTATTAGACGTGCTCGTTGTAAAAGTATGATGATAGGCCAGTGGATGCATGGAGCATCTATCTTAAGGGAGGAATTTTATGATTACACTTCGCAAAAGTGCAGTAGCACTAGCCCTGTGTGCAACGACAGCAATGTCAGCCCAAGCGGGCGAGCTAACAATCGCGACTGTTAATAACGGTCACATGATTGAAATGCAAAAACTAACACCAAAATTTGAAGAAGCTAATCCTGGTATCACAGTTAACTGGGTTACTCTTGATGAAGGCACTCTTCGTAGTCGTGTTACAACAGACATCACGACTAAGGGCGGTCAGTTCGACATCATGACAATCGGCATGTACGAAGCTCCTATCTGGGGTTCACGTGGTTGGTTGGAAGCACTAGAATTCAGTGCTGAATACGATGTAGACGACATTTTGCCAGCTATGCGTGGCGGCTTGTCACACGAAGGCAACTTGTATGCTGCACCATTCTACGGTGAATCTTCAATGATCATGTATCGTAAAGATTTGCTTGATGCTGCTGGCATGACAATGGGTGACAATCCATCATGGGGCCACATTGCTGACGCGGCTGCTGCTATGACAGACAAAGATGCTGGTCAATACGGCATTTGTCTACGTGGTAAGCCAGGTTGGGGCGACAACATGGCGTTCCTAACAACAATGGCTAACTCATTTGGTGGTCAGTGGTTTAACTCAGATTGGACTCCAGCATTGGATTCAGCTGCTTGGAACCACGCTGTAACATTCTACAAAGATTTGTTGGATAATTACGGCCCTCCAGGTTCATCTGCTAACTCATTCAATGAGATCTTGGCTTTGATGAACGAAGGCAAATGTGGAATGTGGATTGATGCGACTATTGCTGCTTCATTCATCACGACACCTGGCATGGCTTACGCTCAAGCACCACAAGCTGTTACAACACGTGGCGCAAACTGGTTGTGGGCATGGTCTTTGGCTATTCCTGCTGGCACGAAGCAAAAAGAAGATGCGATGAAGTTCATGGAATGGGCAACATCTAAATCTTACGTTGAGCTTGTTGCTGAAACTAATGGTTGGGGCAAAGTCCCAACAGGTACACGTCAGTCAACATACGACAATGCTAACTTCCAAGCAGCAGCAGCATTTGCTGACGCTGAGTTGAAAGCTATCTTGTCTGCTGACCCAGCAAACTCAACGCAGAACCCATCTCCTTACGTAGGTGTTCAGTTCGCTGCGATCCCTGAGTTCCAAGCAATTGGTACAGCTGTTGGTCAACAAATGACTGCTGTTCTAGCTGGTGATATCACAGTTGAAGAAGGTCTAGCTGCTGCACAAGAAGCTGCTGATCGTGAAATGAAAAAAGCTGGTTACTATTGATCTGTTGATTAATTGACTAAAGGGGTGGCGGTTTTCCGCCGCCCCGTTTTTTTAAGACGACCAAGACCAATTATGTCACCTTAGACATATTTTATATTTTAATTATTCGGCGTGGGAGGGCTAGAATGAACCCGACAATGGTAAAATGGCTACAGGCCCCCAGCATAATCTTACTGCTCTTGTGGATGATTGTGCCTTTATCGATGACGCTCTATTTCTCGACAATTCGTTACAATCTGCTCTACCCAGAGCGCACAGGTTTTATCGGACTTAGCAACTATGAATTCTTCTGGACTGATCCGTCCTTTATTCCTGCTCTCATCAATACATTGGTGCTTGTTGGATCTGTTCTGATCATCACCGTGGTTCTTGGGTTAGCTGTCTCACTCTTAGTTGATAAACCGTTTATGGGCCGTGGTATTGCCCGTGTTATGTTGATCTCACCGTTTTTCATCATGCCGACAGTGTCAGCATTGGTTTGGAAAAACATGTTGATGGATCCAAATAATGGTTTGTTCGCAGCCTTTTCCAATTTTATGGGTTTAACGCCCGTTGAGTGGTTACAAGATTATCCGCTCTTATCGATTATCATTATGGTCTCTTGGCAGTGGACGCCATTTGCAATCTTGATTTTCATGACGTCGCTGCAAAGCCAAGACCAAGAGCAAAAAGAAGCTGCCACCTTGGATGGTGCAGGTTTTTGGGCTCAGTTTGTTCATCTTACGCTGCCACATCTTGCACGTCCGATTTCAATTGTGATTTTGATTCAGATGATTTTCCATCTGTCCATCTTCGCTGAAATCTATGTGACCACAAGTGGTGGTCCTGGTGTACAATCCACCAACTTGACATATCTGATCTATATTCAGTCGCAACAAGCGTTTGATGTAGGGGTCGCGTCTGCCGGTGGTGTTTTTGCAATCATTCTAGCCAATATCGTTGCGATCTTCTTGATCCGTGCGGTCGGCAAAACGCTAACGGTGTAGAAAAATGACTGATAAACAACGCGATAAACTGAACCACCGGATTGTAGTCTTCTTTGCTTGGGTTGCAGCTCTGCTGTTCTTTTTCCCAATTTTTTGGATGGTTTTGACAGGCTTTAAAACCGAAGGACAAGCGATTACCATTCCGCCATTACTGTTCTTTGAACCAACGTTTGAGAATTATACTGAGATTCAAGCACGGACGAATTACAGCCGCTTTGCCATTAACTCGGTTATCACTGCCTTTGGTGGTACATTCCTAGCCTTGTTGATTGCTATTCCATCAGCCTATGCGATGGCGTTTAATACCGGCCGCTGGACCAAAGACATTTTGATGTGGATGCTATCTACAAAAATGCTTCCTGCTGTTGGTGTGTTGATGCCGATCTATTTGATTTGCCAAAAGTTTGGTTTGCTCGATTCTAAAATAGCGCTTGTTATCATTTACGCGATGATGAACCTGCCAATTGTTATGTTGATTTTGTTCAACTATTTCCGCGAAATTCCAAAAGAAATCTTGGAAGCTTCACGGATGGATGGAACCTCAACGTTCAATGAGATCAAGGACATCGTTATGCCGCTGGCATGGGGTGGCATTGCATCCACTGCGTTGTTATCGATCATCTTATGTTGGAATGAAGCCTTCTGGTCGATTGTTTTGACAACAACAGATGCTGCGACTTTGACAGCCTTTGTTGCATCTTTCCAAGCGCCTGAGGGATTGTTTTGGGCTAAAGTGTCAGCCGTTTCGACATTGGCCTGTGCCCCTATCGTGGTCTTTGGTTGGTTGACGCAAAAGCAGCTTGTACAAGGTCTTACATTTGGAGCGGTGAAATGATGGCTATCACTTTGCATGCCAATCAATACAGCTTTATTAACGCTCGTTTTGAGATCGTTGATAAAAAGCGTGTGTCGATCTAGCTATGTCAATCATTCAACCAGAATTTGAATATGTTGATCGTGCGACGGAAACAATCCGCTACCTCCAACATGGATGGCCAACGGATTTATGTCGCTGGCACAGCCATGCGGAATACGAATTGCACTTTGTCGTTGATACTGGCGGCAAGGCATTTGTAGGCGATTACATTGGTGAGTTTAGCCCTGGATCATTGTTTTTGACTGGGCCACATTTACCGCATAACTGGATCACCGATGAAGTGGCGAACTCTAAACCTGTCGAAATTCGCGATATGTTGGTTCAGTTCAGTCAAGAAAGTGTCGATCAGCTTGCCAAAGCATTTCCTGAATTCAAGGAAATGGAAGCTATGTTTGAGCTTGCAAAATCTGGTATTGAATTTACAGGCTTTAATCCGACATTTGCCCGTGGGCATTTTGAGCGGATCCGCGATACTAGAGGCGCTGAACGTATCGTTGCATTCTTGCGGTTTTTGGTGCGGGTTAACGAGCACGCAGAAAAACGGGCCTTGTCAGTTACGGGCATGATCCAACCTGAAGGCAGCTCCAAACAGGCTCGCATTGCGGAAGTTGTTGATCATATTTCTGAGAATTTTTCAGATGATATTTCTGTTGATCTTGCAGCTTCTATGGCCGGAATGAGCCCTGCTGCATTTTCACGTAATTTCCAGCGTTTTACGGGAAACAAGTTTGTTGAGTTTGTAAATCGAGTGCGAATTAGCCAAGCCTGTTCAATGCTTTACTCAACAGATGATCAGGTTTCGACAATTTGTTTTGCAGTTGGATTTCAAAACTTAGCGAATTTTAATCGGCACTTTTTGAAGATGAAAAATATGACACCTTCAGAATACCGAGACGTAGCAATGAGCGAATTAGCTCCAAAAAAGCGAGTAAATGCATGATTCCGGCCCAAGATAATCAAGATACAATCAACCTGATTGCCACAGGTTATAATAAGGCCGATTGCAAAATCGGCGTTGTTCATGTGGGCTTTGGTGCGTTTCATCGCGCACATCAGGCGGTCTATATCGACGATTATATGGAGCAAACTGGCGATCTTGCTTGGGGGATTGCTGCGGTTAATCTGCGCCCTTCAGAATCAGATGCGTTTGAAGCTGTACAACGGGCAAAAAATGGTTACTTGCTGAAAACAACATCACCTGATGGAGAGCGTCAATTCAGACTTGTGCGGTCCCATTGTCAGTTTGTTGATTGGTCAAAAACAGCCAATGAAGCGGAAGAGCTGCTCGCATTGGACGGTGTTCATGTTGTGACTGTGACCGTGACCGAAAGCGGCTATTATCTCAATGATGATTGGTCACTCAATAAAAATGACCCGATGATTGCAAGTGAACTTGCCGGTGGTGATGCGCTAACGGTATACGGCTATCTTGCTAAAGCTCTTAAATGCCGCATGGTTGGAAACGGCCAGCCAATTAGCATTCTATGTTGCGATAATATTCGCTCTAATGGAAAAATGTTAGAGCGTACATTCTTAAACTATCTTGAAAGTCTTGGTGATTTGGAACTGTTTGCTTGGGTTCAATCAAATGCGAGCTTTCCAAGCTCAATGGTCGATAGGATTACCCCACGAGCATCGGATGATTTAAAGTCAGAAGCTCAAGCTATCTTTAATGATGCCAGCCTTAGCCCAATCCATGGCGAAGCGTTTTCTCAGTGGGTGCTTGAAGATAAGTTTAAAGGTGCGTTCCCAGATTTAACAAAAGCTGGTGTTGAGATTGTTGCAAATGTTGATCCATTTGAAGAAGCCAAAATTCGCATCTTAAATGGTGGGCATACAGGGCTTTGCTATTTTGCTGCCCTTGCAGGATACGAGACTTTTGATCAAGGGATGACAGATCCTGAGCTTAAAGCCTTTTTTGATAATTATGAGCAAAAAGAAGTTTTACCAGGCCTTGATCTAGAGCTTCCTTTTGACAGACTTGAATATCTTGGCAAAATTGCTGATAGGTTTGCCAATAGCGCTATAGCTGATCAGTTGGGGCGCATTTGTATGGATGGATATTCCAAAGTTCCGATTTATATTCGCCCAACACTTTCGTCCTGTTTGGCCCAGAATATCATTCCAAAATATGGATATTTATGTGTTGCGAGTTGGTATGTTTATGCGCGTCGTTTCGCAGCTGGACAGATGCCAATTCATTACATCGAACCTTATTGGGATCAATTAGAGCCTCTTCTTTCAACGGGGAATGAAGAGCAATTTGCACAGACAAAACAGCTTTGGGGGGACTTGCCGGATACCTATCCGGACTTTGTTCAAAGTATCGTTGCAGCAATTTTGGAGGTAGAAGAAAAATGGCCGGTTTAACAATTCGCAATGTATCAAAATCATATGGTGCCACAAAAGTTATGCATGGGGTCGACCTTGACATAGATGACGGTGAGTTCGTTGTTTTTGTTGGTCCTTCAGGTTGTGGTAAGTCAACTCTCTTGCGCATGATTGCAGGTCTAGAAGATATATCAGGTGGTGATATTTCTATCGGAGATCGTTTGGTCAATGACGTATCACCGTCAAAACGCGGTGTTGCAATGGTGTTCCAAACCTATGCGCTTTATCCACATATGACGGTTTACAACAATATGGCGTTTGGTCTCAGACAGATCAAAACACCAAAAGAAGAAATTGAACGTCGCGTGAGCGAAGCTGCTAAAATTCTTCATATTGAAGATTATTTGGAGCGCACACCGCGCGCACTTTCTGGTGGTCAGCGTCAACGTGTTGCGATTGGTCGTGCGATTGTTCGCGAACCAGAAGTGTTCTTGTTTGATGAGCCATTGTCTAACCTTGATGCTGCATTGCGTGGCCAAACAAGATTGGAAATTGCACGTCTTCACGAGCGTTTAGGCGCAACAATGGTTTATGTGACCCATGACCAAGTGGAAGCAATGACACTTGCCGATAAGATCGTTGTTCTGCGTGCTGGGCGTGTTGAGCAAGTTGGTCGCCCGATGGATCTTTATAACGCGCCGCAAAATCTATTTGTTGCGAGTTTTATTGGTAGCCCGTCGATGAATTTCTTTGATGGCACTAAAACAGATAAAGGTGTGTCCGTTGATAGCGCCAATACTGCAAATGCAGATATTGTTGTTGGCATTCGTCCTGAGCATTTGACGCTTGCTGACGCTGGCAATTCAATTGTTCATGGCACATTGGAATTTATCGAAAAATTGGGTGATCATGTTTTGCTGCACATGGTGCGTGAAGATGGCATTGAATTTGTCGCGAAAATGGATTCAGTACCTGACGATTCTAAAGGTCAGGTTCTACATTTCGCAGTTGAAGATAATCGCCTACATGTGTTCGATAAAAAGACGGAGCAACGTATCTCGTGATCCTTTGTTGTGGTGAAGCTCTCATTGATATGATCTCATCTGAATGTTTAGATGGGAGCCAAGCCTTCGTTCCCCATGCAGGCGGTGCTATTTATAATACTGCCATTGCTTTGGGACGTTTGGGCGAAAATGCTGGGTTTTTATCGGGTGTATCAAATGACCTGTTTGGGTCGATAATCACCGATGGATTGATCGAAAGTCTTGTCGATCAATCACACTTATTATTAAGTGACCGCCCAACAACTCTTGCCTTTGTTCAATTATCAAACGGCCATGCGAGCTATACATTTTTTGATGAAAACTCTGCTGGTCGGATGATAGATACTTCCGATTTGCCAGCTTTATCTGCAGATGTAAAAGCCCTATATTTTGGCGGTATTAGCCTGGCTTCCGAACCTTGCGGCGATACTTATCATGCATTAGCCGAACGCTCTGCAAGTGATCATGTCATTATGGTTGATCCAAATATTCGCCCAAGTTTTATAGCTGATGAGGCGCGTTATAGAACGCGTTTGGATGCTATGATCGCATTGTCAGATATTGTGAAAATTTCTGATGAAGATTTGGATTGGATTTATCCAAATATAGATGATGTGAAAACTAAAGTTAAAAAGCTCATTGATCTTGGAGCATCAATTGTCGTTTTGACAAAGGG
Source organism: uncultured Rhizobiaceae bacterium (assembly GCA_963974325.1). Classification (GTDB taxonomy): domain Bacteria; phylum Pseudomonadota; class Alphaproteobacteria; order Rhizobiales; family Rhizobiaceae; genus Lentilitoribacter. Next base: position 29,319 of record CAXBCW010000001.1, read on the forward strand.
TGAGCATGGTGCAAATGCGTATTTTGGCGACAATAAAGAGCTATCTGTTCCTGCGGTTAAAGCGATTGTGGTTGATACGGTTGGCGCTGGCGATACTTTCAATGCGGGCCTGTTAGCTAAACTCTCTGACCTGGGAAAACTCACCAAGTCTGCACTTGTTGATATTGATAGACAATCATTTCAATCTAGTCTTGAATTTGCAGCGGAAGTCGCATCGATCACGGTGTCTCGCTCTGGGGCAAACCCACCTTGGCTTAAAGAGCTATAAGCTCTATTTCTGATTTCATACGACTGGGATAAGTGTTGAACGATTGTGTTTTACCAATCGTTTATTGAGGATATATGCATCCTCGTTTCCTTGCTCAAGAGCAAACACAAATGCATGGGTGAGATAAAAACATGATGCATCTAGATCATGCTCTTTCTCAGTCAGATCTGCAGCGAACGTATATAGCTTAACCAGTTCATCTTTATCATTATCTTCGTGCGCTTTTAGCAATGCTGAATTGAGTGCATCCCGATCCATCAAGAACTCTTTAGGCTGATTGCAATGTTTTTGGTTTGGACATAATTATACAATGCTTCCAATCCTTTTTCCCGTCCAAATCCAGATTTTCCTACACCGCCAAAGGGTGTTGCAATGCCGCCTGCAAACCATTCGTTGACGAAAATTTGCCCCGCACGCAGCTTTCTTGCGCTTTGATGGGCGTGAGTGATATCTGATGTGAATACCCCTGCGACAAGGCCAAACTCGGTGTTATTTGCTATTTGGATGGCTTCGTCTTGGGTTTTGAATTTTGAGATACATAGGACAGGACCAAAAATTTCATTTTGCGCAATGTGCGATGCTGGATCTACGTCGACCAAAACCGTTGGCGCCATAAAATACCCGGGTCTATCTAATCTAGTGCCTCCAGTGGCAATCATGGCTCTGTCTTGTCGTGCCATAGAGGTTAGTTTTTCCACATTGTCGAGCTGTTGCGCTGAAATGAGTGGTGTATGATCAGGATTATCAAGACCGTGACCAACAGTTAGATTTTCAGCTAGATGCACAGATTGGTCGATGACATCTTGATAAATATCTTCATGCACCAACAATCTTGACATCGCAGAACAAACCTGACCTGCATTGAAAAATATTCCGTATCGAATACTTTTGAGTAGGGTGTTTATTTTGGCATCTTGAAATGCGATTGCAGCGGATTTTCCACCAAGTTCCATAAGGGTAGGGGTGATGGTTTCAGATGCTGCTCGCAGAATGGATTGGCCGGTTGGTACAGATCCTGTGAACACAATCTGGTCAATCTGGTTGGAGGCGACAAGTTGGGCACCAAGCTCTGATCCTATTCCGTTTAATATGGAAATCACGCCCTCTGGCACACCTGCTTCATCAAATGCATGGCCAAGAAGTGACAGTGCAAGAGGATCAAGCTCAGGTGATTTTATGATGACGGAATTGCCTGCAGCAATGGCAGGTGCGAGCGATCTAGCTGCAAGTGAGACAGGGAAATTCCACGGGACAATTTGTGCTGATACGCCGTGCGGTTCATAAATTGTGTAATCAATGTAATCCCGACCCAATGGAATGGATTTACCTTCGATTTTGTCCGCAACACCGCCATAATATTCAAAATATTGCGCTGCTTCTTCAAATTCATCTTTGGCATCGTTGAGTCTCTTACCGCTTTCGCGACACAGGATATAAGCACCGTCATCGGCCAGCTTACGTATTTCTGTTGCGATCCTACGCATGAGTGCTGCCCGTTCTATCGGGTGCATATCTGCGATATCTCCACGTTCAAAACTTAGCCGTGCGGCATCAATTGCAATTTGAAGACTTGCTTGGTCCGCCAGGGCACAGCTCGCGATCTTTGTGCCATCTGCTGGATCATAAACGGCAATATGCTTGCCATCATCACCACTCATCCATTTGCCTGCCACATAATTTTTTGCAATATGATCAGGGAAGTATTTATCAACTGGTGTGCTCATAATTGTCGGCCTTGTTCAATATACGTTGCGATCCAGTGATGGAAGTTATGTGTTGGTCCATCCATAACAGGTGAGAACCTACCACCATCAAAAAGAACACCATGCCGTCCTTTTTGCATGCCTTCAACGACAAAAATATCTTCTTCGAAAATGACTTTCCAAAGGTTTGAATTCTTCTTGCGAAGATCCTTTTTGTTTTCATCATCTGTATCTGCGACGTAATAAAGCTCGACAAGTTCGATTGTATTCTCAAATGAGATAGGCTCAAGAACAACAGCTACAAAATGGTCTTTGTGAATGCCCAAAAGGACGTTTGGAAAGAGGGCTACATATTCAGAGCCCTCTTTCCATTTGTCAGATAGGTTTTCAAAATTTGAAAACTTGGTGCCTTTGTCATCGGTGACTTGTTGGTAGACAAGCGAGCCTTGGCCAGAATAAAGCCCACGTTGTTCAATGTTATAATGGTCTTCCAAACGTGAATAGCTGTTAAGGCCGGGATGTATCCAAGGTAAGTGATAGCTTTCGCAATAGTTTTCAACGGCCAGTTTCCAGTTGCTTTGGACCTCAAGTTCAAATGATGATGCGCTGCCACCATGCCGCATTGGTTGATCAAATTCTTTCCATCTTTCTAAGAGATGTGCGTTTGCGATTTCAAATTCTGGGGCCGTGCCATCAATATTGACGAAGATAATATCTTTCCAAACAAATGACCTGACTTGGATAAGGCCTAATTCACTTTGATTGATGCTTTCGTGAATATTATGGCCGGGTCCGCCTACGTGGGGCGTGGAGCGCAGATCACCATTTAATGCATAACACCATGAATGGTAGGGGCAGCGAATTGCGCCAGTTATATTTTTGGCTTCGCTTACAAGTATCATGCCACGATGACGGCAGGTGTTTTGAAAAACACCAATAGAACCGTCTTTATCCCGCACAATTAACAGAGGTATACCCAAAAAATCTATCGGTTTGACATCACCAATATCAGCGACATCTTTTCCAAAGCCGATACCCGACCAGTTTTTAAACAACACTTTGACTTTCTCTTCGTCAAAGGTTTTTTGATCGATGTAATGCTCATTGGGCAGGCCATTGGCGTCGGCAACCTCTTTGATGACTGATTGGAGTGATGTCTTTGTGTCCATGATGAATTCCTGAATAGGTTATCATCTAGCACTGTCGTTGAATTGAGATAGGTTCAATAGGAAAAAACTTCATCTTTAGATGAGCTCAATTCAATTCAAGATTTGGTAACGTAATCAATAAGCCAATCTCGAAGAAGTTTTGTATTTGTACTGATCTGGGTATCTGTGTTTGAAATAATATAAAATTGGTTTGGCGCATCTATGGAATGGGTGCCGATTTGGACAAGTTTTCCAGCAGATAGAAGTGGTCGAATGAGCCTTTTCCAACCAAGAACTATGCCGCGATCATCTTGAGCCGCTTGAAGCGCAATGGTGTAATTATTGACGCTAAACCCTTTTTGGATATCGCCGTCATACCCCAATGCAGAAAACCAGTTTTGCCACGTCGTCCAGTTCAAAACATTGGATTGAAGGTGGATCAGGGGTTGATTGGCTAAAGCTTCTAGGGAGATGTGGTGTCGATCATCTGCAAGTTTTGGACTGCAGACTGCGATTAACTCATCACGATAAAAGACGTGATGTTGAAGGGTTTTATCAGTATTTGCGCCATATTGAATGATAAGATCTGGTCTATTTTGCTCTAAAAACATATTATCAGAGACGTTTTGATTAACTGTGATGTTCGGGTTTTTCTTCCAAAATTCAACCAAAGCACCGGTGAGCCATAAAGATGATACAGCGCTTGTCGCGCCGATGGTGACTGCATCATCTGTGTTGGGTTGGCGAATTTGATCAAGTGTTACGGATATATTCGAAAATGATTGTTGAAGTGAGATGAAAAGCTCGTTGCCCGTTTGCGTAAGCTCTACACCTCGATGTTGGCGATGAAATAGGGTCGAATTTAATTCATGCTCTAGTGCTTTGACCTGATGGCTTACAGCCCCCGGTGTCACATTCAGCTCATTAGCTGCATTTTTAAAGCTTAAGTGCCTTGCTGCTACTTCAAATGCTGCAAGGGCCGATAGACTGGGCAGGTTGTAGTGCCGGCTGGTCATTAGTCACCTTTATATGAATTCTATTCATGTAATGATGTGCTTTTTTGAACCTATTCACAAGCCACAAAATATACTTTCAGTACATGCGCTTTAAGCCCGAGTGCCCATCAATTTTTTGAGGTTTCCATAATCATGCATAAGCAAATTTGCCCCGTCAATTATAGAGAATACAGGCAGGCTTGTGGCTTGTTGTATTGCATCAGTATAGGGCGGCAGGTTTCCGCATTCTAGCAAGATGGCACCAATGTCTGGATGATCTGAAAGCATGTTTTGGGCTTTTTGAACAGCTGCTTTTTCGATGGCTTTTGCATCAATATGGTCAGGCTGATCTGACTTGTCTTGTAAAATGACCGATGTGAATGCTTCACAATCTTCAAAGCCGTCTATTACAATATCTGAAGATGCTATTCCTGCCGCTCTTAATGCTGTGCTGCCCAGATTTTTTGAAGATGCGGTTAGGATGCCGATCTTGGATAGGTCATATTCTTGTTTGATTTTTGGATACAACGATAGGCCCGATACCATGACAGGGATATTCACAGCATCAGATATGATATTTTGAATTGTAATGAGAAAGCCGCAGGTTGATATAATGGCTTTTGCACCGTCATCTTCCAAGCTTTTTGCTGCTTTGCAAAATTGTTCAATCAGGATGGCTGATGGTTTGCCGTTTTTAACGATCTGGAGGCTGCCTGCACCTGTGACAATTTTTGTTTTTGCAGGATAGGGGAAGCTATCAACATTTCCTGCATCACCCAGAATGCGAGGAAATTGTGTATCGAGCATTAGGATGCCGAGAAATTGATCTTGTTTACTGGGTATCAAAATTATGATCTCATGTCTCGGCGTGTGGTTTATAATCAGCTCTTGATCAAAATGCTTCTAAAGTGTGCTCAAGGCCCTTTTCGATATGTCGTTTGAGTGCTTCTGTTGCTGCAGATGCATCCCGTGCGATTGCAGCGTTGAGCATTTCTTTATGTTCAGCGATTGCTTCCTCACCGCGGTTGGCCAGCACGAGCATTTGATAACGCAGATATTTATCATATAAAATTTCATGCAGAGCGAGGAGGTTTTTGGAGCCACATGCCTGAATGAGCGCAAGGTGGAACTCCCAATCATACCGCTTCCAAGCTTCTTTTTGTGTATAGTCACCTTCTTGAATCTTCTTCTCGATCAAATGCAACTTATGATGGGCAGCAACCAAATTGCCTTCCCATTCTGTATCCCCATTTTTTATCGAACGTTCAAGCGCTGTACTTTCCAAGATAATTCGAAGTTCAGCTATCTCTTTTAAATCTTTTTGTGAAACGGGGGGAACTAAAAATCCGCGTTGTTCAGGGGCTTCCACAAAACCTTCGCTGGTCAGGCGGTTGAGCGTTTCTCTCAACGTTGAATGACTGGCAGAATAGTTGCTTTTAAGAGTTTCAAGTTTGAGCTTTGAACCGGGTTTTAATGTACCGAAAATGATGTCGCGTTTTATCCGCTGATAGGTATTTGCGCCCACTGTTTCCGTTGTTTTCGTCATGTTTGGTCCAGTCAAATCAATTAATATCAGATAAATAGCATATTCGTACTGGTATCTCAAACAAATTGTATATCATCAAATTATTGAATTATATGATACTTTAAGACAGGTTTTTAACTGAATTTCTAATCATGAGTTCTGAGTCTATTTTTATTCTTGGAACAGATTTTCCAGATCCTCCAGATATTATCGCCAAACTTGTACATAAAAGGTCTGCTGCCTGTTCGCCAATTCTCTGTGCTGGTAGTCTTACCGTGGTTAGCTTTGGCTCCATATGTGCGGACCCTTGGAAGTCGCCAATGCCGATGATTGAAATATCATTTGGGATGTTAAGGCCCAGTGATTGGCAAGCATAAACCGCGCCTTGTGCGATCACGTCATTGCCGCAAATCAGTGCTGTGGGTGCGTCATGTATGAGGATATTTTTGATAGTGCTTTTGGCTTCACCGATATCGTATTTTGTCTGAATGAACCGATTTGGATTAAGCTCTTCTAAGCTTATTCCCAAGGCATTGAGTACGCCATTGAGCCTATCTGCAGCGCGATCATTTGCAAGTGTTGGTGGAAACACCAAAGCGATATCATTATGACCTGATCGCCTCAAATATTGCCCAACCTTATATCCAACTTCAAAATTATCCGCCCCAATGCATGGGATTGTAGAGTTTTTTCTATAATTCCACGTTGCAAGTACGGGGACTTTGCGCGTGGCTAACATTTCAAGGGGGGCTTTTTCGTGCTCAAACCCAATGAGTGCAACGCCATCAATACGCCGTTCTAACAGAGATTTAACAATACCAATTTCCAGCGTTGGATTATATCCGTGGGCGGCAATCAACATTGTGCGATCATGCTCTAATAGTCTTGCGGAGAAGGCTTGGATGAGTTCTGAGAAAATCGCATTATCGATTGTTGGAACAATGAGGCCAATGGTGCCAGAAAAACCGTGATGCATTGCGCCGGCCATTCTATCTCGGATATAGCCAAGGTCCGATGCTGCTTCTTCGATCAATCGGCGTGTCTTGCCTTTTACCATTTCAGGATTGTTGAAGAATCGCGAAACAGTGGCCGCAGACACATTGGCGCGTGCTGCGACGTCGATGATTCCGGGTGAACCTTTCTTTGATCTTGGTCTTTTCATTGTTTTTACTCAGTTATATCGTATAAATGAAAACGTTTGCATTTTTACTTTCATAGGCTAACGTAATGAATAAGACAAGTTTGGATTTGTTTGGGAGGACAAAAACAGATGGAATTTTTGAGTTATTTTGGGGGCGTTTTCGAGCCGATATCATTTTTGCTATTATTGGGCGGAACTATTGGTGGCCTAATATTAGGCGCAACGCCGGGCTTGTCGCCAACCATGGCTGTTGCTTTGCTCATCCCATTCACGTTTCAATTACAGCCGACACAAGGGCTCATATTGCTCGGTGCAGCTTATACATCAACCGTTGCTGGTGGCGCTGTTAGTGCGATTTTACTCAAAATTCCCGGCGCACCTGCAAATATCGCTACAGCTATCGATGGTCATGAAATGGCTAAAAATGGTCAGGGTGCCAAAGCCTTACATATGTCGTTTTTTGCCTCTGGTATTGGCGGTGTTATTGGTGTGATGTTGTTGATATTTTTGACACCAATGCTGGCTAGATGGGCATTAGAGTTTGGACCATCACATTTGTTTTGGATGGCGATTTTGGGCGTGACTGTTATTGGGTCTCTTGATTCCAAATCGTTCGTCAAAGGATTACTGTCTGGCTGTATGGGATTGTGGTTATCCATGATTGGTTATGATGATATTCAAGGTGCGCAACGGTTCATTTTTGCAGATGCTTTAACCGGTGGGGTAAATATTATCTCTGCGCTGATCGGCATTTTTGCCATTCCTCAGGTTTTGGGCATGTTCGCCAAAGGGCGCATACAAGCGTCGATATCATCGCTTGTTGTTGAAAAACAAAAGATTAGTAACTCATTTAAGGAAATGCTTGGCTTCAAACGAGCGTTATCTTTGGGGACCATCTGTGGATCAATCATCGGGTTGGTGCCCGGTGTTGGTGGGCAAATCGCAGGTTTGCTGGCTTATGATCAAGCCAAAAAGTTCTCGCCTCAACGTCGGAAGTTTGGAACGGGGTATCCTGAAGGTGTGATCGCCGCAGAAAGTGCCAATAATGCAATGGTGGGTCCATCGCTTGTGCCGCTGCTTACCTTGTCTATTCCGGGAAGTCCGACAGCTGCGGTTTTGTTGGGTGGCTTATTGATCCACGGTATATTCCCTGGCACTGATCTGTTTGATAATCATCCAGAAGTGGCGTGGACCTTCATCAATTCCATGTTGATTGGCCAGATATTGATGGTTATCTTTGGCATATGGATTGCAGGATATGCAGCCAAAGTTGCTAAAATTCCAACACCGATTATGGCGTCTGCTGTTTTAGTCTTGGCGTTGTTTGGGTCCTATTCAATTCAGCAATCGATGGGCGATGTCTATGTGATGCTTGTTTTGGGCATTGGAATGTTTTTCCTTGAAAAGTTTGGGTTTTCGGCAGCGCCATTGGTGCTTGGTTTGATCTTGGGCCCAATCGCAGAGGCTAATTTTACGCAAGGCAGTATGATTGCAGCAGCTCAGGACGGTCCTTTGACTTATTTCCTCAATGGTCCATTGAACATTTTCTTGATTGTGTTGGTGTTGGCTTCAATTGCTTATAGTTTTTGGACTTCAATGATTTCCCCACAAGTGGCAGATGCGCCGGAGGTGAAATCATGAGTATTCGTCTTCAACATCTCATCCCTGCCAGTCTTGTGTTGTTATTGGCCATTGTCGTTATATGGATCAGCTTTACAGAAGAGCCAGCGGATGCATTTTTGTTCCCGCGCTTAATTTCTGTCGCCATGTTGATTTTAGCCGTTTGGAACTTTGCACGCGCAGCTATGGGGATTGCAAAAGTCGGGGTTGGATTTACCAAAGATTTGTTGGTGAAAGTTGCGCCTGGTATCGTGGTTGCGCTTATCTATGTGTTTTATCTGGCCAAAACCTTTGGCTTTTATACATCGTCATTTTTCGTTTTTGTTTTGCTGTTTGCGATCTATGATCCAGCACCTCACACCAAGCTAGTGTCGTGGGGCAAACGAATATTGGTTGCCATCATTTTTATGATGATTATGTACGGGCTTTTCAATTTATTGCTAAAAGTTCAAACGCCGAGAGGCATGTTCTTCTGATCAGCATTTGATCAGATATTCTGGGAGGAAAAAATGAACAAATTTATCGCAGCGATTACGCTCACAACTATGGCAACAGCCATTAGTTTAACCCCAGCACTTGCAGATAGTGCCTATCCGGACCGCCCAATTGGCGTTGCGGTTTCCTATGGTGCTGGAGGTGCAACAGATTTCCAAGCGCGCATCGTGACGATGGTTGCTGGTAACGAAGATATTTTGGGTCAACCCATGTATATCATCAATAAGCCAGGCGCTGGTGGCCGTGTTGGTTGGAACTGGTTTGCAACAGAAGCTGAATCAGACGGCTATACAATGTCAGCTTATAATATTCCGCACTTTATTGCGCAATCTATCAAAGGCGGCGTGAAATATTCAGCTGACTCATTTGAGCCAATTGCAAACTGGGGTGAAGATCCTGCTGTTGTGATTGTTGGTAAAGATAGCAAGTTCGGCAAAATGGAAGATCTTGTTGAGTTTGCAAAAGCAAATCCTGGTAAAATCACAACATCGGGTGCTGGTCTTTTTGTTGGTCACCATATTGCGGCCCTTCAAATTGAAAAAGCCTGCTCATGCAAAATCGCCTATATCCCAACTAAGGGTGGTGGAGCTGCTGCAATGAAAGCAGTTATCGCGGGTGATGTTATGGCTGGGATCAACAACTTGTCTGATGCCTATCGTGCAGCACAAGCTGGGAATGTAAGAATTCTTGGTGTTGCTGATATCAAGCGCAATACAGACTTTTTGCCAGATGTTCCAACATTGATGGAAGCTGGTCTTGATGTTGATAATTCATCTGTAAACTATCGCGGTCTGATGGTTCCAAAAGGAACGCCGCAGGACGTTATTGATAAATTGGCTGCACAAGTGCCTATGATGTTCAAAAATAGCCGTGTTGCTGGCAAAATGAAAGCCGGTGGTTCACCTATGAAAGTCATGATGCGTGACGAAGTCCAAGCCATGTGGGCAAAACGTCAAGAAACTCTGACAGAACTTCTAGCTGGTCTATAAGTAAACATAATGTCCAAAGGCGTTTATATCAGCGCCTTTGGATACCTCACTTAAGGAATTTAAAATGAACCTGATGGATGACCTTTCAAATGTAGATGCGATTGTCACAAGCGCACGAGATGCACAAATTGCATTTGAAAAAAATGGCTCACAAGACCGCTACGATGCGGCAGCTTTTGCCGCTGCTTGGGCCATTATGGAGCCCACGCGTAACCGTCATCTTGCAGAACTTGCGGTCCAAACAACAGGCTTGGGCAATGTGCCCGATAAAATTACGAAAAATCATCGTAAAACACTTGGATTGTTGCGCGATATCATCGATGTCAAAACTTTTGGTGTGGTCTCTGATGATGTTCAGACTGGCATTACGGAAATTGCGCGTCCGATTGGTGTGATTGGTGCTGTTGTGCCATCAACAAACCCTGCGGCAACGCCTGCAAATAATATTATCAATGCACTTAAATGTGGCAACGCGATTGTCATATCTCCATCTCCAAAGGGCGTGAAATGTTGTGAGGTTTTGCTTCAATATATTCATGCAGAATTTGATAAAATTGGTGCTGATAAGAACTTAGTTCAAATGGTGCCATCGCCGGGATCTAAAGAGAAAACACAAAGATTGTTGGAAGTCACAGATCTCGTGGTGGTGACGGGATCTCAAAACAATGTCAAACGCGCCTACACCTGCGGCACGCCTGCGGTTGCTGTTGGCGCTGGCAATGTAACTGTTATTATTGATGAAACGGCTGATCTTGCCCAAGCTGCGCAAAAAATTGCGGCATCTAAAACGTTTGATAATGCAACATCATGTTCATCGGAAAACGCCATTGTCGTTGTGGATGATATATATGACGCGTTTCTTTTGGAGCTTGCAAAAGTCGGTGGCGCATTTACCCGTGATGACAAAAGAGTAATAGCTAAGCTGTGGTCGGGGGGCCATCTCAATCAAAAGATTATCGCACAAGATGCTGATAAAATGATTGCAGAATTGGATATGACGGATGAAGTTCCTGAACATACGGAATTTTTGATCGTTGAAACAGCTGGCATAGGTCCCGAGCATCCGCTATCGGGTGAGAAATTAAGTCGCGTTCTCACACTATATCGCGCTCGGGATTTTAATCATGCTGTGGATCTCACAGCCCAAGTTCAGCTACATTTGGGGGCAGGGCATTCTGTTGGATTGCATTCGGCCTTAGACGAACGCGCCCATACGCTTGCGATCAGCATTCCGACCTGCAGAATCATCGTCAATCAAGCCCATTGTTTTGCAACGGGTGGTGCATTTAACAATGGAATGCCGTTCTCGCTCTCAATGGGATGTGGGTCGTGGGGTGGAAATTCCATTGATGATAACCTTCATTGGAAAAACTTTATGCAGACAACCAAAATTATCCGTGAAATCCCTGTCAATGAACCGAAATTAGACGATATCTTTTCTCAATATTGGGCTAAGGCTGGCAAATGAGTTTTGGCCAAAATTCCCCTCCTTCTGGCACAATAAGGACTTGGCTCGACCTTAGATCGTTATCAAATGAAGTCGCGTTCACATTTCCCGATGGCGAAGAGGATTTGACGTGGAGTGATCTCCATAAATGCGCGCGTTCCATTGCCTATGATTTGACGGCAAAAAACATCCAAAAAGGCGAAAGCGTCGCCATTATGTATCCCAATTGCCGAGAAGCTGTGCTGGCGATCTATGGGGTTTTATATGGTGGGTTTCGGGCAACAATGATCAATTTAGTCGCTGGACCCGATGCGATATCTTATGCATTAGAACATTCCGACGCACGTTTTGCCTTGGTTCATGAAAGCGTCATATCTCTGTTTTCGGATACTAAATCAGAGGTAATTACTGCCTTGGATTTAAACTTGAATGCGCCACAAGCCGATCTGCACTTCATAATAGCGGCAGATCATGCATTGCTGATGTATACTTCTGGCACGACGGGTCGTCCAAAGGGTGTTGTCCATTCTCATTCCAGCTTATTGGCAGGTGGTTGGACAACGGTAATAGCGCATGAACTTTGTGATACTGATCGCGGGTTTTGCTTGCTTCCAGTTTATCACATCAATGGTGTGTGTGTGACGCTAATGGGCGCGCTTGTGTCTGGTGGCTCGCTTGCAATGTGCACCAAGTTTTCGGCAAGCCGATTTTGGCAAAATGCTAAAAAGGCGCAGATTAATTGGTTCTCAGTTGTACCAACAATTGTGAGCCATTTGCTGCATGGTGAACACGAGCCAGATGAAGCCACAAAGTTGCGTATTCGGTTTGGCCGGTCGGCTTCATCCGCATTGGCGCCAGATGTGCAATCGGCTTTTGAAAAACGATTTGGTATTCCGATTGTTGAAACCATGGGGCTGACGGAAACTGCCGCGCAAATATTATCAAACCCATTGCCGCCTGGTATCCGCAAAATTGGATCGCCGGGGATTGCTTATGGCAATGAAGTGGGTGTGATGAATGTTAAATTTAGACCATGCGACCCAAATGTTGAAGGCGAAATTGTTGTTCGCGGTCCCAATGTTATGCTTGAATATTTAAAGAACCCTGAGGCAACGCGTGATAGTTTTAAGGATGGTTGGTTACGCACGGGTGATTTGGGGCGGATGGATGAAGATGGCTATATCTTTGTAACGGGGCGCTTAAAAGAACTGATCATCAAAGGGGGTGAGAATATTGCCCCACGTGAGATTGATGAGGCGCTATATAGCCATCCTGATGTGGTGGAAGCTGCGGCATTTTCAGTGAAATGTAGCCGCTATGGTGAAACGGTGGAAGCTGCCGTTAAATTATCTGAGGGGTCAAAGGTTATTGAGGCTGATTTGCAAGAGATTTGCCTTAAAAAACTTGGGAGCTTTAAACGCCCAGATAAAGTGCACATTCTTAACGATCTGCCTAAAGGTCCATCAGGAAAAATTCAACGCGGAAAAATAAGTGCGTTATTGCCCTAAAAAATCTGTTTGTGTTCTAACAAATACTTGATGTTGTTTGCGATCCCTATAATATTCATTTGAATAAAGTGATTATGGATGCCAAAATCTTGTTTTTTGTAAAATATGATTTGAGAGCTTCTGGTGAAAGGTGAGTACGTGGATAGTGTCAAGGGTAATATATGCGTGATTGGCGCCGGAATTGTGGGCGTTTCAACTGCGATTTGGCTTCAGCGAGATGGTTATCAAGTCATATTAGTTGACCGCGAAGGCCCTGCGGCAGGTGCATCATTTGGCAATGCTGGTGTTTTGGCAGCAGGCGCAATTGTGCCAGTTACCACGCCTGGATTACTTAAAAAAGCACCCGGAATGCTGTTTGATCCCAATCAGCCATTGTTTCTCAGATGGTCGTATCTTCCAAAATTATTACCCTTTTTATGGCGTTATTTAAAACATGCTAATGCAAAATCTGTCGATCAAATTTCACAAAGTTTAGCGACATTGTTGCACGATTGCCCTGATCAACACATCGCTTTGGCCAAAGGAACATTGGCTGAAAAATACGTTGGTTCTGAGGACTATCTATTTGGTTATAAAGACGAAGCTACGTTCAAAGCCGATAGTTATGGTTGGGGTGTTCGTGCATCTCGTGGTGTGAACTACAAGCCATTGAACAAGGCTGAAATGGCGGCGTTAGACCCAGCTCTTGCCGGCCGGTTTGGTTATGGCGTGCAATGTTACAATCATGGCTGTATCTCTGATCCGGGTGAATATGTCAAAGCGCTTGCTCAGGATTTTATCAATAAGGGTGGAAAACTGGTCAAAGCGACTGTTGATAGCTTTGATATCAAAAATGGTCGCTGTGATGGGGTTAACTCTGACATTGGCATGATCAAAGCTGATAAATACATTCTCACCACAGGTGCATGGTCAAGTGCATGGGAGAAAGAGCTTGGGATAAGTGTTCCTATGGAAGCTGAGCGTGGCTACCATATTGAATTTGTAAATCCATCGATTACTTTGCGCGCTCCAACGATGGTTGCCAGTGGTAAGTTTGTGATTCATTCGATGGATGGTCGGTTGCGGTGTGCCGGAATTGTCGAGTTTGGTGGGTTGACAACTAAACGATCAAAGGCGCCTATTAAGTTATTAAAAAAGCAAATGGCAGAGTTGTTTCCTGATCTGAAATATGATCGGATTGATGAATGGATGGGCTATCGCCCTTCAACATCGGATTCTTTGCCTATTATCGGTGTGAGCCCAAATGCAGAAAATGTAATCTTGGGTTATGGACACCAACATATTGGCCTGTCAGCAGGGCCAAAGACGGGGCGTTGGCTTGCTGGATTAGTTGCCAATACTCAAATCAACACAGACCTTTCAGTGTTTGCACCAGATAGGTAGCAAATCGGAGTGGTTAAACGGGAGACTACATAATGAAACTAACAAAAACAATTTTGGGAGCTAGCGTTGCAGCAATTGCAATGACTGGTGCAGCTTCAGCTGAAACGTGGGATATGCCAATGGCGTATGCTGCAACAAACTATCACTCAGAAATGGGCGTTGTGTTTGCTGATAAAGTTAAAGAATACACAGATGGCGCTTTGGAAATTACGGTCCACGCTGGGGGTTCATTGTTTAAAGGCGGCGAGATCAAACGTGCTGTGCAAACTGGCCAAGCGCCAATCGGCGAACGTTTTATGTCTGCTCACGCTAACGAAGCACCACTTCTTGCATGGGATAACCTTCCATTCTTGGCAACAACATATGAAGACAATGCATTGCTATGGAAAGCTGCAGCTCCTAAAGTCAATGCTGCGCTTGCTGAGCAAAACTTGGTTGCTCTTTACACATGCCCATGGCCGGGGCAGGGTTTTTACTTCAAAAAGCCTGTAAACTCATCTGCTGATACGCAAGGCGTAAAGTTCCGTTCATACAATACTGCAACGGCAACATTTGCTGAAGAACTAGGAATGGTTCCAGTACAAGTTGAAGCTGCTGAATTGAGCCAAGCTTTGGCAACAGGCGTTGCAGAAGCGTTTATCTCTTCTGGTTCAACTGGTTATGACCGCAAAGTTTGGGAACATCTAACGCATTACTACAAAGTAAATGCTTGGTTGCCCCGCAACTCAGTTATCGTGAACAAAGGTTCTTGGGATGGTCTAAGTGCTGATGTTAAAGCTGGTGTTCAAAAAGCTGCTGATGAAACTGGTGCTGCATGTGCTGCAAAATCAGAAGAACTTGCTGGTTGGTATTTTGAGCAACTTGAAGAAAATGGCATGAAAGTTGAGCCTGCAAGCGCAGACTTCTTGGCTGAACTTGAAGTGATCGGCGCTAAGATGACTAAAACTTGGTTGGAAACTGCTGGTGCAGATGGCCAAGCAATTGTTGATTCTTATAAAGCAATGAAAATGGCTCAATAAGTTAGCTATATTTTTGGAAAGGCCCTTTGAAAAAAGGGCCTTTTATTTTATGTGGCCTATAGGGTCGTTGACAGGGCAAAGACCGGGCGTTGAAACGCCTTTGAGGGGAATGTGATGGACTGGAAGCCTATGCTAGGCCTGCCATTGTGGTTTTGGTTGTTTATATTGCCGATGGCAATCGCCTTTTTCTGCTGGTACTTTCGAGACAGTATGAAAGAAAGGCTCAAACCCGTTTGGAGGTTTTTGAATTTTGTCTATTCCGTGAGTGGCGCTTTAGCTGCCGTCTTTATGGTCATCATCCTTTTATTGATCGTGGCGCAAATGATTGCGCGATGGTCTAATATTCATTTCCCTGGATCGACCGAATATGCTGGTTATTCCATGGCCGCAACGTCGTTTTTTGCTTTGGCCCATGCGCTCAATCGCGGCGCCCATATTCGCGTATCGATCTTTTTGAACATGAATAGGTTCACAATGAAGTGGCTCGATGTCTTTGCAATGACGATCGCTGCGATCATCGCAACTTATTTTGCGCGGTTTGCTATTAAAACAAATTTTCTATCGGAAATGCTGAATGATCGGACACAAGGAACGGACAAAGTTCCTGAGTGGATTATTACAGTGTTTGAAATGCTGACAACTAGTCCGATGAAATGGGCAGAGTTATGGGCCAATACCGGTTCTGAATGGGTGTTTACCCCTGTTTGGTTGCCGCAAATACCAATGTCATTAGGCGCTACATTGTTGGCGATTGCCCTTTGGGATAACTTAATTCGACTGCTCGTCAATGGACAAAGCAGCATTGTGGGTGAGACAGTAGAATGACCGAAATCTATGCAACTATTATCTTCCTCATAGTTCTCTTTGCCCTTTTGGGCTCATCCGTTTGGGTTGGGCTTGCGCTTATGGGCGTTGCTTGGGCAGGGTTGGAATTGTTTACATCACGTCCGGCAGGGGATGCCATGATCACAACGATCTGGACAGGTGCTTCAAGCTGGACATTAACAGCTTTACCGCTGTTTATCTGGATGGGTGAGATCTTATATCGAACGCGATTATCGCAAGATATGTTCCGTGGTCTTGCGCCTTGGATGCGGTTATTACCGGGTGGTTTGCTACATTCAAATATTGCCGGCTGTACTATTTTTGCAGCGGTTTCAGGCTCGTCAGCGGCAACGCTAACAACGGTTGGCAAAATGTCGATCCCTGAATTGCGCAAGCGTGGCTATCCAGAATATATGATTGTGGGAACGCTTGCGGGCGCTGCAACATTGGGTCTTATGATCCCGCCATCCCTGACGCTCATTGTCTATGGTGTGACGATCAACGAGTCCATTTCTAAGCTGTTTTTAGCGGGTATTATTCCCGGCCTCGTTCTGGCTGGGTTATTCATGTCCTATATTGTTGGCTGGCATTATTTGCGCAAAGTAGAACGCCCTGAGCCAGAGCCGTCTATGACGCTAAAAGAGATGTTCAACGAAAGCCGTTTCCTTATACCTGTGCTCATATTAGTGTTTGCTGTTATTGGCTCGATGTATTTTGGCTGGGCAACAGCAACAGAGGCCGCAGCCATTGGCGTTGTTGGGTCTTTGGTTTTGGCCACTGTTCAAGGTTCTCTTAATCTCGATACGTTTTATCAAAGCTTGATGGGGGCAACGCGCACGTCGGCAATGATTGCACTTATCCTCATGGGTGCTGCATTTTTATCCCTTGCGATGGGCTTTACGGGTATTCCGCGTGCGCTGGCAGCGTTCATTGAAGAATTTGGGCTATCGCCTGTTGTGTTGATTGCGGTGCTCACGGTTTTCTACATCATCTTGGGTATGTTCTTGGATGGCATTTCATCTGTGGTTCTTACCATGGCAATTGTCGAACCAATGATCCGTGCTGCGGGCATTGATGTGATTTGGTTTGGTATCTTCATTGTGGTTGTTGTTGAAATGGCGCAGGTTACCCCACCCATTGGGTTCAACTTGTTTGTGCTGCAAGGCATGACCAAACACGAGATATCCTATATTGCTAAAACAGCTATTCCGATGGTTTTGTTGATGGTTCTTATGGTTGTTATTCTTGTTGTATGGCCAGAATTGGCGACTTGGTTGCCTGATAATATGAGGCAATCGCCTTCTTGATGGCGGAACAAGCCATGCAGTCTCTACCTGTTGCCGGCATTTGCAAATGAAGATTTTGACATTTGTCGGCCAACGCTCTTCTGGGTTTTTGTTGTTAGGGCTGGTGATCGCGGCATCATTACCATGGCTATCATCAGCCGCTTGGCCTGCATTGCCCTATCTAGTTGCGCTCATTTTGGGTATCGCAATTGCACAAATAAATGTGTTTTCTCGAACATCGTCACGGTTCGATTTTCGCAAGCTTGTGGTTATCTTTGGCATCATTTTAGCCAATAGTATTGGCTTTACGTTTTTGCTGTTGATGGTCTGGCAAGCGGTTGGTTTGCCCGAACATGCCATCATTCTGTTGATTATATTCGCCGCCGCACCGCCCTTAAGCTCTGCTGTGAGTTTGAGCTTGATTATGGGGTTCAATGCCCAAATTACATTGCAGATCACCATCCTATCGATGTTGCTTACCCCGATTATCGGCCCCATCTGCTTTGCTTTGGCGGGTATTGATTTAGATATTAGTTTGATTGAGTTGAGCGTGCGCAGTGCTGCAATGATCGGCGGCGGGTTTTTAATCGGATTTATGATCCAAAAAATTGTGGGCCGCAAACGAATTGACCTTCACAAAGATGCGTTTTCGGGTGCTGCGGTCATTGTGCTTATTATCTTTCTCATTCCGCTTTTTGACGGTGTCTTGGAGCAGGTTATCAAAGCGCCACTTGTCACGGTTTTCGTTTTGTTGTTAGCGCTTGTGCTCAATTTTGGCGGTAACATAGCAGCGCGTCAAATCTGCCGCTATGTTTCAAGTGAGACGACAGCAAGCGCTATTGGCTTTATGTTTGGTAATCGGAATATTTCAATATATTTGGCGATTTTGCCATTTGATCCGTTGATAAGCCTATTTATAGCGGTAGCTCAAATTCCAATTTATGCTACGCCTGCATTGTTTAAAAAACGAAGCATATCGATCAATACATGACGGTGCAAAATTAAGTGCGCATGATATGCGCTTCAAACGCTGCCAAACCTTCGTCTAATCCACTCCGGCCAAAGCCTAATCTAAATCTGTCATTGGGTGTTGGTCCAAGGTTTGATGCATAAATCTGACTTGGAAGCAAAAGCACACCGCTTTCTTCAATAAGGCGATGTGTGAAATTCTCGACCCCATCAGCACCTTTATATTTTGGAAATGCCATACACGAGCCATCAGGTCTCTGCCATTCAAACAGATCCTTATGACGGGCAAAAAAAGCATCCCATTTGGGGAGGTTCTCATCCACAATTGCGCAGTTTTTCGCCAGTATTTTACTGCGATTATTTAATGCGATTTTAGCTAATCGTTCGCAGGGACCTGAATTGCAAATGGATAGGTAATGTTTGAAACGCTCCATTTTTGAGACAATTTCTTTATTCTGACAGGCGATCCAACCAATGCGCAAACCCGGCAACCCATAGGATTTGGACATGACATTGAGCGATAATCCACGCTCATATACATCTGCAATAAATGGGAGGTGTTGCGTACCTGTTGGCCCTAAACCGTTGAAATTTCGTCATGTAGGATGTAAATGCCATGTTTTCGGCATAACTCGATCAATGCCATATAGCGATCCAAAGGTAAGATTGTGCCTCTAGGATTATGGGGAAAGTTAATCGTCATGAGTTTTGTGTTGGGTTGAATGGCAGCCGCTACCTGATCAATGTCGAGTGACCAATTATCATTTGGATCAAGCGGAACACCTGTTGCGCTGCAAATTGCCAGCGGTAATGTCTCATGAGATTGATAATTTGGCGTGACCACGATGGCATGGCTATCTTTATCAAGGATCACATTATTGGCCGCAAATATGCCTTCGCTTGCGCCTGCAAAGCACAGGATATCGGATGCTGATTGGTTGTCATAGGTGCTGGCAATAGTCTCACGTAGGTCAGGCGCGCCAAATGTTTCAGTTTAACCTAGCCACATGGTTTCAAATTCTTCGCGTTCTTGCGGTGTTGCCATGGCCATTAAATCGCTCATCCTCATGCTTTGAACATCAGATGCTGTCATGTGGTATCGGGCTTTAAATTCCCATTTTGAAAAATGTGTTTCCAATTTGAAGTCTGGAAGAAGTGGCATGAGAATGGCTTTCGATGAGGATTGTTGCTTTTGATAATTACGCTAAACTTGCGCAAAATTGAAGTGCTTGTTGAATTTGTGAAAATGCCGCGTCTGATAAATCAATTTTTGAGTTTTATTTGTATGCAAGTGATGTATTGTTTACTTCAATGATCAAAAAAGAGGCTTCTGAATGAATACCCCATTAAAAGCAAAAGATTCACCTGAATTAGGAAAATTTAATTGGGAGGATGCGCTTCGCCTTGATGATCAGCTTGAAGAAGACGAACGCATGATGCGCGATGCGGCGCGAACCTTTGCGCAAGATGTTTTGCAGCCCAAAATTATTAAAGCTTATAACGATGAAGCTGAAGATGCCGGTGTCTTTCGTCAAATGGGCGAGATGGGCCTTTTGGGCACAACAATCCCTGAAGAATATGGCGGCTTGGGCGCAGGTTATGTGACCTATGGTTTGGTCGCGCGTGAAATCGAACGTGTCGATAGTGGCTATCGCTCTATGATGTCGGTTCAATCTAGCTTGGTCATGTATCCTATTTATGCCTATGGCAGCGAAGAACAGCGCCAAGAATATTTGCCAAAACTCGCGTCAGGTGAATGGATCGGTTGCTTTGGTTTAACTGAGCCTGATGCAGGTTCTGATCCGGGCGGCATGCGCACGCGTGCGATTAAAACAGATACCGGATATAGACTTATCGGATCAAAGATGTGGATTAGTAATAGTCCTATTGCCGATGTTTTTGTCGTCTGGGCAAAATCTGATGCGCATGATGGTAAAATACGTGGGTTTATTTTGAAAAAAGGAACCAAAGGCCTCAGTGCACCCAAAATTGGTGGCAAGCTTTCGCTTAGAGCATCGATTACAGGTGAAATTGTCATGGACAATGTTGACGTTGGTGAAGATGCGTTATTGCCAAATGTTCAAGGTTTAAAAGGACCGTTTGGTTGCCTCAATCGTGCACGTTATGGCATTGCGTGGGGTGTTATGGGTGCTGCTGAGTTTTGCTGGATGCAAGCCCGCCAATATGGTCTTGATCGCAAACAATTTGGCAAGCCTTTGGCGCAAACTCAGCTTTTCCAGAAAAAACTAGCTGATATGCAAACCGAAATTTCTATGGGGTTGCAAGGCGCATTGCGTGTTGGTCGATTGATGGATGATGCGCAAGCGGCACCTGAAATGATCAGCATGATCAAGCGTAATAATTGCGGCAAAGCGCTGGATATTGCGCGGATGTCTCGTGATATGCATGGTGGCAATGGAATTAGCGATGAATATCAAATCTTCAGACATATGGTCAATCTGGAAACAGTGAACACCTATGAAGGAACCCATGATGTTCACGCCTTGATTTTAGGCCGTGCGCAAACTGATCTTCAGGCATTTTTCTAAGGCAAAACTTATGGATCGCGCTCAAATTGTGCACGAGAACTTTCTTCGGCGTGTTGGGGCAGGCGACTTCTCAGATCGCTTGATCTCTGAATCTGATCTGTCGCATGAAAAGCTGCTTGAGCTTTACCAGAGCCAATGCCTGTCACGGCAGCTTGATCGTGTAAGCCGTGATATGCAGAAAGCTGGCAATGGTTTTTATACCATTGGTTCTAGCGGTCATGAGGGAATGGCCTGTATTGCAGACGCGCTTCGGGTCACCGATATGGCGTTTTTGCACTATCGCGATGCTGCATTTCAAATCCAGCGATCTAAACAGGTGCCAGACCAAAATATGGCTTGGGATATGCTGCTAAGTTTTGCAGCATCTTCTGATGATCCGATATCGGGTGGTCGGCATAAGGTTTTGGGTTCAAAACAACTGAATATCCCACCACAAACATCGACGATTGCAAGCCATTTACCAAAAGCTGTAGGCGCTGCCCACTCGATAGGGCTTGCAAAACGCATTAAGCCAGAGCATCAAGCATTGCCCGATGACGCCATTGTCATGTGTGCTTTTGGTGATGCGTCGTCCAATCATTCAACGGCACAGGGCGCGATTAATGCTGCCTGTTGGACAAGTTTTCAATCGGTTCCAATGCCGATATTATTTGTGTGTGAAGATAATGGAATTGGTATTTCAACGCCGACGCCTCATGGTTGGGTCAATGCCAATTTTGCCCATCGTCCGGGGCTTAAATATTTCTCGTGCAATGGGTTGGACATTGTTGAGACTGCACGCGTTGCAAAAGAGGCTGTAGCTTATGTTCGCGAGCGCCGAAAACCTGCGTTCTTGCATATTCAAACCGTGCGTCTTTATGGCCATGCAGGTTCTGATATTGAGCTAAACTACCGAAGCAAAAAGGAAGTTGAAGCGGCAGAAGCCAATGATCCTTTGTTGCAAACAGCCAATATATTGATGCAATCAGGTGCCTGTTCGGGCGCTGAAGCTATCCAGATTTACAACGATATTGGTAAGACATGTAGAGAGCTTGCAGACAAAGCTGTGATGCAGCCAAGACTTGGAACGGTGGATGCTGTTGAAGCGAGCCTTATCCCTGCTTCTCGAAAATGTGCGGCTAGCAATGGGCCATCAGAGGCACAAAGAGCGGACGTATTTGGCAGCGACATGAATGCAATGAATGAATTGCAAACCATGAACCGTTTGATTGGTTGGGCGCTAACTGATCTTATGTTGTCTTACAATGATGTGGTGGTTGCCGGTGAAGATGTGGGCCGCAAAGGTGGCGTTTACGGCGTTACGCAAAAGCTTCAAAAACGGTTTGGCCAAGATCGCGTTATCGACACATTGTTGGATGAGCAAACCATTTTAGGGCTTGCCATTGGTCTGGGTCATAACGGGTTCACGCCCATTCCAGAAATTCAATTTCTTGCCTATTTGCACAATGCAGAGGATCAAATTCGGGGCGAAGCTGCGACCTTGAGCTTCTTCTCTGATGGTCAATATACCAATCCAATGGTAATCCGAATTGCGGGATTGGCCTATCAACGTGGGTTTGGCGGACATTTTCATAATGATAATAGTCTCGCTGTGCTTCGCGATATTCCGGGGCTTGTTATTGCTTGCCCTTCAAATGGTCATGATGCAGTTTTGATGTTGCGCAAGTCTCTGCAATTGGCGCGCGAAGAGCAGCGGATTGTTGTGTTTGTGGAACCTATCGCACTCTACACAATGCGTGATCTTACTGAGCAGGGTGATAAAGCATGGATGCATTCCTATCCATCGCCGGATCAATCGATCTCTTTGGATGATATTGGGATCAGTGGGAATGGCGAAGAGATTGCGATTGTGACCTATGGCAATGGATATTACCTATCCTGTAAGGCTCAGAAGGAGCTGGAAGAACAAGGGATAAAATCCAAAATTATTGACATTCGATGGCTTGCGCCCCTGCCAGAGCAGGCTTTGATCGATGCTACAAAGAATTGTAAATCAATCCTCATCGTTGATGAATGCAGACAGACCGGCAGCCAATCGGAAGCCTTGATAACGATGTTCTTAGAAGCTGGATTTTTAAATGATACGAGCAAAAGCATGGATCGTTTGACCGCGACTGATTGCTTTATCGCAACGGGCCCAGCTTATGCTGCATCATTGCCATCTGTTGAGTCGATTATTGCCAAAGTTAAAACATTGGTTGGCGCGAATTCTACGAACTAATGAGCTGAGTGATATAGATCACCGCACAAACTAAAATTGGAGAGAATATGTCTGACGTCAAATGGGGTATTATTGGCCCAGGCCATATCGCGCATAGTTTTGCCAAGGGCTTGAGCGAAAGCAAAAACGGTAGATTATGTGCTGTTGCTGGTCGAAATACTGAGCGCCGCGATAGCTTTTCCGATCGTTTTGGTGTTGATCAGGTGGGTCGTTTTGAAAACCACGCAAATATGTTGGCGTCCGATATTGATGCTGTTTATATCGCAACGCCACATCCGCTTCATGCTGAACTTTCGATTGAGGCCATCTGTGCAGGCAAACATGTTCTCTGCGAAAAACCAGCTGGGTTGACAGCTGATGAAATCACCTCAGTTATTCAAGCTGCCCAAGCACATGATGTGTTTTTTATGGAGGCGGTGATGTATCGCTGCCATCCGCAAATCACGCGTTTGCGTGAGGTGATTAAAAGCGGCGTTATTGGTACCATTGAGCATATTGAAGCTTCATTTGGTTTTAAAGCAGACTATGATCCGCAATCAAGATTGTTCAATCCAGATCTGGCAGGTGGCGCGATTTATGATGTGGGGATTTATCCTGTATCTTTTGCGCGTCTCATTGCAGGTTTTGCCCATAATAAGGGTTTCATGAACCCAATTAAATTATCAGGTTTGAGTGTGTCTGCACCATCGGGTGTGGATGCAACAGCCTTTGCTCATTTGCGATTTGCGGGTGATATCACCGCGACCTGTTCAACATCAGTTATGAGAGAGATGTCCAGTGATGCCACTATCTTTGGAACGTTTGGTAAAATTAATCTGCCAGAGCCGTGGATGCCTGGGCGTGATACAGGTCCTTCTGATTCTGAAATCATCATCACCAAGGCAGATGGGGTGAAAACTGAAGTGATCAAAGACAAAAGAATGCTGTTTGCTCATGAAGCTGAAGCTGTGAGCATGGCTATCAGTGCTGGGAAAAAAGAAGGTCCTGTTTCTTGGCAGGACAGTCTTGGCAATGCACAAGCGATTGATCTTTGGCGATCTGTTGCCAATAGTTAAACGTATGATCTGATCGAATAGTCCTGTTTTTCATGGTTAAAGTCCATTGATGTGCCCTTTGTGAGTTGATTTAGTGGTATAATAAAATCAGGCTTATGATCAGGGGATATTTGTGAAATCAAAACAAACACAAGTTTGTATTATTGGTGCTGGGCCATCGGGTTTGCTCTTGTCCCAATTGCTGGATAATTCTGGTATTTCCAGCATTGTGTTAGATCGCCAAACAAGAACCCGCATTGAATCAAGAGTTCGAGCCGGTGTTTTAGAATGGGGGTCTGTTCAGGCGCTTGATGAGGCCGGCATTGGCGAACGGATGTTTAAAGAGGGGATTCCTCATGATGGGTTTAATTTAGCATTTGATAGCGATGTGCATCGTATCGATATTAAGGCGCTCACTGGTAAGCAGGTGATGATCTACGGGCAAACTGAGGTGACGGTTGATCTTATCAAAACGCGCCTTAAGCAAGGTGCCGAGATTGTCTTTTCAGCTGAAGATGTGCAACCCATTGGCGTCAAATCAGACAGACCAAAAGTTCGCTATACTAAAGATGGTGAAAGCTATGAAATCGAGTGTGATTATATTGCGGGATGCGATGGTTTTCATGGTGTATCGCGCAAAGCAATCCCTGATTATGTCATCAAGAATTTTGAACGGATCTATCCCTTTGGATGGCTTGGGGTCTTGGTTGAAAAACCGCCTGTGTCACACGAGCTTTTATATGCAAACCACGAACGCGGATTTGCGCTGTGTTCGCAGCGGTCCGAGACGCGCAGTCGATATTATGTTCAATGCCCGTTGACTGATAAAGTTGATGATTGGTCCGATGATCGGTTCTGGGATGAGCTTAAACTTCGCATTGGGCCAGAGTTTTCTACAGATTTGCAAATTGGCGATAGCTTTGAAAAATCGATTGCACCCTTGCGCAGTTTTGTGGCTGAACCTATGCGATATGGCAATTTGATGCTTGCTGGTGATGCTGCGCATATTGTGCCGCCAACAGGTGCCAAGGGCTTGAACCTTGCGGTATCGGATATTAGAATTTTATCGCGTGCACTCATTGAGCATTACAAGAATGGGAATAATGCTTATTTAGACAGGTATTCGGAAACATGTTTAAAGCGGGTGTGGAAAGCTGAACGGTTTTCTTGGCTGATGACGACTATGTTGCATCAATTTCCCGAGTTTAGCGGATTTGAAAAACGTATGCAGCGTGCAGAATTTGATCATATAGTTGGTTCAGAAACCGCATCGCGTTCCATTGCGGAAAACTATGTAGGTTTGCCGCTAGACATGTAATGTTGGTAAAAAGATACGGCAATGAAAGGGTTTTTAAATGAGCGACCTTCGAGATAAAGGCATGAAAATCAGACGTGAAGTTTTGGGTGATGCTCATGTTGACCGTGCTGAGAAAAATAAAACTGATTTTGATGCACCGTTTCAAGAGATGATTACTGATGCTGCATGGGGTCATGTTTGGTCGTCAGACCATTTTTCCAACCGAGAGCGCTCAATTGTCACCATCGCACTGCTTGCAGGTTTGGGACATTCAGACGAACTTGCGATGCATATCAAAGCGTGTGTTAACACTGGCGCTACGCGAGAGGATATCCGCGAAGCTCTTATGCATGTTGCTATTTATGCAGGTGTGCCAGCTGCAAATCATGCTTTTGCAATCGCAAAAAAAGTATTTGCTGAAATGGATGAGGGCGCGTCATGATGCATGAGGCAAATTATGAATGATCGTTCCAAAGAATACTCTGCGCGAGATTTAAGTGGGCAGCCGGAAATGGATTATCCGGATTATGGCTCAACGATACATCGCCATCCATCACACAATCTGATTGTGTTGCCGCAAAGCATGGCTGATGTGACAAGCCCTGTGTTTGGGCAGCTTGATCTTGGGGTGAATGAAAGCGATTTGATCATTAATTTTGCGTCATCAGGTGCAAGTGCCATTGGCGAGCGTATCCTTGTGCATGGTCGGGCTTTGGATGAAGCAGGACGGCCTGTCGCAAATGCATTGATTGAAGTTTGGCAGGCTAATGCTGGTGGGCGTTATCGTCATAAAAACGATGCCTATTTGGCTCCGCTTGATGATAATTTTGGTGGGTGCGGGCGGTGCGTTACCAATGATGATGGTTACTATCATTTTCGCACGATAAAACCCGGACCCTATCCATGGCCAAATGGCGGCAATGATTGGCGACCTGCGCATATTCATTTTTCTATTTTTGGATCAGGCTTTGCGCAAAGATTGATTACACAAATGTATTTTGAGGGTGGTCCACATATTGCGATCTGCCCAATTGTTCAAACGATTAAAGATCCCCGTGCTATCGATCAATTGGTTGCGCGGCTAGATATGGCCAATTCCATCCCGATGGATTTGCGGGCTTATCGTTTTGATCTAGTTTTGCGCGGTCCAAAATCCACATTGTTTGAGAATAAATTGGAGGGCAATTAGTATGGATCCTCTCGATACCAGACGAAATCGCCCTGCCGATACAAACACAAAAATGCCTTTGCGGGAAACGGCATCCCAAACTGCAGGACCTTATGTTCATATTGGTTGTTTGCCGAATATGGCGGGTGTTGAGAGCGTTTTTGTCGACGATTTAACGTGCAATGTGACGCTAGATGCTGATCAGATTATCACACTATCGGGTCGTGTATTTGATGGCGATGGCGAGGTTTGCAAAGATGTCATGCTTGAGTTTTGGCAAGCCGATGCGTCAGGAGATTATGAACATGGAATTTGGCATAGAGCTGGCACCGACCTTGGTACAGGCGAGTATTCGATAGATACGATTTTGCCATCTGCGACATCCGATTTAGATGGTCAAAAGCTTGCGCCATTTATCAATGTTTGGGTTGTTGCACGTGGGATTAATCTGGGGCTTTTAACGCGCATTTATTTTTATGAAAATGACGCATTAAACGCTGCCGATCCTCATCTTGCATTGGTGCCAAATAAGCGCAAACAAACTTTGTATGCAACACAGATGGATCCGCCAAACACCTATCGTTTTGATGTTCGTTTGCAAGGCGTCAATGAGACGGTATTTTTCCAAATATAATTTGGAAGTAAGATGAGAAGATGCGGCGTCTAAGCATGCATTTGGGAGATCGAGTTGAATAAGATAATTCCTAATTTACAGGATGCTGTTGCTGGCATTTCAGATGGGGCGACAATCATGATTGGTGGGTTTGGTGGATCGGGTGCACCGATTGAGCTTATTCATACGTTGATTGATCTTGGTCCAAAGGGGCTGACAATTATCAACAATAACGCTGGCAATGGTCATGTCGGTATTGCTGCAATGATAGAGCAGGGCATGGTTGCTAAGATGATCTGCTCGTTCCCACGTTCTGCAGACCCGCGCGCATTTACAGAGCTATATTTTTCTGGTGGCATCGAGCTGGAAGTTATCCCGCAAGGCACATTGGCTGAACGTATACGGGCAGGTGGTGCAGGTATTCCAGCGTTCTATACGCCGACAGGTTTTGGAACCGAACTTGCTTTGGGCAAACCTGTGCAGGTTTTTGAAGGTCGTTCTTATGTGCAAGAGCGATGGCTAAAGGCTGATTTTGCTTTGATCAAGGCAGAGTTTGGTGACCCATACGGGAATTTGACCTATCGGATGGCAGCTCGAAACTTCAATCCATTGATGGCAACGGCTGCACACAGAACGATATCGCAAGTCACAAAAATTGTTGAGGCTGGGGAAATCGACCCTGAAGCTGTGATTACCCCGGGTATTTATGTCAATGGCATTGTTGAGGTGGCTGCACCTCAGCAAGAGGAAGCGCTTAATCGTAAAGGTGCTGTTTATCCCGATGTGTCACAAAGTGAAGGGGCATAATATGATTGAACAGCTCAATGATAGAAAGCTTACAAATAGCCAAATTGCATGGCGTGCGGCGCAGGATATTGAAGATGGTTCTTATGTAAATCTTGGCATTGGCTTTCCTGAAATGATCGCAAAATTCCAACCCGATGGTCGTGATATTATATATCACACAGAAAATGGTGTTCTCGGGTTTGGTAAAGCGCCATTGGTGGGTGACGAGGATTGGGATCTCATCAATGCTGGCAAGAAGGCGATTACGACCAAACCGGGATCGAGTTTTTTTCATCACGCGGATAGTTTTTCAATGGTTCGCGGTGGGCATTTGGATTTGGCTGTGCTGGGCGCGTATCAAGTTGCTGAAAATGGTGATCTTGCCAATTGGTCAACGGGTAAAGGTGGTGTTCCGGCGGTTGGTGGGGCAATGGATTTGGTTCATGGTGCAAAGCGTATTGCGGTTTTAACTGATCACGTGACCAAAAAGGGTGATCCAAAACTTGTTCAAACTTGCACGCTGCCACTCACTGGTGTTGGATGTGTGACGTGTATTTATACATCGTTTGCGGTTATTGATGTGGTGAACAAGATGTTTGTTCTTCGAGAGAAAATCGCAAAAATTTCCTATGATGAATTGCAATCTTTGACAGGTGGTAAATTGCATATTGATGGAGATATTATCGATATCGACGTGCCAGATCTTTGATCGAGAAGTACAATAAGAAGGTATGAATTAAATTGAGTTATTCACTTGGCGCAGACGCACTGTTAAATGGCTTGAATTCTGACCTTGAGATGGAGGTGTTTTTATCTCATGAGGCAGATGTGCGAGCAATGCTGAAATTTGAACGCGTTTTGGCTACAGCTGAAGAAGCTTCAAAACTGATCCCCGATGGGCATGCCAAAATGATTACTGATCACATTGATCTTTTTGTTATTGATGAAGCCGCATTAATGGAGCGCTTTATGATCGATGGTGTCGCGCCGCCTGCGCTTATCTCACAGCTTAAAATTGGCTTGGAGTGCGATGTTGCATCAAGTCTTCATTTTGGAGCCACCAGCCAAGATCTTATCGACACGAGTATTATGCTGCGCTTAAAAAGCTGTGTTGAACTCATGATCTTGCGTCTAAGTGATGTACTTCAGACGTTGGATGAAATGGCTAGCAATTATTCAGATGATAGGGTGCTTATCGCCAGAACCCGTATGCAAAATGCGCTTCCGATCTCAGTTCCTGAGAAGCTGCAAAATTGGCGTTCTCAAATATTAGGTTTGCTAAATTCACAACCAAGTTATTTTCCTTTGCAATTAGGTGGACCTGAGGGTGCTGCGCGTAAGTTCGATATATACTATGTCGATGTTGCTCAACAGATGGCCGAGCTATTGGATCTCGATTATAGCGAAAATCAATGGCACACCAATCGGCAAGCGCTCAATGATATTGCTTTTTGGATGTGTAAAACAGCAACCGCTGCCGGCAAAATTGCGCAAGATGTTTTGATGATGGTTCAGTCTGATGTGGGTGAGGTTAAACTTACATGCTTTGGCCAATCATCTGCAATGCCGCATAAGCAAAATCCGGTATTAGCTGAAGTTATTTTGGCGCAAGCTCGTTTTTGTCAAGTTCAAATGAACGGTATGAATATATCGTCCATCCACGAGAATGAACGTTCGGGCGCTGCATGGACCCTTGAATGGATGTTATTGCCGCAGCTTGTGAGGTCCTGTGGATCATCGGTCAACAATACACAGGTTTTATTGGATGATCTGACTTTCAAAGGTTAGCTTGCAAATAGATTTAGGCGCAAAACGGACTGTTTGCATCCCATCTATGCTGCGGCATATGAGGACTTGCAGCTAGGTTTTTGCGGGTGTCTTCCCACATTTGTTTCCATAATTTCCAATCACGCAGTTCTGTTTCTGGGTGACTGTGAGATCTGGCTATAAAGTCGGGGAATTGGCTTCGACCGCTTGGTTGGCCTGTTTTATGAAAGCGCAAATCAAACGACCAACGATATTCATCACTCTTGTTGGACAAAGATGCATGTGGGGTGAGTGGATGGAATATCACTGCACCACCTGCATTGACAGGCACAGGCACAGCATTGTCTTTGGGTGTATGACTATCCGCAATGCCAACTTGATTTTTGTTACAATGCGGTAGCATCTCATCATAATTGCCGCTTGCAACTTGTAGACAGCCGTTTTCAATAGTGGCATCGGTGATGGCTAACCAGATTGTTATAAACTCGGTTTGGTCCGCTTCCTCCAACGTTACGCCCATGTCTTGATGCCAATCGGTGGCAATAATATGCGCTCGGTTTTCAGTTTTAGGGACAACCCTTTGAGGTGGTTTTATTCTGACATGTTGGATTGGATTTGATGTGATTTCGGGACCAATTAAAGCCTCTGCAATATCAAGCAGGTTTGAATGGGTGGCCAAATTAAAAACAGCGGGCCCAAGATGCATCTGCGTATCTTCACGGATATTGCTGTGAGGAAGGCTGATATCTAACGGTTGATACCAATCAAAATCTCCTGCGTAACATTGGTCCAACTTATCCCAAAAAGTCATACCGGGCGAGGGCGCGTCAACCATCCCCTTTTCATGCCAATTGGAATAAAGACTGTCCATACGTTCAGAATATTCTTTGCGCACGGCGTTGAGTGTATTTTCGTCAACGACATTTTCTAGAACAAGATAACCTTGTTTTTTAAACAGACTAACTTGATCTAGATCCAACATAATTTCTGTCCTTTTTTACAGAATTCAACTTTCGTTTATAGCAGGCCCGCTTATAGCAGTATTGTCACGATTGATGGCCAGATGAGCAAGACTGCCAAGGCCAATAGTTGAACGCCGATAAACGGTAAGAAGCCACGGAAAATATCGGTGAGTGAGATATGCGCCGGAGCAACTGATTTAAGATAAAAAGCTGCGGGACCAAAGGGTGGCGATAAGAAACTGACCTGCATATTCATACAGAACAGCACACCAAACCATACGGCAACATGTTGCGGTGCTAGTTGGCCGATATAGCCAATATCTTCAAGTGGGAGCTTTTTGATAATTGGTAAGAATACCGGAATGATCAGCAACACAATGCCAACCCAATCCATAAACGCGCCCATGAACAACAGGATCAACATCATTGTCAAAATGACGACCATTGTTGGCATTTCTGCGCCCACGATTAACTGGGCAATATAGGCAGGTCCACCGGCCAATGTGTAAGCGCCCGCAAGAGCTGCGGCCCCAACGGTTACCCAGATGATGGTTCCGGTTGAACGGAGTGTGCGCATGAGGCTCACCCAAATGAGTTCAACTGATGCTTCACCGCGCAATGCTGCGATACCAAAGACGGCCAATGCGCCCATGCCTGCAGCTTCAGTAATACCAGTTATACCGCCATAGATAGAACCCAGAACAATACCGATTACGGTAAACGGAGGGACCAAGCCTTTACCATGGAACCAACCAAGTTTTGTTCTTTCCTTGCCGATCACAAAGTACATATAGGCAAATGCCATGAGGATAATTCCGATCATCGCAGGTGCCTGATCCAGCATGCCATAGGCAGGAGGTTCGAAATTTGGACCATCAGAGACATTGCGCCCAGTCAGGGTTAAGAAACCAACGCGCAGCAACAATACTGCCGTGGCACCAGCCACCATGATCGACATAAAGCCACTGAACATTAGCGCTTTTTCAATGCCGGACGGATCATCTTCTTTAGGCTCTGGTAAAGGTGCCTGTGAAGGATCTAGCTGAGTACGGATAATGATATAGATGATGATGAAACTTGCGAGCATGAAACCAGGCAGGAATGCGCCAGTGAACAAGGCTTTAATCGAGGTTTCTGTAATCAATCCATAGATGATCAAAACGATAGAAGGTGGAATCATAGTACCAAGTGAACCGGATGCGCAAATTGTACCAATGGCTAGGTTTTGATTGTAACCAAGACGCAACATTTGTGGCAGGGCGATCAGGCCCAAAAGCACCACTTCACCGCCAATAATACCCGACATTGCAGCCATTAAAACAGCCATCAAAGATGTGACGATCGCAATACCACCGCGCATGCGGGACATCCAAAAATCAAGACTATCGTACATTTGTTTTGCAACACCGGAACGTTCTAACAATGCCGCCATAAAAATGAATAAGGGGACTGATATGAGGACGTATTCGGTCATCAAGTCATAGATTTTTTGGGTAAGGATATAAAGGGCCCCTGTTCCGGGCCGTCCGGTCAGCATGCCTTCGCCAAAGCTTAATGGATCTAAAAACAGATTTGGTTCAAACTTCATGATCATAACAAGGGCTGCCAAAACAGCCGATGCAAAACCAAGCGGCATGCCAATGCCCAGTAGGAAAATGAGTCCGAGGACAAGTACGATTGATATTGTGCCGATGTCCATCAGGTTGCTCCAACGCTTTTTTTGATTGCTTCAAGTTCTTCTTTGTCGATCACATCTTTTTCCATGATTTCTGATGGATCTTTGTCCCAATCTGCGATCAGATTAAGCAATGCTTGAACTGAGATGAGACAGACAGTGATGAGGATCA
Source organism: uncultured Rhizobiaceae bacterium (assembly GCA_963974325.1). Taxonomy (GTDB): domain Bacteria; phylum Pseudomonadota; class Alphaproteobacteria; order Rhizobiales; family Rhizobiaceae; genus Lentilitoribacter. The sequence continues at coordinate 61,884 of CAXBCW010000001.1, forward strand.
AAGGCTGAATAATCGCTGGAATTGGCGGATCAAAGGCCGTACCGAATGTCTGCCAACGGTAGAACTTATTAATGAAGACCTGATTGTAACTGCCAAAAACCAAACACGCTGCAAAGAACCAAATGAGGGACACAGAAATGACGTCACAGGCATGTTGCATCCCGCGCGGCAGAATATCGTAGATAATGAAAATACGAATATGGCTACGTTGTTGCATGGCGTAAATGCCAGATAACATGAACACAAAACCAGCAATCCAAAGTGTTAATTCGTTCGCCCAAAGGGTTGGTGCTTCAATCGCGTATCTTAACAGTACTTCGTACAACATGATAAGTGTCATAGAAATGATCAAAATCATCGTGATGCGACCAATGAACATGGCGAACCTATCAACACGGCTATAAAGCTGAAATTCCATGGATGCGGGGATCAAAGAGCGCATACCCAGATAGAAAATAGGGATAAGCAAAATGAATGCAATCCAATCGATGATATCGGTCATTCCACCAAATAAGCTGGGAAGCCCGGGCGATACATCTTTGCGCTGATGAAGCTCGGTCAATTGCGCAATCATACTATCTGTATGATTGGAGTTAAAATCAAGAATGTAAGCGGGACCATGCCAAATGACCCAGCCTGCACAGAAAATGAACGCAAAAGGATATATCCACTCCTTCAGTCCTCCAGATTTTTCACTCATGTTCATCCCTTCCATCAATGTATCTTATAGTGTTGAATGAAATCCCGATCAGGCTCAACACCTAGACCTGGACCAATAGGGGCCACTACACGCCCATTATTGTTTTTGACTTGTGATTGTATATCAAGAGGTGTTGTTAGTAACTCATCTCGAAATTTATTGTCCGTTGTATCAAATTCCAGCATTGGCTCCCATGGATGAAGACCACCTGGAAGAGCTGGCATAGCCATTAGCAAATGCATGTTGGTCGCCACAGCAATTGCCGAACCCCAAACATGATTTACAACGGGAGTAAAATGCGCGTGGCACAGTGCCAAAACGCGTAAATATTCTGATATTCCACCCAAAGCGCACACTTCAGGCTGTGCGATATCTAAACCGCGGGCTTCAAGAAGGCTTCTCCAGCCCCAGCGATTGAACTCGGCTTCACCGCCAGAAATATTGACTTTCAAGCCTTTGCGAAGTTCTCGATATCCATCTAAATCCTCTGGCGCAATCGGCTCTTCAAACCAATAGGCGTCAAGTTCATCTAGTGCTCTGCCTACATAAAACGCATCGCTTGTTGTGTAACAATGGTTGGCGTCAGCCATGAACCTAAAGTCATCACCGACACCGCGTCTCACCGCTTGGGCTAGGCGAATATCGTCTTTTGGTCCTCGGCCAATCTTCATTTTTGTGGCGGCAAATCCCATCTGTTTAATGTGCGCTGCTTCATCTTCAAAGCGCGCAATCAAATCGTCGATTGTTTCAGGTCGCAACATCATTCCATAGCCATAAACGGATATGTCTTTGCGATGTGCGCCACCTATTAATTTGTGAAGTGGTAGTCCTGCGACTTTGCCTACGATATCCCACAATGCGATATCAACACCGGATAAAGCTTGCATTGGCATGCCTTTTTGTCCGTGGTCGCGGAGTAAATTATAAACTTTGTGCCAAATGACATCTCTATCAATCGGATCATCACCCAGTATCATCGGTTGGATAACATTCTCAACGATTGATTTGTTGGCAATAGCAATATTTCCCGGCCCAAAGCATTCACCCCAACCGGTTACGCCTTCATCGGTTTCAACCTCAACCAAATGCGCTGTGCGTTTGGCATAGTATTGCTGCGAATATCCCAGTAGTTCTGGCATGTCGTAGGCAAGTACATGGCTGGTGATTTTTGTAATTTTCATACTGATTGAGCCGCTGAATCGAAAGAGGCGGCAGGATTTTTAAGTCCTGCCGCCAAAAGGTTTCGAAATGAAAGCCTATTTCATTGCGCCAAGATCTTTTAGGAATGAAACGTGACTTGCCAATAGCTCTTTAGCTTCTGGTGTTGTCGCAAATTCTGTCCAAGCTTCTTGAACAGCACCACGATAAATCGCCATGTCTGCATCTGACCAAGTGTTAAGGTTTACACCTTTAGCAGCCAAGTCTTTAGCAGTTTGCGCGTTTTGCACTTCGTTGATTGTTGAGTTTTTCAGACCAAGAGCCTGCATACCAACTTTCAAGATTGATTTATGGTGCGCTGGCATCGCATCCCAGATATCTTTACGACATGCCAAGTGATCGGCAGGCATAGAGTGGAAACCAGGATAGTTTGTGTGGTTTGCAATGTCATACAAGCCAAGACCAACATTGTTGGTTAGGTTTGCAGCATCTGCACCATCGATGATGCCTGTTTCAAGAGCTGTAAAGATTTCGTTGAAATCCATTACGATTGGTGAAGCACCAAGCTTTGAGAAGATGTTTGTGATCACGCCTGGAGGTGAACGGAATTTCCAGCCTTTAAGATCTGCAACGCCTGTAAATGGTTTTGTTGAAGATAGGGATTCAGGACCTGGAATCCACCAGCCAACAAATTCCATGTCATGTGCGTTATAAAGCTTGTTTAGAGCGTCGTAACCACCACCATGAAGAAGCCAAGCATATTGCTGGTATGGGTTTTGATAACCACCAGTTAGATCGCCAGCAAACTGAAACGCAGGGTTCTTACCAGTTTGGTATGCACCACCTGTCATGTCGCAATCAAGAATACCTGTTGCTGCAGCATCAAATGTTTCAGCAGCTTTAACAACAGCACCAGAATAGAACATTTCGATTTCGATTTCGCCGTTTGACATTGCTGTCACGTCTTCGATGAATTCGCCAGCCATTTTTCCAGAAAGTGTTTCTGTAGAAAAGTGAGTTTGGATTTTAAGTTTCGTTTTTGTTGCATGACCATCTGCTGCTGCGCCAGATAGCGCGACAACTGATGCTGCGGCACCTAGTAATAGTGTTTTCGTAAGGTTCGTAAGCATTTTGGTTCCTCCCATTTGTGCTTATTGTATTGTCTCCTCGATATCTTTGGAGAAGCTTGTCTTCACACCCGATATATCTTCAGAGTGTTACTCATTCATTGATTGGATGTCCACTCTTAGATGAGATTTTTTATCTGCTATTTTGACTTTTATCCGTTGTTATAGCTTGTGTGGATAAGTTTTTTCATGCAGCGCGCCTTGTTCTGTTCTCTAAAGTATTGTTTGTTCTGAGCTTGTCCCAGTCAAAACTGACACCAATTCCAGGCTCATCTGGTGCAATGGCTTGGGCGTTTGCGATGATTAAGGGACGCTTTGTATAATGTTCAATTGGGAAGGAATGGACTTCTAGCCAACTGCCATTTTTAAGGCCTGAAAGAAGGCTGACATGAAGCTCCTGCATGCCGTGACTACAAACTGGAATGCCATATGTTTCTGCCATTTTAGCAACTTGCAAAAAGCCAGTAACACCACCGCAATTGGATGCATCTGGCTGGATGAAACCAAGTTTTGCTTGTTTAAATGCGTATTCAAATTCATGGATGGTATGAAGGTTTTCACCCATAGCCAATGGGATGTTTGTCGCATTGGCGATCTGTGCAAAGCCCTCATAGTCGTCGGGAATGGTTGGTTCTTCAAACCAAGCCAAATTGAATTTTTCAAAGGCTTTTACCGCAATGATCGCTTGGTCAACACTCATGGAATAATTTGCATCCACCATGAACGTAACATCAGGCCCGATTAAGTCTCTAATAGCGGCTACGCGGTCGATGTCGTCTTGCAGGTGTGGTTGGCCAATTTTGATTTTAATGCCGTTTACGCCGCGAGATAGATAGGTTTTGACGTTGTCTTGCAGCTTTTCGAGGGAGAAATTTAGATCTATGCTGCCACAATATGCGTTGCATGATTTTGCTGCGCCACCGGCCATTTGCCAAAGGGGTTGGCCTGATTGTTTTCCTTTGATATCCCAAAGGGCGATATCAATGGCTGAGATCGCAAATGATGCAATACCACCGCGCGCTACATAGTGCATTCGCCATTGCATTGCGTCATATAATTGTTCGATATTGTCAGCATTTTGACCTATCAAAAAAGGCGTTAGGTCGTGTTCTAGCATCGCAGCAATTGCATTGCCACCAACGCCGCCCGTATAGGTATAGCCTGTTCCTTTTGTGCCGTTTTGGAGTGTAATGGTCACTGTTATAAGTTCAAAATGCGTGTGTGCACCATGTTTAGCATCTTCCATAATTTCAGGAAGAGCTATTCTAAACAGATTAATATCAGCGGAGCTGATTTTATTCACAATACATTCCCATCGCCAAACATAAAATTTACACCGTAAACCAAAGCGGAATTCAAACGGAAAAGGGTCTAAGGGTCAAGGCAATAATTGATGAAATGTCATTATATTTCCAAATATAAATCTTCAAAAATAAGTTAAGCATCTGAATTTAAATAACAAATAATGTATTCATTAATAAATATTTTCCCGTGTTAAGTTGATGTATAGAGTTGTAAATAATAGATAATTTGGGTTTTTTCTGATTAAAGTGAAGAAAAATGATTCTGAAGACAAAGATTGCGTTGGCGCATAATTATGAGGCTATTGAGGATCCGTCGCTGTTTTATCATATCGATCTGGAATTTCATGGATTGCCATAAACTAGTTCAAAAAACTAATTTCCCCCGCACTGCATAAAGGTCAAAGTGTTTGACTGGAGCCAAGTTGGGGCAAAATGGAACGGTCGGTTCAACGCAATAGCGCCAATTATCAAGGGCACAAATAGATATGTGATGCAATTTTGGAAAGGGATGCCGATAGGGCAGAGCAGGCGTTGGAGATACATCTGTCCGCCGCTTGGCTGTAGGTTAAGAATATCCTCAACTAAGTCAAACGCTTATAAATTATCTAGGTAACTTAATGTTTTTCTTCAGTTAAATCCAAAGCTTGGTTATAAATAACCTCACCAGCTGCACCAAACAATTGTTTGATAATGTGGAATTCGCATGTTGCAATCAGGCGCAGGCCTAGATTTCGCAAGTGGACACGTTGGTAATAATATTGTGCCATTCTTGCACGCTGCTGGGTCGGCAATAACATGCCCGCATCGTACATATCGCTGTAGTTATCTTCATTTTTCTCTGAAGACACAAATTTTGAAATATCACTCTGTCTATTTTGTTGCATTTTACCATCTCCATCTTGCGCCTAAACGCAGTTGAGCCGTTAATATCACACTAGATTGTGAATATTTTGCGAGGCTTACCTCGGGTTCCCAACAAGTCTACTAACATCATGTTATGGTTAATAAATTAATAAGATGCGGAAATATCATCGTCGGGCAGCGTCATAAAACTGAGCACCACGCCGGCTTCATCAAACATTGCTCTTGCTTCGGCAAAGGAGCTTTCCCAGCTTGCAGATGTAGATATTTGATCGGTCACAACACGGGTAATACCTGATTGAATGATCAATCCTGTGCAGGTTGCGCAGGGCTGTAATGGGCTGACAAAAAGCGTGCAGCCGTGGAGTGGGGCGGATGCTGCAACAATTGCATTGGCTTCAGCATGGACCACGCGCAAAAGTTTGCGAGGTTTGTCGTTATAAATTTCTGGATCATCATCACAACCGCGCGGAAAGCCATTCCATCCTTTGGACACAAGTGTGCCGTCTGGTCTGAAAATAGCTGCGCCAACTTTTTTGGATGGGTCTTTTGACATGGATGCAGACAATCGCGCTTCGCGAAGTCCGTAAATATCCCAACGAAGATCTTTCACATTACACCCTTAGCCGAACGCGTTCACTTTATATGTTGCAAGTGAGCTTTTATGATAAATATCAGCCTACGTCTATCACTGGTCGATTTTCATGACAATAGTCGAGCGTTACTGGCTGCAGGTGCAGCCAGTAAATATTTGAAAATGAGATTAAGAATTTTAACTCATTTGAACTGATTAGGCAGCTTGTTTTACTAAGTTCTCTAGATCAGCCAGTGTATCGAGTTTTGAAATATCGAAATCAGCATCTGCTAAATCAATTCCAAAGTCACCTTCAAGCGTCATCATAAGCTCGGTTGCGGCCAGACTATCGAGAAGTCCACTTGTGAATATTGGCTCATCAGCTTCGATTGGATCTGTGTTTCCGCGAGCGGCAAGCATATCTGCGATAACGTCTTTGATAGATTGTTGTGCCATGGGATTGGCCTTTCATGTGTTGGTTATAGGAAAACGAGGCTTGTTAAAAATTCTGTGCGTTCTGAAAGTGTTCCGACATTGGTAATACCGTCAAAGATTTTCACGAGACAAAAGAAAGCGCAGACATTTAATCGGGTCACTATTTCATAGCGAAAAAACCCATGTTCTGGTTTGATTTTGTATGGATTGATTTGCGAAAAGATCAAACCAACTGCAAGCGCAAGGAAGTAAATCCAAACCGATTGATACATCGATAAAGCTTTCCACATACTGTTATCAACAAAGATATGTGTATCGCGGGCCGCATGGAACAAAAAGTTACCAGCGCCAGCGGCGCAAAATGTTGCAAATGCAATTCGCAGTTTTGGTGACTTTTTAAAGTACCTAACAAAAGCAGGGTAGAAGAAGAAATCAACCAAAAGCTCTTTATGGAAAAAGTGATACCTGTTCCAAAATTCTGCAAGTGTGCGTGAGGCAAGTGGATTGCGTGTGTTTCTTGGAATGCGATATCCAATCATCCGGATCACAGCAACAATCATATGACCCCATGCTGCGATGATGACCAAATCTAAAAAGTAATTATAGATCAGGCTTATCCAGTTTAACCCAATGGAGGATTCTCCCTTGGCATTTGCCAAAATGGATGTTGTTAAAGTCGGAAGCTCGTAAAGATCACGCGCAACGTATTCCATGGCATAATAAAGCCCGGCTAAGAGCGCACTCCACACGGCAAGCTTAACGGCTTTAAGGCGAGTGACGGCCAGTTCTTCGGCATTTTTGGCGTCAAATTTATTGAGATACCCAAAGCTTTTGCCGATTGGTGTTGAACCTCCACCCCAAATTGGGCGCATAAGGCCAGCTTTTGCCAGCAAAGGTGTTTTGACCTTCGATCGTTCATCAACAGCTGAATAGGCAAGGAAATAGATGCAAGACACCATGACACCCACAAAGGTCCACAAGAATGCCCCTGCAATTGAGCCTTTGGGCATTGCCATAGCCAATAATAAGAAGACCGTCCAAATGAGATAAAGGCTGATAAGCGGTCGCTTGGCCATCATTTTGGTTGGAGCCCAGGTCATTGCCTTTAGGAAGAAGACCGCAAAGATCAAAAACATGATGACCGATGGTATTTGAACAAGATATCTGGATGCTTCAATCGCTTGAGACTGAAGATTGACAACATCTGTCCACCCATCGAGCCTAAAGGGCCGAATAAGCACATAAAGTAAGGACGATGTAACGAAAATCAAAATGCGTCTTTTGGGGAAAATTGCAATGCCAGCCAATGTTGCTGCGATGACAATAAGCGTTGGAATTGCAATGCGCCCTGTTGCGCCGATTGCCGCAATAAGTGCGATATGAAGAACGATAATGCCCCAATTGGTTTGCGCAAAAGCGATAGCAATTGGGTTTGCATCCATAGACAGCCAAGCTCTACGCCATTTTAAAGGTGAGAGTTCAATGCTTTTTGGTGCTGAAGTTGTGTCTGTCGTGTTCATAATCTACTACGCCGCCGTGACTTTTGCAGGTTGCTCGAGCATTGCAAAGAGTGCCTTGCGATCGATTTTATCGCTTGGGTTTCTTGGCATGTCTGCAAGTTGAATGATTTTAGCCGGTAACATGTATTGCGGCAGGCTGGCCTTCATACTTGCCTTGATATCTTCTGGGGTTACCCCGTTTTCAATCGTAAACCCGATTAACCCTTGAGGAATGCCCTCCAAAATTGGCCAGGCGACGATGGCAGCAAGTTCGGTTTTTGCAGCCCGTCTGAGATGGGTATCAACTTCTTCAAGCTCAATGCGGTTGCCCTTCATTTTAACCTGATTGTCGATGCGGCCCATATAATGCAATAGCCCATCTTCACCGCGATAACCAAGATCACCAGTTAAATAGATGCGTTTGCCATCGATCTGTTTGAATGCTTTTTCTGTCTGTTCTGGTGCATCCAAATATCCAACAGCAAGTTTTGGGCTCACAAGTGCAAATTCGCCGACTTCTCCATCTGGCAGTGCTTTAAAATCGCTACCCACGATCAGCATTTCAGTATTTGAAAATTCGGTTCCGATTGCGATGATATCGCGATCTGGGGTAATTGCAGGCAGGTTGGTAATTCTTTGTCTTGAGCACACAATCGTGCATTCCGTTGGACCGTAGATGTTCTCAATAACTGCATTTGGCGCAGCTTCAATCATGGCATTTACGGTCGCAATGGGTAGCGGCTCACCGCAGAAGATTGATAATCTCAATGTTGGGAACAGATTAGGGCATAAGCGGTTGGCTCTGCGAACATTGTTGACAATTGTTGGCACTGTTAGCCAGACGGTGATGTCGTGTTTGCGGATAAATGCATGGGGCGCCATCATGTCGAGTGCGCTCATAATATAAAGAGCGCTCCCGCCACGCCATGCAAGGAACATGTTGTGGACGCTTAAATCAAACGTTAAATCATGGGCTTCGGCAATACGATCCTCGCCATTTAAGTCACACCAAGTTTGCGCTTCATCTAGATATATTTCTAGAGATTTTTGAGAAATCATAACCCCTTTTGGCATGCCGGTCGTACCGGATGTAAAGATGATATAGCCCAAATCATCAGGGCGCGATTGGATTGGTGATCCTTTTTCGTGATCTGGAAGATCTTGGAAGCGTATCGCGTTTTCAATAGGGCTAGCTTCATCACAGCAAATAATAAGATCTGGAGCGTGCGGACGAAGGTTTTTAGTGATTAGTTTCGAGCCGTTTTTATCAACGATGATCGCATCGAGTTCGAGCTGACCAAAGATTGCGATCAACCGTTCTTCAGGCCATTTGAGGTTGATGGGAACGTATGTTGCGCCGGATGCTGCAGCACCCAAAATGCCGACATAGGCAAATATGCTGCGTGATCCGACAATTCCGACGCGTTTTTTCTTGAGCGCAGGTTGGAGTTTCTTTGCAACGCGAAGTGCTTTATTTGCAAGTTGCCCGTAAGTTATAGACTGCCCATCACACTGAATAGCCAATGCATCCGGTGTTTTAGCTGCTGTATCAAAAAAACCATTCGAAATATTAAACTGCTCGTTCATCTGTCGAGTATCCCCAAATACTTATCGTTATGAAATATCGCTTTATCCAGTTTTGATGCGTGAATTTTGCACCAGAATGGGACAGGCAAATGTTTCATTGTTAGGGACAGTTGTAGGTGAGAGTCTTTATTTTTTTTGTAACTTGTGGCTCGGATAAAGGTAAAAAACTGCTGATTTTACAGTGTAATTCAAAACAGGATTAATGAAATATTATCGGACTGGTTCAGAGTTTCAACGTGTTTTTAACTCATTTTTCAAAAGTGTGAGCGTGCTGATACGTTTTGCTATTTTGAATTGGGCCGTCTTGTTGGGCTGTTCGGTTGCCCCATCTTCAAGATATCATTGAAGGTGTAAGTTATAAAATTGTCTATCATTTGAAGCGTGAAACGTTTAGTCAGAATGGCTGGTGTTTCATATCCTGAGGCACTAGAATGTAGTTATTAGCTAACGTAAAACTTGTGTTTTGCGCATATTCAGGAAGTCTTGACCTATCATGACGACGACGCTTATCCAAAACGCTGACCATTTTGTTACAATGAACTCGTTAAGACAAGAGATCATCAATTGTGATGTTTTCATCCGGGATGGTGTGATTGAAGATATAGGTCCTGATCTATCTTATTCTGCAGATGACATTATCAATGCGCGTGGATGTGTGGTGACGCCCGGTCTTGTGAATACGCACCATCATTTGTATCAAAGCCTTACCAAAGCAGTCCCAAACGGGCAGGATGCCTTGCTCTTTGGTTGGCTCCAGACACTTTATCCTATTTGGCAAAGATTTGGACCGGATGAATTTTTTACATCGGCTCAAGTTGGTCTAGCTGAGCTTGCCCTATCTGGATGTACGATGAGTTCGGATCATTTATACCTATATCCAAATGGCGCAAAACTTGATGATACGATTGAGGCTGCCAAAACGATTGGCATTCGTTTCCATCCAACGCGTGGTTCGATGAGTATTGGTGAGAGCGATGGCGGGTTGCCACCGGATTCGCTTGTCGAGCGCGAACAAGATATTCTCAAAGATAGTATTCGTGTTGTTGATAAATTCCATGATCCAAAACCTGGCGCGATGATCCGCGTTGGTATTGCACCATGCTCACCGTTTTCAGTGTCGCGCGACTTAATGCGTGATGCGGCGCTTTTAGCGCGGGACAAGGGCGTGATGTTACATACCCATCTGGCGGAGAACGATGAGGATATTGCCTATAGCTTGGAAAAGTTTGGCTGTCGTCCGGGCCAATATGCTGAGGATTTGGGTTGGGTTGGAGATGATGTTTGGCACGCCCATTGTGTGAAACTAGATCCAACAGAGATTGATTTATTTGCCCGTAGCAAAACCGGTGTTGCCCATTGCCCATGTTCAAATTGTCGGCTTGGTTCAGGCATTGCGCCTGTGAGAGCGATGCGAGATGCAGGGGTGAATGTTGCGCTGGGTGTTGATGGGTCTGCGTCCAATGATGCAGGTCATTTATTATCAGAAGCGCGTCAGACAATGTTGTTACAACGTGTGAAAAACGGCGCGGATGCCATGAGTGCGCGTGAGGCATTGGAAATCGCAACATTGGGCGGTGCCAAAGTATTGGGCCGTGATGATTGTGGATCGATTGAAATTGGCAAACGAGCAGATATTGCGATCTGGGATGTGACGGGCTTACAGGCTGCGGGTAATTGGGATCCAGTTGCTACGCTTGTTTTGTGCGGTCCATTTAATGTGCGCGATCTGCTGGTTGAAGGCCGACGTGTTGTGGATTCGGGGCATTTAACAGGCGTTGAGCTTGGTAAGGTCGTTGAGACACAAAACCGATTGGCCCGCGCTTTAGCTGGCTAATTTGGCGCACGAACAACCAATCTTTAGATTGTGGCAGCTTTTCCTGCCACATAGACAGCGGCAATTGCGCGGTCATCGCCCATGGTTTGCAACATGAACAGCTCTTCGGTTAGATTGTTCACTGTTTCGAGCCGCAGTGCCATTGCCGGTGTTGCCGCAGTGTTGAGCACGACAATATCTGCGTCTGTTCCTGCATCTAACGTTCCAATGTGGTCTTCCAAAGACAATGCGCGCGCATTTCCCAATGTCATCATGTAATAGGATTGCAGTGGGTTTAAAACCTGATCTCGCAATTGCAAAATTTTGTAAGCTTCATCGAGTGTTTTGAGCATTGAATAACTGGTTCCGCCGCCAATATCGGTTGCGATAGATGTGCGAACGCCTTGATCGCGCAATCCATCGAAATCAAAGAGCCCGCTGCCCAGAAACAGGTTTGACGTTGGGCAAAAAACCGCCACAGAGCCTGTATCAGCCATGGCTTGGCGTTCTCTTTCGTTGAGATGGATACAATGGCCAAACAGGCTTTTCTCGCCCAAAAGATCATACATTTGATAGACATCAAGATAATCACGAGCCGATTGATAAAGCTGCTTTGTGAGTTCAATTTCAGCTTTGTTCTCAGATAAATGGGTTTGTAAATAGCAATCTGGATGCTCCTTCATCAATGTTTGAGAGGCTTCCATTTGCGTGGGGGTTGATGTGATCGCAAAACGGGGCGTTATCGCATAATGTGCGCGTCCACGGCCATGCCATTTTTCAATCAAAGCTTTGGTATCGTCATATCCAGATTGGGGTGTGTCACATAAAGCTTCTGGTGCATTGCGGTCCATCATGACTTTGCCTGCGATCATGCGCAAATTGCGTAGTTCAGCTTCTTCAAAAAAGGCATCGGCAGAGCTTTTATGCACAGAACAATAAGCAACTGCTGTTGTCGTGCCATGGCGCAAGAGTTCATCAAAAAACCGGGTTGCCATTCGTTTGCAATGTTCAGGATCAATGAATTTTTGTTCTTCCACAAAGGTATATTTATTGAGCCAATCGAGCAATTTTGCACCGAAAGAGCCGATGACTTGCATTTGTGGGAAGTGAAGATGGGTATCGATAAACCCCGGGAGCAAGAGGTGAGGGCGGTGATCAATTTCGATAGCGTCACAGAATTGTTTTGACAGATCAGAATATTCGCCATTTGCCACAATGATACCGTCATCCACGACAATCGCACCGTCTTGGATATAGAGATAGTTAGCCTCATCTTCGATGGACGTTGGCTCAGATTTAAAACTTAAAGTCCGGCCTCGAAGGAGGGTTTTACTCATAACTGTTCTCTATTTTGGTAAGGGGCTACCCGCAACCTATGTGTTGCGGGTAGATATTTGATTTTATGACGTAGATTAGGCTTGAACGCCTTTAACATACCAATCCATTTTGAACAGATCGCCATCACCAATGCGGCCTTCTTCTTGGCGAACAGTCCCTGCTTGGTCGACGATTTTGCCTTCAAATGAGTGAACGCTTCCATCGATAATGCCTGTTCTAACGGCTTCAGCAGCTGCAACAACATTTGCAGGCATAATCTCGTTATATTTAGCCATTTGAACTGCGCCGTCTTTGAAGCCCAACCAAGTGTTGGCAGATTCCCAAGTTTTATCCATAACTTTTTGGATGCGCTCGATGTAGTAAGGGCCCCAGATATCCATGATAGCAGTCAAATGCGCTTTAGGTGCAAATGCTTCCATATCCCAGCTCTGGCCAAATGCCAACAAACCACGTTGTTCGCAAACTTGAAGAGCCGCAGGGCTATCAGTGTGCTGTGTGATGATGTCTGCACCTTGGTCGATCAATGCTTTTGCAGCATCAGCTTCTTTAGCTGGGTCATACCAGCTGTTTGCCCATAGAACGTTGGTTTTGAAATCTGGGTTTACTTGTTGTGCAGCAAGTGTGAACGCGTTGATGCCCATAACCACTTCTGGGATCGGGAATGATGCAATATAGCCAACTGTGCCTGATTTAGACATATGTCCAGCAATCGCGCCACAAACAGAACGACCTTCGTGGAATTTAGCGTTGTATGTTGCCAAGTTTGCAGCTTGTTTATAGCCAGTTGCGTGCTCAAATTTAACATCTTTAAAGCGTTTTGCAACTTTAACTGTTGGGTTCATGTAACCGAATGAGCATGTGAAGATAAGGTCATTGCCTTCTTCAGCCAAACGACGAATGACGCGTTCGGAATCAGGACCTTCTGCAACATTTTCAACAATCGTTGTTTCAATAGCATCGCCAAATTTAGCAATTGCTGCTTGACGGCCTTGCTCGTGCGCAAATGTCCAGCCGTGATCGCCAATTGGTCCCAAATATACGAACGCAACTTTAATTGGGTCCATTGCAAATGCAGATGCGCCAAGCAAAGGAAGTGTGCTCACTGCCGCAGCAGATTTAAGAACATTACGTCTTGAAATTAATTTCATGATTGTCTCTCCTGTTTTATTGTTATGTTGATGGTTTAAATGGTTTTGTTAAGCATGCAGGCGCTGCAGAACTGCCTGATTTGCGAAGCGAAATAAGTGCCAGTACTACGATAGTGGCGAGATATGGCATGGCTGCAAGAAACTCTGGTGCAACATATGAAAAGCCTGCCGCTTTTGCGTGTAGCTCAAGTGTCATAACAGCACCAAATAGATAAGCTCCCAATAATAAACGCCCAGGTTTCCATGCAGAAAAAACAACCAAGGCAAGGGCAATCCAGCCGCGCCCAGCCGTTAATTCGTCTGACCATAGGGGTGTTAATACCATAGAGTAATAGCAGCCCGCAATACCTGCCATGGCGCCTCCAAAGGCTACTGCCGCATAGCGAACGCCAATCACTGAATAACCGATGGAATGGGCTGAAATATCAGACTCGCCCACAGCACGCAGAATAAGGCCAGCGCGTGTTTTGTTTAAGAAGTATCCAACAGCAATGGTCATAAAGAGCGAGAAATAGACAATGGGACTATAGCCAAAAATCACCCGTAAGTAAGGATGTTCAACGAGGGATGTCGGGAACCAAGATCCAAAAATTTCAATCGTTTTACCAACATAACCTTCACCCATAAGTGAGGATAGCCCAATCCCGAATATGGTGAGGGCAAGACCAGTTGATACCTGATTTGCGGTAAGCGATAGGGTCAAATATCCAAATAAAAGCGAAGATAGTGTTGCTGCGATCATTGCTGCAAAAATACCCAATAATGGATATCCAGTGATGGATGTCACTGCAAATCCGGTTACAGCACCAATGAGCATCATGCCTTCGATACCAAGATTAAGCACACCGCTTTTTTCAACAACGAGTTCGCCAAGAGCTGCCAAGAGAATAGGTGTGGATGCACCAATGATTGTCATAATGATCGAAATGATAATTGTATCGGTCATGCTGCCTCTCCTTTTGCACTGGATGAACTAAATTTCATGCGATATTTAATCAAAATATCTGATGCAAGAAGGAAAAATAGCATCAATGCTTGGAAGATACCTGCTGCTGAATTTGGAAGACCAAGACGAGATTGGGCAATCTCACCTCCCACATAGGATACAGCAAGAATAAGGCCGCCAAAAATAATGCCAATAGGATGAAGTCGCCCCAAGAAGGCGACAATAATTGCGGTAAAGCCATATCCTGTTGGAAATTGTGGAACCATTTGTTGGAATGGACCGGATGCTTCGAATATCCCTGCCAATCCGGCAAATGCACCACCGATCAGCATGGCAGCCCAAATGGTTTTATCGGCGCTAAATCCACCATATCTGGCCGCAGACGGCGCAGACCCGACAACACGGATTTGGAATCCAAAGACCGATTTGCTCATGACAAACCATGTGATGATGGCGATTAAGAATACAAGAGGCACGCCCATATGGATGATTGTGCCGCCGATTTCGGGTAGGATTTGGCTATCGTTAAATTGACGTGTTTCAGGAAAATTAAATCCTTCTGGGTCTTTCCATGGTCCACGCATTAAATAATTGAGCAATTGAATTGCGGCATAAGTCAGCATTAAACTTGTCAGGATTTCGTTGACGTTGAGTTTGGTTTTTAAATATGCCGGAACAGCTGCATATAGTCCGCCGCCAAGAGCACCTGCAATACACATGAGCGGCAGTATCCACCAGCCTTCAAATTCCCAAGTTGCCAAGGCAATGCCAGTGCCAGCCAAAGCGCCAACGATATATTGCCCTTCAGCACCAATGTTCCAAACATTTGCTTTAAACCCAATAGACAGGCCAACGGCAATCAGGATGAGTGGGCCTGCTTTAACACCCAAATCGGGCCAAATATGTGGATTGATCACGGGGGTGATGAAGATTTCCCAAACTGCGTTAAAACCATTATGGCCAATGATTGTGAACAACAGCCCACCAACGATCATTGTCAAAAGAACAGCAATCACCGGTGTCGCATAGAGCATTGTCTGGCTAGGTTCTTTGCGTTTTTCCAGTTTAATGAGCATCAAGGGTCTCCTTAGCATCGCTTTGAACAGACGGATCACCATGGATACCGCCCATGAGGAGGCCAATTTCATCTATTGATGCTTCGCCAACATTGAGGGTTTTGGAAAGTTTGCCTTCGTTGATCACCGCCATGGTGTCGCAAATGGCCAAAAGCTCATCTAGATCTTGTGAGATAACAATGACCGATGATCCGTTTGTCGCCAGATCAACCAAAGCCTGATGGATCGCGGCAGCTGCGCCTGCATCAACGCCCCATGTGGGTTGGGATACAATGATCACATCTGGGTTTTGCATGATCTCACGACCGACTACGAATTTTTGTAGATTTCCACCTGATAACGAGCCAGCTTGTTTGTTGGCTCCGGTTGTTTTGACGGCAAATTGGGCGATGACGCTTTCAGCAAATGCTTTGGCTTTACCCGCTTTGATCAGGCCTTGATTGGCTAGGTTCATCCGATTTCGCGCGGTTAGAATAGCATTGTCTGTTAGCGAAAAATCAACAACGGCGGCATGGCCATTGCGTTCTTCAGGGACTGCACACAATCCGACTTCTCTGCGTTCAAGGGTGTTAAATGCGCCAATTGCATTGCCATCAAGTTTGATAGAGTTAGCATCTATTGAGGGCGTTTCACCGCTGAGCGCGAGCAATAACTCATTTTGGCCATTGCCAGCCACACCAGCAATACCGAAGATTTCACCAGAGCAGACGCTCATGTCGATGCCCTCAAGTGCTACGCCGAAATCGCCTTCGCCTTTTTGGCTAAGGTTATTGACTGCAAATCGCAATGCACCGAAATCACGTCCAGCTTGTTTTTCAATTTGCTTAAGATTGCCGCCGATCATCATTTCGGCCATGCTTTTTGATGTTTCTTCGCGTGGATTACATTCGCCGACAACTTTGCCGCCCCGTAAAATAGTTGCTTGATCGCAAAGCTCTTTGATTTCATGAAGCTTGTGCGAGATGTACAAAATGGCGCAGCCGGTTGCCGATAATTTCCGCAATGTTTCAAATAGTTGCGCGACTTCTTGCGGGGTTAAAACAGATGTAGGCTCATCCATGATAAGCAGTTTTGGATTGAGCAGGAGCGCGCGAACAATTTCAATGCGCTGACGTTCGCCAACACTGAGCGTGCTCACGATACGATGTGGATCAAGCATCAAGCCATAGGTTGTCATAACGGCGCGAATTTTGTCTTCTAACTCAGACTGCGAGATTTTTGCATCCATACCAAGGGCGATATTTTCCAATACCGTCATCGCTTCGAAAAGCGAGAAGTGTTGGAACACCATGCCGACACCCATTTTGCGGGCAGCTTTTGGATTAGCTATCTTCAACGATGTACCTTGCCAGATAATTTCACCAGCGTCGGGCTGCATAATGCCGTAGATCATTTTGACAAGCGTCGATTTACCCGCACCATTTTCACCTAAAAGAGCATGGATTTCACTGGGCTTAATTTTAAAGCTCACCTGATCATTGGCAAGAACTCCTGGGAATGCTTTTGTAATACCCTTAAGCTCTATCCGATCATGGCTATCTTGATTTTCTGCAACTGTCATCAGTTCCCTCCGGCGGCATGCACCATGTTGTGATTGGACTTAGTTGTCATGTTAAATTGATCTAATTTGACGATGATTTCGCTGGCCGTAAGTGTCGCTATAACTTCGGGACGTTTGTCTGAAATCATATGGTTCCCAATGGGGCAGGTTAATTTCTCAATAGCCTGTTCTGTATCTTGTCCATTTTCCCGACGATACCAGTTTTTAAATGTGGCGCGTTTTGTTTTGGAGCCTATCATCCCAATATAAGCAAAGTCATCGCGTAATAGTGCTTCTTGTGCGATGAGAAAATCGAGTGCGTGATCATGGGTTAAAATGATGATGGCGCTACCTTCGGGCGCGCTTCGCACATAGGTCTCTGGCATGGCAGAAAGGCGTGTTTCAATGTGGTCGGGAACAGCATTTAATTCGCTTTCACGACTATCGATCAAGATAGGATTAAGGGGTAGGAGTGACAAAGTTTCCGCCAAGGCAATGCCGACATGCCCTGCGCCAAAAATGTAAATATTTGGCAATTCGGATAATTCATCCTGCGCTTTTTGAATGAGAATTTTCAGCGCTTTTTCGTCAAGTTTTTGAATGGATAAATGAACTGTGCCGCCGCAACACTGACCAATATGAGGGCCGAGTGGTATTTGCATTTCGATTGGGGCTAGGTTGTCACCATTCAGCAAGGTTCGTGCTTTCTCAATAGCTATTTTTTCGAGTTGACCGCCGCCAATTGTTTTAAATATCTTGTGCTCTGATACCAACATCCACGCATCTTGATCGCGCGGTGTAGAGCCATGAATGCTGCTGAGCTCAACACGTGCAATTGCACCTGTATCCTTCAAAAACGAAACTGCATCATGGCGCTTTTTATACATCTTCTAACCTGCTCTCAATCTTTCGAGCGCCATCAAAATGCATTCCGGTGTTGCAGGTGCATCAAGGCGAGGGCATATTTTGTAATCTTTTTCAGATGCCACAGCCATTGATAAGGCTTCAAGAACAGACATTGCCAACATAAAAGGCGGTTCGCCAACCGCTTTGGAACGACGGATCGTCATTTCTCTATTTTCAGACCAATCTGCAAGCGCTACATTGAAAATTCGTGGGCGATCAGAGGCAAGCGGGATTTTATAGGTCGATGGGGCGTGCGTGCGCAATCGGCCATTGTCATCCCACCACAATTCTTCTGTCGTGAGCCACCCCATGCCTTGGATAAAGCCACCCTCAATTTGCCCTTTATCAATGGCAGGATTGAGCGATTTTCCAACGTCATGCAAAATATCTGTTCGGTCAATTTGATATTCGCCGGTTAGTGTATCGATACTAACCTCTGAAACAGATGCGCCATAGGCAAAGTAATAGAACGGTCGGCCTTGGCCTTTTTCACGATCCCAATGAATGTCGGGCGTTTTGTAAAAGCCTGCCGCCGATAGTTGTACCCGCGCCATATAGGCAGATTTTATAAAGTCGTTAAATGGTATGTGTTTATCGCCGATTTTGACAATATTTGGCGTGAAACTGATGTCTTGTTCTTGAACGGAGTAAGTTTCACAGGCAAATTTGACCAAGCGCTCTTTAATTTGATGTGCAGCATTTGCTGCCGCCATGCCGTTGAGATCTGTGCCAGAAGAGGCAGCTGTTGCCGAGGTGTTGGGAACTTTTCCGGTATGGGTTGCTGTTATTTTAATGCGGTCTAAATCAACTTGAAATTCATCACTTAAAACTTGCGCAATTTTGGTGTTGAGCCCTTGGCCCATCTCTGTGCCACCGTGATTGAGATGGATGGACCCATCTGAATATATATGCACCAAAGCGCCTGCCTGATTGTACCAAGTGGCTGTGAACGAAATACCAAATTTGACCGGAGTTAAGGCAATACCTTTGCGGATAATTCCCTTTTTTGCGTTATGTTTGAGAACGGCTTTGCGGCGGTTTTGATAATCGCTGGATGTTTCTAACTCATCGACGATTTGAGCGATGATATTATCGTTGAGTTCTTGATGATAGGGCGTGATGTTTCGGTCTGTATTGCCATAAAAATTGGCTTTGCGGATGTCTAATGGATCGCGGCCAAGTGCATAGGCAATTTCTTCAATAACCCGTTCGCCGCCCAACATGCCTTGAGGTCCACCAAAGCCTCGAAAGGCTGTGTTTGATACGGTATTTGTTTTATAGGGTTCTGATTTTAAAACGACATTTGGATAGTAGTAACAATTATCTGCATGGAATAAAGCTCTGTCTGTTACTGGACCAGATAGGTCAGCGGAGTTTCCGCAACGGGCCGCAAATGTTGCATCAAGTGCGGTGATTTTGCCATCATTTTCAAAACCCACATCATAATCAACAAGAAAATCATGCCTTTTGCCTGTTGCGATCATATCGTCATCGCGATCGGGACGGATTTTAACTGCTTGATTATACTTTTTAGCTGCCAATGCCGCGACAACAGCAAATAGATTTGACTGGGTTTCCTTACCGCCAAACCCGCCGCCCATACGTCTTACATTTACCGTGATGGCGTGGGATGGGATGTCGAGCACATGGGATACCATATGCTGTACTTCGCTGGGGTGTTGAGTTGATGAGAAAACCAAAACATCATCATCTTCTTCTGGAATTGCCATGGCGATATGGCCTTCGAGATAAAAGTGATCTTGGCCGCCAATACGCATTTGTCCGGTAATTCGATTGCTGGACGAAGTAAGCGCCGGTTCAGTTTCCCCGCGTTTTAGCGTCAGTGGTTCTGTGACCATTGGATAATTTTGCGCGCGTGCCTCTGCGACATCGGTCACATGGGTGCTTTTGATATAATCAATCTTGGCTTTTTTTGCCGCAGTTCGTGCAATGGCTCTGGTTGTTGCAACAACCGCAAAAATAGGCTGGCCGTAAAATTCTATGTTTTCGGCAAAGACAGGATCATCATGCTTACCCGTTGGGCTAATATCATTATGACCTTTAATGTCTTTTCCGGTGAGAACGCCAATGACGCCTTCCATAGAGAGAACGTCGGTGAAATCAGTCGATTTGATCGTACCATGCGCTATGTCTGATAGACCGAGATAGGCATGTAACGTCCCAATAGGTGAGACAATATCGTCGATATATTCAGCTTCACCGGAGACGTGTTTATGGGCTGAATCATGACGTTGATCTTGGTGTACGCCGCCGTTGAGTTTTTGATCTAAGCTATGGCTCATAATGCGACCTCGATGATTTTATCGCGATGAAGAACTGTATTCTCAGCGCCTTCCGTCATTTCAATAAAGAACCTGTGCAGTAGGTTTTTTGCGGTCAAAGCGCGATAGTCTGCCGATGCACGCCAATCGCTCAAAGGGGTAAAGTCTTTTTCAAGTTCTGCCATTGCAGATTTGATTGTATCGGTGGTCCAATCTTGACCCAACATTGCTTTTTCAACATGTTTTGCGCGTTTGGGTGTTCCGGCCATGCCGCCATAGGCAATGATAACTTCAGTGATTTTGCCATTGTCTAATGCGACATTAAACGCGCCACATAGAGCGGAGATATCTTCATCGCGCCGTTTGGATATTTTATGGACTGCAAACAAATTGTCTTTTTTCACCAATGGAATTGTGAGCTTTTCAACAAAGTCACCTTGTTCTCGATCTTGTTTGCCATAGTCGATGAAGAAATCCTCAAGCAGAACTTCTCGTTGAACATCTCCGTTGCGCAAAGTGACCTTTGCGCCCAATGCTATGAGAGCTGGCGGGGTGTCACCTATTGGTGAGCCATTGGCAATATTGCCGCCAATTGTGCCCATATTTCGAACCTGTTCGCCGCCAATTCTGTTCCAAAAACCTGCCATTTGTGGGAAGTGTTTTGCGATTGTGGACTGCATTTGGGTATAGGTTACACAAGCGCCAATGGTGACCTGATGTTCATCAACAACGATGGTGTTCAATTCAGGTAAATGCGCCATAAAAATTACAGGCGAAATATCGTGCATATGCTTTGTGACCCAAAGCCCAACATCGGTGGACCCTGCCACAATGGTCGCTTTTGGGTGCTGTTTGCAGGCATCTGCAAGATCTTGAACCGATGACGGAACGATAATGAGATCGTCTTTGTGAGCGATTTCAACGCGATTGCCGTCATTAAGGTCAGATAATTGCTTTAAAATTGCATTGCGTTCGATCACCAAAGGATCGTTTTTCGGGTGTGCAATATCTGAGATCGCCATTGCTGCTTTGACGATAGGCTCATAGCCTGTGCAACGACATAAATTGCCTTGCAATGCAGCTTCAACCGATTGATTAGAAGGGTTTGGATTTTCCATCCAAAGCGCATAAAGCGACATAACAAACCCAGGTGTGCAAAAGCCACATTGGCTGCCATGGTGATCGACCATGGCCTGTTGAACAGGATGCAGTTTGCCGTCACTGGCTTTTAAGTGCTCAATGGTGACAATGTGACAGCCATCAAGCGAGCCAACAAAGCGAATGCAGGAATTAACTGTCTCATATTTAAGTTCATTGTTTAAGATACGACCAACAAGAATGGTACAAGCACCGCAATCACCCTCAGCGCATCCTTCTTTGGTGCCTGTTAGTCGTTTTTCCAATCTTAGATAATCAAGCAACGTCAAGCTTGCAGGTATATCGCTCAGTTCAATTGTTTGATTATTTAATATAAAACGAATTTTATTGCGCGAATTTTGCAAGCTTAACTTCCTCGATATGTTGAATAACCATAGGGTGAAACCAAAAGCGGCACATGATAATGTTGGTCGGTTTCGCAAACACCAAAGCGAACAGGAACGACACCCAAGAATGAAACTGGATCTGCTTGTTTGTAGTAATCACCAACATGAAAATGGAGCTCGTAGAAACCTTGTTCGAGCTCAGCACCTTCAAGAAGCGGTGCATCGGCGCGACCATCATCATTTGTCTCAATTGTTTTGATCGCAATTGCTTTGCCATCAACCATTTTGAAAAGCTCAATCTTCAAACCATTTGCAGGTTTGCCAAATGCCGTGTCCAATACGTGCGTGGTTAAGCGTCCAATTTTTTCTGCAGAGGCGTTCATGTGGGTCTTCACTCCAATGTGATGTTTTATAGTAGTGCTGTTGTCTGATTTTGTTCAAGGTGCTTTTTGAATTTTGTCACATCTGCACAGTTTTTTAGGTTCAAAGCATTTAGAGCCAAGAGCATTCAAAGGGAAATCTCGTTTAAGATTTCCCTGCAATAGCTGTCTTGTACCAATTAACGAGCAATTGTCGCTCTTCAATTTCCATGCGGGTAATATTGGCCGGTGGCATTGCATGGCTGCGGCCAGCATGGAGGTAGATGGCTTTGGCGTGACGGGCAATTTGCGCATCTGTTTCCAGCAAGACACCTTTTGGCGCTGTTAAAATACCATCCCAAACAGGTTCAACCGCATGGCACATTGAGCAACGACCTTGCACAGTATCGCGCACAGTCTCAAATTGCGCAGAGCTTGCAAATTGCTGCTCATATGGGCTCATCGCTGCGTTTTCATCTGGTTCGGTATAGGTTTTAGGCACAGTCGATAGCCACATGATGACGATGAAAATCACGATGGTTGCAATCCATGTCCAACGATAATCTCCGCCACGTGCATGTTTTGCATTGTAGTAAAGACGAATTGTAACACCCATCAAGAACACAAGCGATGCAATGATCCAGCTATACTGGGTCGCAAAGGCCAAGGGTGCATGGTTGGATAGCATCAAGAATATCACGGGTAGTGTGAGGTAGTTGTTGTGTGTTGAACGCTGTTTGGCTTGCATTCCCAATTTTGGATCAGGATTTTTGCCAGCCATCAGATCGGCGACAACTTTCTTTTGATTTGGAATAATGATGAAGAACACATTGGCTGACATAATCGTGCCAGTAAATGCACCTAAATGTAGGAAGGCTGCGCGGCCTGTAAAGAGCTGGGTATATCCCCATGCCATGGCAACAAGAACGAAATATAGCAAAACCATCAGGCGTGTATTGTCAGCACCAAGTCTGGATTTGCACAATAGATCATATATCACCCAACCAAAGCCGATTGAGCCAAGCGAGACCAAGATGGCTGTAGTGACCGATACATCTAAAACTTCAGGATCAATCAAATACAATTCTGCACCTGTATAATAAACAAGGCATAGCAACACAAAGCCAGATAGCCATGTGGAATAGGCTTCCCATTTGAACCAAGTCAAATGTTCTGGCATGGCGGCCGGAGCGTTCATGTATTTTTGAATATGGTAGAACCCACCCCCATGGACCTGCCATTCGTCACCGGCGGCCCCTTTGGGCAGGTTGTCATGTTTGTGGAGCCCTAAATCTAGCGCGATAAAATAGAACGATGAGCCAATCCAAGCAATCGCTGTGATGACGTGAACCCATCTGGCTGCAAAGGCGAGCCAGTCCATAGCAATTGCAAATTCAAACACTTTTTTTCCCTCATAACTGCATTCTATAAAGCAGCATTATATCTTGTTATTCATTTGACAGTAAATTTTGTTAGATTAAATATCAATAAAATAATAGGACTTTCAAAAATAGTCAGATAATGCTATTGTATAGCTATGTCTTACGTCAATAATCTGAGAACTTTTGTGCGCGTTTATGAATTGGGGAGCATGTCTGCTGCCGGACGTGATCTGCGCGTATCTCCCGCTGTTTCGAGTAGTCGAATTTCTGAACTTGAGAAACATTTGGGCACCAGATTGTTCAATCGGACCACACGTAATTTGATGCCAACCCAACAGGGTGAGCTGTTTTATAAAGGTGCGGTCAAAATTCTTGATACGATCAATGAGGTTGAAGGCAGCATTAGTGAGATTACTGCAAAACCAAAGGGCACGATCTTTGTATCGGCGCCGCTTGGTATTGGTAAAAAACTGATCGCGCCATTGGTGCCAAAATTCCAAGAATTGTATCCCGATATTAATGTTCGCCTTCGTTTGTCAGATCGCAAAGTTGATATTACCAATGAAGGGTTAGATGCAGCCTTTGTGATGGGAAGCTTGATAGATTCAGATATGCGCGTTTTAAGCATCTATGATTTTCAACGTATATTATGCGCGTCGCCAGGTTATGTGAAAACCTATGGTATGCCGGTGAAAGCTGGTGACCTTTTTACAAACAATCACAGATGTTTGTTGCTTCGGTATCCGGGATTGCCTGAATTCTTTTGGAGCCTTAAAAAGGATGACGAAATTCAGAAATATGAATTTAATAGCCCACTTGAATCCGATGATGGTGATGTATTGACCGCTTGGGCGCTTGAAGGCTGCGGAATTATCAATAAGCCGATCTATGAGGTTAAAGACTATCTGGCAAGCGGTGCGCTGGTTGAAGTTGTCAAAGATTCGCCGCCAATCAGTTTGCCTTTTTCTTGTGTTTATCCGCATAAACGGTTGCAAGATCCCAAGATGAGATTATTTATCGATTTCATGGCAAGTGCTTGCAAAAAGCAGCTATCATGATGTTATCTTTTCCAAAACTTCTTCAAATTTTTTCAGATAGTGTTAGCCAAGGCTTTCACTAATATATAATTTTCTACTCGGAGGCATTTCATTGCAAAATCGGTATCCCAGAGACTTACACGGATATGGTCAAAACCCACCTAAAGTAACATGGCCAAATGATGCGGCTATCGCGGTTCAATTCGTTGTGAACTATGAGGAGGGTGGCGAGAATAATATTTTGCATGGTGATGCAGCCTCAGAAGCGTTTCTATCCGAGATTGTTGGCGCTGCAGCATGGCCCGGCCAACGCCATTGGAACATGGAATCTATCTATGAATATGGTGCGCGCGCTGGTTTTTGGCGTTTGCATCAAATGTTCACAGAACGCGATATTCCGGTGACAGTTTACGGTGTTGCAACAGCACTCAAGCGGTCCCCTGCACAGGTTCAAGCGATGAAAGATGCCAATTGGGAAATCGCGTCCCATGGCTTGAAATGGGTTGAATATAAAGATGCATCTGTTGAAGCTGAAAAAGCGGATTTAGACGAAGCCATTAAAATTCATACTGCCGTTGTCGGTGAACGCCCTACGGGTTGGTATACGGGGCGATGCTCGGTTAACACAGTTGATCTGGTGACGGATGAAGGTGGTTTTGACTATATCTCTGATATTTATAGTGATGATTTGCCTTATTGGTATTCTCATAATGGTCGGGATCAATTGGTCATTCCCTATACGCTTGATTGCAACGATATGCGCTTTGCCACGCCGCAAGGTTTTAATTCTGGCGATCAGTTTTATGCCTATTTAAAAGATACGTTTGATGTGTTGTATCGTGATGGCAAAGCTGGCCAACCGAAAATGATGAATATTGGTTTGCATTGCCGTTTGGTGGGCAGGCCGGGACGTGCGGCAGCTCTGATCAAGTTCCTTGATTATGTAAAATCCCACGACAATGTTTGGTGTACTCGCCGCGTTGATATTGCAAAGCATTGGCATGAAGCGCATCCGCCGATAGTTGCTGCTCAACAACCATCACGCATGAACAAAGAAGATTTTGTCTCTGGTTATGGTGGGATTTTTGAACATTCTGCATGGGTTGCAGAACGGGCATTTGCCGATGAATTGGGAGCAGCAAATGATACAGCGCTTGGATTGCACGCAGCGCTAACCTATCAATTCCGCACAGCAACTGATGAGGAGCGTTTGGGCGTATTATCAGCTCACCCTGACCTTGCTGGGAAATTAGCTGCTGCAAAACAATTAACAGCTGAATCAACCTCAGAACAAGCAAGCGCTGGTCTTGATGCGCTGACGGATGATGAGCGTTCATTGTTTACCGAGTTGAATAATGCCTATACATCGAAATTTGGGTTTCCATTTATCATCGCGGTTAAAGGTCTTACCAAAGCGCAAATTTTAGAGGCGTTTCAAACCCGTATTGATAATGATAAATCGGCCGAATTTAAAACAGCCTGTACCCAAGTTGAACGCATTGCTCGTCTTCGCCTTGACGACATATTACCGTCTGCCTAAAGGAAATATCTATGACACATCAAAATTATTATGCGCCAAAAGGCGGTTTGCCGCCACAAAGCGCTCTGCATACGGGACGTGCTGTTTTTAAAGAAGCTTATGCTGTTATCCCCAAGGGTACGATGAGCGATATTGTTACCAGCAGACTGCCTCATTGGGAGGGCACACGCGCATGGGTTTTGGCTCGGCCTTTATCTGGATTTGCTGAAACGTTTTCCCAATATATTATGGAAGTTTTGCCCAATGGTGGCAGTGATCGCCCTGAGCTTAATCCTGATGCGCAAGCCGTTTTATTTGTTGTTGAGGGTGAATGTACGCTGACAATTTCAGGCCAAGAGCACAAGCTTGACACTGGCGGTTACGCCTATATTCCACCGGCAGAAAAATGGACTTTGCATAATCATTCGCAAAACCCTGTTGTGTTCCATTGGATCCGAAAAGCCTATGAAGCTGTTGATGGTATTGATCTACCTGAGGCTTTTGTGACCCGCGATCAAGACGTGACACCCAAGACAATGCCGGACACAGAGGGCAAATGGGCCACATCAAATTTTGTCGATGCAGCAGATTTACGCCACGATATGCATGTGAATATTGTGACGTTCGAACCGGGCGGTGTTATCCCGTTTGAGGAAACGCATGTGATGGAGCACGGCCTTTATGTGCTTGAAGGCAAAGCGGTTTATCGTCTTAATGAAGATTGGGTTGAGGTTGAAGCGGGTGATTTTATGTGGTTGCGCGCGTTTTGTCCGCAGGCTTGTTATGCCGGTGGTTCGGGTAAATTTAGGTATCTTCTTTACAAAGATGTTAATCGTCAGATGAAGCTGTAAGGGGCCACTTTCATGGATACAATCTTAGCCCAACCGCTCACTGATCAGGCTTTTGCACCCTTTGGTAAAGTGATTGATTGCAATCGAAATCCAGATTTTGCGATTAATAATGGTATGTGTGATCGTTACCATGCTTTGGCAGAAGCTGAAGCAGACGGTGAGGGCGCTAAGACGATTATCAGCGTTGGGATGGGGCGACCCTATCCATTGCCGTTAAAACTTAAAATGGTGGAACGTCATCCCTTTGGCAGTCAGGCTTTTATCCCAATGGAACCAAATCCATTTTTGGTGATTGTTGCGCCAGATATCGACGGTGTTCCGGGGCAGCCATTGGCGTTTTATGCTGAAATTGGGCAAGGTGTGCATTATTTTAAAAACACTTGGCACGGTGTTTTAACGCCGCTGGATAAGCCGACCAATTTTATTATTGTAGACCGACAAGGTGTGGAGAATAACTTAGAAGAATTCTTTTTCCCAACACCTTATCAAGTTCAATTGGCTTAACTCAAGTTTAGACTACAAACGTAATTCTGTTTTGGCATCAAAGAGATGAATGTTTTTAACATCGCATTTAAAGTGGATCATATCACCTGGTTTTTGCGATGGGCTGATGATTGGTTTGGCAACGAGAGCCGAGCCTTCATTGCCTTTAAAGTGGGCAAGGGTATATTCGCCAAGCTCTTCTTTAACTTCCAAAACACCAGACAGAATGGCGTCGTTTTCATCACACAGAACCAAATGCTCTGGTCTGATACCAAAGAATACATTTTCCTCTTTGCAATCGACTTTTAATGAGCCTTTTGATCCCTCAACATTGAGCATGCCATCCGTGATTTTAGCGGACACTAAGTTCATTTTTGGACTACCGATAAACTCAGCAACAAAGCGGTTTTTAGGTCTGTTGTAGAGTTCAAGCGGTGAACCAACCTGTTCGATATGCCCCTCAGATAGGACCACAATACGATCGGCAAGCGTCATCGCCTCGACCTGATCGTGGGTCACATAAACCATGGTCGTATCTGGCATGGATTGTTTAAGTTTGGCGATTTCAATGCGGGTGCTCACACGCAAGGCTGCATCAAGGTTCGACAATGGTTCGTCAAACAGGAATACTTTCGGCTGGCGAACAATAGCGCGGCCAATGGCTACACGTTGGCGCTGGCCGCCTGATAGATCACGCGGTAAGCGTTCTAGATATGGTGTCAGCTGCAAAATGTCAGCCGCTGAACGCACAGCTTTATCTATTTCGCTGATTTTTACTTTTGCAATGCTAAGAGCAAAGGCCATATTGTCGTAAACAGATAAGTGCGGGTAGAGCGCATAGGATTGGAAAACCATCGCAATGCCACGGTTGGACGCTGGGACATCATTGACCTCAACGCCATCAATATAAAGCTTGCCGTCTGTGATTTCTTCAAGGCCCGCAATTGTGCGCAAAAGCGTAGATTTACCGCAACCTGATGGACCAACAAAAACGATAAATTCGCCCTTTTTGATCTCAAGATCTACACCTTTGATGACTTCAACTTTGCCGTAATTTTTCTTGATGGCTTGTAGTTTTACATCGCTCATAATCTACTCCTTTGGCACGGCTGCAAAAAATGCGCCGCTTGGTGGTACTTGCAAAAGACCACCTGCAAAATTTTGTTCAGTATCTAAATCTAGGTTGATCGTTTTGATGATCTGATGACCTGCAGGTAACGCAATTTCGTGGGTTTGATCTGTCAGGTTAAAACAGCAATAAATGGTGTGGTTTTTATCATGGCGCGAAAAGCTCAGGAGCTGGTTATTGTGATCAGAGAACTCAATATCGCCTTCCATGAAAACCGGATGGGTTTTGCGGAATGCAATCATGTCTTTGTAAAACTCTAACATGCTGCGTTGATCGCCCGTCTGATTTTCAACAGACATTGCTTGGTGGCGATCATCTATTGGCAACCAAGGTTCGGCCATAGAAAACCCGCCAGTATTGCTGTTTTCCCAGATCATTGGTGTTCGGCAACCATCACGGCCTTTAAATTCTGGCCAGAACTGAATGCCATATGGATCTTGTAATCTATCATAGGGAATGTTGGCTTCTGGCAGTCCCAATTCTTCGCCTTGATACAGGCTCACAGATCCGCGCAAAGACAATAACAAAGCTGCGAGTAATCGTGCTTTTATCTCATCATTGCCACCAAGTCTGCTGATATGGCGCATGACATCATGGTTTGATAATGCCCAGCACGGCCAACCATCGGGCGCTTTGTCTTCAAATTCTGTGAGAACATGGCGGATTTTTTGAGCTGTTAGTGGCTTTGGTGACAAGAAATCGAACGCATAGCACATATGAACTTTGTCATTGCCGGATGTGTATTGCGCAACAATTTCCAAGCCATATTGAGCATCGCCAACTTCGCCAACGGCTGCACGGCCTTCATATTGATCCATCAGGCTACGGAGTTGCTTTAAAAACTCAAGATTTTTAGGTTGGTTCTTATCGTAAAGGTGGTCTTGATGATTGTAAGGGTTCACACGTGGTGCAATATCGTCATTACGATCTTCGGGTAGAAGAGCAGGATTATTGCGCAATTGTGTATCATGGAAATAGAAGTTGATTGTGTCGAGGCGGAAACCATCAACACCGCGATCAAGCCAGAATTTTGCCACATCAAGCAAGGCTGTTTGCACATCCACATTGTGGAAGTTTAAATCGGGCTGAACTTTGAGGAAGTTATGCAGGAAGTATTGTTCTCTGCCGCCGTGCCATTCCCATGCCGAACCACCAAATATTGATAGCCAATTATTGGGCGGTGTGCCATCTGGGTTTGCCTCTGCCCAAACATACCAATCGGACTTTGCATTATCCTTGCTCTTTTGGCTTTCTTGGAACCATTGATGCTCGTTCGATGTATGCGATAGCACCAGATCCACAATGATCTTAATGTCCAGCTCATGCGCACGTGCAATCAATATATCAAAGTCGCTCAGTGTCCCAAAGCTTGGATCGATGTCTTTGTAATCAGACACATCATAGCCAAAATCTTTCATAGGTGATTTGAAAAATGGAGAGATCCAAATTGCATCTGCACCCAGATCAGCAATATGATCTAGTCTTTCTGTTATCCCGTTTAAATCACCAGAACCGTTGCCGGTTGTGTCTTGAAATGAACGTGGGTAAATTTGGTAAATAACGCCGCCACGCCACCAATTATCAGACATATTATCCACCTTTTACTGAACCCGCCAACAGACCTCGTACGAAATACTTCTGCATGGCTAAAAATACGATGAGTGGCACAATCATTGAAATAAAGGCGGATGCATTCAAACGCTCTATTTCGGATTTAAATGTACCGATTTGTTTTTGAATTTCGATTGGAAGAACAAGATCATTTGTTGGGCCCAATATAAGCGCAATCAATAGATCATTCCAGACCCAAAGGAATTGGAAAATACCAAATGATGCTAAAGCCGGAACGGATAGCGGCAAGATTAATCTAACAAAGATTTGAAAATGCGTTGCGCCATCAATTCGCGCAGCTTCTAACAATTCACGCGGTAGTCCTGCAATGTAGTTTCGCAAGAGATAAATCGCTAAGGGTAACCCAAAGGCCGTATGTGCGATCCATAAGCCGCCAAAGGATTTGGCGGATGTTTCACATCCCCCGCCTTCGCACCAACCTAAAGATTCTTTGAGCGCACTGGCCCACCCCGCAACATCTGCATACATCGATAGAACTGGAATAAATGCGAGCTGTAAGGGCACGACAAGCAAAGCCAGAACAACAACCAGCACGGCATCACGCCCCGGAAACCGCATCCAAGAAAAGGCATAGGCGGCAAAAGCTGCAAGTGTAATTGGGATCAGGGTCGCAGGAATTGTGACAATGAAACTATTGATCAAAGCGTTTGGAATACGGCTATCCATAAAGGAGATAACATAGTTTCGAAGCCCAAATTGCGGAGGGTGATCGACGATAACGCCAATGGTTTTACCCGATTTTGTGTATTCCTCATTGAATACCCAGTCGTAGTCACCATTTTCTTGCAATGTAAAAGCACCACCGCGAATATCTATGGTCTCGCCAGGTGTTGCGACATCAGGCTTTGATGCACCTGGTCCAAATTTGACGATCTTACCGTTGATTTTAAAAGTTTCAGGCTCGCCTTTTTTATCGGCAAGGTCTGCATCGAAATCATTTCGCTCTTCGATAATGTTGCCCGAGATTACCCATTTATCATCAACTTGTTTCAGGCCGTCTTTGCCTTGCGTTTTCATGCTATAGCCAATTTCATTGGTCACAAGCGAGCGCCAGAAACCTGTCTCATTTGCATGTTTTGTTGGTCTAAGCGAAGTCAGTAATAGGCCTGCGAAAGGCACGACCCAAAAAGCAACAATTAAAATAAGTGTCGTGGAGGCGATTGAACGTCTAACCATATCGAGCCTGCCGTTTCTGAAGCCAAATGTTGATGCCGAGGATAGGGATAATTGTCAGCATTAAAATGATTGCGATGGATGCTGCTTGTTCAGGCTCGCGTTGGGTATTTCTTGTTTGTTCCATCAATGTTGCAAGCAATAGTTTGTCGGCCTTGTTGGCAGTCAACGCGTAAGGAATATCAAAGACTTTCAAAACCAAGATCGTCAGCGTTGTCCACACAATGATAATTGTCGAATATATTTGAGGCAATGTGATGCGAAAGAAAATTTGTGGTGGCGTTGCCCCATCAATGTGGGCCGCCTCAATAGTTTCAGTTGGAACCGAACGCAGCGCTGCGGAGAAAATCACCATTGCAAAGCCTGTTTGGATCCAAATTAATATCCACATCATGAAGAAGTTACCCCAAAAGCGAACTTCATACCAAAATTGTGGTTCGACACCGAATTGCTTTAACAATGCGTTCAAAAGTCCAATTTGATAATCACCCGTGCCACCAGAGGCATAGATGTTACGCCAAATCACAGCAGCGCCTACAAATGAGATTGCCATCGGAATAAAGATCAATGTCTTGGCAAATGTTCCCCATTTTTTGCTGTCAGCATGAACGGCAATTGCCATTCCAAAGACAATGCAAGCGGTTGGGACAACAAGCAACCACAAGAGTGAATTGCGAATGGCGTACCAAAAGTTCTCAGACGCAAGCACTGTGGCATAGTTGGTAAACCCAACAAAACCAAGGCGTTCCATTTGAGCGCCTGCCTGATTGAGAACCGGCTGGCCTGCATCATTTAGTAATGGCACATCATTGAAAAAGCTTAATCTGAATGTTTCAAGCGCTGGATAGACCAAGAATAGGCATAAGAGCACAACAACAGGGCCGACAAATATCCATGGTTGAATAGCATCGATAACCTTTAAACCTGCATTGGAATGCCTGTTCGATAAGCGTAAGTTCATCCAATTGGCCAGATAGAAAAAGCTAATGCTGATGGTGATTGCGATGAAAACGGCTCTGATTGCGAACACGATTTTCGTCGTAGCAATTTTGGAAAAGGGTAGTATCGCTACAATCCCATCACTCAAATATGAGGTGAGTGAAAATAAAATGGCAGCAAATGCAGGCAAGACGATGAAACACGTCGCTGCAATGGCGAACCCTTTTCCAAAAGTGGTGATTTTTGAATGTGTCATGATAAGGAGCCGCCTCTATTGACTAGAGGCGGCCTTTCATTGTTTGAGACTATTTAATTTTGTCCCAAGCAGCTTGGATATTATCAGCTGTTGTTTTTGCATCTTGACCTTGTGTGAACGCAGTCATTTCTGTCCAGAATGCACCTGCACCAATGGTGCCAGGCATAAGATCAGAAGCATCGAAGCGGAATGTATCAGCATTGGCCAAGATACCACCCATTTTGCGGAGTGAATCATTTGCGTATGCATCTGGGTTCACACCTTTATGTGGTGTTAGGAAGCCAGTTTGAGCCATCCAGATTTCGTGTGCAACAGGTTTTGTTAAGAAGTCAAAGAATGCATGTGTTGCATCTGACTCTTTTGTCATTGTCCAAACAGTACCGGCACCAAGAACTGGCTTGCCTAGGTCAGCCATTGAGGCAAACGGTGGCAAGTAGAAGAAATCAGCTTCGCCACTTGCAAGCTCTTCACCTTTGTTCGGGAAGAATGCAGGGATGAACGATGCTTGACGGTGCATGTAACATTTAGGTGGTGTTGTGAACAAACCTTTAGGGCTATCACCGAAGAATGTTGATGCAACAGATGATGCGCCATCTGCAACATAGGCGTCATTCTTTGCGATAGAACCGAAGATTTCAATGGCTTTGATAACTTCTGGGCTATTGAAAGGAAGTTCGTTTTTAACCCACATGTCGTATTTTTCAGGGCTTGCAGTACGAAGCATGATGTCTTCTAGCCAATCTGTGGCTGTCCAACCGGTTGCGCCGCCAGATTCGATACCAAGGCACCAAGGTGTGCCGCCATCAGCAACGATTTTGTCAGATAGTGCAAGAAGGTCTTCCATAGATGTTGGGATTTCATAACCCGCATCTTCAAAGTTTTCAGGTTTGAACCAAACAAGTGATTTCAAATCTACTTTATAAGCAAAGCCATAAAATGAGCTTGCGCCATCTTTACCAGCATAGGTGCCTAGATCGACCCAAGATTGACCTGCGCCGTAATTTTTTGTCATCCAGTCAGCAAGATCTTGGCCGATTGGCACAAGTCCACCTTCACTCGCCATGTCAGCTGCAAGGCCCGGCTGAGGGAAAACAGCGATATTTGGCGCTGAACCAGAACGGATATCAGTGACGATAAGCTGTTCGAATTCGCCAGAACCGCTATAGGCAACAGATGCGCCAGTTGCTGTTTCAAAACAATCGATCACAGAATTGACAAGTTTTTCATCTTGTCCTTCCCAAGGACCGGAAATAGTAATTGATTGACCACTAAGGTCAGGCAGGTCGTGACTGCCCATTGCACAATGACCAGCAGCAAAAGCTGTGCCCATTGAACCAGCCATCATGCCTGCACTGCAAAGCAAAGATGTTGATAGAATTTTCAAACTTGTGTTCATAATTTCTCTCCCATTAGAATATTTAAAACGAAATCCAAAGCGCTTTGGATGATTTATAATCTTGAATCAACCAATTAGTCAATTAAGATTCCATATTTTATGGGGAAAATTATGTGTAAAGGCTTTGGGGGCTTGGAATTAATCTGAAAAATATGTATCTTTATCAAAGCGCTTTGAGGGAAATTATGAAGTTAAAAGAATTATCACAAAAGCTTAAGCTCTCGGAGACAACGGTTAGTCGTGCGTTAAACGGTTATTCGGAGGTATCTGCCAAAACGCGTGCCAAAGTGATCGACGCCGCTGAACGTTATAATTATGTCCCAAGCCAATCAGCAATGACTTTGGCAACGGGAAAAGCCAAGGCTATTGGCCATGTGATCTCTAATACAGATCACAAAATTATCAATCCGCACTTTTCTGACTTTATAGCAGGGGCAAGCGAGATCTATACTCAAAAAGGGTATGATTTGGTTTTAACCTCGGTTCCGCAAGATCAAGAAATTCAGGCCTATCGCAGATTGGCTCGCAGTAAGCGCGTAGATGGTTTTGTGATGCAGGCCCCACTCGTCAATGATCGCCGTTTGGAAGCTTTGATTGAGATTGGGCTACCATTTGTCATTCATGGGCGCACAGGCGATATGGAAACATCTGACGGTGGCAGCATTTGGCTTGATGTTGATAATCATAGTGCGTTTCATCGTGCGACAAGTTTCCTACTCGATCTTGGGCACCGCGATATTGCCTTGTTAAATGGTGTTGAAACCATGACATTTGCTAAACAAAGGCGATGTGGTTTTATCGATGCTTTATGCGACAGGGGTATTGACCCCAGAGAAGACCTTTTGTTTAGCGAAGATATGCTCGAGCCTTATGGGTATAGAGCATGTATGGAATTGCTTGGACGAGAAGAGGGACGTCGGCCAACTGCTTTCTTGTGTTCATCTAAGTTGATTGCGCTGGGTGTTCGTCATGCTGTTCTTTCCAGTGGTTTGCAAATTGGAAAAGACGTTTCTCTGGTGACGTTTGATGATGATCTGTCATTTTGGGGCCATGGTCACACAATTCCGGAAATCACGTGCGTGCGCTCATCCATTTCAGCTGCAGGTCGACGTGTTGCCGAAATGTTGATTGGCAGAATTGAAAATCCAAAATCTGATCTTGTTTCAGAATTATGGCAAGCTGAGCTTTTGATCGGTAAATCCACAGGACCAGTTGTAAGATAAAAAATTGTAAGTTTTGAGAGATATTTGCTTTCAAGGCTTGCAATATGTAATAGACATTTTTTCGGTAGAGTAATCGATTACATTGATAAAACACGAAATGAAAATATGCATTAGCGAGTTCGCTCGTTGGTTTTAAACATAATTGGAATTAGAATATGTACGACTTTGAACTCTCCCGCGGTGATTTTCCTGACAACTTTAAATTTGGAACGGCAACATCTGCATATCAGATTGAAGGCACGAAGTTTGGTAAGGTAGGGCGCTCGCACTGGGATGTTTTTGCTGTTAAGGGCAGGACATCGGATAAAGCCAATGGCAATATTGCATGCGCGCATTTTGATCTTTGGGAAAGTGATCTCGATCTCATTCGCGATGCTGGTTTGGGTGCTTATAGATTTTCAACCGCGTGGCCACGGATTCAGCCCGATGGAAAAGGTCGGCCGTTGGAAGATGGGTTGGCATTTTATGATCGCTTAATCGATGGGTGTTTGGAGCGCGAAATCGAGCCGCATCTGACCTTATATCATTGGGACCTGCCGCTTGCGCTATCTGAGAAAGGTGGTTGGCAGTCTGGCGATACGGCTAAGTATTTCGCTGATTATTCTGGAATTATCGCAAAGCGTTTTTCTGATCGCCTATCGTCAATCGCTACGATTAATGAGCCATGGTGTGTGTCTTGGCTCAGTCACTTTATTGGCGCGCATGCACCTGGTTTGCAGTCGATGAAGGCGGGCGTTGAATCCATGCATTATATAATGCTGGCTCACGGTTTGGGGCTGGAAGCTATTCGCAATGAGGGCAATGTCAGTGCCGGTATTGTTTTGAATATGGAATATGCAGCGCTTGATAGTGACAAGTCGGAAGATGTTCGGGCAGCCGAGCTTTATGATGCGACGTATAATCGGTGGTTTGCAGATGCTGTATTTAAAGGGCAATACCCTGAAAACCTGATGGAGTATTTTGAGCCGCATATGCCGGAAGATTGGGAGAAAGACCTTCAGGTTATCTCGAAACCAATTGATTGGCTTGGATTGAATTATTACACCCGTAATTTCATAACCGATGATGGTTCCAATGAATTTCCATTTGCCAAGTCTCACAAAGGTGGTTTGCAAAAATCATCAATGGATTGGGAGTTTTACCCGGAAGGTCTTGAGTTTTTCTTAGAGCGAATTTCAAATGAATATTCAAAGGATATTCCGATTTTCGTTACAGAAAATGGCATGGCGTCTCATGATGTTGTTGTAGATGAAAAAGTCGATGATCAGGCACGTGTCGACTTTTTACAAATGCACCTTAATGCCGTTCATTCCGCTATTTCAAAAGGTGTGAATGTTCAAGGCTATTTTGCTTGGTCATTGCTTGATAATTTTGAATGGGCCTTTGGCTATGATGAGCGCTTTGGCATTGTTCATGTCGATTTTGAAACACAAACTCGTACGCCAAAAAAATCCTACTATATGTTGCAGGATTTGTTGACGGCCTAGATGTGGGATTGAGTAGCGCTATTTGTTATATAGCGCACTGAATTCTTGGGCGATAATGTCGGCAATGAGTTTGCAGTCATCCAGATCAAAGCTCAGTGGTACGCGCATATCGATTATGCGATTGAGGATTGAAATCGTCGCTTCAAGGTTTTGTTTGGATGCATATTTCCAGCTGTCATAACGGCTGGTAAAACCAACGGGATCCGCATTTCCGAACCATTTAAGTTCAACACCGCGGCTTGCGCAATTCTTCAAGAATTGTTCAATCTGGGCTTGTTGCCAATTTGGAAGAAGGAACTGAATGGACGAGCCAACATAATATTCGTTTTGTGGGCGAGTTGTTAAGGTCAGTCCTTCAACATTGCGCAATGCTGTTTCCAAAACTTGGTATCTTGTGTTCCAGCGTTTGATGTTTTCATCAAGTGTTTTAAGTTGCGGTCGCAAAATTGCTGCACGAAGATTATCCATTCTGGACGAGCAATTTGGCATTTCATATCGTGCTTTTGCATAGTCCTTCATTTCTGGACGTGCGATATGCTTTTCATACAACATGTAAGAGCCAGATAGGATGGTTGCGCGCGCCATAATTTCAGGGTCATTGGTGGTTAAAAAACCACCTTCACCGCTATTTATATGTTTGTATGTTTGCGTGCTGAAACACCCAACAGCACCGAAATTACCGCTTTTGACACCATTCCATGTTGCGCCCATTGTGTGCGCGCAATCTTCAACAAGAACAGCACCATGATCAGCAAGAATTGCACACAATTTTTCCATCGGTGCAATACGTCCCCGCATATGGGATAGCAACAGGACTTTTGCGCCGGTTTCACGCAGTTTTGCGTTTAGATCATCCAGGTCAATGATCAAATCTTCTGTGGTTTCCACAAAGATAGGGTCTGCACCAATGGCTGCAATTGCGCCCGGAACTGGGGCAAGTGTGAAGGCATTTGTCAGCACTTTGTCATCGGGTTTGACGCCAACAGTTCTGAGGGCGATTTGAATGGCAGCGCCGCCGGATGCTGTTGCCAAGCAATATTTGGAACCTTGATATGCTGCATATTCAACTTCAAGCAAGTTGGTTTCACCATCTTCGCTGGGAATGGTATTATACCTGTGTAATCTTCCAGATTTTAAAACTTCAACAGCTGCATTGATGGCATCATCTGAAATGGCTTCTTGCTGCGTAAATGGCTTTTCAAAACGCACGTTTTGCATGGGACTACCCTCGTTGACAAAGTTCAATTATTTTCTGATTGTATGATCTAGATGAATGCTAGTTTCAAGGTTCAATTTTATAGCAATTGATAAATGGCACTATGAACTGCACTTGTAAATATTAAAAATGATAGGAAATTAGAAGATGGCTCATATCTGGGTTCGGGCGGAACAAAGACCTTTTGAACAAAGGGTGGGCATCACGCCAGAAGGTGTGCAGACCTTGTTGGCAAAAGGTCATCAGGTGACCGTTGAAGAGAGCTCAACGCGTGCGATTAAAATTGCAGATTATGCCGCTACAGGATGTTCGATTAGCGCTGAACATTCATGGGTTAATGCGCCAATTGATGCGATTGTT
The DNA here is from genome assembly GCA_963974325.1 of uncultured Rhizobiaceae bacterium. Taxonomy (GTDB): domain Bacteria; phylum Pseudomonadota; class Alphaproteobacteria; order Rhizobiales; family Rhizobiaceae; genus Lentilitoribacter. The sequence continues at coordinate 100,104 of CAXBCW010000001.1, forward strand.
TTTGGTTTAAAAGAGTTGGATGAAGATGGGCCAGATCTTGTTCATCGCCACATTATGTTTGGCCATGCCTATAAAGGCCAAGCCGATGGCCCGCTCTTGCTGTCTCGCTTTAAGCGCGGTGGTGGTATGCTTTATGATTTAGAATATCTATTGAACGATGATGGTCGACGGGTTGCCGCATTTGGGTATTGGGCAGGTTTTGCTGGCGCTGCGGTTGGCGTTATGGCTTGGCTTGCACAAAAGCAAGAACAGCAACTTGGGAGCATTGGGGTTTATCTTGATAAGCAAGATTTGATTTCTGAATTGAAGGATCAATGTGCCACAGCTGTTGCAAACAAAAATGAGTTACCCAATATCATGGTGATCGGCGCACATGGACGGGTTGGAAGTGGTGCATTGGCCTTGTGCGATGCATTGGGTCTAACAACGACCAAATGGGATATGGCGGAAACAGCGCATGGTGGTCCATTTCCAGAGGTTTTGCAGCACTCGATTTTTGTAAATTCAATTTTAGCATCGCCGAATGTTCCGCAATTTGTACCCAAAGATAGCGTTGATAAGCCAAGGGCATTGAGCGTTATTGCTGATGTTTCTTGCGATCCCAATAGTCCTTATAATCCCATTCCAATTTATGATCATTCCACAACATTTTCCGACCCTGTTATTCGGGTAAAAAGCAGTCCTGATTTTCTTGATGTGATGGCGATTGATAATTTGCCCTCGATGTTGCCTGTTGAAAGTAGTCATGATTATGCACAGCAATTATTGCCGTATCTTGCAAAGCTTGATGATGTTGAGAACCTTGTTTGGCAAAGGGCTGCTTCTATTTTTAAAGAACATGTCGCAAAACTGTGAGGGTTTAACATTATCTCATCTTGAAAAGATTTGATATTAAAGACTTATTTTATGAGGTAAAATAAGTCTTTTCTTGTTTGCTAATTATGTTAAACTTAATTGAAATCGATTACATTTTGAATTGTCTAGAGGGTACGCATGATCAAGAATCCAATTCTTCCGGGGTTTAATCCAGATCCATCATTTTGCCGCGTTGGTGAAGATTATTATATCGCAACATCAACGTTTGAATGGTATCCCGGCGTACAAATTCATCACAGTCGCGACCTTGTAAACTGGGAACTGGTGTCTCGTCCGCTCAATCTGGCAGCACAACTTGATTTGCGCGGAAATCCTGATAGTTGTGGTATTTGGGCACCTTGTTTGAGCTATGCAGATGGCAAATTTTGGCTGGTTTATACCGATGTGAAGCGCCTTGAGGGTAGCTTTAAAGATAGCCATAATTACATTGTGACCTGTGATACAATTGATGGTGAATGGTCGGATCGAATTTACGTCAATTCGTCCGGTTTTGATCCGTCTTTATTTCACGATGATGATGGCCGTAAATGGTTCATGAATATGCTGTGGAACCACCGCCAAGAGGGCACGGGGTGTAACCCCGCCAATGATCTTTTTGACGGTATTCTCCTGCAAGAATGGTCCGAGACTAAAGGCCTGTTTGGCCCTGTTAAAAACATATATAGCGGCACATCTCGCGGATTGACCGAAGGCGCTCATATTTTCAAACGCAATGGTTATTATTATCTGACCACAGCTGAAGGTGGAACGGGATATGATCATGCCGTATCGCTGTCTCGGTCACGCCAGATTGATGGGCCCTATGAGGACCATCCTGATCTTCATGTTATATGTGCCGCGTTCACGCCGGATTTGCCAATTCAAAGAACAGGTCATGGGCAATATGTCGAAAGCCATGATGGCGCATTTTATCACACCTTCCTCATGGGGCGTCCTCAACCCGGTTTTTCATCTGACACCTTTTGTGCAATGGGACGCGAAACTGGTATTGAACGATGTATTTGGAAAGATGATTGGCTGTATTTGGAACAAGGCGGCCTTGCGCCACGGATAGACATTCCGATGGATACAGCAGAGCCAAAAGCACCTGCACGTATTGACAGAACCTTTACATCAGGGGCGTTGCCAGTCGAGTTTCAATGGTTGCGCACGCCGGAACCTGAACGCATATTCTCGATGCGAGATGATGGGCTCGAACTGATTGGCCGCGAGAGCATTGGTAGCTGGTTTGAACAAGCACTTGTTGCTCGCCGCCAAGAGCATTCTCAATATTCTGTCATCACAAAGATGGAGTTTGAACCGGATGTTTATCAACAGGCTGCTGGTTTGACGACCTATTACAATAGAACAAAATTTCATGCTCTTATGGTGAGCCATGATGCTGATAAGGGACGCAGTCTAACAATCATGTCATGCCCTGGGACTTGGCCCTCGGGTGAGCTTTCATATCCACTTAACGAGCCGCAATCCATTCCAGATGGCGCTGTTGAATTGCGCGTTGATGTGAACGGAAAAATGCAGCAATTTTATTGGCGTAGCAACGGTGACTGGACCAAAATTGGCCCTGAACTGGATGCATCAGTGATATCTGATGAGGGTGGGGCGGGTGAACATTCGTCGTTTACAGGCGCATTTGTTGGCATGCTTGCATTTGATCAAACAGGGCAGGGCAAAACTGCCTTGTTTAAACACTTCTCATATGATCCGACTTAAAACATAAACGACATTTTTGTCTTTGAATTGGAGTGATACCCCAAAACTAGAGTGATACCCACGCGGTATCACTCGCTGAAGAGCGCTGGCAAGCATTGATAAATTTCATGCCCAACATACCGTCAGAAATTGAATTTGTATGATGGCCATCTGGCAATGGTGTGCCAAAATCAGCTTTCATTATTGCGTCTGCTGCTTCTGAATATATTGTTGCAAAACCCTCCAAATAACCTTCTGGATGTCCGCCGGGTATTCGGCTGACGCGGTTGGCGCGATCAGACGCGCCACTTCCAGAGCGGGTTAGCAATCTTTTGGGTTCGCCAAAGGACGTATACCAAAGATAGTTTGGATCTTCTTGCGCCCATTCAAGCCCGCCCTTGTCGCCATACAATCGCAAACGAAGGGTGTTTTCGTTACCAGGAGCAACTTGTGTTGCCCAAATGGTACCACGTGCGCCATTGGTAAACCTGAGGCCAATATGTGCATTATCATCAACTTCCCGACCTGCAACAAAGCTTGATAATTCGGCGGATAATTGTTCAACGCCCAAGCCCGACACAAAGCATGCAAGGTTAAACGCGTGGGTGCCAATATCGCCAATTGCGCCAGCGCCGGCCATTTTGGGGTCTGTTCGCCATGCCGCTTGTTTATTGTCTGCATCTGGCGGAACGGTTAGCCAATCCTGTGCATATTCAGCTTGTACAACGCGAATATTGCCAATGTCCCCATTTGCCACCATCTCTTGCGCCTGCCGGATCATCGGATAGCCTGTATAATTATGAGTTAGGACAAACAGCTTACCGCTATTTTGAACGGTTTTTTCAAGCTCTAATGCCTCATCCAAAGTTGCAGTTAGTGGTTTGTCGCAAATGACATGAATGCCGGCATTTAAAAAAGCAGTGGCGATTGGCGCATGCATATGGTTTGGCGTAACAATGGAGACAACATCAATACCGTCGTCTCGTGCCGCTTCTGTTTTGGCCATCTCATGAAAGTTGGTGTAAATTCGGTCTGATGCCAAACCCAATTCTTCGCCCGATGTTTGCGCACGTTGCTGATTGGACGATAGAGCGCCAGCGACTAATTCAAATCGATCATCAAGACGCGCAGCAATGCGGTGAACGCCGCCAATAAATGCGCCTTGTCCGCCGCCAACCATTCCAAGACGTAATCGGTTTTGGTGTGTACCTGTCATAATCAGACCCTTATTTTATACCCATCATTTTTTGAAGTGCAGCGATATCTGTGCCAGCAACCGCAAAATCATCAAATGCTTTATCTGTCATTGGAATTGTGTGACGGCGAATAAATGGTGCGCCTTCTGCTGCTCCAACTTCAGGATGTTTGAGGCAACATTCCCATTCCAAAACGGGCCAACCATCGAACCCATGGGTTGCGAGGCGGGAGAAAATACCGTTAAAATCCACTTGCCCATCACCTAATGAGCGGAAACGCGCAGCACGTTGTGTCCAGCTTTGATAACCAGAATAGACACCTTGTCGACCCGATGGATTAAACTCAGCATCTTTGACGTGGAACGCGCTAATGCGTTCGTAATAGATGTCAATAAAGTCAAGATAATCGAGTTGCTGAAGCAAAAAGTGCGATGGATCATAATTGATCATACAGCGTTTGTGATTGCCAGCAGCTTCTAAAAACATTTCAAATGTAATGCCATCGAACACATCTTCACCCGGATGAATTTCAAAGCCAATATCAACACCGGATTCCTCGTATTTGTTGAAGATGGGAACCCAGCGACGTGCAAGCTCGGTAAATGCTTCCTCAATCAGACCTTCTGGACGTTGTGGCCAAGGATAAAGATATGGGAAGGCCAGAGATCCGGTAAATGACACAGATCCCGTTAGACCGAGATTTTCGCAGGCTTTTGCTGCCCATATAAGTTGCTGAACCGCCCATTCTTGACGCGCTTTTGGATTTCCATGAACTTCTTTGGGCGCAAACCCATCAAATTGGGCATCATAGGCAGGATTAACAGCAATCAACTGGCCTTGAAGGTGGGTTGAAAGCTCTGTGATCTGGACGCCTGCATCAGCGCAAATGCCTTTGATTTCGTCGCAATAGGTTTTGGATGTTGCAGCTTTTTCAAGATCGAATAATCGCGCGTCCCATGTTGGGATCTGAATGCCTTCATATCCATGGCCAGCTGCCCATTTTGCAATGGATGGCAGGCTGTTAAATGGTGCTTCATCGCTAACAAATTGCGCCAGAAATATTCCTGGACCCTTCATAGTGTTTCCCATTTGGTCTTCTCCAAATCTATGGTTTATGCAAGCAGCGCCTGTGCAGCGGCTGCATCTAATGGTTCAGGTCGTTCGCATGTTGTTGTCATTTTGACTTTCTGTCCGCTTTCGCCAGAATTCAAAATTGACGTCATGACATCGACCACGTGGTGGGCAAATTCTAACGAACAACGATGAGGTTTGCCCTGTTGAATAGACATCGCCATATCGGATAGACCCGCACAGCGATAATTTGCCAAATGACGGCCATCATTATCGTGGAAATTTGGAACTGAATATGGATGTTCCCATTCAGGAAGATCAACAAAATCAGAGCCAGATGTGAGCTTAAGTTCGCCCGCAAAGAAGTTTGGATCCGGCATATACAACGTGCCCAATTCGCCATAAAGTTCCATATTACTATGGCCTTGGCTCCACACATCCCAGCTACAAATCATGTTGATGACAGCACCATTTTCAAACTCAAGCAACGCATGAATTGTTGTGGGCGTACCAATGGGTATTTGTTCGCCATTTCGGGGGCCACATGAAATTGTTCGTGTTTTAGATGGTGATGTTGTTACCGCAGTGACAGCTTTCACGGGGCCAATAAGTTGCACCAAATTTGAGATGTAATAAGGGCCTAAATCAAGCACGGGGCCAGCACCTGGTTGGAAAAAGAAATCCGGATTTGGATGCCAATGTTCCATGCCATGGCTTTGAACAATTGCTGTGCCTGAAGTCACATTACCAATTTTGCCACTATCGATGAGATGGCGCGCATGTTGGTGGCTTGCGCCCAAAAATGTATCTGGCGCTGAGCCAATGCGAAGGTTTTTTGCCTCTGCAAGTTGTTTAAGTGTGTCACCTTCTGCAACACTCAAGACAAACGGTTTTTCTGAGTAAACGTGTTTGCCGGCATTTAAAATTGTTGCTGAAACATCGGCATGGGCAACAGGGATGGTCAAATTTATGATGATGTCGATATCATCTGCCGCCAGTATCTCATCAATGGTATCTGCACGAAGTCCGTGTTCTTTAGCTTTGGCAATTGCTGCATCTTTGTTCAAATCTGCACATGCGATCACCTCAAAACCATTAAACATGGGTCCGTAACGCATGTAATGTTCTGATACATTGCCGCAACCAATAATTCCAACGCCTAGTTTTTTCATATTCTTATCTTTCTCAACCTGTCTTATCGACGTGGTTCAATTTTATGTGTTTTTGACTTAAAATTGTTGTGCAGATGCAAGTGCGCGGGATGCAAAGCGCTGATGATCACTGGGATTATCGTGTTCCATAACGAAAAGCTCAGTGCCAGCAGCTTTCAGCGCTGCAAATAATTGTGGCCAAGCAACTGTGCCATGTCCAACATCAGCCCATCCATCTTCATCAAGGCATTCGCCTACGGGCGCAATATCTTTAATATGTGCAGCTGTAATTCTGTTTTGATATTTGTTGATAAATGTCAAAGGGTCGCTATCGGCTTTAACTGCCCATGCAACATCAAATTCCATTGATAGATCAGGCGCAATATCCAAGATGAGATCCATTGGAAGTTCACCTGTTGCAAGTTTTGTGAATTCAAAATCATGATTGTGCCAACCAAAGGCAAGACCCGCGTCAACAATCGGTTTGCAAGCTTCTGCAAGTACTTTGCCAAAAGCACGCCAACCATCGGCATCATTTGGACGGCTATCAGGCATTAAAAATGGTACGAAGACCTGTTCAATGCCGACAGTTTTGGCCAATGAAATTGCACGTGCTGCTTCGTCTTGAATGAAATCAAGACCGATATGGCAGGATGTCATTTTTAAATTGTTTTGATCAAGCTGTGCGCGAACCTCTGATGGATCATCAATCTCAGTAACAAGAGCTCCATAACCTTCAACGCCTTTATAACCCAGATCAGACAGCATTTTAAATGTATTGTCTAATGGTGGGAAATTACGTGAAGAGTAAAGTTGATATGAAAAATCGGTCATATATTTGATCCTAATAATAGTGCTTAAAGAGTAGCGTTTCTGAGATCTCGGAGTGTAAATTCCGGACCTTTGTCATCAGAAACAGGATTGAATGAGATGGTTTTGGTCTCGCCTCCCAAAAGCAAGAATGCATTGTCAGAAAAACGACCTGCAATATCAGCTTCCATAGCGACAAAGAACGCAGGCGCATCTGCTGTCATTGAGATGTCGTAACCCTTGTCAGTTTTTTGCGATATGAAGGTTATATTCGGATTTGGTAATTTGTAGTTTTTATAAGGGCGAGGGGCCCAATGATCTCTGACACGTTCGCGGTTTTTATCAGTCCATTCATAGACGAGGACTTCATCGTCTTGAATGTCAGAACGTGCAATCTCGCAGACTGAGTTTGAACTGAGGGCTTCTGCTGTTGATTTAAACGTCGTCAGTTCGCGCGTTATACCACTCATAGAGAGTGCAAAGACGTTGATCTCGGTTGGCACAGTATCTGGATTATCGTTGATCAGAGCCAATTCTATGTGGTTTTCTTTTGGCACGGCGCTTATAAATATCGGTGCAAAGAAATGCTTTTCCATGTGGTGAAGCAGTTTCCAGCCCCCACCATAATCAAGGCTCGACCAGCTGCAAACGGGCCATGTATCATTGAGCTGCCAAACGAGTGCGCCCATACATGTGGGTCTGACGCTTCGCCAATGAGTGACGGCAGTTTTGATGGCCAAACCTTGTTGGACTTGGCTCAGATATACAAAATTCTCAAAGTTATTTGGGAACCTGAAATAGCGGAACATTGTTTCAGCAATGCGTGCATTTCCGCCAGTGTTTTTCTGGTGGCTTTCCATGACAGGTGCTGCAATGTTGAAGTCTTCTTCATTGGCAAAGGTGCGAATGATGTTCATTGATGGATAGGATTGAAATCCGAATTCTGAACAAAAGCGCGGTGAAACATCGCGGTAATGATCGAAATCTTTACCCTCATGCCAAACAGACCAGAAATGCATGTCACCCGATGAATCATCATGCCAAGCATCGCCAAACGACATGGGTCCGGGTGAGGGACTTGATGGCCACCAATTTGCATTCGGTGCCATGCGTTTAACTTGAGCTTCAATCACGCGGTTTAAACGGTCATAAGCTACCAGATATGTGTCGCGATCTTTCTTAGATTCATCAAACCATCCAAGCGCACCAATAAGCTCGTTATCGCCACACCAAACTGCGATACATGCGTGGTAATCAATACGCGAGACAGCTTCTGCAACTTCGCCTTCGATTTGAAATAAGAATTCATCAGTGGCAGAATATAAATTGCAAGAGAACATGAGGTCATGCCAGACCATAAGACCTAGTTCATCGCAGAGATCGTAGAACCAATCTGGCTCATAACGGCCGCCGCCCCAGATGCGGATCATATTCATGTTTGCATCAACTGTGGACTGTAATAAATCGCGAACATTGTCGCTATCAATACGGCCAGCTAAAGCATCGGCTGGTATCCAGTTTGCACCTTTTGCAAAGACTGGACGTCCGTTGACCTCAAAGCCAAAGCTTCGTCCAATATCATCCGGTTCGCTGATAAGTTTGATATCGCAAAGGCCGATTTTTCTATGGAGTTTATGATCGCCGATTAGGATATCAAGATCATAGAGCGTTTGCTCACCCTGACCTGATGGCCACCATAAGTCAGGACTATCTATGATCACCTCAGCCATCAATGTCTGATGCGTTGGATCATATGTGGCTTCAATGTTTTTGCCCGCAATAGTGAGGGTTGGTGCAGGTCTTGTATCTTGGAAGTTTTTGACAGGCAGAGAGATTTTAAGTTGAACCTGTTCGTTCTCATGGATTTGCTCAACACTTAAATCACCCAATTGCAGCGCTGCTGTGGGGACAAGATGCATATCACCGTAAATGCCAAAAGGCGCGAGCGCGATGTTCCAATCCCAGCCAAAATCACATTGCGGTTTGCGCACCATATTGCCATTTTCAATCGGGCACATTTCGGCCATGTGTGGCACAAAATAGGGTTGTTTGGCTTGTTGATCATTGGCGTATTTGACGACAGATTTGAAACGAATTTCAAATTCATTATCGCCAATTTTCAGGGCCTCAGAGATATTCTGACGATAGGTACGGAATGCGTTTTTGGTGGATAAAACCAGCTGACCATTCACACAAATTTCAGTAATCGTATCGACTTCCGATAGGATCAAATCAAAATCAGTGCTTGTTAAATTCACAACCCGCTTGGCAATCCAATCATGTTCGCAAATCCAGCGAATGTCATATTCATTTTGCCCAAAATAAGGGTCTTCAATCTTGTTGTTTTTATATAGCGCTGACACGCCGTCGCCGGGTAGCTCAAAGGGGAGGTCGTATGTTCCTGTCTCGTCTTTAAGCTGCCACAAACCGTTAAGTTGAATGGGAGTATTCACGTTAAATCCTAAGTTCTGTTGCAACATCAAAGAGAGATAGTCTGCTTGTGTTAAAGCCAATTTTTAAAGTATCACCGACTTTTAAGCTCGACTGTCCTTCGGTGCGAACACGTATGGATTGACCTTCAAATGATGCCCAAACCAGAGTGTCAGACCCCATAGGATCAACAATTTCAATTGTGGCTTGGCTTTTAAAATCACAGGTTTCAGCATCTTTACCTGTTTGGATATGTTCAGGGCGAATCCCAAGCCATGCTTGGGTTGTCACCGGGCCATTTTCACCAAACTCATATCCACTAATGTCCATATTGACTTGTGGGCTTGTAAAGGCTGTTTGTTTGAGTTCACCTTTAAAGAAGTTGATCGCAGGTGAACCAATGAAATCTGCCACATATTTATTGACTGGTTTTGAATAGATTGTGTTTGGATCGGCTAATTGCTGGATCAAACCATCTTTCATAATCGCAATACGATCAGCCAATGTCATCGCTTCGACCTGGTCGTGCGTTACATAAATCATGGTGTTTTGGAGTTGCTGGTGAAGACGTTTAATCTCAACACGCAAGTCTGTTCTCAGTTTTGCATCAAGATTAGAAAGCGGCTCATCAAACAAAAACACATCGACATCACGAACCAAGGCTCTGCCAATGGCAACGCGTTGACGTTGACCACCGGACAATGCCGCCGGTTTACGCTTAAGAAGTGGCTCGATTTGTAGAACATCTGCTGCTCTATCAATGCGCTTTTTAATCTCGTCTTTGGCCATGCCAGCGTTTTTTAAACCAAAGCTGAGATTACCTTCAACTGTCATTTGAGGATACAGCGCATAGGATTGGAAAACCATGCCAATGCCACGTTCTGAAGGCTCTGCCCAAGTGACGTTATTACCATTGATAAAAATCTGCCCTGCGGAAATATCCAAAAGGCCTGCAATGCAGTTCAGCAACGTGGATTTACCGCAACCGGATGATCCCAAGAGCACCAAGAACTCGCCAGATGGAATGTCGATGCTTAAGTTTTTGAGAACTCGAACCTTGCCAAAACTGAGATCAAGATTTTTAATTTCTACGGATGAATTAGATGATGTCATTATTCTTATCCTTTCACTGCACCGGCAGCGATGCCGCGAACGAAGAGCTTGCCTGAAGCAAAATAGATGATGAGTGGAACAATACCGGTCAATAAGGTCGCTGCCATATTGACGTTGTATTCTTTGACACCCTGAACGGAGTTCACTATATTATTGAGCTGAACTGTCATTGGATACTGGTCTGGGCGGGTATAAATGACGCCAAACAAGAAATCATTCCAAATCCCTGTCACTTGCAAAATAAGCGCCACGACAAAAATTGGTAAGGACATTGGCAACATAATTCTGAAGAAAATGCCCCAGAATCCTGCACCATCAACCCGTGCCGCTTTGAAGAGTTCTTCGGGCAGGGAGGTGAAGTAATTTCGGAACAATAGCGTCAGGATTGGCATTGCAAATATCGTATGGACCAAGACAAGGCCATAAAGCGAGCCGAACAATCCTAGTTCACGCAAGATGATCACCAGAGGGTAGATCATCACCTGATAGGGGATGAAGGCTCCAAAAATGAGGATTGTGAAGAAGACTTCAGACCCTTTGAATTTCCAGTTTGCCAGTGAATATCCGGTGACGCTGGTAACTGCCACAGAAATGATCAATGATGGGATTAGGATTTCTACAGAATTCCAAAAACCACGACTTAAACCATCACAATTTAGACCCGTACAGGCTTCTGACCACGCTTTTACCCAAGGGGCAAAGGTGACATCAACGGGTGGTGAGAAAATATTGCCTAAACGAATTTCAGGCATCCCCTTAAGAGACGTTACGATCATGACGTAAAGTGGCAGCGCATAGTAAACTGCGATGACAAACATTGTGCTGTAGAGCATGATGTTTTTGGGTGATAGGCTCTTTTTGGGTTTTGGCCCCGAAGGCCCTTCAAATGTTGGGATATTATTTTCCATGTTTTTTGCCCCCAAATTCGAGATATGCCCATGGAATGAGTATCACGAGTACGCTGACCAACATCATGGTTGATGCGGCAAAGCCTTGTCCTAGGTTTTGTTTTCTAAACATGGCTTCAATCACGTATTTTGCTGGAACTTCTGATGAGATGCCTGGTCCACCATTTGTTTGCGCAACAACGAGATCATACACCTTGATAATACCACTTGCGATCAGAACAAGCGCTGTAACAAAGACGGGGCGCATCATTGGTATGATGATGAAAAGGTATGTTTTCCAGCTTGGAATACCGTCGACGCGCGAGGCTTTCCATATGTCTTCATCAATGCCGCGCAACCCGGCAAGTAAGATTACGGTAATAAAACCAGTGCCTTGCCAAAGAGCTGCGATCAAAATGCCGTAAATCACAATGGAGGAGTCATAAAGGGGGTCAAACACAAAGTTCTCAAAACCCATATTACGAACAATTTTTTGAACGCCAAATTGTGGGTTCAATATCCATTGCCACACAAGGCCTGTGACCACGAATGACAATGCAAATGGATAGAGGAGGATTGTTCTAAAGGTGTTTTCAAATCGAATTTTTTGGTCAAGCAATGCTGCCAAACAAAAGCCAATAGTGAGCGTCAGCACAAGAGAACATATTCCATATATGGCGAGGTTTTCAATCGAGATCAGCCAGCGTGGTGTCGACCACAGGCGCTCATATTGGTCCAAACCAACGAATTCTAATTTTGGGAGTAATCTTGATTTTGTGAACGAATGAACGATCGTCCAAATGGTGCAGCCTAAGAAAATTCCAAGCGCTGTAAACACCATGGGAATTGCTGCGATTTTTGCATTTAGATTACGGAATAGCCGTATGGGACGCTGGGTGTGTTCCATTGAATCCTCGTGAATCCTCGCCAATTTTGCGTGGGGAGTTAAGAAGGTTATGTACGAAAAATGCCCCGCACTGAATGCGGGCCAAATTGCTAAGCCTGATTAGTCAGCGCTTGCAATGATATCAGCATAACGTTTTTGCGCTTCAGCTGCTGAAAGGTCCGTACCACTCCAGAATTCTGCTTGAAGATCTTCAATTTGACCTTGTGTATCTTGCGACAAGAGTTGGTCGCCTGATGGCACAACGCCGCCAGCTGCTAGAATTGCGAGACCTTTTTTCATGCAATCATTTGCTGCTGAAAGATCGATATCGCCACGAACTGGTAGTGATCCTTTTTTCAAGTTAAATGCAACTTGAACAGCTTTTGACAGCATCAAAGACGCAAGTTCTTTTTGTGCTTTTGTGATTTCAGGATCATCGTTTTTAGGGAAGTAGAATGCATCTCCGCCTGTATCTAGGATCTGATTAACACCCAAACCTGGAAGACAGCTATAATCTACGCCAGCAACTTGGTTGGCTACTTGGAATTCGCCTTGGGCCCAATCACCCATGATTTGTCCGCCAGCTTGGCCAGTGATCACAAGGTTTGTTGCTTGGTTCCAGTCTTGGACTGTTGATTTTGCAGCGAATGAACGTGCATTGGCAGCCGCTTCAAATACTTTGGCCATTTCAGGACCAGCAGCAGCTTCTGCATCTTTTTCAACGTCAATCTTTTGTCTTAGCTCAAGACCACCAATGGCCATTGAAATAACGCCAAATGCGCCACTTTGTTGCCAAGATTGTTGGCCCATCGCCAAAGGAATTTTGCCCGCGGCTTCAAGTGCGGGAGCGGCTGCTACAAACTCATCCCAGTTTGTTGGCACGTCAACACCAGCATCTTTATAGGCTTTGTGTGACAACCAGATCCACTGCCAAGAGTGAATGTTTACAGGAACGCAATAGATTTTGCCGTCAAGTGTACAGCTATCCAAAAGGCCTGATGGATTTACAATGTCTTTCCAACCTTCAGCTTCAGCAACATCAGTAAGATCTTGAAGAAGACCGGCTTCGATCAATTCTTCAGCCTGACGGCCGTGATTAAGCTGAGTGGCATGCATTGGATCACCACCAATGATACGTGAAACGATAATTGGGCGTGCAGTGCCGCCTGAACCAGCAATTGCGCCGTCTACCCATTTATTACCAGTTGCATCAAACGCTTTGGCAAATTCAGCAACAGCTGCGGCTTCTCCACCAGATGTCCACCAGTGTGTGACTTCAAGATCTGTAGCATGAGCGATCGTGGTAAAGGATAATGCAGTGGCCACGGCCAAAGCTCTTTTAAAATTCTTCATTTTCCAATTTCCTCCCAGAAATTAAGGCTTGTCGAGTTCAAATATACTGTAATCGATTACATCGTGAAGTATGCGGACGACGTTATGTAATCGATTACCTAAGAATTTCTTTTTTTATTGTGTGAGTCAACAAAAAAAAGTAATCGTATTTATATAATATTTTACCGATTGGTTTGTTTTGATAAAAACTGTTAAAATACAAGATGTTGCAAAGGTCGCTGGTGTTTCCACTGCAACTATATCTAGAACGCTTAGCAATCCATCGGTTGTCAGTGAAGCGACACGTATTGCTGTTTTGGAGGCTGTAAAAGTCACCGGTTATCGGGTGAACCGTGCCGCTCGCAATTTACGAACGCAAAGATCGAATGCCATTTTGGTCCTATTGCCAGACATGGCCAACCCATTTTTCTCGCAAATTTTACAAGGCATTGAAGCTGCGCTTTCGCCAGCTGGTTTTTCGATGCTGATTGCTGAAACAAATCAAATATCTGCTTGTGGTGAACAGCTTGTTGATTACTTTAATGATGGGCGGGCAGATGGTATGGTTGTGCTTGATGGTGGGTTGGACCCTGCCATTATTGATGAGCTATCGAAAATGCCGCAAAGTAGAAATGTTGTTTGTGCCTGCGAATGGTTCGATGGTGCTGCATTTCCGTCTGTTCGTTCTGCCAATAGGCGCGGTGCTGCGGCCGCTATCCAGCATTTATATGATTTAGGTCATCGGAAAATAGCACATATATCTGGGCCATTGGGTAATGTTTTAACCGAAGCCCGTCGCGATAGTGCGGTTGAGACCATGACAAGTTTGAATATACCGCCTGCAGCTGAATGGATGATCAGCGGTGATTTTAATCTTGGAGCCGGTCGTGATGCTGCAACAAAAATTATCGATATGAATGATCGCCCGACAGGGGTTTTCTGTGCGTCCGATGAAATTGCCTTTGGATTGATATCGGAACTGGCAAAGAACAATATCCATGTTCCCCGTGATATTGCGGTGATCGGCTTTGACGATATCGAATTGTCTGAACACTTTATCCCAGCGCTTACATCTATTCGCCAAGACCGATTTGGTCTAGGACAGCGGGCGGCAGAAATTTTGCTAGGCCGTGTAAATCACACAGATGTTGAGGATAGAAACTCGATTATAGTGCTTGATGTTGAGCTTGTTGAGCGTAGCAGTAGCCTTGCAAATATCACGTGATAGTGATGAGAATACTGTTCTAATTATATATGCAAAGTTATATATAATTTAACAAGTTACCTGTAGTCTAAGTCCACAAATTTAATGCGTATCTTAGGCTCCGAAATACAATGAAAACAATGATTAAGCTTCAGCTAAATGGTTCTAAAAACAGTGGCCTGTTTGTGGAATGTTTGTATGATTTTCATTTTCATTCTGCTGAGTATCAAGAGCTATTTGAAAGCTCTGACGCAACCGCATTTCAAAATCCGATTTGGTTAATTCAATTTTATAAAACGATGCCCGTCGCTCGTAATGCAAAATCTATGATTATTGTGGGTCGTGATAGTGCATCTGGTAAAATTCAGTTTGTCATCCCGCTGGTCAAAAGAAGTTTTTACGGCATTCATTTAATTGAAAGCGCTGATCTTGGTGTCACCGATTATGCATCGCCAATTGTTGCAAAAGATGCAGTGGAACTGCTGTCGCGTGATCTAGTCTTGCCGCAAAAAATTGCAAAACTTATCGGCAGCTTTTCTGTGTTGCGCATTAAACCTGTTCGCCCGGAAGCAAGAGCTTTGTGGAATTTGTTTTTTAAAGCTGACTTTAACGTCACAGATTTCAGTGCCCATGCTGTCAAAATGACTGGACCCTATGATGTTTGGCGTCAAAATGCTTTTAGTAAAAGCCATTTGAAATATATCAATCGACGCAAAAATAAGCTCGACAAAATGGGTGAAGTTAAGCTGGAATTGCTAGAAGGTGATGCCGCTCTTGATGGTCTTGCTTATCTTAAGGCTCAGCGCACAGGCCGGTTTGATGGTGATCCGATCCAGCAATCTCATGTTGAGGAATTCTACCAACAGGTTGCTTATCTTGGATCGAACAATGGTTATGCAAAGAATTTTCGATTGTCCTGTGATGATCAAACGGTTGGTATTGTGTTTTGCACAGTTTTCAAATCGCGACTGCATTACCTTTTGATTGGCTGTGATTACGAGACATACGGCAAGTGTTCACCGGGCATCATAATGTATGACATGATTATGCAGTATTGGTGTGATCATGGCGGAGAGATTATGGATTTCACAATTGGTGATGAACCATTCAAATTCTCCTTTGGTACCGAGCCAACTCAGATGTACCAAATGATCAAAACCAATGGAATTATAGGTCTATTTGCTAAACTTGCGCTGAGGTATAAATATTCTTATTAAAGCAAAGTGATTTAAACCGTGGGGGTGTAAATGCAAAATAATAAAAGCTTTCTAAAAAACTCAGTTATTGTGGCAGCTCATGCTGATGACGAAATATTGTGGTTCTCATCCATTATGAAGGATGTTAACCGTGTATTGATTGCCTATGAAAATTATTGGGCAGAGCCTGGTATTGGTCAAAGACGTGCAAAAGCTGTCACCGAAATTCCGCATTCAAATATCGAGAACTTGCAGATCGACGAAGCCGGTTGCTATGGTTGCGCGGTTTGGGAAAAACCAGAACTATCTGAACACGGTATTGCCTTTGGACCTCATATTTTAAAACGCGAGTTAAAACGTCGTGTCTTGCGAGCGTTACCGATTGCGAGTTTAAAAGCAAAAACATCTGCAAAAAGCGTGAGTGAAAACTACGCTGTAAATTTTGATCTGCTATATGATCGCCTTGATCGTGAATTGACCAGCGATATGAATGTGTTCACTCATAATCCATGGGGTGAATATGGCCATGAGGAGCATATTCAGGTCTATCGTGTGGTCGAAAAATTGCGTGTAAAAAAAGGGTTTACGCAATGGATGAGCAATTATTGCACAAACCGTTCCCTGCCTTTGGCAATGACATATTTTTTAGATCAGCCAACAAGTTTCCAACGCTATCCTACCGATAAGGTGTATGCAGAAGACATCGCAGAGATTTACCGCAAGCATGATTGCTGGACATGGCGCGATGATTGGGCATGGTTTGATGATGAATGCTTTATGCAAGCGCCCAAAGAGCAGTCCCATGCGGGAAGCCAAGCGCATCTTTTCCCTCTGAATCTGTTTTCTATTTAAACGGCTAAAACGACGCTCACAACGGGGTGGTTTTTTAGTTTAGTGGATTTACATTGGGTAAATCGAAAGAATATCTTTCATTTTGCTTTCATTTTGCTTTCGTTCTTCCTATATGTTAGATCATGATTGAATAAATGGAGAGTGAAATGACTGATAAAGTCGATGTTTTTGTTGTTGGTGGCGGTGTGAATGGGTGCGGTATTGCACGTGATGCAGTTGGTCGCGGTTATTCCGTTACCTTGGCTGAAATGAATGACCTTGCTAGCGGAACATCTTCTTGGTCGTCAAAACTTATTCACGGCGGTTTGCGTTATCTTGAGCATTATAAATTTCGCTTAGTACGGGAAGCTCTTGGTGAGCGTGAGGTTTTGCTTAAAGCTGCGCCGCATATCATCTGGCCAATGCGCTTTATTTTACCCCATCACAAAGCTTTGCGTCCTGCATGGTTTTTGCGTTTGGGGCTTTATTTATATGATTATATCGGTAAACGAAAACTCCTACCGCCGACTAAAACCATCAATCTAAAAACAGATGTCACGGGTAAAGTGCTCAAGCCTTTGTTTTCCAAAGGATTTGAATATTCTGATTGTTGGGTAAATGATGCGCGACTTGTTGTTTTGAATGCTAAAGATGCACAAAACAAAGGTGCGAACATTCAAACACGCACAAAAGTGGTATCTGCAACACGCCAGAATGGTGAATGGAAAGTCATTACAGAACGAACAGACACTGGTGAGCGCAGTGAAACATTCGCCAAAATTCTTATCAATGCTGCAGGTCCTTGGGTTGATAATGTTTTGGGTCATGCAATGGGCAAGAATAATGCGAAAAATGTGCGTTTGGTGCAGGGCAGTCATATTGTTGTGCCTAAACTTCATGACCATGATCGCGCTTATATTTTTCAAAACGCTGACGGGCGGATCATTTTTGCATTGCCCTATGAGCAAGATTATACGCTGATTGGCACCACGGATCAGGATTATGATGGTGATCCTGCGGATGTGAAAATCACACAGACTGAGATTACGTATCTGTGTGAAGCGGCAAGTGAATATTTTCAAAAGCCCATTGTTGAAGATGAAATTGTTTGGACATATTCGGGTGTTCGCCCTCTTTATGATGATGGTGCATCAGAGGCCCAAGAAGCCACGCGTGATTATGTTCTAAAGAGCGAACAGCCAGAAGGTGAGGCTGCCGTGATCAACATCTTTGGTGGAAAAATTACAACATTCCGTCGACTTTCCGAATCCATGTTGGAAAAAATTGAAGACATTATCGGCGCAAAAAATCCGAAATGGACAGAAACTGCTTCATTACCGGGTGGTGATTTTGAGGTTCATGAATATGACAGCAAAGTTAGTCAATTAATTGCTGATTATCCGTTCTTGGAAATAGCACATGGGGAGCGTCTGGTTCGATCATACGGGACTTTGGCTTGGACGCTTTTGGGTTGCTCTAAAACCATCGAAGATTTGGGCCAAAATATGGGTCATTCATTGACCGAACGAGAATTGCGCTATTTGATTTCCGACGAATGGGCATTGTCTGCAGACGATGTTTTGTGGCGCCGTTCAAAGCTTGGCATCCGGTTTAGTCCAGATCAAATCAATGCGCTCAAAGCTTGGTTTTCAAAAGAGTTAAGCGCTTAAATTGTTGATCTTTTTGCTCATATCTTTGTTAGGACAGGGCTTTCATAATACCGCGCAATTCGGCAAGACCGCGCATCCTGCCGATAAGCGGGTAGCCCGGCATTGAATCTTTATCAAGATCACTTAATAATTCTTGCCCATGGTCGGGACGCATTGGGATTTGCCAATCATCTCGACCGGTAGTTTTACGTTTTTGCTGCTCAGCCAACAGCGCTTTTATAATTTGAACCATATCGGTGTCGCCGGATAAATGTTCGGCTTCATAAAAGCTGTATCTATCATCAAATTCCAAACCATCTCGGGCTGTGTTCCGCAAGTGTACGAAGTGTATACGGCCACCCCATTTTGCGATAAATGCTTCAAAGTTGACGTCTTTTCGAACGCCAAGAGATCCCGTGCATAGTGTAATGCCGTTATGTGGGTTATCCACTGTGCGCATAATGTAAGCGTAATCTTCAGTAGTCGACATAATTCGCGGCAGACCCAAAATTGAGAATGGTGGGTCATCTGGATGACAGCACATGCGGACGTTCAGCTCTTCGCATGTTGGCATCATCTGTTCTAAAAAAGCCACAAGATTTGCACGGAGCTGATCAGCGTGGATGTTTTTGTAGGTGTCTAAAAGGCGTTTAATGTCTTCCAAACCCCATTTATCGTTTGAACCTGGCAGGCCAGCTACAATATTGTGTTGCAAGGCTAAACAATCATCTTCTGTCATCGAGTTGAAGAGTTTGCTCGCTGATGTTTGCACATGATTTGGATAATCTAGGATTGCATCTTTTCGGGCGAGGATATGAATATCAAAACATGCAAATTCAAGCAGATCAAACCGCATGGCATTGCCGCCATGGGGCAATTTTGATCGCAATTCAGTGCGTGTCCAATCAAGAACCGGCATGAAATTATAACAAACGACCTCAATCCCGCAGCTAGCTAAATTACGAAGCGAGAGTTTGTAGTTTTTGATATGTTCAAGCCAATTGCCCGTCTGGGTTTTTATGTCTTCAGAGACAGGGACGCTTTCTACGACATCCCATTTTAACTGGGACGGCGAGCCATCTTGTCGTTTTGAAATTTGAACTTGGCGTTTTTTGATCTCTTCAACAGACCACACATCACCTGTGCCAATGTGATGAAGCGCGGACACAACGCCTTCGACACCAACTTGTAAAAGCTCGTCCATAGAGATGGTATCTGCGGGACCAAACCAGCGCCAAGTTTGTTTCATCATTGAGTATCCTTTGGCATGCGCCAGTATTTTTTTACATTATACTGGTATGGTAGATTTTCTCAAGTCCGTTGGCTTGTCAAATAATCACCCAATTTTTCAAACCTTTGAAGCTTAGTTTTTGCTGGTGGGAAGAGAGGGGACACCTTTTGCTAGATTAAGTTTAGACCGTGAGAATTTAATTGGGGTGCGCAGACCTTTGGTAAAGCCATCAGCGCTTTTATCATGGGGCATATCAATCGCCATTTCGCGGGCTAGCACTTGCGGGTCTTTAAACACGTCATCTAAATTATTGATCGGACCTCCCGGCACTGATGCTGTTTCTAGCTCGTCCAATAAGCCCGATTTAGTGAATTTTTTTGTTTCCTCTTCCAATAGTTGGGTGAGTTCAATTCTATTTTCAACACGAATTGCATTGGTCAAAAAGCGGGCATCATCTTTAAGATCGTTCAATCCAAGTATATTGAGCA
The DNA here is from genome assembly GCA_963974325.1 of uncultured Rhizobiaceae bacterium. Classification (GTDB taxonomy): domain Bacteria; phylum Pseudomonadota; class Alphaproteobacteria; order Rhizobiales; family Rhizobiaceae; genus Lentilitoribacter. The sequence goes on from CAXBCW010000001.1 coordinate 120,147, forward strand.
AGGCTTTGAACTGTCCGTCATTGCCAACAGCAATAATGATATAGCCATCTGAGGTTGGAATGGTTTGATAAGGGGCGATATTGGGATGGTTGTTTCCCATTCTTTTGGGGGCTTTGCCAGTTGTTAGATAGTTAAGCGCTTGATTGCCCAACACACCAACCATGCTGTCAAACAATGCCATATCAATATGTTGACCAAGTCCAGATTTCTCGCGCTCGATGAGCGCTGCTTGAATTGCGATGGTGCTGTAAAGGCCTGTGAAAATATCGGCAAAGGCAACGCCAATTTTTTGTGGATGTCCATCTGGTTCTCCTGTGAGATCCATAATGCCGGACATGCCTTGGATGATAAAATCATATCCTGGTCGATTGGTATAAGGGCCTGTATGGCCAAAACCTGTAATCGAGCAATAGATGAGGCGGGGATTGATTTTGGCGAGGCTTTCGTAATCAAGACCGTATTTTGCAAGACTGCCGGTCTTGAAGTTCTCGATCATAATATCGCACTCACGGGCCAAATCTTCGATCTGGGCTTTGCCTTCTGGTGTTTTAAAATTAATAACGATTGATTCTTTGCCGCGATTACAACTGTGGAAATAGGCAGCTTCAAGGTTCTCGCCATTCTTATCTTGGATAAAAGGAGGGCCCCAGCCGCGAGTATCATCGCCTTGCACGCTTTCGACCTTGATAACTTCCGCACCCAAATCCGATAATGTTTGCCCAGCCCAAGGTCCGGCTAAAATTCGCGCAACTTCTAAAACTTTTATGCCTTTTAAGGGTGCGTCACTCATGAAGTATCTTTCTTTTGAATCAATTTACTAAGTCGCTGGTCTGCCTTGATGGGCGAGTTTTGATCTTAAGGGGATGGCTAGTCAACAGTAATTTCAATTTCAGCAGCGACAGGCGATCCGCCAGCCATATAGGCTTTGTGATCATTGGTATTTAACGTCACGTTGATGAGGTGTGTGCCTTTAGGCAATTGACCGATTTGGACAGATGATGTGTAAACGCGCTGCAATTTCAATCCATTCAGATATAAGTGCCCATGCCCAAACCCTGCTTCATGGGCCAAGCCTTCTGTTGCTTCTATCAAGGTGAATGCATTTGTTGTCATATCAATCTGCCATTGGTCACCATCTTTGATCGCGCTAAGCTTTATGTCTGGTATAGGTTCACCAGCTTTGACTTGATAGGTTGTTTCCATGGCGGCCATATCAGCCATAGCACTATTGCCAGCCATATTGTGGCCCGCATGGGGGTTTGAACTCTTGGCGACGATTGCGCGACCTCGCACTTCAACGGAGTTTTTAAACGTGAAACTTATTGGAAACGTGTCGCCAATTTCCAATGGCTCTGACAGGTCTTTGAGCGTAATAAATGCGCCATCGCTTGAAAAAGAGGGTTTTGAGAGCGCTGGGATCACCATGTCTTTTATAGTGCTTGGTGTTGAAATTTCGATGTTGGAACTCAAAATGGAACTCACACTGATCAGCTGATCAGGACCGCCTTGGTTTTCAATGTTGAAAACCACATTCAGCTGTGATGTGCCGCTCGTCTCATAACTTGCTTTTATATCCGTGATGATGATCTGGGTTTGATGTGCCAGATTTTTCCACAGCATGAACAGACTGAGTAAAATGATGATGATAACAATCGTAATGATGCGTTTTTTTGTCATCGAGCCCTCGAAGAAACGTTAGATCTATGTCAACATGTTTGAGATGAAACATTACGTCAACAGATTTGGTTTTTCTATAGCAGTGTTTGCGCTGCTCGTTGTTCTTTGTGTTCTAAATGCAACGGAGCTGGCATTTGCGCATGCCGCAGATCAGGGATTTGTTTTGCTATTGCCGACCGATGTTTATATCAGCTCTGGTGTGATTTCAGTTGTGATATCGATCATATTTGTATCCGTTGTTTCAAAAAAACATCTATCGCCAATATTCAGGCCGATTTCATTCTTCAAAATACCTAAATTTAAATCAGTGTCTAGAACGGCTCTAACCGTATCAAGTCTGGTATCATCTATGGTGTTATTGACTGTGATCGCTGTTGGCATGTTTGGGTCAAGAGACCCACTTTCGAATCCATTACCGTTGATGATTTGGACGGTTTGGTGGATTGGTATTTTCCTTTTACAAGGTTTATTTGGTGATATCTGGCGCTGGTTAAACCCTTGGTCAGGTCTTTATTCACTGGTTTTTGGACGCAATGATGAGAAGCCGATACTGACATTGCCAGCCTCGTTTGAGCAATGGCCAGCCCTTGGAATATTTCTGCTGTTCAGTGTTTTTTATCTTGCAGATCCAGCCCCAAGTGACCCGCATCATTTGGCTGAAATTGTGCTAGGATATTGGGTTTTTACTTTTGTTGCGCTGATCATATTTGGCGCTAAAACTTGGTTTTTACAAGGTGAGATATTCACGATATTATTTGGATTGATATCTCGTTTGTCTCCCGTTCAATTCAGCGATAAATTGCGCATTGGGTTCCCTGGTTGGGCGCTTATATCCAAACCAGAATTCACTTTGAGCGCAAGTTTTATCTGCATGGCTTTGCTGGGTTTGGGCAGCTTTGATGGGTTAAATGAAACCTTTTGGTGGTTGGGTGTCTTGGGTGTTAATCCGCTGGAATTCCCTGGAAAATCAGCCATTATCAATGAGACAATCGTCGGATTAATTGCCGCAAATATCGCGCTTATGGGATTGTTTTGCTTATGTGTTTGGCTGGGGGTGTTGTTTGCAAATCGTGGTGTTGCTCTTGAGGATAAAGTTGGGCTTAAATCAGCTGTAATCTGTTTTGCACCAGCATTGTTGCCAATTGCTTTTGGTTATCACTTTGCGCATTTTCTGACGTCAATTTTGGTGAGTGGTCAATATTTACTGATCGCACTGGCAGACCCGTTTTCCACTGGTGCCAATTACCTTGGTCTATCTAACTTTCAGGTGACGACTGGGTTCTTTACAGATCAGGATATTGTTCGCCAGATTTGGCTTACTCAAGCAGGCGCTGTTGTTGTGTCCCACATCTTGGCAGTCATGCTGACACATATCGCGGCAGCAAAGCTTTTTACCGGTAAACTAAAAACAATCATTGGCGAAACGCCTTTATCTTTATTTATGATCTTTTACACTTTGTTTGGTCTATGGCTGTTGGCAGCTCCAAAAGGGGCGTGAAATTTTTTGCTGGACAATTCGTTTGTATACTTACAGTATTAGATCATTATTTTCTCATCAGAAGATGGACCCTCGATCGGAGATCTCAATGTCAGACAATAAAAATAAACCTAATATATCCCGCCGTTCGGCGCTTAAAACACTTGGTTTGGGCGCTGGTGCTGTTGCAGCAACGAGTTTGTTGCCAAGAACGATGGGCTTTGCACAAGCTCAAAGTTCTGCACCTATTAAGATCGGTTTTCAGCAACATAGTACCGGTATTGGTGCTGCCTATGGTCGTTGGTATGGACGCACCACAGACGCTGCGATTGCTCGCATAAATGATATGGGCGGAATTAATGGTCGCCCTGTTGAACTTATCGCAGAAGATGATGGTACAGATCCAAAACGTGGTGCTGAAGTACTTGAAAAATTTGCAAATCAGCACGAAGTTGATGTGGCATTTGGGACCCTGTTTAGCCATGTTGTGATCGGCTCTGCGCCGCGCGCTGGTGAACTGAAATTGCCATATTTTGTGGTTTCTGAAGGTCACCATGTGGCAAGTGGGATGCTGAATCGTTATACAATGCAGCCTGGTATTACGGATGTGAAAAGCCAAGTGCAAGCGATGGCGCCCTTTGTCAGTTCTAACCTAGGCAAGAAAGTCACGATGATTTATCCTGATTTTGCCTTTGGTCATGATCACCGTGATTTCTTTACGGCTGCGATTGAAAAAGAAGGTGGTCAAGTTGTTGGTAGTATTGCTGTTCCGCCAGCTGAAACGTCATTTACAAAGTACTTCCCGAAAATTCCTCGTGAAACAGAAGTTATCTACCATGTGATGGTAGGGCCTGCGGTTCTTACATTTGTGAAAGAAATGGGTGAATTCTTTGGCCCAAGCCGTCCTGAAATCTTTGGTTTCATTGATAGTTTGGAAGCTGTGGATATCAAAAGCCCCGGTCTTGATTATCTTGAAGGAACATATTTCTGGGAAGGTAATCCACGCAATGCACAAGCTGATCAAACATCGTTTGATAAGAACTTCCGTGATGCGGTTGGCGTAGATGCTCGTGGTGCTTCCTCATCGGATAGCAAAGATGTCTCAACATATTCTCATATGTTCGGATGTTGGGAAACGCTGAATATCATCAAACGTGGTATGGAAGCTGCTGATTATCAGGGGCCTGGCGACAGATCTAAACTGATTGAAGCTGTGGAAGGCATGACGGATATGGACGCATCAGATGATCATCCACAAGGTGCAAAACGCTTTAACGGCAAAACACACCAAACATTTGGATTGCAGTATATTTCCAAGGTTACCAATGGTGATTTGGTTGTCGAGCATACAACGTCGATTGAAGATGGTTTGTATGAAGATGAAGTTGATTACACAACTCAATCTTTCTAAGAACATTTTAGGAGCTCATTGAGAGCTGAGATGAACATTGACAAGTTGTATAGATAAAGTGGTGAGGCGAGTTTAAATGGATTTTGGTCCCTATCTTTTGCTTGCCTCACTCGAAGGCCTGATTACCGCAGCCATCCTTGCGCTAACCGCAATGGGGTTGAGTATTGTATTTGGAATTATGCGCGTTGTGAATGTCGCGCATGGTGAATTTCACATGCTTGGCGCTGTCATTGCATGGTGGGTTGCAAGTGCCTTAATCGGCCAGCCTGCATTAGGATTTGTTGCCGCGTTATTTATTGCGCCGCTGCTTGTTGGTGCGATTGCGGGTGCCGCAAATATTCTTATTCTTCAACGTTTAAATTATGATCCAGACCGCGTTATCGTCGCTACGATTGGTTTGTTATATGTCATTCAGCAAACAACGCTGATGACATTTGGTCCTGAAGCGCGCCCTGTTGAAGCGCCGTTTAATACACGCATTGCCATTCCATGGTTTGAATATGGCGAGCAGGGTTTTGCGATGTATTGGCCTTGGGGTCTTGGAACCACCAGTTATAAATTGTTTGTCATTGCTGCCGCTGTCTTTGTGCTGACTTCATTGTGGATATTGATGACGCGCACAAAAATCGGTTTGATCATGCGCGCAACGCAGCAGGATAGCGAAATGGCGCAAGCTTTTGGCGTTCCAGTTAAACGCGTTTACACTTGGGTGTTTGGATTGGGTGCAGGATTGGCGGCCATTGGCGCAGTTCTTGTGGTTCCCATCCAACAAGCGCATTATTTAATGGGGCATGATCCTTTGTTGCTCTCATTCATCGTTGTGATTATTGGTGGTTTGGGCAGTTTGCCGGGTACGGTGATTGCAGCGCTTTTGATTGGGATGACTGATGGGATTGTGTCTGTGTTCTTCTCGCCAACACTTGCGAAAATTATATCGACACTCGCTGTTGGCATGATCTTGGTTTTCCGCCCACAAGGATTGTTAGGAAGGTCTTCTTAATGTCCAATATGTTATCCGATACTGCGCGCGGTTATATCCTACATATTTCAATCATTGTGGCGCTGGCTCTCATTTATGATGTGTTGGGGAATTACCATTCCGGCAATTTAGCACGGATCATGGTTCTGGCTGTTTATGCCATGGGGTACAATTTTCTGTTTGGCTATACGGGGCTGTTAAGCCTCGGGCATGCTGTGTTTTTTGCAGCGGGAATGTATGGGCTTGGTCTGTCTATTCAGATATTTGAAATTCCGACCCTATTGGCGATTTTGGCCGCTATGGTGAGCTCAATTGTTGTTGCGGCGGGCATTGGGTTCTTGGCGCTGCGCACTTCGGGTGTCGCATTTATGATTGTCACTTTGATGTTTGCGCAGGCTGGATATCTCACTATTTTATATTTTGGCGAATATACGCGCGGCGATGAGGGCTTTGTTGTTGCTCAATCTGCTCGGCAGTTATTTGGGTTTAATTTGGCTGATGATGTTGTTCGTTATTATGCGGCCTTGTTTTTGTTCGCAATCTGCTTTTTAGCCACATTCAAATTGGTCCGCTCTTCGTTTGGTAAAACATTGATTGCGATTCGCGAAAACGAACAACGCGCAAGAATGTTGGGTTACGATACGGGTAAATTCAAACTACAAGCGATCATCATATCTGGGCTCTTGGCTGGTTTGGCCGGAGCTGCATATGCTTTATTGTTTGGCTATGTGGGGGCGACATTTGCCACGGTTCAATATTCGATTTTCCCATTATTGTGGGTATTGCTGGGCGGTGCAGGGACAACAATTGGACCGCTCATTGGCGTGACATTTATGTTCTATTTGATCGACCTATCCAGCTCCTATACCTCTGCCTATATGTTGGTTGCGGGTTTGGCTCTTGTGCTTTTGACATTGTTTGCGCCGCAAGGCATTGCAGGCATATTGCGACGGAAGGTATTTAAATGGCTTCCATGAACCTTATCTCAACACAAAAACTAACCAAGCAATATGGCGGTATTCTTGCCAATTCCAATGTGGATTTTGAATTGCCGACGGGGCAAATTACAGCTTTAATCGGCCCAAATGGTGCTGGTAAGTCAACATTTGTGGGCATGTTATGTGGTCGAATTGATGCGACAAGTGGTGAGGTGTTTTTCAACGGTGAGAACATATCGCATCTACCAGCTCATAAACGCATTCGATTGGGCATGGCCTATACGTTCCAAATCACATCTATCTTTTCTGGGCTTTCATTGTTTGAAAATGTGGCATTAGCTGCGCGGCCAAACTTAAGTAAGCCAAACAATGAAAAGCAATTGAATGACAAAGTTTATAAGGTTTTAAAACGCGTTGGCTTGGATGATCGCGCAATGCAAATCGCAAGTGATTTAAGTTATGGTCATCAACGATTGTTGGAGATCGCAATGGGGTTGGCGCAAGATCCTGAGTTATTCATTTTGGATGAACCAACGCAAGGCTTGGCAGAATCTGAAGTCACGAGTTTTATTGAACTTGTAAAATCTCTTGCTGGTGAAATGACTATTTTGTTGATTGAGCACAATATGGACGTGGTGATGAAAACGGCTGATTTTATTACGGTTCTGAATTTTGGTGAAGTGCTGGCCAATGGCTCGCCTGACGAAATTCGAAATAATCCACATGTCCAAGAAGCATATTTGGGAACGTCATCTGATGCTTGAGCTTAAAAACATAGATGTATCTTATGGTGATGTGAAAACGTTGTATGGCGTGTCGTTAACGGCAAAAGCTGGTGAGATCACTTGCCTCTTGGGCCGCAATGGCGCTGGCAAAACGACAAGTATGAAAGCCATCATGCGGTTGCTTCCGTTAACCGCTGGATCGATCTTGATCAATGGTGAAGATGTGAGCACAGCCGATGCACATGAAATTCCTCGTAAACGCGTTGGCTATATTCCGCAAGGTCGCCGTTTATTTGCTGAGCTTTCGGTATCTGAAAATATTGAAATTGGATTAATGGCCTGTGGCGAGGGTAAAGAAACGCGTGAATGGGTTTTAGACATATTCCCAAGATTGCGCGAACGCCTTAAGCAGCGGGCCAACACATTGTCTGGCGGTGAGCAGCAAATGCTGGCAACCGCTCGGGCATTATGTGTGAAGCCAAAAGTTTTGTTGTTGGATGAACCTACTGAAGGCTTGCAGCCATCAATGATTGCACAAATTCGCGATGTGATTATCCGGATGAGGGATGAAGGTGTTGCGATTGTTTTGATTGAACAGCGGGTTGATGCAATCTTGGCAATTGCAGATCAGGCCGTGTTTATTGAGAACGGCAAAAACATAGAGACATTGTCAGGTGAAGATCTGCGTGCGCACCCCGAAAAACTCCGACAGAATCTTGGGGTGTAGCTAACAGATCGTCAGGATATTATTTTATATCTGCCGCTTGGATGATCTTAGCGCCTGCTTTTGTAAGTTCATCCGTCATGGCTTGCTCGCCATCGCCACCAAAGGTGCCTGTGCAATCTTGGACGACAAACACGTCTAAGCCTTCTTTTCGTCCATCAAGCGCCGAAAATCCGACGCAAAACTCATAAACCAAACCGACCACAAATATCCGCTTGATGCAGCGTGCGCTGAGATAACCGGATAATCCTGTTGGTGTGGTTTTATCGTTCTCATAAAATGCGGAATAGGAATCAATTTCAGGCCGAAAGCCTTTGCGCACGATCATTTGGACGGCTGTTGTTTCTAGATCTGAATGGAAATCTGCGCCGGTTGTGCCATTGATACAATGATCAGGCCAAAGAACCTGCGTACCATAGGGCATTTCAGTTGTTTTAAAAGGCTGTTTGCCTTCATGGCTTGAGGCAAAAGAACTATGGCATTGTGGGTGCCAATCTTGGCTTATCGCAGATTGAGAGAATTTTTTACTCAATTCATTGATAGGGGGGACAACTTTGTCGCCTTCTGGCACAGGCAGTGTGCCTGTTGGACAAAAGTCATTTTGAACATCGATGATGAGGAGAAGGTCATTTTGACCGATTTCAATTGTGTCTGACATAATCATTCCGTTCTAAGTCGTAGTGTTTTCTAAGAGATCATTTGCAATAGTTTTAAAAGCTGTGAGCGCTGTTTAGATGATAATGGTTTTAATGTTTCGGCGCTGATTTTTGTACCAACTTTTTCAAGGTCATCAATCATTGCTTTGGCATGATCATCAAGCGACACGAGCATGCGTCTTTTATCACTTTCATCGGGTGTCACGATCACGAGCTTTTTCTTATGTAAGCGATCAATCACACCTTTAATGGTCGCCGCATCCATTGCCGTGAGGCGGCCCAATTTATTTTGCGAGCATGAACCAACCTCAGCAAGACGAATGAGCGTAGAGAATTGAGTTGGGGTTAAATCCAACATGGTTTGATTTTGAAAAATCGCAGTATGGCGTTGAGATGCTAGCCTGAGAGCAAAGCCAATCTGTTCGTCCAGAATGTAGTTGTTCGACTTCATAACTTTTGTTGTGTCGGTCATGTCATCCCATCCCTTAACAATGTTACTCTTTATCGATATAACTATTCGACGATTTCAGGTAAGCTCTTTGCAGGTGGCGTGTTGCGGCTGCGTGTTGATGTGACAACGCCATCGATAATTGTCATGCCGATACCAGGCAGATTGCCTTGCTCCACCGATTCCAAAATATTCTTACCAGGTGCGTGTTGTGCTTGATCCATAAGAACAAAATCAGCTGCATAGCCAATTTCCAAAAGACCCGTATCCAGATTTCTCTGACGGGACGTATTGCCCGTTGCAAAACAGAATGCGAGTTCAGCAGGCACATTGCCCAAACTGGATAACATGGCAACCATGCGCATAATGCCAAGCGGTTGAACGCCAGAGCCTGCAGGGCCATCTGTTCCGAGCATAACCCTGTCTAATTCTTTGAGTTCACGCGCGGTATTCAGCGTCAATAAAGCTGCGCGTTCGTTACCATTGTGAACAATTTCGAGCGCAGCTTTGCAGCTTTCGCACAAACATATGATTTGATCATCGGGCAGGGCTGTGTGCCCGCCATTAATATGCCCGATAATATCTGTGCCAGCTTCCAAAACAATGTCTGCATCAATCAGACCAGACCCCGGAATTGACGGGCCGCCCGTATGGATCGTGCTTTGCATTCCATATTTGCGGGCCCAGTCGACCATCTTTTTAGCCGTTGGACCATCTTTAACCGACCCCAAGCCGACTTCGCCGAGAAGTTTTACGCCAGCATCGGCCATTTCTTTAAAGTCATGTTCTTCCATGCCTTCTTCGATAACCGGTGCGCCCGCCATAACTTTTACGCCCGATGGTCTGAAGTTTTCGTACCAGCGCTGGGATGCAATCGCCATTGCCTTTAGTCCAACAATGTCCCTTGGCCGTCCGGGCATATGAACTTCACCCGCAGAAATAAGCGTTGTGACGCCGCCGTGCAGGGTTGAATCTATCCAATTTAACTGCTGTTGGCGCGGTGTATAATCGCCAATCACAGGGTGAATGTGACTATCAATTAGGCCTGGTGCTAATGTGGTGCCATTGGCATTTACAGTGGTTGTTGCGCCTTCTGTATTGAGATCTTTCTCATAGCCAATTTCAGAAATTTTACCGTCAATTGCAATCAAGCAATCCCCATCAAATATTGGTTGCTCCATTTTACCAGACAAAATTAAACCAATATTTCGGATGACTAATTTCTTGGTATTTTCTGACATATGACACCTATTTATGAACAATATTCGTTTGAACACTAACACAAGATGACCACGACGCAAGGCATTGATCTGAACTTAAATGCTGTTATGATTTGAGGTATAAGTGCGCCGTGATGGTTGTTTAGAGTTTTGAAATTCGTTGAAAATTGTCCATTTTACAAAAGACAGTTTGACAATCTGTCATACTGACCATTATTGTTAGTATACATACGAAATATTTAGCGGGAACACCCTTTGAACTATTTTCGACCAGCATGCCTGTCTGATGCTCTTGATGTTTTGCAAAAACACCAAGTTGCGATACTTGCTGGGGGGACGGATTTTTTCCCCTCAAAAGGTGAGCAGCCCATTGAGGTTGATATCCTTGATGTGACGAAGATCACTGAATTTAATGATATTATCGAGCATGATACAGGCTATCGTATTGGCGCCAATGTGACTTGGAGCCAATTGCAAAAAGCAGATTTGCCGCCCGTTTTTGATGGATTGAAATTAGCTGGGCGAGAAGTTGGTTCGGTTCAAATTCAAAATACGGGAACGCTTGTTGGCAATATTTGCAATGCGTCACCTGTAGCAGATGGGGTGCCTGCGCTTTTAACACTGCAAACAAAAGTTGAAATATCATCGCCTGCGGGTATGCGATTGGTGGATTTAGGTGCGTTTATTCAAGATATTCGCAAGATAGATTTAAACACGAATGAAATTGTCAGTGCGCTGCATGTGCCAAAATGTGCACCCGACACGAAAAGCTCATTTTTAAAACTTGGTAGCCGCAAATATCTGGTCATTTCAATTGCGATGATTGCTGTTGTTATCCATGTGGAAAAGGATGTGATCGTTGATGTTAAAATCGCTGTGGGTGCTTGCTCAAAAGTTGCCCAGCGTTTGACGGGTTTAGAAAGCGAGCTGATTGGGCAAAACATCTCTGTACTCCTACAAGATGATGTTGTTCGACCAGAGCATTTATCAAATTTAACTCCCATTGATGATGTTCGCGGAACGGGCGCTTATCGATTGGATGCGGTGGTGGAGCTATGTCGCCGGACTTTATTGGATGCATTGGAGGTCAATCATGTCTCGCCTTGATGGGTCTACACAGGTTGAGTTTGAACTTAACGGTACAAAAGTTGCGATTAATGTGCGTGCTGGTGAGCGTTTGTCTGAGAGTTTGCGAGAGCAACTTGATGCGCGCGATGTCAAGATTGGCTGTAATGCAGGCGATTGTGGGGCGTGTACTGTTTTGATGGATGGAGCGCCGGTGTGTGCTTGTCTTGTTGCCAGCCAACAAGCGGAAGATACAAAGATTGAAACCGTATCTGGCCTGATGAAGAATGAGCCGAAAACGGTGCAATTGGCTGAACGTTTTCAAGAACATGGCGCGGCCCAATGTGGTATTTGCACACCCGGTATGATGGTTTCGGCCACAGCTTTGTTGCGGGAAAATACAGATCCAAGCCAAGAACAAGTTCAAGACGCTTTAGGTGGGGTTTTGTGTCGTTGCACTGGATATCGCAAAATTATCGATGCTGTTTGTGGTGTTTCTGCGATGGCGCAAAAGGCCAGTAATGCTCTTGATGATGATCCGTCCATCCAGCGCTTGGATGGTTTAGCAAAAGTTAGTGGCTCAGAAGCTTTTGGCGATGATATTGCGCCCGCTGGTACGCTTGAGATAAAAATTATTCGTGCGCCATTTGCAAAATGTTCATTTGAATTAGGCGATCTTGATGGGTTCGTTAAAAGTAATGACGCGGTTGTTGCGGTGCTTACGGCTGCCGATATTCAGGGTGACAACCGGTTTGGTGTTATCCCAGGGTTTATGGATCAGCCAGTGTTTGCTGAGGATATTGCAAAGTTTAAGGGTGAGGCTGTTGCGGCGATCGTTGCGCCATCAGTGTTTTTTGCAAGTTTTAATCTTGTGAATTTTCCCGTTGAATGGACGCAGATGGAAGCTGTGCAGACTGTATCAGACGCACAAAATTCAAATGCTGCATTGCTGCACGAAAAGCATTTGCAAAATGTGATGTGTGGTGGGTTTGTCAAACGTGGTGATGCGCAAAAGGCGATGGCAAGTGCTGAGGTGACCGTTGAGGGTTCATTTGAAAGTGGCTTTGTTGAGCATGCTTATATTGAGCCTGAAGCGGGATTTGCGCAAATGGTTGATGGGCGTGTTGAAATACATGCCTGTACACAAGCTCCTGTTATGGATTTAGATTCTTTGGAGATTATTCTGGGAATCCCAAGATCAGATATCCGCATCATACCGAGTGCTGTGGGTGGCGGGTTTGGATCTAAGCTGGATATCTCGGTACAGCCGTTCTTGGCGTTAGCTGTGCTTAAAACAGGTCAACCCGTTCGGATATGTTATTCGCGGGCTGAATCTATGCAATCAACAACAAAGCGGCATCCCTCTGAAATCAACTTAAAAATCGGCGCCACAAAAGATGGTTTCATTCAGAGTTTTGATTTTTATGGCGAGTTTAACACAGGCGCCTATGCGTCATGGGGGCCAACTGTTGCGACCCGAGTGCCTATTCATGCCTCTGGCCCTTATTTAATTCCAAATTATCGAGCTGAATCAAAAGGTATTTATACCAATTGTCCACCATCGGGCGCTTTTCGTGGGTTTGGTGTGCCTCAATCTGCCATTGCTCAAGAGTGTTTGTTTGATGAAATAGCAGAAAAGCTTGGTCTTGATGCGCTGGTTTTTCGTACGCAAAATGCGCTTGAGAATAACCAGTCCACCGTTTGTGGGCAGGTGTTTAAACAAGGTGTTGGTATTAAAAAATGTTTTGAAGCTTTAGAGCCATCTTGGAAGCAAGAATGTGCAGTGGCTGATCGGTTTAATAAAAATACAGATGGACCCAATCGGCGCGGCGTTGGTATTGCGGCAGGTTGGTATGGATGCGGGAATACGTCTTTGCCAAATCCATCAACGATTAAAGCTGGCATCAAGCTAGATGGTTCGCTTTATTTGCATCAAGGTGCAATGGATATCGGGCAGGGATCGAATACTGTGATTGCGCAAATATTTGCGACCGCGCTTGGAATATCTGTTGCTAACATTAATATCATTGGTCCTGATACGGACGTAACGCCAGATGCGGGTAAAACATCCGCATCGCGTCAAACCTTTGTATCTGGCAATGCGGCAAAACTATCTGGCTTCGCTATGCGGCGCGATATTTTGGATGCGGTGAATGCGTCTGAAAATGCTGTGATTACGATTGAAAAAGGTCATATTAAAATTGATGATCAAGGGCAAAGCCACATCATCGAATTGAGCCAACGGACAGTTGATCAAGAAGGTTATGTCTTCAAGTCACAAGAAAGTTATGACCCGCCGACAAAACCATTGGACGAGAACGGTCAAGGTGAGCCTTATGCGCAGTTTGGTTATGCAGCGCATATTGCGGTGGTTGAGGTTGATACCAAGCTTGGAACTGTCAAACCGATTAAATTTATTGCGGCCCATGATGTAGGAAAAGCAATCAACCCGATGTTGGTTGAAGGGCAGGTTCATGGCGGCATTGCCCAAGGGCTTGGGATGGCTTTGATGGAAGAGTTTATTCCGGGGCGAACTGAGAATTTGCACGATTATCTGATCCCGACCATTGGTGATGTGCCGCCGATTGAAACCAAAATCATTGAAGAGCCAGATGCTCACGGACCATATGGGGCCAAAGGTTTGGGCGAACATGTGCTTATTCCAACAGCGCCTGCAATATTGAACGCAATCTATAAGGCCTGCGGTGTTCGGATGCGACGTGTTCCGGTCACGCCATCTAAGCTCATGACAGCGATAAAAGAGCAAAATGATGACAGTTGATACGGCCAAAACTGTTGAGAAAATCAGATGTGATGCGTGTCCTGTGATGTGTTATATCGCCGATGGCCGTGTTGGGGCATGTGATAGATATGCAAATCATTCAGGTGAATTGGTTCGTTTGGACCCACTGACTATTTTGGAAGGTTCTGAGGGGGCTCAGATCAAAACAGTGCCATTTTTGAGCCAAGAGAATGGGGACGATTTAGGCCGTGGTGAGTGGGATGGAAATATTGTATCAAACAGCCCAGTTTTTGTCACAGCAATTGGGGCAGGGACGACCTATCCCGATTACAAGCCAGCACCCTTTATTGTCAGCCAGAAAATAGACAATGTCGATATGGTGACTGTCGTGACTGAGGGCATTTTCAGTTATTGTGGCGTTAAAATTAAGATAGATACAGATCGGTTTATCGGTCATGAACGTGCCATCATCCGTGCAGGCGGCGAGCCTGTTGGGCATGTGATGACGAGTGAATACGGCTCCAAAATGTTATCGCTTGGCGGTGTAGAGCATTTAACGGGCGGCAGCAAAAAAGAAGGCCGATTAACGTGCGATGCGCTCTTAAAGTTATGCAATTGTGAAGCTGTGGAACTCACTATCGATGATGGCGCTGTTGTTATTGTTCAAGCTGGCAAAGCGCCCATTATTGATGGCGATGAAGAAAAGCTGATGCGGGTCGGGTGTGGATCGGCCACAATTGGTATGTTTGCAGCCCAATGGACAGATCATGCAGATGAAGTGATTGTTGTTGATGATCATATCACGGGCGTTTTGTCAGAACATCAGGCAGGTAAAATGCTGGATGTGCCGCCAACAGGTATAAAAATCAAAGGCCGCCGATCAACCCCGGGGCGCTATTTTCAAGTAGCAGAACCCGGCACAGGTTGGGGTGGCACCAATATTAGCGACCCGCTTTCCATTCTCAAATCAATTGATGACAAAATTGCTTGGGCAGGGCTTCGTTTGTTGATGATTTCAACAACAGGTGAGCAATATGCCTATTATGTGTTGAATGAAAATCTTGAACCTATCCCAACAGAAATGTCAAAGCCGCTCCTATTATCGGCAGAACGCATTGCTGAAAATTGTGAACCTTCAATTTGCTCCGTCTTATTTATGGGTGGGGCAGGTGGTTCATTGCGCGCGGGCGTTACCGAAAATCCGGTGAAACTAACTCATTCTGTCAAAAAAGCACTGACTGAGGTGACATGCGGTGGGGCTCAATCCTATATTTGGCCGGGCGGCGGTATTACTTTGATGGCAGATGTGACACAAATGCCGTCAAATGCATTTGGTTATGTCCCAACGCCAGCGCTTGTCGCACCGATAGAATTTACAATGCGCCTATCTGATTACCAAGCGCTTGGTGGTCATATGGATGAAGTGCAATCCTTAGAAAGCCTAAACCAGCATGAACTTCGAAAACTTGCGCCAGTTGATGTGCATTCAGATCCTAATGCGCATTTCAATTATAGCTGGAATGTAGCTGATAAGGATGCCATTTAATGGGGCCTGTTCAACACTATTTGGATAAAGCAGGCACACCAATGCGTCGTTTGCATTTGCAATACGGGCCTATTGATTTGGTGCTTGCCGTTGATTGTGATGATCTTGCAATATGTCAAAAAGCGCATGCACTTGCCTGTCAAAAGTTTGATGGCCTTTTGGAGCAGCTTGTTGATGAACTTCCTATTTTGCGAACAGCGGCAGATCAAATAGATCATTCGGTTACAGGACCTGTTGCCAAACGGATGATACAGGCCGTTGCCCCGTTTAAAGATGATGTGTTTGTCACACCCATGGCAGCGGTTGCCGGTTCTGTTGCCGATGAGATTTTGTTTGCAATGACCTCTCAGCTGCAACTGGATCGCGCTTATGTGAATAATGGTGGTGATATTGCGCTCCATCTCAGCGCAAATGTACGTTTTACATCTCAAATGATGGGATTGGACGGGCGAACGCTTGGAAACATTGAGATCAATGCGCCCAATAAAATTGGCGGAATTGCAACAAGTGGCCAGCAAGGCCGCAGCCTCTCGATGGGCATTGCCGATAGTGTGACAGTTTTAGCAAGTAATGCCGCAATGGCAGATGTTGCAGCGACATTGATATGTAATGCGGTTGATCTGCCTTGCCATGCTAATATTCACCGGGCAAAAGCTTCGGATCTTGTTGATGATACTGATTTAGGACATCGGTTGGTCGTCCGCCATGTTGGCGCATTGAGCGCTTGCGATATTGAGACCGCCCTAGGTTATGGCCGTGATGTGGCCCAAAGGTTCGTGTCTTGTGGCCTTATTCAAAGTGCTGCACTGTTTTTAAAAGATAATAATTGCGTGGTTGGGCAAAACCTGTTCGCCCATGATGAGATCAAAAAGGAAGCGCTTTATGCCTGAACCTATTATACGAAAACTATCGACCTCAATTGAAGAGATTTATCATGAAGGTGGTCCAATTGCTGACATTCCTTTAAAACGGGTTGCGGCTATTGCGGTGATCAAAAACCCATTTGCTGGACGGTATGAGCCAAATATTCAGGGCTTTATTGATGATTTGCGTCCTTTGGGTTTGATGATGGCTCGAAAAATGGTTGAGATCATTGGCGATGCTGGTTTGGTTGAAGGTTATGGCAAAGGCGTGCTCATTGGGTCCGCAGGCGAATTAGAACATGGCGCTTTATGGCATGCACCCGGTGGTTATGCCATGCGCGAAGTCATTGGTGGATCAAAAGCCATCGTTCCGTCATCCAAAAAAGTGGGTGCTGCGGGTGCAAGACTAGATGTGCCCGTGACGCATATCAATGCATCTTATGTTCGCAGTCATTTTGATTCCATGGAAATTGGTTTGAACGATTCCCCTCGTGCAGATGAAATGCTGTTGGCTTTGGTGATGACAACAGGTGCGCGTGTTCATTCGCGGTCCGGTGGTTTGGAAGCTGATGATATTGCTGGTGAGGATGGATTACGATGAGTGCTGACATTAGAAAAATAATCGTTTCTGTTGAAGAAACTCAACGGGAAATTGGAAAGTCGATCACACCAAGCGTTCGAAAAGCTGTGGCGTCTGCGGTGATTACCAATCCATTTGCCAATCAATACATTGAGGACTTAACACCATTGATGGATATTGGCGCAGAACTTGGCGGCCTATTGGGTGATAAATGCGTTGAAGCACTTGGTATCTTACCCAGTGAAGCTGAAAGTTACGGCAAAGCTGCGATGGTTGGTGAAAATGGTGAGCTTGAACATGCCGCTGCCATTTTGCACCCAAAGCTAGGCGCCCCTTTGCGCACAGCTGTTGAAAAAGGCGCAGCCCTTGTGCCGTCATCTAAAAAGATGGGCGGACCGGGACAATGTTTGGATGTGCCGTTGGGCCATAAAGATGCAGCTTATGTTCGTTCGCATTTTGATGGAATTGAGGTGCGCATTGGCGATGCACCGCGCGCGAATGAAATTTTGGTATCCGTTGCTGTCACAGATAGTGGTCGACCGTTACCGCGTGTTGGTGGGCTTGAGGCAAAAGATGCTGAAGGAAAAGATGGGCTTCGTTAGATATGACAGAGATTTCAAATGACTTTGTAATGACGGATAATATTTTCGCGGAGAAAGTTTTATCAGTCGAACATTATACAGATCGCCTTTTTAAGTTCCGCATATCTCGACCGCCAAGTTTTCGGTTTAGATCTGGTGAGTTTGTGATGATCGGTTTGCCAAATGCTGCAAAACCGACTTATCGTGCCTATTCTATTGCTAGCCCCAGCTGGGATGAAGAGATTGAGTTTTATTCAATCAAAGTCCCTGATGGCCCGCTCACTGAGCATTTGCAGAAAATACAGGTTGGTGACACGGTGTTGATGCGCAAAAAATCAACCGGTACTTTGGTCAATGACGCTTTGTTGCCCGGCAAACGTCTTTATATGTTCTCAACAGGCACGGGCATAGCACCTTTTGCCTCGCTCATTCGCGATCCTGAAACTTATGATAAGTTTGAAGATGTGATTTTGACCCATACGTGTCGCGAAGTTGCCGAATTGACTTATGGCAAAGAACTTGTTGATGGTGTGTTAAATGATCCATTGGTGGGGGAGATGGTTGAAGGGCGGCTTAAATATTATCCAACTTTGACCCGAGAAGCATACCATCATACCGGCCGCATCACCGATCTTTTGACATCTGGCAAGATATTTGAAGATCTGGGTCTGCCAAAAATCTCACCCGAAGATGATCGCGGCATGATTTGTGGTTCCATGGATATGTTACGCGATACTAAAGCAGTGTTAGAAAGCTTTGGATTGATTGAGGGGGCAAATAGTAAGCCCGGCACATTCGTCGTTGAACGCGCATTTGTCGATTAGTCTGATGGTGATAGGTATTTCTTTGAAGGGGCACTATTTTTGCGCCCCTAAAAACAAGACCTAAAGCGGTAATCTTACTATTATACCAGCATTGACAATGACCGTTGTGCGTCCAGTGACTTCGTCATAGACGTTCAAGCCGCCTTGAATACCTTTCGGTGTGACCTGGCCATAGGGTAGGGTGGCGGCAACAGCTTCAAGATCGATCTCTTCTGGCTTTTGCGCTGCAAGATTGAGCTCGATTTGCATTGAGTTTGGATCAATATCTAAGCTTTTGAAGATCGTGAGTGACGAATGGTGGAGAGCATCTTGCACGGCGCGTTTGGCAGCTTTGGTATAATCTTCGCCATAAAGATCATTTCCCGTGCCCATTTCTAAGATGATGCGTTTTAGTGATGTGTTGCTCATGCCGCTGTCCCCCATTTTTTATCATCGGGCAGATCAAGATAAACCACCACTGCGGCATTTGCCATAAGTGTGACTTTTGTTCCGTCATCTGAAAGCGTGTTCATGCCGCCTTTTTCAACCTCCACTTCGGCTGTTCCATAGGGTAGAACATCAGCAATGGCTATTTTGTCCACTTGCTCTGGTTTTTGAACCCCAATGATGATTTTGACGTGCATTGATGTACGTTCAAGACCAAAAGCATCTGCGATAGATAATGAGTTTTGCCAAAGCGCCGCTTTCAGTGCTCTTATCGCAGCCTTGGTATAATCTTCGCCTTGAAGATCGGTCCCCATACCTAATTCTAAAACCATGCGTTTGAGTGCCATGTATCGCTCCAAAAAATTGAAAGTTTGATAAAACGGGACATTAATAAGCGTTAGCCCCGAATTGTCTTTAGTGTGTTTGGTTTTCAACCAGTTCATTAATCACAGAAAGGAATTGTGAGACTTCTTTCTCTGTATTGTAGTGACACATAGAAACCCGCACACATGATGCAAGGCCCAATGGTGTGAGAATGTTGCCCGAATAATGATCTGCTTTTCGAGCATGGGTTCGAATTCCACGTTCATTCAGTGCACTCACCAATTCTACTGCATCCATGCCTTTAAGGTTGATACTTACCAAGCCCTCACGAAGTGGATTATCAATCCCAGATAAAATGCTGACTTCAGGAATTTCGGCAAGACCCTTTAGATTGCCAATCCCATGGAGCATGGCATGCGTTAGGTCGGTTTCATGCGCTTTGATGGCAATGCCAGCTGCAACAATTTTTGCGCGGCGATCATCGCTATCGGTAAATTTGCTGCCGAGCCATTCAAAATATTCAACAACATTAGAAAAGGTGACATAAGCGCCATTATCACGGGTACCCAATTCCCAAGCATTGTCTGGTCCGCCCACAAGTGAATTATGCGGCAATGCAGATAGTCTGTCTGATATCCAGGCCAGACCATATCCATGGCGGGAGAACACTTTATAGGGTGAGATGACATAAGCATCGATATCATAGCTATCAATATCCAATCCGCCATGGGCAGCATGTTGGATACCATCTACAATAATGAAGCAATCTGGTGCAATTGCGCGAATTGATTTCGCAATTGCGCCAACATCAACGCCCATGCCGCTGACGGGGGAAGTGTGTAATATTGTGGCAACGCGAGTATCAGGTGTGATGTGGTCAGCATAATCTTCTGCAGACACTGAACCTGTCGCATCATTATGTATTGCTAGAATATGTGGTTTGCCAGCAGCTTTCGCCCATTTTTCACAGGCGCTACGTGATGCCGGATGCTCCAAAGTGCTCCCCAGAACAATGCCACCCTTTTCAGAAGCCATAATTGCAGCACTGATAATGCGGAACAATAGCTCTGTACCGCTTTCGCCAACAAATACCTGACCACCTGTTGCATTAAAGAACAGTTTGGCGTCGTCTTTGGCTTTGTTGATCATTTTGACCAATTGGTGACTGGCTGGGTTATCACGGCCTTGATTGTCTGGGATTGCTGCAAATGTTGCAGATGTTTCAACAACAGACTTTAGGGTGAGGGCACCACCTGCATTTTCAAAAAAGATACGTTCGCCTTGAAACGGGCAATTATCTACATGTGCAAATTTGGACCGCACATCTTCAATCAAATTCTCATCATTACCAAGCATGTTTTCTATTCCACCAATAAACTTTGTTAATTGGCTGCAATATGACCGCCCAGTCCTAATTATGAAATAGGAAAAATGATGAACGCCGTATTTTCTTAAATATCTTATCTATAGCGGGAGAGGGCATAGCCAACACCATTGGTAATAGAGCCACGACTACAGAAGAGGCGTGATTGAGTACTCTATACATATAGGGATATATAAGAGGATACATAAAGGGGCATATAAGAGGGGGTATATAGAATGATATATAAAAGGATATATAGAGCCATATATAAGAGGTATCCAAACATAGAAGTACTGAGAGATGCGGAATTCGACTTACCTTGGGACTTTATATGTAGCGCCTATTGTTTAGTGTCTGATGTCGTTTGTGCAGAATGCTCTATATATAGGGTGTCACCTAAGCTGCGACTGAAGCAGCTATTAGAGCCTGTTTTATCTAACTATAGGTGAGGTGACGGAACTATGGTATGCTGTGATTGTATTATGGCATAAGTGGCGAATTAATCGATTTTATTTGCACTAGTCTGTATGAAATTAACAATAGTTATCTTATTGTTTTTATAAGATTAAATGGTTTTTCTGCAAAGTTATTCAAGGCTAAATGCAATTAAATCAAAAAACTTTGCATTTTTTTACATTTGTTTGTTGACTTGGTTTGGTTTTA
>CAXBCW010000002.1:0-121340 GCA_963974325.1 uncultured Rhizobiaceae bacterium
CATCATTGCTAAAAAGAAAGCCAACGCAAGCCGCCAACATATCGCCATCTTTGACAATTCGCGCAGCACCATTTTGCAACAAGGCACGATAGGAATCTCTGAAATTTTGTACATTCGGACCTGTTAGAATAGCACAATCCAACATGGCAGGCTCTAACGGGTTTTGCCCGCCTTCACCGACCAAAGATTTCCCCACGAAAACCACTTCAGACAGGCGCAAATAAAGCCCCATCTCGCCTGTGGTATCTCCCAAAAATACATTCACATCGGGTGAGATTTCATCACCGCGAGACCTGCGGGCAACTTTGAGGCCTTTTTCAATCAACATTTTTTCAATATCATCGGCGCGTTCGACATGGCGAGGAACAATGATTGAAAGGGCTTTTGGAAAACGTGCGCAAATTTTAAGATGCGCGTCAGCTATAATGCTGTCTTCGCCTTCAAATGTTGAAATTGACGCCCAGCATGGTCGAGATTTAATCTGATCTTGATAGTGCTTTAAATTTGCTTCATCGACGGGCGGTGCATCTGTATCAACTTTTAAATTTCCTGACACGCTGACAGGTTCTGCGCCTAAAGCTGTAAACCGTTCTGCATCTAATTCTGATTGCGCAACCACATGGGATAGATTTTCAAACAACGCATCGGACAGTGCGGATAATTTACTCCAACTGGCAAATGATTTATCTGACATGCGTCCATTGACCAAAATTTGTGGCATGCGACGTGCACCCAGCTCCAAAATCGTCATCGGCCAAATCTCTGATTCAGAAATAATGGCAAGATCTGGCAACCAATGGTCCAAAAAATTACTAATGGCGGGCTTTAAATCAAGCGGAACATATTGGTGTATAACTTTGTCACCCAATCGTTCATTAGAGATATTTGCCGATGTTACCGTACCAGTTGTTAAAACCACAGTGATATTTCGGCTAACAACTTCCTCGATCAGCGGAATAACAGCAATTGTTTCGCCAACACTTGCGGCGTGAAACCAGATGAGCGGGCCTCTTGGGCGCGGCACTTTGGAACGGCCATAGCGCTCATTGCGTCTTTCACGCTCTTCTTTACCTTTGGCGGCGCGATAGGCAAGATAAGGCCCCAGCAACGGGTAAACCGCAGCGCCTGCCCATCGATACCCGCTTAGTACTGCGCGCGACAATAAAATACTCATGAATGTGAACCAACAACTTTATAGGCTTCAGATGTGATGCGATTTAACTCGATATCAAGCTCAGATCGCTTCTCTTCTAACCCTTCCCGCGTACTATCCTTTGATACATAAATAGGATTTCCGATCCGAACGCAACACTGACCAAATGGTAAATTAATGGTTGTTTTGTCCCAGCTCTTCTCAATGACTTTAAAATTACTCGTTGCAACAGCAATAGGAATAATCGGACGGCCAGACATTTTTGCCAATCTCACGACACCTTTTCCAGATTTTCGTGGTGCAGTTTTCGATACATCTGCAATGATTCCAATATTTTGACCCGATTTGAGCGCGTCCTTCAATGCGAGCGTTGCCGACACGCCACCTTTTTCGTGCGCAGCTTCGCGAACCCTGCCGCCAGACCCGCGCACCACATCATGGCCCGCTAGTTTCAATATTCTAGCATTGATCTCAGCATCAGCACTTTTAGACACAAGTGCGACCAGTTTTTGGCCCGGTGCCGCAACAAACGAGGTGAGAAGATGTTGGCCATGCCAAAATACAAATATTGCAGGACTATGTTGGTAGGCAATCTTATGTTGCTCTGCCATATCCTCTTTATCAATGCGGTTGGTTTTATAAATGAACCACAAAGCACTATAGAAAATACGCGCTGCAAAGGATTGAAAAAGATTTGAGCGAAGGATAGCTTTTCCAATTTTTCGCCTACTCACATCAAAGCCCAGACATGTATCTGGATGTATCGCCCGGACAGGTCAATTTAGATCAATTGTCCTGATCGGGGTCTAAAAGCTTGTGCATGTGCACAATGAAATAACGCATATGTGCATTATCAACCGTCATTTGAGCTTTGGATTTCCAAGCAGCAAAGGCTGTTTCATAATTGGGGTAAATACCCACAACATCCATATCTTCAAGGTCACGAAATTCCATTCCATCAAGGCTTTCCAATTCGCCACCAAATACCAGATGTAACAATTGCTTTGGATCTTCTTTAGTCATTTCAAATATCCTCTTATGATATTGGATGTGTTGGACTTACCCAACGAATGCTGTTTTCATAACAGGTATATAACTTGGCCTTGTTGCAAACAAAACCCCATGACGGGTTTCAATTTCGTTATAAACAACATCATTTAGCTCTAAATCGACAAGTTTATACCCTGCTTCAGTTATTATGAGGTCGGCGGCGACCATATCCCAATCGCGTGAATTTTTTCTGACAAAGATTCCATCTGCATTTTGTTCAAGCAAACCCACAATACGAAGGGCAAGCGAGCGCGCGCCATCGACCTGTTCAACTTTTTGTTTATAGTCTGGCAAAACATGATCAATAACTTCACGAGGAAGAATGACACGTTCTGGCTGATTGATCACAGGTAGATTGTCTTGTGTGTATAAAACATCATTTAACGTGGCGCCTTGGCCCGTTGATGCCAAGAAAACTTGTTTGCGAACAGGGGCGACCAAAACACCATGAATGGGACGACCATTTTCAACAATACCAATGGAAATGCACCATTGATCAGTCGCTGCAATAAACGCACGTGTTCCATCAATAGGATCAACAACAAAGGTACGGGTAGCTGTTAGTCGCTCCGGATTATCTTTTGTTTCTTCTGACAACCAACCATAATCTGGACGTGCTGCCAAAAGGGTTTTGTGCAAATATTGATCGATCTCCAGATCGGCTTCTGTCACCGGAGATCGCGATTGACCTTTATACCAAATCTCTGGATCCTTGCCGAAATGCCTTAATGCAATTTCGCCAGCTGCCAAAGCCGCATTTTTGATAAGTTCTAAATCTTCGTGCATTGACGCGTTATTCACCGGCAAGTGTCATTCCCTCAATAGCAATTGTTGGCGCAGCGATCGAATATTTTGGGTCGATATCATTTGCCATCACAATGCGTTTGAACATCTCTTGAAGAGTAGATGCAATGGTAATCTCTGAAACTGGGAATGTGAGAACACCGTTTTCAATCCAATAGCCAGATGCACCGCGAGAATATTGACCCGTGACCATATCAACGCCTTGGCCAATAACTTCGGTCACATATAGTCCACTTTTAATGGAGCAAATTAGATCTGCAGGTGATTGATCACCCGGATTGACCAACACGTTTGTTGAAGATGCACCAACACTTGAACCGCCGCGTGATCCGCGTCCATTGGTTTTTAGACCAAGCTGCCGACCAAGCGCTGTGCTGAGATACCAATTATTCAACACACCGTCTTCGACCATCGTCATGCGTTCACCATT
Organism: uncultured Rhizobiaceae bacterium; assembly: GCA_963974325.1. Lineage (GTDB taxonomy): Bacteria > Pseudomonadota > Alphaproteobacteria > Rhizobiales > Rhizobiaceae > Lentilitoribacter. Next base: position 3,438 of record CAXBCW010000002.1, read on the forward strand.
CACGCCCTCACCATCAAATGGTCGGGATGACGAACGTCGTGCGATTTTTGGATCATCAATAATTGTTATGTTACTTGCCATAACTTGCTGGTCCATTTTATCTTTTAAAAAGCTTGTTCCGCGTGCAACAGAAGCACCATTAATCGAGCCAATTAAGTGACCAAAAATCCCGCGCGATACGCGAGGATCAAAAACGATGGTGACATCAGATGCTGTTGGTACTTTGCGCGGGTTTATGCGTTTGACCGCACGTTCTGCGGCTGAAACACCAATAAATTTTGAACTATCAAGATCGGAATAAAACAAGCGACTATCAAAGTCATAGTCCCGCTCCATCTTGGTTCCCTCGCCTGCAAGCACACTTACAGATCGGGAGAAGTTGGAAACCATATAACTACCAGAAAAACCTTCTGATGTGGCCAAGACCAGACCACCCATGCCTGATGAAGCACCAGAGCCAAGTGAATTTGCGACCCCTTTAACAGCCAAAGCTGCCTCTTCCATTTCAAGAGCTGCATCTGTCATATCGTTTGCAGAAATTTCTGTGCCATCAAACAGATCAAGATTGATAATGTCGGTGGCCAAATCATCTTTATTTGCCAAGCATACATAGGGATCTTCGGGCGAGGCTTTGGCCATCGCAACAGCGCGTTCTGCCAATGCTTGATCATCACCACCTTGGCCTGCGCCAATGCTTGCAGCTTTTTGCCCAACGAAAACGCGGAGGCTAAAATCATCACTTTCTGATGATCCAGTGTTCTCAACTTTTCCTAATCGCACAGAAACTGAACGAGAGCGCCCACGCACAACCACCGCATCTGCGGCATCGGCTCCGGCACTTTTGGCAGCTGCTATTAACTTCTCAGCGCGCGCGAGAAGATCTTGAGACTGTATAAAATCTTTCATAGAATTGGCCTTTCTTCTTGGCCCATGTATGCTGTAATAAGGTATATATCAAGGCAATCATATCTTGCCTCACGAACTTGTCAGAAACATTCATATGGATTTTAACCGATGTCCGGCGAAGACGCTAATCTTTTTAACTATGCGATCGTTCTTTTAGGCAGCGCAGTTATTGCTGCGCCTTTGTTCAAACGCATTGGTTTGGGCACGGTTTTGGGTTATCTGGCTGCTGGTATCGTGATTGGGCCCATTACAGGCATTATTGCCGATGGCGAGAAAATTTTACATTTTGCCGAACTTGGTGTTGTTTTATTGCTGTTCATCATCGGACTTGAGTTAAAACCTTCAAGACTTTGGCGTATGCGGCGTGATATTTTGGGCATGGGCAGCCTGCAAGTTATCGTCACCGGACTTATTTTTATGGCCATGGCGCATTATTTTGCCGGTCAATCCCTCTCCACATCCATCGTGATCGGCTTCAGCCTTGCGCTGTCTTCCACAGCTTTCGCGTTGCAAATCTTAGATGAACGCGGTGATTTAAACAGATCATATGGGCAAAAAACATTTTCCATCCTGTTGTTTCAAGACATTGCGATCATCCCGCTATTTGCACTGATTGCTTTTTTAGCGCCACGTTCTGATGATAGTTCTGGCTTTTCATTTGAGGGTGTATCAATTGCTGTCTTGGCAATTGTGTTCTTGGTTGTTGCTGGTAAATATCTGCTCAATACACTGTTTCAGATTATCGCAAGCACTGGCGCTAAAGAGGCAATGATTGCGGCGGCTTTGTTTGTTGTTTTAGCCGCAGGTGCTTTGATGGAATTTGCTGGCCTATCCATGGCAATGGGCGCTTTTTTATCCGGTGTCTTGCTGTCAGAATCATCTTACCGACACGAACTTGAAGCTGACATTGAACCGTTTCGCGGGATTTTGCTGGGCTTGTTCTTCATGGCTGTGGGTCTATCGCTCGATTTGACGGTTTTGCTTGATAATTTGATGATCATCTTAATCGCCGTGCCAACGATCTTGATTGTCAAATTTATTGTGCTTTATCATGTCTGCCGAGGATTTGGTGCGCACCCCAATGAATCTATTCGGGTTTCCAGTCTTTTGCCACAAAGTGGTGAATTCGGATTTGTACTGTTTACAGCGGCAGTTTCTGCCAGTCTTTTATCCCAAGCAACCGCATCTATTTTGATCTCCATAGTGACCATCACCATGGCACTCACGCCCTTTGTCAATAAACTCGCCCCTTATTTTATGACGGCGGCATCGACTGAGGGTATGGAAGAGGACTTCAAAGATGCAGGCTCTGATGTTTTGTTGATTGGCTTTTCGCGGTTTGGACAAATTGCTTCACAAATGTTTTTAACCGGCGGCACAGACGTTACGATTTTGGACCATTCAGCGGAACGTATTCGCAATGCTCGAAAATTTGGGTTTCGTATTTATTTTGGCGATGGACGCCGCCGCGATGTGCTTAAAGCTGCAGGCATTGAACGGGCAAAAATTGTTGCCATCTGTACCAATGACCGCGAAACAACAGATAAAATTGTGGAACTTATTCGCTCGACCTACCCCAAAGCCAAACTGTTCGTGCGCTCTTATGATCGTGCGCACACACTTGCACTTCGCGCCGAAGGGGTAGATTATGAATTGCGTGAAACTTTTGAATCAGGCATTGAGTTTGGGCGTAAAACCCTTGAAAGCTTGGGTCTAAGCGAACAAAACTCACATGATATTGCCAAAGAAGTTCGCCATCGCGATGAAGAACGCCTTGCCCTGCAAGAAGCAGAAGGCATTGCGGCTGGACTTGATAAAATATTGACAAAGCCCGTTAAGCCAGAGCCTTTGGTCAAGCCAAAAACAGATAATATAGAAGGCAAGTCAACATGACCAAATCAACATCGCCAGAGCAGGCAAAATTTGTAACGGGCTCCACAATGCGTCATGTGATCAACATGACCGCAACGGGCTCTATTGGTCTTGTGGCTATATTTTTGGTTGATGCGTTCAATCTGTTTTACATCTCAATGTTGGGCGAAGATGAGTTGGCAGCAGCCATTGGTTATGCTGGCACATTGTTATTTTTCACCATGTCGCTCAATATTGGCCTATCCATTGCCGCAACAGCACTCACGTCGCGCGCTTTGGGACGGGGTGACAAAGAAGAAGCACGCGCTATTGCTGGGGCTTCGTTGTTTTATATGTTTGTGATGGCTGTCATTGTTGTTGCCGTGGCCTACCCGTTTATAAATGATTTGGTTAAAGCCATTGGTGCTAAAGGACGGACAGCTGAGATTGCGACAGGCTATATGCAAATTGTGATCTTATCGCTGCCCATTTTGGGATTGGGCATGTGTGCGGCATCGTTGTTAAGAGCAGTTGGAGACGCAAAACGTGCAATGTATGTCACGCTTGGTGCTGGCTTTGCATCTGCATGCCTTGATCCAATTTTCATTTTTGGGCTGGATATGGGCGTGAATGGTGCTGCCGTTGCAACTGTTTTATCACGGCTCTTTATGGTTGGATTTGGTCTTTATGCCTTGATCAAAATCCATGATCTTGTCGCACGTCCAACTGGCACTATTATCATGCGCGAAATAAAGCCTTTCTTGATCATTGGAACACCTGCAATCCTGACCCAGCTCGCCACTCCAATAGGCAATACTTATATGACGGCAACAATTGCGGAATATGGAGATTCAGCTGTTGCGGGTTGGGCGATTGTTGGGCGCATTATTCCTGTTGCTTTTGGTGCTTTATTTGCGCTATCGGGTGCCATTGGGCCTATATTGGGTCAAAATCTGGGTGCTCGAAAATTTGATCGTATCCAAGAGGCCATCAAAGACAGCTTCATTTTTACAGCCATTTATGTCGTTGCGATCTCAATCGTATTGGCGTTATCTCGCAATTTGATTGCTGATGTATTTGGCGCGACAGGACAGGCGCGATTGATCATCACGTTCTTTTGCTTATGGATTAGTATGAGCTTTTTATTCAACGGCATGTTGTTTGCGGCAAATGCGGCCTTTAATAATTTAGGCTACGCATTTTACTCCACCATGTTCAATTGGGGCCGCTCGACGCTTGGTGTCATTCCGTTCGTTTGGGTGGGGTCGCAATATTACGGAATTGAAGGCGCATTGGCAGGCTATGGTCTTGGGGCGGTGTTTTTTGGTATTGCAAGTGCAATCGTATGCTTGAGGGTCATCAAAGGCTTGGAAAAACGAGAAGCCAATGAAGATGATGATCAAAACCATCGTATTCCACCGGCAGCTCAATCACCGTTTACTAGCGGCAAAGCCTCTGCCTTGTAAAAGGTCTTGCTAATCGAGCAATTGACCAAGGGCTGTTTTTAATGTCTCGCGAATACCGGAGCTTGCTTCCAACACTTCATCTGCTTGCAAGAAATCGAGAACACGGAAATCGTGCACATCTGGCACGAGAAAGATGTCTGGTGGTGAATTTTGTAAGCGTGAGTTGATATTTGACTGCATCATCAATTGGCTCGCACCAAAGGCTGCATCTGTTGTGCTTGGTCGGATACTTGCATCACCGGTTGGAAAACCGGCCACATCAATCGCAATCACGATATCGGCCATACCCTTGAGATGGTCGAAAGGAAGTGGGTTATAAATACCACCATCAATTAAAAAGCGATCATTGCGAAAGACGGGTTTGAAAACAGCAGGAATGGCGGCTGATGCTGCAATGGCTGAGCGTAAATTGCCTTGATCCATTACCGTTTCATAGTGACCATAATAGTCTGTTGCGATCAGTTTTGTTGGGATTTTTAGATCGGTAAACTCTTCTGGAATTTGTTCCGGCAAAAATGCGTTTAAGATACGCTCTATATCAAACTGCCCAAGCCGAAGCCCTTCAGCTATTGCAGATTTCCACGTTGGACGACGTGATTTCCATAGTTTCGAAGCTATATTGCTTGGCTTACCCGTTGTTTCAGCAACATATTCACGAAGTTCTAAGCCGCTCATACCAGAGGCCATAGCAGCGCCCATGATTGCACCAATGGATGTGCCGCTAATGGCAACAGGCTTAATACCAAGCTCATCTAAAACTTCGATAATATGGATATGTGCAATGCCGCGCGCACCACCGCCACCGAATGCTACTGCAACTGTTTTATCGCCCGCCAATTAAAGCCTCACACTTCATTTATGACATCTTGCGCCATTCATATCGGCAACAGAGATCAATGATTAGAATAGATATATATCCAGATATTTGTGTCACCAAAAGGGCGTTTATCTTGGAACTCAAACTCTGGGCCTAAATCTGGCACGACATCGCTTCGTTCTTCTAAAATAACGAGTGCATTATCGACCAACCACCCACCTATAATAGCAGACTTAATGGCTTTGTCACCCATGCCCAATCCATAAGGTGGATCAGCAAATAGGACATTGAAAGGTTTGAACTTGCCGCACGGACCAAGCTTGGTTGCATCACGCCTGAAGACACGAGAGCAACCTTGTAGCGATAGATTATCGATGTTTTGCCGCAGCAAACCTCTGCCTTCGACACTGTCTTCGACAAACACAACAGAATGAGCACCACGCGAAAGGGCTTCAAGCCCAACCGCGCCTGTGCCTGCAAACAGCTCCAATACGCGACCATCTTGAAGGTAATCGGCATAAGAATGTTCTAAAATATTGAACAGACTTTCGCGTGTACGGTCTTTTGTTGGGCGAATATTATCGCTTTTGGGCGCAGCGATTGCGCGCCCGCGATATTTACCACCGACAATTCGCATTTATTTCTTCTTCGACTTACTTTTTGCAAAACTTGGTTTTTGACCAGGCACACGTTTTTCAGCAGTCGGTGCTGATTTTTTATTGCTTGGACTGCGGAAGCTTTTTTGCGGATCTAGCTTGTCTTTTGGACGATGCCAGTTGCCTTTTGCTGGTTCGCGACCACCATCGTTTGGCTCTTCTTTTTTATCAACCGTTGGACGTCCGCCCTTGTCCATCCAGACATTAGCTGCGCGATTTCTCGGGCCTCTTTGACGCGGCTTTTCAGCCTTCTCTTCTTCTTTTGCGTATTTTGAATCAGAGAATTTACGATAGCTATCAGGGCCTTCAGGGCGCGTACCAATACGATCGCGCGCACGTTCTTTGCGCTCGGATTCCGTCAGCTTACGCTTATTAGGTTTCCACTCGGCAGCTTTTTCTTGTTCTTCTTTTTTCTCTTGCTCACGCAATGGCGCATCAAAATTTGCACCAGATGCTTCAACAAGACGGGTGCCCAGCTGATCGCGCAGCATGCGACCTTTAACTTCAACTACCTTACCCTCGCCCAATTCGCCCAATTGGAATGGACCATAAGACAAGCGGATAAGACGGTTTACATCAAGCCCAAGAGCGCCCAACACAACTTTAATTTCGCGGTTTTTACCTTCGCGCAAACCCATTGTGATCCAAACGTTGGACCCTTGCACACGATCTAACGTGGCCTCGATTGAGCCATAAAGAATACCATCAACTGCGATGCCCTCTTTCAGCTCATCAAGTTTGGCTTGGGTAATTTGACCATGAGCACGCACACGATAGCGGCGCAACCAACCCGTTGAAGGTAGCTCCAAAGTTCGCGCTAAACCACCATCATTGGTCATCAACAACAAGCCTTCGGTATTAATATCGAGACGGCCAATAGACATGACGCGTGGCAGATCTTCTGGCAGGCGTTCAAAAACGGTTGTCCGGCCTTCGGGATCATTGTTTGTTGTGACCAAACCGCTTGGTTTGTAATATAGCCAAAGTCGCGTGCGTTCGATGCCGCCAATTGGCTTTTCATCAACTTCGATCTTGTCATTTTGCGTGACGTTGACCGCAGGGCTGGTGAGCACTTTGCCGTTCAGTTTAACGCGACCATCTTCGATCATACGTTCAACTTCACGACGCGATGCGATACCAACGCGCGCAAGCATTTTTGCGATGCGACCTTCCATCATGACGGGTGCTGCTTCTGTTTGCGCAGAATTTTGTGCACGATCTTTTGAAACCAGTTTCTTACCTTCGCCTTTTTCGGCTTTTGGTGACTGATTGTCGGATTTCTTGCCCGTGCGGGGCTTGTCTTGTGAGCTCATATGGTGTTTGCCTTTGTTATGGCTGTCCTAACAGTTTCAAACCGATACGTTAAGGGAAATAATAATATTGGCTGAAGAAAGCTTCATGAGTATGGCAATTGAGCAAGCAAAAGCTGCTGCTATGCGCTCCGAAGTCCCTGTTGGTGCTGTTTTGGTCTATCAAAACCAGGTTATTGCCCGAGCAGGAAATGAAACTCGCGCGTTAAATGATGTCACGGCTCATGCCGAAATATTAGCAATCCGTCGGGGCGGCATAGAATTGAGCCAAGAACGACTGATCGATTGCGATCTGTATGTTACGCTTGAACCTTGCGCCATGTGTGCGGGTGCCATTTCATTTGCACGGATCAGACGGCTTTATATTGGTGCAGAAGATGAAAAAGGCGGCGGTGTTATCAATGGCGGACGATTTTTCAATCAACCAACATGCCACCACGTGCCAGATGTTTATTCTGGATTTCAATCTGATGTGTGTGCGCAAATTTTAAAAGATTTTTTCAACCGTCAAAGGTAATTTAGATCTCGTAAAGACCAGAATTACTTTTCCCAAGCCTACTACTTTTTCCACGGCTGCCACCATTTTTTGCCCGTGCCTGGTTTTTCTGCACCGGCAAGACGTCTTTTCTCTTTTGCTTTTTCAGTTTCACCAAGCTCGCCAATTGGCGCTGTTGAAGATGGAATTTTGTATTCAGCAGGTGGATCAGACAAATATCTACGTTCGGTATAGGCGCCCTTTTGAACAGCGCGGGCTTGTCTGTAAGCTTCACGCTGTTGTTTTGCCGTTAAATTCTGACCGTTTTTACCAGCAACAGCCAATTGTGATTTAAAACCAGGCGTGTCTTGGTTTGCGGTTGCTTCTGCCTTTAATCTTAGACGCGTTTCCTCAGGTGATTCAGGCCAAATTTGGTCGTTTTCGACAACACTCAATTGCGGTTCAGGCAATTGACCTGTTGATGGCGGGTTCACCAAATCTGGGCGCGGCTTGTAATCAATTTCGGCCCCTTTTTGGGATTTAAGAGAGGCTATATTTCCTAAATCATCGAACAATTGAGCCGAAGATGTTTTGTCGGTTCCATAGGTCGGAGAGGATAGGCAGCCTGAAAGAAGCATGCCAAGACCTGTCAAAACGATTGCTAACGGAGCTATTTTACTCATTTTTTCTGCCAAACTCTTCACCACATACATTGGGAATTCCACTTTACAAACTGTAATTGTACGCCGTTTTAAAACTCAATTCCGGCGGATTTCAGGCAAGTTTTACCGCATCGTGCTATAATTCGCAAATAACGTTATTACAATTTTATCAACTTTCGGCAAAACCGGTTAATATTCCGGTTTCACCTTGTTGTATTACAAGCGACCAAGCACTTTAAGTTCTTGAAGTGCAGCGGCATCGCGCGCTGACACGTCAGGATATTCAGCATCTGATCCAACATCATTTGTGACACGCCATGATCTTGCACATTTTTGACCTTGGGCCATATCAGGCACAACACCAACGGAACTTGTATCATCGATTACAAAGGCGCCTTCAGGGGCAGCAGACGCTTTTATCGTGATGTCTGATGTGATGCAGATATCTGCAAAATTAGTTCCCTCAATCGCTTTGATCAGTTCGGCATCATCGACATAGACAACAGGTGCAGCTTCTAAAGATGAACCAATGCGCTTTTCGCGGCGCTCGACTTCAAGCGCGCCTGTGACAACACGGCGAACTATTTTAATCTTCTGCCATTTATCAGCAAGATCATTATCAACCCAAGCTGTATCAATATCAGCAAACTGCGCAAGATGAACTGACGTCTCGTCAGGATAACGCGACAACCAGCTTTCTTCCATTGTAAATGGTAGCATTGGCGCCATCCATGTGACCAAGCAATCAAAGATTTTGCTGATTGTTTGAAGTGACGCTTTACGAGCAACGCTCGAAGGACCATCGCAATAGAGCGTATCTTTGCGGATATCGAAATAAAACGCAGATAGTTCCAAATTCATGAAGTTTGATAGGCTTGCAAACACACGTTTGAAATCAAACTCATCATAGCCATTACGCACGATGTCATCGAGCTCTGCCAAGCGATGAAGCATCAGGCGCTCCAACTCAGGAAGGTCTGCATAGGCAATTTCTTCGCCATCATAATGTGACAGGGTGCCAAGCATCCAGCGCAATGAATTACGCATTTTGCGATAGGCATCGATAGATGTTTTGAGGATCTCAGGCCCGATGCGCAAATCTTCTGCATAATCGGCAGATGACACCCAAAGGCGCAAGATATCAGCGCCCGATTGTTTGATCACATCTTGCGGCGTGACAACATTGCCAAGAGATTTAGACATTTTGCGGCCATCATCTGCCATCACAAAACCATGGGTGAGCACAGCATCATAAGGTGCGCGTCCACGTGTTCCGCAACTCTCTAACAGTGAGGAATGGAACCAACCACGGTGTTGATCGGAGCCTTCAAGATATAGGTCTGCTGGCCATTTCAGGTCTGGGCGTTCTTCCAAACAAAATGCGTGTGTTGAGCCTGAATCAAACCAAACATCCAAGATATCGCGGACTTGTTCCCACTCATCAATATTATCGACCATGCCTTCTAAGAAGCGCTCTTTTGCGCCATCAGCAAACCATACATTTGCGCCTTCTTGTTTAAACGCGTCTTGAATGCGGTTTGCCAATTCATCGGATCTTGCAAAATCTGGACTTGGAATCACTTCATTTGTGTCTGGATTGCGGAAAACGCAGATTGGCACACCCCAAGCACGTTGACGGGACAGCACCCAATCAGGGCGTTGCTCGATCATAGCACGAAGGCGATTTTTGCCTGCCGCTGGTACAAAGCGTGTTTCATCAATGGCAGCAAGTGCCACCTGACGCAGCGTCCCGGCATTTGATTGCTTGGCATCACCGATCACACCATCTTTGTCCATATAGACAAACCATTGTGGCGTATTGCGGAAGATGATTGGTTTTTTAGAGCGCCAAGAATGTGGATATTCGTGCTTTACACGACCACGGGCAAACAGGTTATTCTCGCCAATTAATGCTGTGATCACAGCTTGGTTGGCTTTACCTTTTTTACCCTTGTCATCGATCACACACACATCGCCAAAACCGGGCGCTTCATCAGTGTAAGACCCATCATCGGCAACAGGGAATGGGATATCAGACGAGATGCCTTGCGCTTCGATCTCATTGCGCTTTGCAACCCAGATTTCAAAATCATCACGGCCGTGACTTGGCGCTGTGTGTACAAAGCCTGTACCTGCATCATCGGACACATGGTCACCATTGAGCAGTGGAATATTTAATTTATAGGCTTCGTTGAACGCACTTAAAGGATGTTCGCAGGTGATTGCGTCCAATTCTTTGGCCGTCACACCGCGTACACGTTTGAATTCAACTTTTGCTTTTTCAGCACATCCTTGCGCCAAAGCATCGGCAAAGACGAGCTTATCACCCGCTTGTGGGCCAAATTCGTTTTCAGCTGATGCAACTTCGTAAAGACCATAATTGATTTTTGATGAATAGCAGATCGCGCGGTTACCCGGGATCGTCCAAGGCGTTGTTGTCCAGATAACAACGGATAGTCCAAGAAGATCATCAGGGCCTTTGACAATTGGAAACTGCACCCAAACTGTGTCAGACTCGTACATCTCATATTCAATTTCAGCTTCTGCCAAGGCTGTGCGCTCAACAACAGACCACATGATGGGTTTGGAGCCACGATAGAGTTGGCCAGATTTTGCAAACTTCATCAACTCGCCTGCAATGATGGCTTCTGATGAGAAGTTCATTGTTTTATACGGCTTTTCAAAATCACCTTCGACGCCTAGACGGCGGAATTCATCTGTTTGTACGCCAATCCAGTGATCAGCAAATTCGCGGCACTCTTGGCGAAACTCGTTGATTGGAACATCGTTTTTATCTTTGCCTTTGGCGCGATATTGCTCTTCGATTTTCCACTCGATCGGTAGACCGTGGCAATCCCAACCCGGAACATAATTTGCATCAAACCCGCGCATTTGAAATGAGCGTGTGATCATGTCTTTTAGAATTTTATTCAGCGCATGACCGATATGAAGATTGCCGTTTGCATAGGGAGGGCCATCATGCAGCACGTATTGCGGTTTGCCTTTTGATGTTTTGCGAAGCTCTTTATATAGCCCCATCTCATCCCATTTTGCGATCATGCTTGGTTCCATTTTTGGCAAACCAGCGCGCATCGGGAAATCTGTTTTTGGCAGATTGAGTGTTTTGGAATAATCGAAAGTCTCGTCAGTCATGTTATCAACTTTATCAACATCCATGCTTACAAACGCACGGGGAAAATTATCATCTAATGTGAGAAGAGCGTTTTAAAACGCTGAAATCCCGGGACTCCGCTATATTGATAGGGAGGCCGGGCTTATAATTCGTATTATTTGAGCCAATAAAAATGACTTTAAGGAGAACAAATTAAATCTCTCTGGCTTTTATTGATGTACTTGATCCGCTTCTTAAAGTGTTTTGGTGTCTAAGAAAAGAGTTTTCGCAAGTAATGTGAGTGAAAGACCAAGGGAATGTTAGTGAAAGACTCTGGGAAAGCCTTCACGGTAGCAACTACCAGACAGATCGGTCCAGTTTATCATAGATGATTTTGCGCATTAACTTCGTCATCATGCGAGGTGCAATAGCGCCCAAAACCCGTGTGAATTTTGCGACCAACCCCGGATATAAAACTTTTTTGTTTTTTGCTGCGGCTTGTAGAATTTTGATAGCCAAAACATCAGGCAACATACGTGTTTCAGCCTTTGCCCCCTCAGGTGCATGACGTTCTGCATGTTCTGTACGCACAGGCCCTGGGAAAACGCTGGTGACAGCTAAACCAAGCTTGGCAAATGGTTTGCGGATACTTTTGGCGTAGACGGCAATTGCATCTTTACTTGCGCCATATACGGCGGCACCTGGATACCCCGTTGCGTGAGATAGGGATGAGATAAATACGATATTAGTTTGCGCTGCGAAGCGTTTTGCCGCCAACATCGCCAAGTTTAGTTCAATCGGTGCATAAAGATTAATACGCAACAGATTTTCATAGGCAATTGGATCAATATCCTCAAATTTACCCGTCGCAGACACGCCTGCATTGTGGATTATGAGGTCATATTTGTCATCTATTGAACAGCTTGAAAGAATATCATTAACTGATTTTGAGTTAAGAAGATTTATTTTCATTAAATTCAATAAGTTATGATCCACTTCATTGGACCATTCAATCTTATTGCGGTCAATTGCGGTGACTTCAACACCCTGTTTTATCAGCTCTTTGCACAAGGCTTCGCCTATACCTTTGGCCGCGCCTGTCACAAGGGCTCTTTTCCAAACCTTCATGCGGCATTCTTTCGTTGAAATAGGCCCAAAAGCGCATTTTTTAACTTGGCGCCCAAAAAGATGGTTTTAGATTGGTGACCTTTGTCCATCTGCTTGATGATTTCTGTCGCCATCACGTCTGGTGATAAAAACAGGCGGCGTTCAGGACCAATTTTATAACCCGCTTTTTCAAGCATTGGCGTCAATGTTGGCCCGGGATGAATGATTTGGACATTTATTCTATCTTGCCATTCGGCAGCTAATGATCGCGCCAAACCAGCTAATCCTGCTTTGCTGGCTGCATAGCTTGCCATATTTGGTGACCCTTTATGGGCAACAGAGCCAATAAATATCATCTGACCTTTGGTCCGCTCGACCATTGTCATCAATTGATGGGCCAGTAATGTTGGAAATAGCAAATTTACGTTCAAAGTCTGAGTGACATTATCTAAGATCTCATCTTGAGACTGACCATAATATCCGGTGCCAGCGCATTGAATGACTTGATCAAGCTCTGTGATATTGGCAGCATCAAGCGCATCTTTGATATGTTCTGCAGCTTTTGCTGGTTGATTGAAATCAGCTTCGATATAAAGCGCATTTTGTGGCAAAAGACCTGCCACACTTAGCTTATCTCTGCGCCCCACCAGAATAAGATCATGGTCCGCACTGAGTTTTTCAGCCAATTTAAAGCCGATACCAGATGTTGCTCCGGTGATGAGGTTAACTTTACTTTTATTCATCAAAACATATGGCTTTGTCGAGCGGGCTGATGGGCTGGATATACATCAATAAGTCTCTTGCTTCTGCTTCATCAAGTTTCATCTGTTTGACCAGATCATCTAGGCCATCAAATTTTTCTTCTCCACGAAGATAGGACATCAAGTGAACTTGGCACTCTTGACCATAAAGATCACCACTGAAATCAAACACGAATGTTTCCAAAATTGCTGCGCCATTGTCTTCCACTGTTGGCCGAAATCCAAAGCTTGCAACACCATTATTGAGCTTGCCGGCTTGATCTCTGAACTTAACGGCATAAATACCGGGCTTTAGGCCATTTTCTTGGCTCAAAATCATATTGGCCGTTGGATAGCCCAATGTTCTGCCCAGTTGTTGGCCTTTGATAACCTTGCCACGAACTGTGAAATGATAATTGAGCAGACCCGCTGCATGGGCGATATCACCTTCGGTCAGAAGCTCTCTAATCCGGCTTGATGATATGACATCTGCAGCCTCATCACGGAATGCGTCGACAAGTGTCACGCCAAAACCTTGATTGTCTCCGGCAGCGATAAGAAAAGCCGGACCGCCTTCGCGCGCTTTGCCAAAATGGAAATCAAAGCCAGTTACCACGTGGGACACGCCAAGCTTTGCGATTAAAATATCATCTATGAAGTTTTGCGCTGAATATCCTGCAAAATCACTGTCAAACCTTTGTTCAACAACGGCATTAAAGCCAATGGCATCTAACAAATCAGCTTTGAAGGCTGCAGGTGAAATTCTAAAGGGTGCGTTGTCTGGCTGAAAGAGTGCTCGCGGATGCGGCTCAAAGGTCATCACCAATGCTGGTACATTGCGTTCTTTGGCAATAGAGAGCGCTTTATCCAAAACGGATTGATGCCCTCGATGGACACCATCGAAATTACCAATCGCCACCACGCCACCACGTAGCTCGTTTGGCAATACTTCTTCACCTGAAAACCGCTTCAACGCCATTGATCAATCAGCCTATTATTTAACCCATTCCATCCAATAATTAGGGCGCACACCTTCTTTTGCCAAAAAGCCTGCCAACCTAAAATCATCAATGCTAACACCATCTGCATATTGATTGATGTGTATACCGTGCGCGACAAAAATGAGATCTAGACCGTAATTTACCGCACCACGAACATCGGTTGGCATACCGTCACCAATGGCAATTACCCGCGATGGGTCCACATCACCACGAAGGTTTTTTGCGACTTCTAAAGCTGTTTGGTACATTGGAGAGTGAGGTTTACCCGCAACGAAGACTTCGCCGCCAAGTTTTTTGTAGTAAGCTGCGATTGCACCAGCACACGGGATCATTCGCTCGCCGCGCTCAACAATGAGATCTGGGTTTGCGCAAATGAATGGTAGGTTTTTTGCAACGAACTCAGTGAGTATGTCTTGATAGTCTTCAGGCTTTTCAACTTCATCATCAAAAAAGCCCGTGCAGACAATTGCTTCAGCGGCGTCTTTATCAACGCGCTCAACATCTAAGCCATCTAACAATTGCAGATCACGATCTGGCCCAAGGAAAAATACTTTTTTAGGTGCCTTTTCGATCAGACGGCGGGTTAACTCACCGGATGTGACAACCTCATCATAACTATCTGATGTAATGCCAAGCGTTTCGAGCTGTGCAACAACACCTTGTTTCCGGCGTGGCGAATTTGTGATCAAAATAACTGTCTTGCCAGCTGCACGCATTCCAACCAGCGCTGTTGCTGCTTCCTTGTATGCGCTAACGCCATTATGTAGAACGCCCCAAACATCACTTAAGATGACATCATATTTGTCATCAAGATCTGTTAAATTATCAAGTTTTTTGAGCATAGCTGTTATAAGACCCTAAATTTTGTATTTTAATTGCGTGCTATGCTCATGACCTAAGCATGGGAGAAAAACAAGTTGAAAGATTAAATTACCCGTTTTCGACGTTTTTTTTCAATAAAACCTTGACTCTTACGTGCACAAATCTTATCTGCAAAATGCTTGGCACTCTTCAATACAGAGTGCTAACAATGTAGCTCAGAGTTCGTCTGAGAATTAATCATCCACTTCATTATTGAGGGATCTAGGGTAGAGAAAATGGCAAACACAAATTTCCGTCCGTTACACGATCGTGTCGTAGTACGCCGCGTTGAGTCCGAAGCAAAATCAGCTGGCGGCATTATCATTCCCGACACAGCAAAAGAAAAGCCTTCTGAAGGCGAAGTTATCGCTGTTGGTACAGGCATCCGTGATGACAAAGGTGCACTTGTTGCGCTTGACGTTAAAGCTGGTGACCGCGTGTTGTTCGGCAAATGGTCTGGTACAGAAGTAACGCTTGAAGGCGAAGAGCTTTTGATCATGAAAGAATCAGACATCATGGGCGTGATCGGTTAAGCAATCGCTTTGACCACACACATTCCATTCATTTAATTTTATACAATCTAGGGCTCATACCGATAAAGGTACGCCCCAAGGAGAAAAAACATGGCTGCTAAAGAAGTAAAGTTTGGCCGTTCAGCTCGTGAGAAAATGCTTAATGGCGTTGATATTCTTGCAAATGCTGTAAAAGTGACACTTGGTCCTAAAGGCCGCAACGTTGTCATCGACAAATCATTCGGCGCACCGCGCATCACAAAAGATGGCGTATCTGTTGCTAAAGAGATTGAACTTGAAGATAAGTTTGAAAACATGGGCGCACAAATGTTGCGCGAAGTTGCATCAAAAACCAACGACACTGCTGGTGATGGTACAACAACTGCGACTGTTCTAGCTCAGTCAATCGTTCGCGAAGGCGGCAAAGCTGTTGCAGCTGGCATGAACCCAATGGATCTTAAGCGCGGCGTTGATATGGCTGTTAAAGATGTTATCGCATCTCTTATTGCTTCTGCTAAGCCGATCAAAACTTCGGAAGAAGTTGCACAAGTTGGTACAATTTCTGCCAATGGCGAAGTGCAAATCGGTGCTGACATTGCTGAAGCAATGCAAAAAGTAGGCAACGAAGGCGTGATCACTGTTGAAGAAGCAAAAACTGCTGAATCAGAGCTTGAAGTTGTTGAAGGCATGCAGTTTGATCGTGGTTACTTGTCACCGTATTTCGTGACAAACCCTGAAAAAATGGTTGCTGATCTTGAAGATTGCTACATTCTTCTTCATGAGAAAAAATTGTCTAACCTACAAGCAATGCTTCCTATCCTTGAAGCTGTTGTTCAAACATCTAAGCCACTTCTTATCATCGCTGAAGATGTTGAAGGCGAAGCGCTTGCAACTCTTGTTGTGAACAAACTTCGTGGTGGTTTGAAAATTGCTGCAGTTAAAGCTCCTGGTTTTGGTGATCGTCGTAAAGCAATGCTTGAAGACATCGCTATCCTAACTGGTGGTCAAGTGATCTCTGAAGATGTTGGCATCAAGCTTGAAAATGTTACTTTGGAAATGATGGGTACTGCAAAACGTATCAACATCTCTAAAGAAAACACAATCATCGTTGATGGCGCTGGTAAAAAAGCTGAAATCGAAGGCCGTGTTGCTCAGATTAAAGCTCAAATCGAAGAAACAACTTCTGATTACGACAAAGAAAAACTTCAAGAACGTCTTGCCAAATTGGCTGGTGGTGTTGCTGTTATCCGCGTTGGTGGTTCAACAGAAATCGAAGTTAAAGAACGCAAAGATCGCGTTGATGACGCATTGAACGCAACACGTGCTGCTGTTCAAGAAGGTATCGTACCTGGTGGCGGAACTGCACTTCTTCGTGCTTCTTCTACAATCACGGTTAAGGGTGAAAACGCTGACCAAGAAGCTGGTATCAATATCGTTCGTCGTGCACTTCAAGCTCCTGCTCGTCAGATTGCTGAAAATGCTGGTGACGAAGCGTCAGTTGTTGTGGGCAAAATCCTCGACGAAAACAATGCGACATACGGTTACAATGCACAAACTGGCGAATATGGTGACATGATCGCAATGGGTATTGTTGATCCGGTTAAAGTTGTTCGCACAGCTTTGCAGGATGCAGCATCAGTTGCTGGTCTTCTGATTACAACAGAAGCCATGATTGCTGAAATTCCACAAACACCGGGCGCCGGTGGCGGTGGAATGCCTGATATGGGTGGCATGGGCGGTATGGGCGGTATGATGTAAATCATCCCCTTATGCATAAATTTGAAGAGAGCGGCTTTCGGGTCGCTCTTTTTTTATGACTTCATGAAAATCAAAGCGTTTTAAATCGGGACGATTTTACACAAATTTTACCATTAACTCTAACGCGATAAATCGTTTGATATACACGTATTAACTTGTTATTTACCAAGTGTGTTCGAGGGAATATGAAGTTATTCTCCAACTTGTGGCTTACAAACCGCACTCGATAAATGCCCATATTATTTGATTCTTTCTGCCTAGGCTTTGTTTCAAATAATACCTATCGAGTTATGGATACATGATGCATTACCATCTACGATCTGAGGTTACCCGCCCGTGTTTAAAGTTCAGACTAGGCCCCATGATGGGATCACAAACATGCCTGACGGTCCGCCACTTGCTGCGGCTGATATTCGCCGGTTAGAAAAGTTTTGCCGTGTTGAGCAATGGTCGGCAGATACCCAAAACGGTGTTTTTCAAATCAGCGAAAACGCTGCTTATCTTCATGGTATGACCGATAATTTTTGCGGCATGATCAAATTGATCAATTCCTATAGCGATGAAGATCACCAAAATATACTTGAGCTTTTTGAAGCCGTTTCAAAACTTAGTTCACGGTTTTCCTATGCCACAAGCATTCAAACGGGTGATGGTGATACGCAGCCTGTATTTTGCGTTGGTCAGTCAGATTTGGATCACCAGGCTAAAGGGACAATTGGCGGGGTCTTTATATTCCCCAAATTCCCACAGGAAAAACCGCATAGATTCACTCAGTAAGACTGCAAACTAAAATCAACAACTTACTGTTATTTCTGAAGTTTATCATTTAATTCAAACTTACAAGTGATCCAAAGCGAATTTCACGGCGTAATAAATATCAGCAATACAAAATAACCCGCAGTTTTTTGTATTGGCTCTGTGGGTTTACTCGCAGGGGGTTAGCAAATTCAGCGCCCGAAAATTGCTAACCATTTATATCAGTGCGAACTGATGGAAAGCCGTCTCATTGAGACGGTTTTTCTGTTTTTACAACATTACGAAAAAGCTTGTGCAATCTTTTTAAACAAAGCGCTGTCTGTATTCGGTGATTTTTTTGAGCTAATCAAACATGCTTCTGATTTTAAAATCACACCATCTGATAAAATCCGCAGGTGGTTGGCGCGAAGCGTTGACCCGGTTGAGGTGATATCAACGATGATATCTGCACTGCCAGCAGCAGGGGCGCCCTCTGTTGCGCCCAGACTTTCAACAATGCGATATAATTGAATACCATGTTGAGATGAGAAGAACTGTTGTGTCAGCTGCCAGTATTTTGTTGCAATCGACAGTCTGCGGCCATGACGTGCACGGAAGCCCATCGCCACATCACCTAAATCGGACATGCTGGTGACATCATACCAAAAATCTGGAACGGCCACGATCACATCGGCATTACCAAATCCAAGTCGCGCGCAAATTTTAACATGATCATCGGTATCGATGATTTGTTCGCGCACGAGATCTTCGCCAGTGACACCAAAATCGATGGAGCCCTTTGCAAGTTCTTTTGCGATTTCACTGGCTGACATGAATGAAATTTCAATGTCTGGATTTTCAACAACGTTGCCGAAGTAAGACCGATCATTGCCGAGAGATGCGACGGTCATACCAGCGTTTTTAAATGCGGTTAACGTATCGTCCTTCATTCGACCTTTGGACGGTAATGCAATTGTTATTGTCATTTTGTCACCTCAAAACGATCTAACCACAAAGAAAAGCCAACCGCAGGAATGGTTTTACCAGCGCCCAAAAGCTCCATCAAGCGGTCATATCTGCCGCCACCGGCAAGAACTTCTTGTGTATCTGTGTCGATGATTTCGAACACAAGTCCGGTGTAATAATCCAACGGACGGCCAAAGGCTGCGCCATAGCCGATTGTGGAAATATCGATATCCATCGCAACAAGTTGAGATATGCGTTCGCTGAATGATTTAAGCGATGGCTCGATTGCCAAGCCAGAATGAGACGCGAACGCCTCTAATTTGGCAACAGCACTATCCAATGAGATCTTAATCGACAAAAACTCACGCAGTATTGCCAGCTCGTTTTCACTTAAGGACACTTGCGACAAACGTCTTTTTTCGACCACACGATGGGCGATATCTGCAGGCGACCTACTGGCATTGGTTGAATAGCCGGTTGCCTTCATAAGCTTGGTCAAATGTTCAGCTAAATGATCTTTGTTTTCGCTTTTGATAATGTCGTTCAATTCACCATCGAGCGCGACTTGCTCTTCTGGTTTTGCCAGTTTTAAAAGCATTTCATCCAATGAGCTTTGATCACCAAATGCATTGAGTAAGCGAGCTTGCCAGCCCTTGGGCAAGCCAAGTGCATCAAGCACAGCTGCAAAAATCGCCTGATCGCCCATGGTGACTTGCACGTTTTGATTAACTGCGCATTCGCTCACTAGCCCAATAGCATTTGCGATTGCTGTTGCATCTGCATTGGCTAGGTCTTCATGGCCAAGGTCTTCAATGCCCGCTTGGAAAAACTCAGTGGGTCCATCGCGGCGCTGTCTGAACACTTGTCCCAAATAAGCATATCGTTTGGGTGTGTTTTCATGGTCTAAAATATGCTGACTGCATACTGGAATGGTAAATTCGGGGCGCAAACATTTTGTTTCACCAGAAATGCTTTGCGTTAGAAAAATACGGCGGCGTAAATCTTCACCCGCCATGTTCAAAAACGGCTCAGCATGTTGAACAATCGGTGTTTCGACAAGTTCCGTATCATAGCTTAGTAATTGAGTTTCAACTTTGGCTAATAGCAGTTTTAATCCGGCGGGTAACATTACTCGGCCTCTTGTTCTAATGCTTGTTGTTCTGCAGCTTGAGCTGCGAGTATTTCGCGAACTTTATCGACCATTTGACCTACAGGCACTGAGATCTGAGCCGGACGCGCTGCACGCCATGCGGCATTGTCTTCAATCTCTTCGGACATGCGTTTGCCTTCGATCAAATCTTTGATCTGAACTTCGCCAAGTTCTTTTTCATCCGAGCCTTGGATAATGGCAATCGGCGCATTGCGGCGATCGGCATATTTAAGTTGATTGCCGAAATTCTTTGGATTGCCTTGATATAATTCAACAGGAATTTGCAGCCCAAGCGGTTGGCCATCTGCGCCAAGAGGGTTGAGTTCTGTGCGCAATGTCTGTGCCAATTGGGCATAATCTGCGATCAGCTTTTTATCCATCACTGTGATCAGCACCGGACCCACATTTTCTTTGCCGCCAAGTTTTCCAAGGTTTTTAAGCGCTGTCATCAACCGCGACACACCGATAGAGAATCCGGTCGCAGGCACAGGTTGCCCCATAAAGCGCGACACCAAACCATCATAACGACCGCCGCCGCCAACAGAACCGAATTGGACTTTTTTACCTTTTTCGTTGACGACATCGAACAGGAGTTCTGCTTCGTAAACTGGGCCTGTGTAATATTCGAGGCCGCGGACTACTGACGGGTCAATTAAAATACGACTTGTACCATAGCCAGAACCCTCAAAGATTTTTGCCATACTATTAAGTTCTATTGCTGCTTCACGCCCAACTTCATTATCAGCTCCTCGAGTTTGGATCATTCCGGCAAGGTCACTATTATTAAGCCATAAGGCATCAGGATCATCTAAGGATAGATCGTCGAGTATCGTATCATCTCCGGAACCACGTCTCCCGTCTGGTTTAGTAAAGCGGGCTCCTGTAGAAAAGAAAATTACTTTTTCTTCCAATACGCTGATCTGCTTTTCACTAAGACCTGCACCTTTTGTAAAATCACCTTCATCTTCATTGCCACCATCCCAACGTCCTTCACCAAGTAGAAGTTTAACGCCTTCTGGTCCAAACTTATCGAGCTTATCCAACGAGCGTAGCACGGTAAGTCGTTTCTCAGCATTTTCATCACCGCCAAGACCAATCGCTTCCATGACACCATCAAGCACTTTTCGATTGTTCACACGGATAACATAATCACCGCGCTTGATCCCAAGTGCTTCCATTGTGTCGGCCATCATCATGCACATTTCTGCATCGGCTTGCACGCCGGGTGCGCCGACGATATCTGCGTCAAATTGCATGAATTGGCGGAAACGGCCTGGGCCTGGTTTTTCGTTGCGGAACACCCAGCCATTGCGATAGGTGCGATAGGGCAGTTGGATTTCGTTGAAATTTTCAGCCACATGGCGGGCCAAAGGCGCTGTTAGATCATAGCGCAATGACATCCATTGATCATCATCATCTTGCAGCGAAAATACGCCTGCATTTGGACGATCCGTATCGGGTAAAAACTTACCCAAAGCATCGGTATATTCAAACAATGGTGTTTCTACAGGTTCAAACCCAAAGCGCTCGTAAACCGCTTTAATCTTACCCAGCATTTCGTCGGTTGCTTTGATATCGCTTGGCGAACGATCAGGAAAGCCACGTGGCAAACGCGGTTTAAGTTTGTGTGGCTTTTTTTTCTTCTCACTCATAACAATATAGCTCTTATCTGTTCATGCAATTTATCTGGTTCGCATCACATTTATCGGCAAACTTGATTGCAATTTAATTTACCGTTTCCTAGCCCATTGCAGCTTTGCCATCAAGCGCTCAAATAAAGTTTCATTCATTCAAACACCATGTTAGAAACCAAACTTAGACCCATAACCCACTTAGGCTAGCTCATATGCGCATTTTTCTTCTCACCGCCCTTACAATAATGGCCTTTGCTGCGAATTCAATTTTGGGCCGAACGGCGCTTGAAGATGGCGCTATTGATGCTTCGAGCTATTCGCTCATTCGCCTTGGATCTGGCGCGATCATGCTGGCCATATTGGTCATTGTATCAAAAGGGTTTTCGCGGAAAAACCTATCTGGCGGCAATCTATTTTCTGCGGTTTCATTGTTTGTCTATGCAGCGGCATTTTCGTTTTCATATATTAATATTGAAACGGGTGTCGGTGCGCTGATTTTGTTTGCTTGTGTGCAGGCCACAATGATTGGCTGGTCCTTATTTAAAGGTGATCGCCCATCAGGTTTGGAATGGTTGGGTATGATCATCGCCTTTGGTGCCTTTATCTGGTTGGTGTCTCCCGGACTTGAAGCACCCGATCCATTGGCCGCATTGCTGATGGCATTTTCTGGCATTGCGTGGGGCATTTACTCCTTGCGCGGCAAATCGGCATCTGACCCGTTGATGGCAACAGCGGGCAATTTTATCTTGTCGGTGCCCATGGCATTGGCGCTTTTAGTGGTGATGTACTCATCACTTGATATCACTCAATATGGCATATTGCTTGCCATTGCATCGGGCGCCATCACATCGGGCTTGGGTTATGCGCTTTGGTATCGCGTTTTGAAACAAATCACCCCGACCAAAGCTGCCATTGTGCAACTCACCGTTCCCGTGCTTGCAGGATTTGGCGGCACATTAGTGCTAAGCGAGGCTTGGACATTCCGCTTTGCCCTTGCCTCCGCGCTTATTTTGGGCGGTGTTGCAATTTCTATTTTGGCAAAAAACAAACGCAGCTAATTTCTTATTTATTTGGGCCGGATAAACTTTGCGCGGGCATCTTCAATCACTTGCCGATGCTGACATCCTTCCAGATGATCATTGACCAGACCCATGGCTTGCATAAATGCATAGACCGTTGTGGGCCCCACAAAGCTCCAACCACGTTTTTTCAAATCTTTTGAAATTGCGGTTGATCTTTCTGTAAACCCCAGAGTTTTTAAGGTTTCAAAATCCATCACCTTAGGACGTTCAATTGCATCGGGTTCTTGGCTCCAGAAATATTTGGCCAGCGAGCCAAATTCGACCTGCATTTCGAGCGCACGATTTGCGTTGTTGATTGTGGATTTGATTTTGCCGCGATGGCGAATAATGCCTGCGTCCTGCACAAGGCGCTCGATATCATCCTCATTAAATTTAGCAACTTTTGGGATATCAAAGCCTGCAAAGCCTTTACGAAAATTCTCGCATTTGCGCAAAATTATCAGCCATGACAGGCCAGCTTGGAAGCCTTCAAGGCAAATTTTCTCAAATAAACGGGTATCATTGGCCATTGGCAGGCCCCATTCATGATCGTGATAATCAATGTAATCAGGTAGTTTATCCGGCCAAGCGCAGCGAGTTATTCTATCTTCACCGGTGATCAATCCGTCATCTGCCATTTTATCATCCTCGCCCTTTTCATCGTATTTTTGTGCAAGTGTTAACTGGTTAACGCCTGATTTGAACAAATTAATAACCTATTAACCGACCAAGTAAACCGCTCAATAACCTTGCCAAAAGCTTTATCATTCAAATCGCCCTTTATCTATTTTGATTCATAAATTGGTATCAATCCTTCGTCACATTTGATCCCAAGCCCCTGTTTTAGGGAATTTTCGATCAATACTAACGTAACGAGTAACTTTGATGAAAACACAGATTATCAGTTTAACATTTGCGGCTATGGCATTATTTATGTCACCTGCAACGGCGAACGATAGATATTTGCCAAAACCACCTGTTGTCCTAAGTCCTGACCTTGCATCGCCTTGGGTTCTGCAACTTCGTGGCAACCAGTCACAACAACGCAATGTCCAGCAGGGCTATGTGCAACAGCGCCAAATTCAGCGCCAAGCAACGACAACCCGCAGCTATCAGCCTAAGGTTCAAAAGCGCCCTGTGCGTCAGGCATCCATTCAGCCTAAAAAGTCGAAGAAATCAGCAACGCCGCAATTGGATTCGCAATTCTTACCACAAGTCGTCAGCTATCAAATTAGCGAAAAACCTGGCACAATCATTATTGATACCCAGAGCCGTCACCTTTACCTTGTACTAGGCAATGGTGAAGCCCGTCGTTATGGCGTTGGTGTTGGTAAAGCTGGTTTTGATTGGACTGGCGTTGAGAAAATCACGCAGAAGAAAGAGTGGCCTTCTTGGAGACCACCATCTGAAATGATTGCGCGTGAGAAGAAAAAGGGCCGCATTTTGCCAAAGTTTATGGAAGGTGGTCTGGCTAATCCATTGGGAGCGCGCGCGCTTTATCTCGGCTCAACACTTTATCGTATCCACGGAACAAACCAACCTTGGACCATTGGACAAGCAGTATCATCTGGTTGTATTCGCATGCGAAATCAGGATGTGGTTGACCTATACGAACGTGCAAAAGTTGGCGCGAAGGTCCGCGTTATTTAGACTTTCAGTTTAATCACCTTATAAAAATCAAAGCCTCGGCGCGTAAGTTGCCGAGGCTTTTTTCTATTTTTGTTTCAATAAATCCATAAATCATTCTGTTTTGATCATCACTTTTTGTATTCCACATGTTGCACAATGTAAAAAGAATGGTATTTTCCAACAAAACAAACCATGGGGAACACTAAAATGACACTTTCTCGCACTCTTTATTTGGGGCTGACTGTTGTGCTTGCGACTTTGTTCGCAATGCCTGCGTCCTTCGCATTTACTGTTGATCAACAACCACTTGTTCAAGCGCAACAAAATGATGTTATTCTTGCTGCAACAAAAAAACGCGTGAACCCAAAGTTTAAGCGTCGCAATGTTCGCATTAATACAACTCAAAAAGTTGGCACGATCATCATCGATTCCAACACAAAATACCTTTATTACATAACAGGCAAAAACAAAGCCATCCGTTATGGTGTTGGTGTTGGCCGTGATGGTTTTGGATGGAATGGTACAGTGAAAATCGGCCGTAAAGCTGAATGGCCTTCATGGACACCGCCAAAAACAATGATCGCGCGCGAAAGACGCAATGGTCGTATTATCCCGCCATACATGAAAGGTGGTATTAACAATCCACTAGGCGCCCGCGCTATGTATCTTTACAAAGGTGGCCGCGACACTATCTTCCGTATCCATGGTACAAATCAGCCTTGGACCATCGGTTTGAACATGTCATCTGGTTGCATTCGCATGGTCAATAAAGATGTCGAGCATCTTTATAAACGTGCATCAGTTGGTGCCAAGGTGATTGTTATCGGACCTGGTAAATCAAGCGCAAAATATTACACAGTTAAGAAAAATATCTTTGGTGCATAAGTTTTAGAAACTTTACAAATCAAAAAACCCAGTTGAAATCTCAGCCGGGTTTTTTCTTGTCTTGTAACTAGCTTAATTCAGCGGGCACATCTTTTGGTTTAGTACCACCATAAGCCCAGTTTAACAGCTCAATCGTGTGCACAATTGGAATTTCGGTACCGGATCCAATTTGGGTGATACAGCCAATATTACCTGCTGCAATCAGATGAGGTTTGGTTCGCTCGAGATTATCGACTTTTCGCGTTTTTAGCTTGTCAGCAATTTCACTTTGCAAAATATTATAGGTACCTGCAGATCCGCAACATAAATGGCTTTCGGCAGGTTCACGAACCTTAAAGCCTGCATTGCGCAATAAGTCTTTGGGTGCATTGGTGATTTTTTGACCATGCTGCATTGAACACGCTGAATGATAGGTGACAATCAGCTCTTTCTCACGTGTTTTTTCTGGCAAATCTAATGTAACCAAAAATTCGGTAATGTCTTTTGCAAGTTCAGACACGCGCTTTGCTTTGTCGGCATAATCTTTGTCATCGGCCAGCATATAACCATAATCTTTGATCGTTGTGCCGCAGCCAGACGCCGTGATGATGATGGCATCTAAACCGCCCTCATCGACTTGTTTTGTCCAAACGTCAACATTTTGTCGTGCGGACTGAAGCGCAGCTTCTTCGCGGCCCATGTGATGGGTCAAAGCTCCGCAGCAGACTTCGCCCTCGGGAATAACCACCTCGACATGGAACCTATTTAGCAAGTCCATTGTGGCTGCATTAATTGCAGGATTGAGCACTGGTTGCGCACAGCCTGACAGGATAGCAACACGCGCACGTTTTGCCCCATCGACTTTACGCGTTCCAGGTAATGCTGATGATCTATCCGTTGGAATAGAGTGCGGCGCAAGCTCAAGCATCGCACCCATTGGTTTGAGCGCATTTACCCGTTTAAACAAAGGTGCAAATGGACGTCCAATTTGTGCAAATCTGAGCGCCAAACGGAACCGTTTTGGATAGGGCAGAATATTGGCTAGCAACGAACGCACAAAGCGATCAGCAAAGGGGCGATCATAGGTTTTTTCAATGTAGACGCGGGCATTGTCGATCAAATGCATATAATCCACACCTGATGGGCAAGTCGTAGTGCACGCCAAACATGATAGGCATCTATCAAGGTGCTTGACTGTTTTCTCATCCGCAGGACGTGAGTTTTCCAGCATATCTTTGATCAAATAAATCCGGCCGCGTGGACTATCAAGCTCATTGCCCAAGGTTACATATGTTGGGCAAGTGGCTGTACAAAAACCGCAATGCACACATTTGCGCAGGATTTTTTCAGATTCAGCAACTTTGCTATCTTTTAATTGTTCTGGGGAAAATTCTGTTCTCATAGATTAAACCGCCGCCTTTAAATCTGCACTATTCGTAAGTGTCATCCGACCAGAATTGAAAATATTATCCGGATCAAATTGTAGTTTTATGCGTTCTGACAACATGGCAACAGGAGCAAGCATGGGTTCGAACACAGACACTTTGGCTCTTGTTGCCTCATCCGCGCGAATAAGAGTTGCGTGTCCACCACCGGAACTTTTGATGATCTGACGCAGAGTATTTGCCTCATGACCATTTTCAAGACGCATCCAAACCAGACCACCTTGCCAGTCATAAAACGCATCTAAATCACGAGATTTCCGCATTTCAGCGACAAGCTGATGTCCAATTGTTGGAGCGACTGAAACCTTCCACACAGACGATTGAGATTGATCACAGAATGGTTTTACATCGGCGATTTCTTTCCAAAGACGTGCGGATTGATCTGCATCCAAAACGTCTCGATCGGTATAGGCTTTCAATGCTGTATGTAATCGTTGTTCACGATCATTCACTGACGCTTCCAAGCCCTCTAATCTAAATGCTGTGATAGATTTATTTGATATATCACCATCGAAGAAATCAGTTGATAGTTTTGATGGGATATGGGCCGCCGACGAGACTTCAACGGTTTGCGCCATCGCAAGCGCCATCGCTTTTGAAGCTTCCGCTTCATCCAAACCAAGGATGATGACAGTTCTCATAGTTTCCGGACGCGGCAGGACTTTAAATGTCACATCGCTCATCACGCCAAGCGTTCCCCATGAGCCAGCAAAGAGTTTGACCAGATCAAGACCCGTGACATTTTTCATAACTTTGCCGCCGCTTTTGATCTGCTCGGCATTGCCGTTGATAAATTTAATACCCAACAATCCATCACGCGCAGCGCCAATGCTTAATCGACGCGGTCCTGACATATTGGCTGCAAACACGCCGCCAATTGTCTGGTCACAATCATTGCCCAAAAGCTTTGCATAGCTTGCAGGCTCAAATGCCAGCATTTGATTATTTGCATCAAGAGCCGCTTCCACAACACTCAAAGGCGTGCCAGCTTTTGCGCTCATCACGAGTTCGGAATGGGTGTATTCATTGATACCCGTTAGGCCCAAAGTACTTAGCTCAATATCGGCATTGACCTTTTGGCCGATGTTTCTTTTTGAGCCAGCGCCAATGATTTCAATTTGGTGATTATCGGTTTTTGCTTGTTGAACAATGCCAACGAGTTCGTCGACTGAAGTGGGAGATTTTTGCACTTTTTCACTCATCGTTTTTCTCTCCCTTCAAGAGGGAATACTTTTGAAGGATTGAAAATCCATTGGGGGTCAAAGGCTGCACGCACCGCCATTTGCTGATCAAGATCAGCTTTGGTAAATTGGTGTGTCATCAGATCACGTTTTTCAATACCAACACCATGCTCGCCCGTTAAGCAGCCACCTGCATCAACACACAGGCGCAAGATGTCCATGCCCGCTTGTTCAGCTTTGATACTCTCTTCAGGGTCATTCATGTTAAACAGGATCAACGGGTGCATATTGCCATCGCCAGCGTGGAAAACATTGGCAACACGCAAGCCGTAACCCGCAACAATCTCAGCTGTTTTTTCCAAAACATAAGCAAGCTGGCCAAGGGGCACGGTTCCATCCATGCACATATAATCGGCAATACGGCCCGTTGCACCAAAGGCAGATTTTCGACCCTTCCAAATCAAGGCCGCTTCAAAGGCAGATTGGCTTTCTTTGATTGTTTTGACATCATGGCGTTTTGCGATATCAACAATCTTATCCAACATCGCCTTCATTTCAGCGTCAGACCCTTCAACCTCAACAATCAACAAGGCTTCCACATCGAGCGGATATCCAGCACCGGCAAAGGCTTCGCAAATTTCGATGGCTTGTTTGTCCATATATTCAATCGCAACAGGAATAATACCGGCTCCGATAACTTCGCTGACACAGCGGCCGGCATCTTCTGGCGTATTAAATCCAAACAAAACTGGGCGTGCGCCTTCTGGTTTTGCCAAGAGTTTAACATAGGCTTCTGTGATGATCCCCAATTGCCCTTCAGATCCGCAAATAAGACCGAGTAGATCATAATGACCAGGATCAAGCGCTTTGCTGCCAATTTCGACAATTGTACCGTCGAACATCACCATTTTAACGCCCAACAGATTGTTGGTTGTTACGCCATATTTCAAACAATGAGCGCCGCCTGAATTCATCCCAATATTGCCGCCGATTGTGCAAGCTAATTGTGAACTTGGATCAGGCGCATAGAAAAACCCATCGGCATCTGTTGCTTGTGAGATTGAAATATTGGTCACACCAGCCTGCACCAACGCACAGCGATTATCCAGATCAACTTCCAAAATTCGGTTCATTTTAGAAAGGCCAATCACAATGGCATCTTCTTGCGGGATTGCGCCACCTGCAAGAGACGTACCTGCCCCACGCGGTATGATCGGCACATTCTGATCATTGCAATATTTCACAAGCTTGGAGACTTGCTCTGTTGTTTCCGGCAAAACAACCGCCAAAGGCAATCTTCGATAGGCTATGAATGCATCTGTTTCAAACGGCACCAATTCGCGCTCATCAGTAATGAGGCAATCATCTGGAATAAACCCCTTTAATCCCGCAATAATATCGGGTCGTCTGGATAAGATGTCTAAATCAGGTTCAAGAAACTTTATCAGTTCAGTCATATCATTATCCTTGAGAAATTATCGTGATTTATCAGATTGATTAATTGGTAATAATTATTTACCACGATATTCGTATGTGCGCAATTGCAAGACTTTATTTCCAAAAACACAAAAATGTCTACCTCATTTATGATCCAAAGGATAAAAACGCGCGTAAGCTATACCAAAAGCTACTGCTAGGAAATTGATTATGAACAATCTTGGAGACCTTGAGGTCTTTGCACGTATGGTATCTGCAGGGTCGATGTCAGCGGCCGGTCGCGAGCTTGGCCTATCGCCAGCTGTCGTATCTAAGCGCTTGCGCCGTCTGGAAGATCGTCTTGGTACCAGACTAATGAACCGCACGACGCGTCAGATTTCACTCACTGAAGCTGGCCAAGGCTTTTATGAGCGTGTGGTTGCTATTCTTGCGGGCCTTGAAGACGCAGAAGCTTTTGTGAGCAGGCGCTCAAATATTGCACGCGGTACGCTCAAAATTTCAGCACCAACATCGTTTGGCCGGATGCATGTTGCGCCGCATTTGCAAAAGTTCTTTCAAGACAATCCCAATATTCAGATTAATTTGACGCTTCACGATGATATGACTGATATTGTTGGAGAAGGTTATGATCTGGCTATTCGCATCGCAGAGCTTAAAGATTCAAGCCTTGTGGCCAAAAAACTTGCGCCTGTGCGCAGAATATTATGCGCAACACCAGAATATTTGGAGGCCAATGGCACTCCACAATCTCTTGAGGATTTGGAAAAACACATCTGTATCCCCAACCACAATAGTGATGTGTGGCGCCTTGAAGACAATGAGGGTGTGATTAATTTTAGACCCACCGGCCCCATCCAAACAAACTCAAGCGAAGTCGTTCGCGAAGCTGTTTTGTCGGGTATTGGTATTGCACTCCGCTCCACTTGGGATATTGGTGATAGCCTTGCTAATGGTCACTTGAAGCAAGTTTTGCCGCAATATGAAAGCTCACGTTTGGTGGCTATTCATGCTGTTTATGCAAGCAAAACATTCCTGCCATTAAAAGTTCGACTGTTTATTGATTATATGGCTGAGCTTTATGGCAGCACGCCATATTGGGATCGCAATGTGCACGAATCTCAAGAACCAAGCCCAATCAAATCTGTTTCCTAATTCTTGGGATAAATAGCTCCAAACATAATTTTGGATAAATTAATTGACCAATCGCGAATTGACTGATATTTTTTAGTCAATCGCGGGTGGTCATGACACATAACATTTTTTCACATATTGCGCATAATAAAACTGCTGACCAAGCAGTGGAGCATATTGAGAAGTTGATTCTTGAGGGCATTTTAAGGTTTGGAGATCGCCTTCCTTCCGAACGTGACTTATCCAACCTTTTGAATATCTCACGGCCTGTTTTGCGCAACGCCATTAAGACCCTTGAAGCAGACGGTCTTTTAACAACGCGCCCCGGTGGTGGAACGTTTGTTGCAGATATAACTGGGCAAGTTTTTACCGACCCCGTTATCAAACTGATCGGCCGCCACCCCAAAGCCACCATGGATTATCTGGAATACCGACGAGCTATGGAAGGCATCGCCGCAGAATTGGCTGCCAAAAGAGCAACACCTGCAGATAAAGATCTTTTAACCAACATCAGTACCGCGATGGTCGATGCCCATGCATTGGGTGATCACGAAAAAGAATCCATGCTTGATATCGAGTTGCACAATGCCATTGGTGAATGTGCGCATAATGTCATCCTCCTTCATAGTTTAAGATCCTGTTATCGCCTATTGGCTGACGGTGTGATTTTTAATCGTATGATGATTTACGACATCCCCCATGCGCGTGATAAACTTTTGGAACAACACCAAGCCATCATAAAAGCGATCAACCTTAATGATGCTGATCAAGCGCGAAAAGACGCTGAAACGCATATTGATTACGTGATTGAAGGCTTTAAAGAAGCACAATTATTGAAAGAACGTGAGCATATTTCAGGCCTACGTTTACAACAAAGAACAAGCTAATAATGACCCTTCCGGTTCAAATATAATTGGAGATAAGATTGCCCGAGACGACACCACACACACACACTAGCGATGGGAACAAAAAACCGAAAGTTGGTTTGTTTGTAACCTGCCTCGTTGATCTCTTCAGACCAAGTGTTGGGTTCTCATCTGTTGAGCTTTTGGAAAATGCTGGCTGCGAGGTTGAGGTTCCTATGGCGCAAACCTGTTGCGGTCAACCAGCTTATAATAGTGGTGATCGCGCAGATACCAAAGCCATTGCCCTACAAGTTATGGATAATTTTGAGGAATTCGATTTTGTCGTTGCTCCTTCAGGGTCCTGTACTGCGATGATTAAAAAGCATTATCCTGAGGTTTTTGAAGGTGATGAGAAGAACTTGGCGCGCGCCAATGCATTGTCTGAAAAGACCTATGAATTGGTGAGCTTTCTAACCGATGTTATGTTTATCACCAAAACCCATGGCGATTTTGAAGGCGCATTCAAGGGCACTGTAACCTATCATGATAGCTGCTCTGGCTTACGCGAATTGGGCATTAAAAAACAACCACGTAAATTGCTTGCGAATATGGATGGCGTGGACATTTCTGAGATGCAAGATAGTGAAGTTTGCTGCGGTTTTGGCGGCACTTTTTGCGTTAAATACTCAGACATCTCCAACTCAATGGTGACAAAGAAAACATCCAGCATCGAAGACACCGGCGCCGATATGTTGCTTGCAGGTGATATGGGGTGTCTGATGAATATGGCGGGCAAGCTCAAACGCCAAGGCTCAAAGGTTCAAGTTCGACATATTGCAGAAGTTTTGGCAGGCAAAACTGACAGCAAACCAATTTCTGGAAATTAGGGATACGTCTATGGAACTCACATCTCATAATTTAAAAGCCAATGCAAAAGTAGCACTTGATGATAAACAATTGCAGCGTGCGCTTGGCAATGTGCCAAAAGGCTTTATCGATAAACGCGCAAAAGCTGCCGCAGGTTTAGATGAATTTGAAGCGTTACGCGATAAAGGCCGTGAGATTAAAGATCACTCACTGGCCCATCTTGATCTTTATTTGGCTGAATACGAGAAAAAAGTTATCGCCAATGGTGGGCATGTTCATTGGGCAAAAACTGCCGAAGACGCTCGTCGTATTGCGCTCGAGATTTGCCAAAAGCATGATGCGAAAACTGTGACCAAAGGCAAGTCCATGATCACAGAAGAAGTTGAGCTGAATGATCACTTGATCGCCAACGGCATTGAACCTGTTGAGACCGATCTTGGCGAATATATTATTCAACTTCGCAATGAAAAACCAAGCCATATTATTGCGCCTGCTATTCACCTTAATCAAAACCAAATTGAGGATGATTTCCGCCGTGTTCATACCCATCTTGATAAAGATCGGGATATGTCTGAGCCAGAAACATTGCTTGCTGAAGCGCGGGCTGTTTTGCGCCAACGGTATTTTGATGCCGATATTGGTTTTACGGGCGCTAACTTTCTGGTTGCGGAAACGGGATCATCCGTCATTGTCACCAATGAAGGCAATGGCGATTTAACCCAAACACTTGGTAAAGTGCATGTGGTGATGGCCTCAATCGAAAAAATCGTGCCAACACTTGCCGATTGCAGTCAAATCTTGCGTATTTTGGCGCGCTCTGCAACGGGTCAGGAAATGTCGGTTTATACAACGTTTTCAACCGGACCAAAGCGTGAAGATGATCCTGATGGGCCTGAAGAATATCACGTAATTTTGCTTGATAATGGTCGTTCCGACATGCTTGGAACTGAATTTGAAGAGATGCTGCGATGTATTCGTTGTGGCGCTTGTATCAATCACTGCCCTGTTTATCATTCCATTGGCGGCCATGCTTATGGGTCCATTTATCCAGGCCCAATGGGTGCGGTTTTAACGCCATCTCTTGCGGGTGTTGATAAAGCTGGAACCTTACCAAATGCATCAACCTTTTGCGGCCGTTGCGAAAGTGTGTGCCCGATGCGCATCCCCTTGCCAAAAATGATGCGGCACTGGCGTGAAAAAGAATATGAACAACACCTCCAGCCAAGAGCTGCACGTTACGGATTAGCCGCTTGGGCATTTCTTGCCAGACGTCCAAAACTTTATCGAGTGCTGATGTCGGTTGCCATGCCTGTTCTGTCATTGCTTGGTGGCACAAGTAAGCGCATTTCATCGCTGCCCTTTGCATCGGGCTGGACGCGTCATCGCGAATTACCTGCGCCTGAGGGTCGAACATTTATTCAAAGTTGGGCGCAACGCGAAGCGCTTAAGCAGGAGGCCAAATAATGAGTTCTGCACGCAATGACATTTTAGGTGATATCCGCAACACATTAAGCAAGAGAGCCAGCGACAAAGAACGCGCTGATATTGTTGCAAAGCGCTTGAGCGAAAAGCCCCTTGGTATTATTCCAAAACGTGGTCAGGTTAATCTTGAAGACCGCATCAAGCTATTCACCGAGATGGCCACCAAGGTTCATACCAATGTTGTCCGCGTTAAAAAATATGAAGATATACCGGCTGACATTTCCAATTATCTGCGCGAACATAATCTGCCATCATCGATCAAAACAGGTCATGACAAGCGGCTTTCAAAAGCGAAATGGGCATCGCATAAAAACCTAACGATCACCAAGGGTGCATCGGACGGCAACGATCTTGTTGGTGTGAGCCACGCGACCACCGGAATTGCAGAAACTGGTACGCTTTTGATGGAATCTGGCCAAGCGAACCCAACAACCATCAACTTTTTGGCCGATCACCATATTGTGGTGATTTCCGCCAAAGACATTAAAGGTGATATGGAAGCGAGTTGGAGCAAACTTGATAGCAAAGATGGCGAGATCGTTATGCCACGCGTTGTGAATTTTATCACAGGGCCTTCGCGGTCTGGTGATATTGAACAAAAGCTTTTACTTGGCGCTCATGGACCAAGAGCCCTTCGCATTATCATTGTTGGCTAATATAGCATAGTTGGAATTTTAGTATGAACGACACCAAAACACCGCTCATTTTTGACGGTCATAATGATCTTCTTTTTCGTTTGTATGAAGAGAACTCCCGTCAGACTGCGCAATCTTTTGTAACCGGAAGATCTGGGCATATTGATTTAGCAAAATCTCAAAAAGGTGGTTTTGCAGGTGGATTTTTTGCCATTTACGTCCCCTCGCCTGACGATCTTGGTGACACAATGGCGGCGATGCAAAATCCGCCTTATGATCTGACATTGCCAGATCTGATGACCCATCATGAAGCACTGCCAATTGCACTTCATCAGGCAGCACTTTTGTTTGAGCTTGAGAAAACCAACACCTTAAAAATCTGCACATCAACCGCGCAAATCCAAAATTGCTTGGACAATAATATCATTGCAGCTGTTATGCATATGGAAGGCGCTGAAGCGATTGATGAAGATCTCTATGCGCTTGACGTGTTTTATAAAGCAGGATTGCGATCCTTGGGCCCTGTTTGGTCTCGCCCGACTATCTTTGGCCATGGCGTACCGTTTAGATATCCAAGCACCGCTGACACGGGGCCTGGTTTATCTGATGCAGGACTGAGACTTGTCAAACAATGTGATGCATATGGCATTATGCTGGATGTATCGCATCTGAATGAAAAAGGGTTTTGGGATATCGCAAAAACCAGCCACAAACCAATTGTTGCAACACATTCCAATGCCTATTCCATTTGTCCGCACGCGCGTAATTTAAGCGATAAACAGCTTGCTGCGATAAAGGAAAGTGACGGTATGGTTGGCCTTAATTTTGCCGTCGCATTCACCCGTCCCGATGGCGCGATGAATGAAGATACGCCTATTGAAAGTCTGTTGGTGCATTTGGACTATTTGATTGAACATGTGGGCGAGGACCGCGTTGGCATGGGGTCTGATTTTGATGGCGCACATATCCCCAATGAAATTGGCGATGTGAGCGACCTTGGATGCTTGCGAAATGCAATGCGTCAACACGGATATAATGACGATCTGATGGAAAAGCTCTGCCATAAAAATTGGATCTCTTTACTTGACCGAATTTGGAACTAGAATCCGCTAACCTATTCATCGGCAAAAGGATTGTTGCTGGACAATGTTGGGTGCTCTGCTCTAAAACGATGTAGACGAAAAATCATGATGGGAGTATCACATGTCTGAAGAGCGCAAGCACAGCTTCGAAACACTACAAATTCACGCAGGCGCTGAACCTGATCCAGCAACGGGTGCACGCAACCCACCAATTTACCAATCAACTGCCTTTGTTTTCAAAAGTGCAGAACAAGCTGCAAACCTTTTTGCGCTTAAAGAAGTTGGCTACATCTATTCTCGCCTCACCAACCCAACCATTGGCGCTCTACAATCACGTATTGCAGCCCTTGAAGGTGGCGCTGGCGCTGTTGCTTGCTCATCTGGACATGCGGCCCAAATCATGGCGCTTTTCCCGCTCATGGGTCCTGGTAAGAACATCGTGGCTTCAAATCGTTTATACGGCGGCACAGTTACGCAGCTTGGTCGTACGATCACACGTTTTGGCTGGAGCACAAAGTTTGTTGACTTTGATGATCCAAAAGCAATCGCTGATGCCATTGATGATGATACACGTGCTGTTTATTGCGAAAGCATTGCAAATCCGGGTGGTCATATTGCTGATCTTTGTGCCATTGCTGATGTTGCAGATGCTGCAGGCCTCCCGCTTATCGTGGATAACACAACAGCCACACCTTATCTTTGTAATCCGATTGAACATGGCGCAACACTTGTTACCCATTCAACAACAAAATACCTCACTGGCAATGGTTCAGTGACTGGTGGTGCGGTTGTTGATAGTGGTAAATTTGATTGGTCTGCATCAGACAAGTTCCCATCATTATCGGAAGCTGAGCCTGCCTACCACGGTTTGAAATTCCATGAAGCTCTTGGCCCAATGGCATTTACATTCCACTCGATTGCTATTGGCCTTCGTGATCTTGGCATGACAATGAACCCACAAGGCGCTCACTATACGCTTATGGGTATTGAAACATTGTCATTGCGCATGGACAAACATGTTGCAAATGCTGTGAAAATTGCTGAATGGCTTGAAGGTCATGACGCTGTTGAAGCTGTGACATATGCTGGTCTTAAATCATCACCATCATATGATCGTATTGCAACCTACTGCCCGAAAGGTGCAAGTGCACTGTTCACCGTGGCGCTAAAATCTGGCTATGAAGGCTGCATGAAGCTTGTTGATAGTCTTGAATTGTTCAGCCATGTGGCAAACTTGGGCGATGCACGCTCATTGGTTATCCACCCTGCGTCAACGACACATAGTCAGCTAACAGACGAGCAGAAAATTGCTGCTGGTGCTGGTCCAAACATCGTTCGTTTTTCAATCGGCATTGAAAACGCTGATGATTTGATTGCTGATATTGAACAAGCGCTTGCTAAAACGTCTTAAAATCTAGACATCAAGTAAAAACAAAAAAACCGCCTATGAGCTTTCATATGGCGGTTTTTTTATTTATCAAAAATAATGCTTGATCTGGTGTGCACTCCAGCGACTACTAAAGCTGCAAGGAGACAGAACATGCAAATTGGTGACTTTTCAAAACATAGCGGCCTGACAATTGATGCAATCCGTTATTATGAGAAAATTGGCTTAATCCCAACACCTCTTCGCGATGGCGGCGGGCGGCGGATTTATGGTGAAGATCACCTTGTTTGGATCGCGTTTCTTGAGGTTTTAAAGTCTACCGGCATGGGTATCAAAGATATGGCGCGCTATGTAGAACTTCGCGCCCAAGGTCCCAAATCCATCGCTGAACGTCTTGATCTGATGAAACGCCATCATGCAACGGTTGGCAAAGAGATCAAACGCTTACAAAACATTGATATTGTTCTGTCCGACAAGATTACCATGTTTCAAGCTGTGTTAGATGGCGAGATTGATGGTGAAAACTTAGCTTGTAAAAAGGAAGATACATGAGCATCTCAGCATTAGACAAAGGCCGCGCAATCGCG
Source organism: uncultured Rhizobiaceae bacterium (assembly GCA_963974325.1). Classification (GTDB taxonomy): domain Bacteria; phylum Pseudomonadota; class Alphaproteobacteria; order Rhizobiales; family Rhizobiaceae; genus Lentilitoribacter. The sequence continues at coordinate 40,790 of CAXBCW010000002.1, forward strand.
GACACATTAAACCCTGACTTGGAACAAATACTCGAACAAAACTACGGCGATCTCGTTCCCGGCTTTGCAGAGACTCTGATCGAGTTTGCCTATGGACGGCTTTATGCACGCGAGGACTTGGATATGAAAACTAGGCAAATCGCAACCGTTGCAGCTTTAACTGCCCTTGGTGGGCAAACAGCACCTCAGCTGAAAGTAAACATCGAACATGCACTTGCCGTTGGTGCAACACAGAAAGAGCTTTGTGAAGTCATATTACAAATGTCGGTTTATGGCGGAATGCCAGCTGCGATAAACGGATTAAATGCCGCAAAAGAGGTGTTTGCAGCTCACACTTAAATATTTGTCATGTAGAATGAGCATTGGCCTGATATCGGGAGGTATCAGGCCAAGTTTTTAATCAATCTTACGCTTGTATTGAATGAGAACTGGACGTTGTTCTTCAAGTGATAAGGCTGCTGCATCGGCAAGTTGTTGCGCTTTTAGACCATCTTCGCCATTTGGCATTGGCGTTTTACCCGCATTTATAGCTTCCACAAAATGAAGCAATTCATTGCGATAGGCATCGGCATAACGCTCTAAGAAGAAGTTCTGCACTACGGCTGATTTAAACCCATCAGCATTGGCAATTTCAACGGTATTTTCATGCACATTATGGGCACGCAACATTCCCTCAGATCCATGAACTTCAACACGTTGATCATAACCATAAGTCGCTCTGCGTGAACAGGTGATCGTACAGATTTTGCCACTTGCTGTTTTCAGTGTTGCAGCGGCTGTATCGACATCACCAGCTTCCCCAATTGCAGGATCGACAAGGCAAGAACCAACTGCAAAAATCTCAATTGGATCTTCACCCAATAAGAAACGTGCCATATCAAGGTCATGGATCATCATATCTCTGAAGATACCACCAGAGGATTTTATATAGCTCACAGGTGGCGGGCTTGGATCACGTGAGAGAATGGATATCATCTCAACATTACCAATGGCGCCTGTTCTAATTTGGTTTTCAAGATAGGCAAAATTTGGATCAAAACGACGATTAAACGCTGTCATAAACGGCACATTTGCCTTATCAACAACGTCCAAACATTGGCGAATACGGTCGGTTGAAAGATCGACAGGCTTCTCACAAAAAATTGCTTTACCAGCCTTGGCCGCAGCTTGAATAATATCAAAATGGGTATCAGTTGGCGTTCCGATAATCACCGCATCAATGTCTTTACTTGCGATGATTTCATCGGTTGTCATAACCTTTACGCCCAAGCTATCAGCCAATACTTTGGCTGGTGCTTCAAAGGCATCTGAAACTGCAACAGCTTTTGCGACATCAAGTTGTTTTAACGTGCGGGCGTGGACCTGACCGATGCGGCCAGCACCTAATATTCCAATTCTAAGCATCTATTAACTTTTCCTCATTGCAGGCGCACCAAATGCTTTGATAACCCTGCGGGCAGCGATCATAACGGGATCATGTGTTTCTTTTAAAATCGTTACGCGATCAAAACGCGTATCGTCTTTATTCACAGCTTCTCGAAGCGCAGCGCCAAAGGCCATGCGCAATTCGGTGCCGATATTAAATTTGCAAATTGATGAGGACTTCGCGAGCAATGTACGTTGGGCAACCGGCACACCAGACCCACCATGAATAACCAAAGGCACTGTGGTTATTTGATCGATTGCTTTGATGCGGTCCATATCAAGACCACCGTCTTTATCTTCTTGTAGATGGACATTGCCCACAGAGATCGCCATAGCATCAACATGTGTTTGTCGTGCAAATTCAGCGGCCTCTTCAGGATCGGTACCTGCGGATGCTTCGCCGCCAGAATAACCAACAAAACCAATTTCACCTTCACAGGAAATACCAGCCTTGTGAGCCATTTCTGCGATCTTGGCAGTCTCGTCAATATTCTGATTAAGCGGTTTTCTTGAACCATCATACATCAGCGATGTAAAACCTGAATCAAGCGCGATTTTGCAATCTTCAAATGTGTAGCCATGATCTAAATGAGCCACCACAGGAACAGATGCATTTTCTGCTAATTCACGGAACATTTTACCCAAAACGGATAAAGGCGTATGCTCACGACAACCGGGGCCAGCTTGGAGAATAACAGGGGCATTTTCAGCTTCTGCCGCGGCCACATAGGCGCGCATATCTTCCCAGCCAAGGCACACCAATCCACCAACAGCATAGCCATTTTTAAGGGCTGGCTGAAGAACGTCTGCAAGAGTTGCTAAGGTCATTTAAATTTTGCCACCATATCCAAGATACCAGGAATTGTGTGCAATTGCGCTGCATGTGTTGGTTGGAAATACTGCACCAATGAACGCTGACTTAGGCCACCCAAAATTGTGAAATAATACATTTCATAACCTGGCAATACGCAACAAGGGTGGTAGCCCTTATCGATGCAAACCGTTGAGCTATTCATGATGTGATAAGCATCACCTGGCTCATTATCTTCGCGTTGAAGCATCTGAACGCCCGAACCATAATCTGGACGGAAACGGAAATTATATGTTTCATCGTGACGTGTCTCATCTGGCAATCTGTCTGTGTCATGTTTGTGAGATGGGAAACCTGACCAGCCACCTTGGCCAACCGTATAAAGTTCGCTCACCAAAAGGCGTCCGACTTTGCCATGTTGTTTTTGGCCTAAAATGTGCTTGATTTTGCGATGTGTTTTGGTTTCATCAGAACCATATTGAACTTTATCAAGCTCATCTTTTCTAACTGAAAAGGCTTCCAATACTTTATCGTATTTAGCGCCTGCGATAAAAATTTCAGCTCCGTCAGATGTGCAAACAAATTCTGTTTTTGCAGCAGTAGGTGCATAAACACCTTCTGGCTCGCCATCCCAAACATCCACACCACGGCCACCAAGTGCATCAGCTTTAAAGCCTTCAACGTTCACATCGATTGTGCCTGTTGCTGGAACAATACAAGTCTCGTAGCCCGGAACCATATATTCAAAAGCTTCGCCCTTTTTCAACTTCACAATGTTGAAATAATTGAGCGGCACACATCCATCATCTACATTGACGATAGGTTGGTTTTTGTTGTCATGTGGTGGAATATGCATATTCTGTCCTTATGTCCGTTTGGCGCAACTATGTTGTTGGTCCAGGATGAGTGCTTAAAAATTGTTCGAGTTGTTCAGCGTTGGGCATTGCGGGGGCGCAACCGGGTTTTCCAACCACGATAGCTGCGCATGCTGAGCCGCGTAGGATACTTTCTTTCAGGTCAAATCCTGCAGCAAGTGAGGCCATGAGACCCGCCATAAAGCTATCGCCAGCACCTGTCGGTTTTAACGCCGTAACACTGTAAATTCCGGTTTGAACCTCTTGCCCATTGGCAAATGTGATCGCGCCTTTTTCACCCATTTTATAGATGACAATGGCAACGGTTTCTTCAGAGAGTTGTTTGGCTTTTGCGAGACCTTTTTCAATGCCGCCAGCCATGAAACCAAACTCTTCATCATTGCCAACAATCACGTCTGATAAGCTTGCAGCTTTTGATAAAACTTCTGAGGCAACCTCGGCTGATGGCCATGAATAGGGACGGTAATCCACATCAAAGATAACTGGCAAGCCCGCAGCGCGGGCTAGCTCGAATGCTCTAAATGCTGCGGTTCTTGATGGCTCTGCTGCAAACACTGTTCCTGCGGTGATCAGCGCACCAAAAGATGCATAATCAACAGCTTCGACATCATCGACGCTCATTTGAAAATCAGCAGCGCCATTGCGATAAATCACCGATTGATGATCTTGAACGCGGGTTTCATAAAGCGCTAAAGAGTTTCTAAACTCGCCGCCCACGGAACTGACATATTGACGGCCAACACCATAGAGATCGAGTTGATTCAGACAAAATCTGCCAACGGAATCATCCGATACCGATGTGACCAATGAGGCTTTGCCGCCAAACTTACAAATGCCTGCAGCGATATTGGCAGATGATCCACCTAGGCCACTTTTAAAATCAACTGCATCTTCTGTTTTTGTACCTGCGGGATGGGGAAATAAATCCATACCTGCACGGCCAACAACAACAAAATTGTTCTTTTTAATTCCGTCAATAACAACGCTTAATTCCATACTTAAATACCCTTGCGCTGGCGTTTGCGGCCATCTTCCCAGTCTGTGTGGGCATTACGAACTTTTTCGTTTTCGCTTGTATGGGGCGTTCCAACTTCCCACCATGTGTGGCCTTGAGTTGTCCAACCTTCATAAGCATCAACATTCATAACAATAACTGAGGTATTTGTAGCGTCTTTTGCACGTTTAAATGCTTCGCCCAATTCCTGTGGTGTTTGCACCGTTTCAGCATTTGCACCCATTGACCTTGCATGCATTTCAAAATCGACACGGGCTTGATTGGTTGCTGTTGGTGTATCCGCGATCAGATTATTAAAGCTCTCATTGCCGGTGTTATTTTGCAATTTGTTGATAACGGCAAATCCGCCATTATCAAGCACACAGACGATCATTTTCTTTTCGGTCAAAACTGCCGAATAGATATCTGAATTCATCAACATGTATGATCCATCGCCACAGAACACAATTGTGTCAGCGTCTGGTTCGTTTTCAGATTGAGCAATCCGAGCGCCCCAACCGCCGGCGATTTCATATCCCATGCACGAGAAGCCAAATTCGACATCAACTGTACCATTGTCTAATGTGCGCCAGTTCGCTGTAACCTCGGCAGGCAAACCACCTGCTGCGGCAACAACTCTATCGCGCAGATCACATAATGCGTTGATGGTGCCAATAGCTTGCGCATAGGAATTCGGACGATTACCAGGCTTTACGTTGTCTGCAACATAAGCTGTCCATTTTGCCCGTTCAGCTTTGGCAAAATTGGTCCAATCTGTTGGTGCTTTATACTCCGACAATGCGTCGGCTAACTGCAACAGCCCGCGTTTTGCATCGCCAACAATTGGCAGGGAACGATGTTTGCCTGCATCGTGACGCCCCGCATTGAGCGAGATGATTTGTGCGTCCTTTGCAAAGGCTGTCCAAGATCCTGTTGTAAAATCTTGCAATCGGCAACCGACGGATAAAATCACATCTGCTTCTTCGGCAATTGTATTGGCGCTATCTGAACCCGTTACACCCAGCGGTCCAATATTTAGCTCATGCGTATCGATAAGATTTGCACGGCCTGCAATGGATTCAACAACGGGTATTTGCGTCAATTCAGCGAACTCACGAAGCTCTTTAACTGCGCGTGAATATTGAACGCCGCCGCCTGCAATAATGATCGGTTTTTTCGCGTTTTTCAGAACGTCAACCGCATTGGCAATTTCTTGCTCATCAGGGTTGATACGGCGAATATAATGAGTTTTGTCTTCAAAGAACTCAACCGGATAATCATAGGTCCAACCTTGAATATCTTGCGGCAACCCCAAAAACGCTGGACCACAATCTGCAGGGTCTAACATGGTTGCAATGGCCGCTGGCAAAGACTGGATGATTTGCGCTGGATGGGTGATCCGATCCCAATAGCGAGATACTGATTGGAAGGCATCATTAAGACCAAATGTTGGATTACCGAAATGCTCTAATTGCTGCAAAACAGGGTCTGGTAGCCGCGTTGAGAATGTATCGCCACACAACAATAACATTGGCAAACGGTTTGCATGGGCAAGCGCTGCAGAGGTGAGCAAATTGGCGGTACCTGGGCCAGCGGACGCTGAACAAAACATAAAGCGTTGGCGCAGATGATACTTGGCATAAGCAGCGGCTGCAAAGCCCATACCTTGTTCATTCTGACCACGATAGAGCGGTAGGACATCTTTGTTGTCGTGGAATGCTTCACCCAAACAGGTGACATTACCGTGACCAAAAATTCCAAAACCACCGCCACAGAGCAATGTTTTCTCACCATCAATTTCAATAAATTGATGCGCAAGATAGCGCACAATTGCCTGTGCAACTGTCAAGGTAACAGTGTTATCTGTACTACTCATTTACAAACCTCTAAATATTATCTTCGTCTTCTAATTTAGCCAAATTCGCTTTGTCGATAAATAATTTCCAAAAAGCTACCCCTGCCATTGCAAGGAAAATCACGGCCCAGATTGGTGCGTTATTTGCGAATTCAAACACGCCCCACCCCAGGCAAAACGCGACAATGACGACGCGCCGCCACATGGGCTTAAAAAATGGAAGTGAAAAATCAAACATAGCGCCTACTAAGCTGCGCCTTCATATTCGGCACCTGTTTTTGCGCCTGTGATATAGGCAACAACATCTTGTCCATCGGTATCTTCTTTCTTCAAGTTGGCAACAATGCGCCCCCTTCGGAAAACAACAATCCGATCAACAAGGTCAAAGACCTGTCGCATATTGTGGCTCACCAAAATCAAAGGCTCGCACTGTTCTTTAAGGGTTCGGATAATATTTTCAACCTGTGCGGTCTCTTGTACACCTAAAGCTGCCGTTGGCTCATCCATGATTGTCAATTTAGACGCAAATGTCGCCGTGCGTGCAATGGCAACACATTGTCGCTGACCACCGGACATATTCTGGATTGAATTCCTGATATTCGGAATTTTCACACCCGTTTTTTCAAGACCAGCCATTGTGGCTTCGCGCATGGCTTTATAGTCAAGCCTGCGGAATGGTCCAAGCCAGTTCCACTTGGTCAATTCACGCCCCAAGAACAAATTATCAGGAACATCCAAATCATCGGCCAATGCCAGAGTTTGAAACACTGTTTCAATGCCTGCCCGGCGAGCATCCAATGGTCCAGCGAAACTAACCTCTTCACCATAGAGCAAAACCTTGCCGCTTGTGCGCTGCTCAACGCCCGTGATCTGACGAACAAAAGTTGATTTACCTGCACCATTGTCACCCATGATGGCGACGTGTTCGCCTTTCTTGAGTTCAAAATTGGCACTATTTAAGGCATGAACACCACCATAGTGTTTGGTTAGGTCTTCGGTCTTTAGAACAATATCATTGCTCATGTGTAGTCTCCTAACTTATGCTCGGTTTCGTTGTCGATATTGGTCGAGAATGACCGCTGCGATGATGATGCTACCCATGGCCATCAACTGGTAAGAACCGTCCAATTTGATGAAGGTAAAGCCAGAGCGGATGACACCTAGCACCATCGCGCCAAGGACAGTTCCGATGATTGATCCACGACCACCTGTGAGGCTAATCCCGCCAATCACAGCCATAGCAATGGCAAATAGCTCATAAAACTCACCCATACCAGCTTGCGCTGTGGACGCTTTTGCGCTCAATACAATCCCTGCAAATGCGGCAAGCATTGAAGCAATCATGTAAACCATGACCTTATGTTTCTTCACATTAATACCGGACATCCGCGCAGCTTCTTCATTTGAACCAATCGCGTAAGTGTGTTTTCCATAAACGGTGTATTTCATAATCACATGGAAGACGACGGCCAATGACAGGAACCAGACAACGGGCATCATGCCAGAACCGAGGAATTTAAATTGCTCAGTAGGGAACGAAACAGGGCGACCAGCAGACCACCAAAGTGCAATGCCGCGACACACAAGGAACATGCCTAGTGTTGCGATAAAGGGTGGAATACGTAAGAAGGCAATAAATGTACCGTTAACAGCACCGATGAAAGCACCAAAGGCGACCCCGACAACGATTGGAATAATCACCGGCAAGTCCATAGCCCATGGCCCAAAGAGCGCTTTAGGGTTTGGATTACCATTGACGAGCTCAGTTTGTCCAAAGCTCATCGCTATCATCGCAGTTGCTGCAACGAGCGGTCCTGAACTCAGATCAATCCCGGCTGTAATAATAACTTGGGTTACACCAAGTGCAATGATTCCGATAATCGCAACCTGCAAAATGATGATTTTTAAACGTGCTTCGTTGAAAATTGTGTCAAAACGACCTTTGGTATCAAAAAGAAAACTCTGATCGTTCATATAAGGCAGGACCTGCCCCAATAGTTCAAAAATTACGACAATTATGATCAGTGCAAAGAGAATATTGAACTCATTTGGCCAAGATCTCTTTGTCTTATCAAAAGTTAGTCCACCTATGCCATCGCTGGTATCTGTCATGGATAACACTTCCTACGCTTTAATAAAAAAATCACGAGGTGGCCCTTTTGAGGCCATCTCGCATATTTAGGTTTGAACTAACTTAGTTCTTGTTTAGGAAGTCACCCATGTTCGCTGGCGTAACCAACTTGAACGGGATGTAGACTTTTTGGTCAACTTTTTCACCAGCGATCAGCTTAAGTACAGCATCAATTGATCCAGTGCCTTGGCCTACAGAATCTTGGAATACAGTGACGTCGTAGTCACCTGCAGCCATAACAACCAAAGCGTCTTGGCTGGCATCAACGCCACCGACTTGAACATCAGCCATATCCATGCCTGAAGCTTTCATCGCTTGGATAGCACCAATTGCCATTTCATCATTGTTCGCTAGAACAAAGTCAAACGGCTCGCCAGATGACATCCAGTTCGTCATAAGATCTTGTGCTTCATCGCGTGACCAGTTTGCAGGCTGTTCATCAATGATTGTCATGAAGTTACACATGTCCATGCCAATAACATCTTTAACGTCTTTTGAACGCTGAACAGCTGCTTGGTTAGACAATTGACCATTCATTAGGTAACCAGTTGCGCCACCACCTTTACCAGCTGCACGAAGGTTTTTGCAGATTTCAAATGCTGACAATGTGCCAGATTCGATTTCGTTAGAAGCAACGAAAGCTTGTGTTGCTGGCAATTCGTTTACATTGTCTGGCTCGCGGTTAACAAAAACAAGCGGCGTGTCGCCAGCAGCTTCTGTGATAGCTGCACCAGCAGATGTATCAACGATGTTCACGATGATGCCGTCAACGCCTGAAGCAACAAAGTTTTTAACTTGGTCAATTTGCTTAGCTAGATCATCAGATGCATCTTCTTGCTGGTATGTTACACCATCAATTGTCGCTGCGTGCTCAACCATACCGGTGCGCAAAACTGTTAGCCAGTTATCATCAAAACGAGAAAATGTTGCTCCGATTTCTTGAGCCATTACTGTTGTGGACATAAGAGTAGCAATACCAGCTACGAGTAGAGTCTTTTTCATAAGTGTCTTCCTCCCAAAACGGTGACCGGCACACCAAATAATTTTATCGCCGGTGGCCAAAAGGCCGTTGTCATCATCTAAGCTTTAAGCGGCAAGTAATACCGTTTGGCTTTTGATGAATTGAATTGATCTTTCAAGCTCAGCTTTCAGATCGGTCGAATTTTGAACCATCGGTGAAAATGGTTCGAACGATATTGGGCCAACATATCCGTCAGCACACAATTGTTTAATTTGCTCAATATTGCCGATGCGGTCCTTGGGACCTACCAAGACACGATCTTGGTCTTTCATATCGGCTACATCAAGCGAAGTGTCTTCAACCCCTGAAATGTGCACCAAACCCGTGTATTGTGCAAATATCGGGTCATTTTCCACCAACGCATGATGGAAAGTATCGTGAATAAGCTTGAAGGTTTGCTCAAAACCAAGATCAATAATCACATCCACAACGTCTTGTTTTCTACAAATTGAAGCTGTCTTGAACCCCAACGGCTCGATAAACCCGATCAACTTTGCATCCTCGAGCAACGGCTGTAACGTGCTTAAAACTCTTGAAAGATTATCACGTCGAGCAGCGGGTTCTGCGCCATGATTATCGTTTCTTGGTATAAAACTAATCGCTTCCGCACCCATATTGTTTGCCAAAGAAATCAACTGTTTGGTTTGCTCCAAGCGCCCCTTATCAAAATCGTCAAAGGCACCAATTTCTGACAAAGCAAAAATTCTTAAATTATGATCTTTCGCAAGCGTTCCGATTTTTTGGGCATTGTCGATTGTCCAATCAACGCTTTTCATATCGGTCCGAAGTTCAATGCCCGCACAATTGGTTTGCCATGCCAAAGCGCAAAAAGCACTTGCATCCGCAAAAGGTGCAGCAATTTGATTAAGACTAACCGAGATCAAAAACTTCCTCCCAAAAGTCTGCCAACGATGTTTATCACCTGCTTGCCTCTAATATTGCAACCGGTTTCAAAAAGTGTCAATAGGGAATCTCACCTGATTGAGTTATTTAAATTCTAAGCGTGGTTTGTGACCGATTTAACGCCACTAACTCTTTGCAATTACCCTTTCAAGTACATGATATATATAGCACTTATTCAAACGGTCCTTTTTGCAAATTAAATTATCAAATTGCTGCAATGCAAAATGAGGCAGACAATTTTTACGCAAACTGATAAAATAAATTGTAATTCCCGCCTACACTGATAAGGTCAATCCAACGACAAATGATGAAGCGCCTGATGCTAAAATTGCTCGGCGCCGTAGGATATAAAGTGACTGACCCATTGCGCGGCCCGAAGGCCCCTCTGGGAGAAACGAATGAAAACCTGAGTGGTCATATTCTCAATGTTGAGGATAAAATTGTCCCGCAGGTAGCAGTATCAGGGCAATCCCATGGCACTCAAAATAGTGAGACCAAGGGTGCACCAGATTCTGAAAATGATGTTTCTTCTGGATCTAAGAATAGTAAGAATCGCAGTCGCTGGAAAAAGCGTCAACGATCAAAAGACCCTGTCACATCCACTTTGCCTGTCACATCCACTTTGCCTGTCACATCCACTTTGCCTGTCACATCTTCTTTGAACACAACATCAGACCCCCACATTGCAAATGATGGCGATGTTACCCCTGATGCTAATCTTGACGCGCCGATACATGCCAAGAAAAACCGCAAGCGCCGTAATCGGTCGAAAAATGGCGGGACGCCAGAGCAAGCGCCAATACCTGCGACAGCTAATAACGCGCCAAACTCTGCACTTCATCACCTTGCGGCACCGGTGCAAAACCATAGTAAATCTTTGTATGCAGCTTTGGATCTTGGCACAAACAATTGCCGGCTATTAGTCGCAAAACCGACGAAAGCCGGTCAGTTTCGGGTGGTTGATGCGTTTTCACGTATTGTACGTTTGGGCGAAGGCTTGGCGGCAACCGGAAAATTATCCGATGCTGCGATGGACCGTGCTGTTGGTGCTCTTAAAATCTGCGCCTCGAAATTATCGCGCCACAATATTAAAAGCTACAGGTTGATTGCCACAGAAGCCTGCCGACAAGCCACCAATGGTGAAGAGTTCTTGGCGCGGATCAAACGCGAAACTGGACTTAATCTTGAAATTATCAACCGCGAAACCGAAGCGCGCTTAGCTGTCTCTGGATGTGCATCGCTTGTTGAACGCGACACCCATTCTGTGATCTTATTTGATATTGGTGGTGGCTCGTCTGAAATTGCAGCAATTCAATTTGATGAAAAGCGCACTCAGCGACTTGCCAATCACATCAAGTCATGGACATCCTTGCCAGTTGGTGTGGTGACATTGTCTGAACGACATGGCGGCCAAAATGTTACCCCTGAGGTTTTTTCAGCCATGGTTGAAGAGGTTGATGGTTTGATTGAAACAACCGCGCCCGATGCGATGCTAAATTTTGCACCCGACATAGATACATTCCATCTGCTGGGTACATCTGGCACAGTGACAACGCTTGCCGGACTGCATTTGGACCTGCCGCGTTATGACCGACGTCAGGTAGATGGCTTGTGGTTGCAGGACGAAGATGTTGATAAAATGCTCAACCAGCTTTTGTCATGGGATCTTGAAACCAGATCAGCCAATCCTTGTATTGGGCCTGATCGTTCTGATCTGGTGCTTGCGGGTTGCGCTATTATGCAATCGATCAGAAAACGCTGGCCATCCAACAGAATGCGCGTTGCTGATAGAGGCCTTCGTGAAGGCCTGCTCAACGACATGATGGCAAAAGATGGTGTTTGGCGCAGGCGCAGGCGCCGCCGCCCCGCAGGACACCGCAATCATCCACATTCCGGAACCCACCAAAATGCAAACCCTGCATCTGGTGAGGGTTCTGAACAAACTTAATTGGTGAAACATGAGTAAGAAACCTATCATTGCTACGGGCCGTAAACTTGGTCAAAAAGTTCGCAAGAAAAAGCTGAAAGCATCATCTCGCAGATGGTTAGAGCGCCACATTAATGATCCCTATGTGCAGCGTTCCAAACACGAGGGCTACCGGTCACGTGCTGCGTTCAAGCTGTTGGAAATTGATGAAAAGCACAATATTTTAAAGGGTGCAAAACGCATTATCGATCTAGGTGCTGCGCCCGGCGGTTGGTCGCAAATTGCATCCAAAATCACCGAATCATCTGATCTTGACCCAAAAGTGGTTGCGATCGATTTTGTTGACATGGATCAGGTACCCGGTGTGACATTCCTACAGATGAACTTCTTGGATGATGGCGCGCCAGAAAAACTGATGGAACTTTGTGGCGGTGCGCCCAATATCGTATTTTCTGATATGGCGGCTCCAACGACGGGTCATAAACGAACCGATCACCTTCGCACGATGCATCTCTGCGAAATTGCGGCCTATTTTGCGGTCGACGTTTTGGCCAAAGGTGGTCACTTTTTGTCCAAGACTTTCCAAGGCGGCACAGAGAATGATCTTTTGACGATGTTGAAAAAGAACTTTCAAACCGTTGTACACGTCAAGCCACCAGCATCACGTGCTGAATCTGTAGAGCTATATCTCTTGGCTAAAGGGTTCAAAGGACGCTCGCTTCCGAATGAAGAGGAATAGGCGCAGAACACAGGACGCGGGCGATAATTGATCACAATTTGAGATTTTCACAGTTGCACTTCATAAACATGGGTGAAATTTTCAAAAGCTAGTTTCCTTTCCTAAAATTCCGTGGTACCAGCCCGTGTCAACTCCCTACGAAATAGCGAGCGCCTAAACTTATGTAAGTCCTCACAAGTTTACCGCTCATAAGCGAGATCGGACTTGACGATGGCACAGATAATTCAAACACCCACTGGTATGCAGGCGCTCACATTTGACGATGTGTTGCTACAGCCGGGCCATTCAACAGTTATGCCAAATCAGGTGGACATCTCCACAACTATTGCCAAGGGTATAGATCTGAATATTCCTATTCTATCATCTGCAATGGATACTGTGACAGAAGGTCGGTTGGCCATTGCAATGGCACAAGCTGGCGGCATTGGCATTATTCACCGTAATCTGACACCTGATGAGCAAGCCGAAGAAGTTCGCTTGGTCAAAAAGTTTGAAAGCGGCATGGTTGTTAATCCAGTGACCATTGATCCAAATGCAACACTTGCCGATGCCCTTGCGCTGATGGCTGCCCACAAAATTACAGGCATTCCTGTTGTTGATAATAAACAACCTGGACAACCGGGCCGTTTGGTAGGGGTTTTGACAAATCGTGATGTGCGCTTTGCAACAAACCTTAAGCAGAAGGTTTATGAGCTGATGACAAAAGATAATCTTGTCACTGTTTCTGACAACATTGTGCAGTCTGAAGCTAAAAAACTATTGCACCAACACAGAATTGAAAAACTTCTTGTTGTTGATGACGAATATCGTTGTGTTGGATTGATCACTGTTAAAGATATTGAAAAATCACAGCTCAACCCAAATGCTGCCAAAGATGAAAACGGCAGCTTGCGCGTTGGTGCGGCAACAAGTGTTGGCGATGATGGTTATGATAGAGCCGTTAGACTGATCGATGCAGGTATTGATCTACTGGTTGTCGATACGGCCCATGGTCATTCTCAGCGCGTTTTAGATTCCGTTGCCCGCATTCGTAAGCTCTCAAATTCAGTACGCATCATGGCAGGAAACGTTGCCACGGAAGATGGTACTAAAGCACTGATTCAAGCGGGTGCAGATTCTATCAAGGTTGGTATTGGCCCCGGTTCAATTTGCACAACAAGAATTGTTGCTGGCGTTGGTGTTCCGCAACTCTCAGCGATTATGTCCGCTGTTGAAGGCGCTAAAGGGTCTGATGCAACGATCATCGCTGATGGCGGCATCAAATCATCGGGCGATCTTGCAAAAGCGCTTGCCGCTGGTGCCGACGCTGTAATGGTTGGGTCTTTGCTTGCCGGAACAGAAGAAAGCCCGGGCGAAGTTTATCTTCACCACGGACGGTCTTACAAAGCCTATCGCGGTATGGGGTCAGTTGGCGCAATGTCACGTGGTTCTGCTGATCGTTATTTCCAAGCAGATGTTCGTGATGAGCTTAAACTTGTACCAGAAGGTATTGAAGGCCAAGTGGCTTATAAAGGTCCTGTATCAAGCGTGCTTCACCAACTCACCGGTGGCTTAAAAGCCAGTATGGGTTATGTGGGCGGTAAGGATTTGGCTGATTTTTCTGAAAATGCAAAATTCGTCCAGATTTCAAATGCTGGGCTTCGTGAAAGCCACACTCATAATGTGACAATCACCCGTGAAAGCCCGAACTATCCCGGCGGTCTTTAATCTAATTCGTCTTTAATCTAACTGGGCTTCAAACCTACCAACTAATGCTGCTTGTCGATAATGCTTTTTCTTGCATATTGGTGGGCAGTTTATGTTCGGTTTTTGTGCTCGTAAATGATCTTGCGGGCCATTTGGCGTAATATTATCTAGGCTCGCAAAAATGTGCGAACATAGTGCATCCACAAGCGAGCTTGGTGCACCCGGTCGCTTTATGATGCCAATATTTGCCATGCCAAGACTTGGGAAACCATCGGCTTCGGTGAGAACACGCATCCCATGTTGCAATGCGCATTCAGGCAATGCCGTGATGGCTAGGCCTGCAAGAACGGCAGCAGCGGTTACCGTGGACGAATTACTGGCGACCAACATTCGATAGCGAAGCCCGCGCTCATCAAGCGCAGCTAACGACGCTTTTCGCCAGCAGCAATTCTGACTGCCGATTGCTAGTGGAATGACCTCTTCCTCGTGAACCATATGGTTTAACGAGGTCACCCAGTATAATGGTTCTGTCCTGAGCAGTTCTGAATTGTAAATCGCATCTTCATGGGTGACGAGCGCGATATCCAATTCATTATTCTTGATGCGCCTATCTAGATCTGGTGATGGCTCACAAATAACATTGAGTTCGATATTTGGATGGGTTTGCGAGAATTGCGCAATGATCGCGGGCATAAATCTATCGGCATAATCGTCGGCCGTTCCAAAGCGAATGGAGCCTTCTAATTGCTCGTCGGCAAAGGCATTCATCGTTTCATCATTGAGCTTTAAGAGCTTGCGGGCATAGTTCAAAAGCTTCTCGCCATCATCGCTTAAGCGGTTAACACGACCCTCTTTGACAAAGATAGCCTGACCTATCCGCTCTTCTAATCGGCGCATTTGCATCGAGACTGCTGATTGGGTTTTGAACACCCTGTCTGCGGCGCGGGTAAAGCTGCCTGTCTCTGCAATGGCGATAAATGTTTTTAACTGGTCTAGATCTAAGGGTGCGCTCATTTTTTCCATCCATCAATAATATTGATGATTAACATTAGAAATATTCGTTGGAATGATCAATACCTTTCTGACATATTTGATCTACACCAATCAAATAAACCCCAAGACATAATTTTTGAACACGATGGAGAGAGCTTATGACTACCCTAAACAATGAACATTGCTGTAATCTTGATCAATCCATCCAGTCCGATAAAAGCATTTTTGCAATTTGGCTGAATGGCGCGATCTCAACTTTT
This sequence comes from uncultured Rhizobiaceae bacterium, assembly GCA_963974325.1. GTDB lineage: Bacteria > Pseudomonadota > Alphaproteobacteria > Rhizobiales > Rhizobiaceae > Lentilitoribacter. The sequence continues at coordinate 56,410 of CAXBCW010000002.1, forward strand.
TCAACACTTATCAAATCGATGAAAAACCGTCGCGCGGTAACCCCACTGCTCTACGCAAGTGATAAAGAGCTTGCAGACATGGGGCTAACGCCAGCCGATGTTAATTTTATTCGCAATCAAGGAATGTTTTCAGATCCATCAGACGAGTTGCAGCGCCGTGCGCATTACCGCTCTCGCGACATGAATATCTGACACGACGCCCCCCGGTAGGTCGCTGCCCTGTGACCTACTTTTTACCCGATTATCGCCATTCACAATAATCGGGCTTTTTCGTTTTATAACGGCATAAAACCTATTTTTTATTCATACCACCTAAGAATTGATCGAAAATGCCGTCGACATTTTTCTGATAATCATCTTGCACGGCACGGCCTGTATCAAACATTTTGCCGAACATATCATCATAGGGATTGGCTTTTGGCTCATTAGCTGATGGCGTTTCAGTTTTTGTACCACCGAACATACCCTCCATCATTTGACCAAGTGGGTTATCTTGGCCTTTTCCACCGCCCATCATGCCTTCCATCATCTTACCAAATGGATTGTCTTGCGCTGCGCCACCTTTTGCGCCACCACCTAAAAATCTGCCGATGAGATCGCCCAAAGGATTGTTGCCTGCAGTTTGGCTACCAGTTGAGTTTCCAGAGGCACCTTTCATCATTTGGCCAATAATATCGCCAAATACATTGCCACTGCCGCCGCCCGATAGACCTTGCATTTTTTCATTGGTTTGATTGAACATGCCGCCCATCAATGTATTTGCAAGAATGGGCAGTAATTGTTTGATGATGTCTTGGCCAACACCTGATGCAGCTTCTGCTTGAGCTGCAACTGCGCGACTGACTTCTTTTGACCCAAATAAATGGCCCAAAATATTGTTACCGTCTTGCACACCTTCAGGCGAATAGGCTTTTGATGCTTGTTGAAAATATTCAGAATGATTGCCAGACGACAAAGCCTTCATGAAATTACCCATCGCATCTGGCGTTTGGGTGTTGCGTTTAAGCCCCGTTGAGAAAGCTGGCATGAGCGCTTCAACCGTTTTGGTCATTTGGTTTTGATCCAAACCAAATTTGCTCGCAATATCTTTCATCGCATCGCCATTTTGTGCGTTGTTGAGCATGTCAAATAAAGCCATCATAATTTTCTCTCCCATAGCCAAGCCATCAACCTGAACGGCCTGTATTTTAAAAACCTATTTTATTGTAACATAAAACCTCTCCGACAGGGAGAGGTGCACATCAATTGGCAGTTCGCTAGTAGGCAAACTCGTCAAACAAAGGTTCAACACTACCATTCCATCGTCCATGATAGAGGGCAAGTTTTTCCTCAGCAGGCGTTGTGCCGCGGGCCACGACTTCGCGCAATGGCTCTAGAAAATGCGTTTCATCGCTTCCTAGATCATTTAACCTTCCACGAGCTTTTAAGCCTTTGGATGCGATATCGATTGAATCGCGCGCGATATCAATCAAAGGACGTCCAGCAATTTGCGCTTTAAATCCATCACGCGGAACCTGATCGCGAAGGCCTAAAACATCTTCATAGCTCCAGTCTTCACACAGCGTCAGCGCATCAGATAATGCCTGATCATCGTAAAGTAGACCAACCCAAAATGCCGGAAGCGCGCAAATGCGTCTCCAAGGACCACCATCAGCGCCGCGCATTTCGATGAATTGTTTTAAACGGACATCGGGGAAGACTGTGGAAAGGTGATTAGTCCAATCACCAAGTGTTGGTTCTGGATCAGGGATTTGTCCACGTAATGCACCTTCGCGGAATTGTCGGAAGGTAACATGGGTCACATCATAATATTTTCCATCACGAAGAATGAAATACATCGGCACATCAAGCGCCCAATCTGTGTATTTTGAGAATGAAAAGCTGTCTTCAAAGACGCTTGGCAAGATGCCAGACCGATCATTATCCGTATCGCGCCAAATGTCGCCACGCCATGATAGCAAGCCATTTGGTTTGCCATTGGTAAAAGGTGAGCTTGCAAAAAGCGCTGTCGACAAAGATTGCAGCTTCATACTGGCTTGCATTTTTCTGCGCATATCAGTTTCAGAACTAAAGTCCAAATTCACTTGTATCGTGCAGGTCCGGTACATCATGTCCAAGCCTTGTGTGCCGACTTTTGGCATGTAATCAGTCATGATTTTATAGCGGCTTTTTGGCATGCGCGGCGTTTCTTCAAGCGACCATTTTGGACTTCCACCAATGCCTAAGAACTTGATGCCCATTGGATCGGCGACTTCACGCAAATGCTTCAAATGAAGATTGGATTCTGCACATGTCTGGTGAAGGGTCTCAACTGGTGCGCCCGATAGCTCAAACTGGCCACCTGGCTCCAAAGATATGGCACCACCGCCAGATTTTGCCGCAAGACCGATGATATTTCCCGCGTCTTCAATGGGCTCCCAATCAATCTTTTCTGCCATGCCTTTTAGTAAAGCGGAAATTGAGCGTTCACCTTCGTAAGGAACAGGTTTATTGCCCTCTTTAAAAAAGACAAATTTTTCGTGCTCAGTCCCAATGCGGAAATCTTCGACCAGCTTATTGCCGTCTTCCAGATATTCCACCATTTGGTTGTAAGACGTAAGTGGGGTTTGGTCTATTGTATCCCGCGCCATGATAGTTCGCCCTTATTCCTTAATGTATGATTAAAACCATACTGCACTGTGTTCCGCAATTAACAGAGCGCTTGTTTCAAATTCAACCTTGTGATTGTACTTTTACCACATATGGTGCAAGCAAAATCTTTTTAAAGTGACATCAACTCTTGTTTACTTATTAAAGACTAATAAAAATCGCAATTATCACTTTCTGGCTATATCCAGTCACCAAGGACCGTTTGGACGACTGCCATTGCGGCAACCGCTGCGGTATCTGCTCGCAAAATTCTTGGGCCAAGAGGAATTGATGTGACAAACTCTAACGAATGAAGCCATTCGCGTTCGCTTTTGGAAAATCCACCTTCGGGACCAATGAGCAATGCAAGCCTTGTTGATGCAGATTTCTTCAGTTTCAATTCTTGCAATTCAACCAAGGGGTTATTTGTTTGTTGCCCTTCATCGCAGAATATAATCTGCCGGTTCTTATCCCAAACCTCAAGAATATTGGAAAGCTTGGTTGGGGCAATAATTTCTGGAATTGACAACACACCACATTGTTCTGCAGCTTCTAAAATATTAGCCGATAACCGCTTTTCATTGACCTTATGCAATTGGGTATGATCTGTGAACACAGGTTGGATGCTCCCTGCTCCCATTTCGACCAATTTTTGAACTAAATAATCCAATCGCCCCACTTTTAGCGGTGCAAACATGACCATAAGCTCGGGTATTGACGTTTGTGGGCGCGATTGTTCTTTGAGAACAAGAAACGCTTTTTTGCGACCTTCTGGCTGCAAACCCGCCAACCACTCGCCGTCTTGTCCATTGAACACCAGCAATTCATCGCCATCTTTTAAACGCAAAACATTCAGCAAATAATTGGCTTGTTCACGCGGCAATTCAATTTTCGCCTCGTGTTGCATTTTGTGTTCGATAAACAATCGCTGTAGGCGGAAATTTGCACGCATGGCATGATCTTTCAATCTAGGTTTAAGTGCTTAATTTGCGGCAAGGTTTCGGCGTGCCATCATATGGGCGCGCGGTTGGTTCACAGCATCAACGCAAATCGGCTTATCACCAATATAATAGGTGACGGAGAAGCTGTTTGCTACAATATCACCTTCTGTTTCGATACGGTCAAACCCTTGTGAAAGACCTGCAATTTGCAATTTAACATCATACTGATCTGACCAAAACCAAGGCAGCGGATTATAACTTACATCTTGACCCAACATGGCTTGAGCCGCAATTTTTCCTTGGTCGATTGCGTTCTGAACGCTCTCCAATCGGATAGATCGAGCATATCGCAGTGAGAAGAACGACGCGCAATCTCCGGCTGCAAAAACATCATCGTTTGATGTCTTTGCACTTTGATCGACAGCTATGCCGTTTTCAATATCAAGACCGGCTTCTTTTGCCAATTCCACAACAGGTTCTGCGCCCACTGCCAGCAAAACAATATCACAGTCTATGCGGCTATCATCGGCTAGAACGATAGCTTCAACCATACCATCACCAACGATTTCTTTGGTGCCAATATTGGTTCGAACATCTACACCATGATCTGTGTGTAGTTTTTCAAAAAACACGGACATTTCAGGCGGCATAACGCGTGCCAGCACACGTGGTGCAGCCTCTATCACTGTGACGGCATGACCACGTAGGCGCAAAGATGCAGCAACTTCCAATCCAATATAACCTGCGCCAATGATGCCAATTTTTGAATCTGGTTTTAATGCGGCTGATAGCGCATTGACATCTTCGATGGTGCGCAATGTGAACACACCTTTTAATTCAGCGCCTTTGAGCGGAATTTTTCGCACCCGGGTGCCTGTCGAAATGAGCAGCTTTTCATATTCCAAATGAGAGCTATCGGACAGGCGAACGGATTTTTGATCCGTATTAAGCTCAAGAGCTCGGACACCAAATTTTGTCGTTACATTATGGATCTGGTAGAAATCATCAGCTTTGAGATATAACCGATCTTCGGCGAGATCACCTTTTAAAAAGGCTTTTGATAGTGGCGGACGTTGATATGGCGGTTGGCTTTCATCGCCAATCAGCACAATGTCGCCCTCATATCCCGATTGACGCAATGTTTCAACAGCTTTAAGTCCGCATTGGCCTGCGCCGACAATCACAAATGGTTTGGTCTCTTGCATAGGATATCGCTCAATGTTGATGATTAATTATTAAAACCGTTGCGATATCCATAGGCATGTCTATGTGGCAAATCAATGATAAACGCAAGCTGACCTCTTGTTGTTATAAAAACGGGCGGAATGATTACCATGCCGCCCGTTGATATTGAACGTACATCTTTTACATTAAACTGACTGCGTTAACCCGCCATCGACGAGCAGGTTTTGTCCTGTAATATAGCTTGATGCATCAGATGCTAGGAAGGCAACGGTTTCAGATAATTCGCGAACTTTGGCATATCTGCCGGCAGGGATTCTGGCAACGCGGTCTGCTTTTTCCGGTAGGCTATCAATGAATCCAGGAAGCACATTATTCATTCGAATGTTTTGTGCTGCAAACTTGGTGCTAAATAGTTTTGTATAGGCTGCCAAACCTGCACGGAAGACTGCTGATGTTGGAAAGTCTGGATCAGGCTCGAACACTGCAAATGTCGAGATATTGACAATCGATCCGTTGCCTTGGCGTTGCATAATTGGCAACACAAGGCGCGCAATGCGCACAACGTTGAGCATGTAATAATCCATACTCAAATGCCAATCTTCATCACTTATTTCCATAACTGGCCCTTTGGGACCGTGACCTGCACAATTGACAACCGCGTCAATGCGGCCAAATTTTCCCATTGTTAGTGCAACAAATTTTTCTAAATCAGCAACCACAAGATTTGACCCTGTAAAACCTATTCCACCAAGCTCAATACCGAGCGCTTCGCCTTTGCCTGATGATGACATAACCGCGATGTCATATCCGGTTTCACTTAGTTTTTTAGCTGAATCTGCACCGATACCGCTGCCGCCGCCAACAATTAATACAACTGGTTTATTGCTCATTTTATGTCCTCTTATATTTTCTTGGCATCGTTGACGATATCCATTTGTGCAACACCGCTATTGCCCAATGGGACTGATGCAAAGGGACCTCCATGGCACATAGCTTCAGGGTCCTGCGGGTCCATATCAGGGGCTGTTGGAAGAATATCTTTTGCAAATTGCTCAGCATTATCTTTAGGGCGATACCCCAAGAAGCTGGCTTTTGAATTATCAACAGGCACACGGTCATTATCTGATACACCATAGACGATTGAAAAGCCTGTGACCGGTGTTTCGATTGAGCGTTGAACTAACTGGATAAGATCATCATAAGACAACCAAGACCCCAGCGCACGGGCACCTGTGACTTTTGCGCAAGACAGGATGCGCATGTGCACACTTTCAAGTCTGCGTTTATCCCAATACATACTGCCCAAATCCTCAGCAAAGCATTTTGCCAAACCGTAAAATGTATCTGGGCGGTGGCGCACTTCTGTGTCGATAAATTCATTTTTAGGATACATACCAACCGCATGGATTGAACTACCATAGACAACGCGTTTCAACCCTTGTTGATATGCAGCTTCCCAAATATTATAAGCGCCAATAAAGTTCGGACCCAAAAGCTTATCAAATGGACCTTCATCGGCATAAGCCCCCATATGCACGACCATATCAGCGCCTTCCAGCACAGCCATCATATCGTCTAAGCTTGCCAAATCGCCTTTGAAATAGCTCTCACCATCATAAAGCTTGCCAATATCATCGACGATATCGGTGGAGACAAATTCATCTGCCATCTTGGACATTGGTTCACGGAGGTAAGATCCAAGACGACCGGCAGCACCGGTTAAAACTAACTTTTTCATATTTTACTTCCAATTGTGTATTCGTTTAGCATTTCAGCATTCATCAATTTTACCTTTGACATTGGCGAGTAGAGCATCTGATGATTTCGCCAATAGTGAAATATCCGATCCACACGCCACGAAGGTAAATCCGTCATTTATAAGCTCTGCTGCCAAATCTGGGTCCAAAACCAACGTTCCAACAGGGATCCCCATTGCAATCAATTTTTTGGCTGTTTGTCTAATTTTATCCCAAACGTCAGCATCCATTGTTTTGCCAACTTTACCCATGTCAGCTGCAATATCTGCAGGGCCGAAGAAAATTCCACTGACACCTTTAACAGCGCCAATTTCTTCGGATTTATCAAGTGCGGCGACAGTTTCTAGCTGCAACAGAACTGCCATCTCATCATCAACTCTATCAATATAATCGGTCACTCGGCCAAATTTCGTTGCCCGCGTTGCGGCTGACACACCTCTATTTCCATGGGGTGGATAGCGCGTGGAGGCCACAGCTTTTTTGGCTTCTTCGACATTTTGGATCATTGGGAATAAGAGGCCTTGTGCACCCAAATCAAGCAAGCGTTTAACTACAACAGGATCGTTCCATTCTGGTCGAACAATTGCTGTTGTCTTGCTGGCGGCAAACGCCTGAAGCTGGCCTAAAACGCTGAAATAATCATTGGGTGCATGTTCCATATCGACCAATGCCCAATCGTAGCCTGCATGAGCAATCAGTTCAGCCGAAAATGGGCTGGATAATGAAACCCAAAGGCCAACCTGTTTTTCGCCCTTTGCAAGGCTTTGCGTGAATGGATTTTGTTCCAGTTTCATCAAATAATCGCCTTTTCGATAAAGGGTTCATTGTTAACAATACGTTCATATCCAAAACAGGACAAATCAAGCGCTCTATATTCACCATGCGCAATCATTTCTGCGATACCTCGCCCCATTGCCGGAGATTGCTGCAATCCATGGCCTGAAAAACCATTGAGAAATATGAAGTTCTCAACTTCATGATGCGGACCTAAAACAGCATTATGGTCAAACGTGTTGTACGCATAATGCCCTGCCCATTCATTAGTGATTTTTATCGCTTCAAATTGTGGAATTCGCGTCGCCAAAACAGGCCAAATGTGGTCCGGCCACAGGTTGTGATCCATCTCGTAATCATCATAATCCACAGCTGGATCATAATCTGCATGACCGCCCGCTTGGTAATAATTATCACCTTCTTGACGAACGTGAACGCCCGATGGATCGATTGTGAGCGGCAGGTGGCGATCAAGCGGATTTTCGGCTTGGAAAATCCATGTAAATCTTTTGCGCGGCTCGATTGGCACTTCAATCCCTGCCATGCGCGATGTCAACACAGCGCGTGGGCCAGATGCATTGATAACTTGGCCGCAGGAAATAATCTCACCTGATTTCAGCGTTACACTTTCAACACGTGTGCCGCTCGCATTTTTTGTCATCGCGACAACTTCATTTTGGCAATATTCAACACCACGTTCGCGTGCAGATTTACGCCACCAATCGAACACAGTAATGCCTTCCCAATACCCTTCATCAACCAGATTGTGACTTCCGAGAACGATGTCATCAAGATTATAAAATGGATAAGCTTGTTTGATCTCATCAGTTGTGAGAATTTTAGTGCCTGCCCCCATGGTGGCTTGCATCTTTTGGCTTTGACGCAAGACATCTGCAAATGCTTCATTGTCGGCGAGATACATATAACCGAAATTTTGAATAGTTAGTTCAGGAACACGCTCATCATTTCCCATATAGGCTCGCATATTTTTCACAAAATCTGCCGCAAATTGGGAAATTGTAACGTTAACCTCAGTGGAAAATTGTTGACGTATACAGCTGTTTGTGTGCGTGGTTGAGCAATTGGTATAGGTCGTATCGCGCTCAACAACTAAGACCGATCCATCGAAATCTTTATCATCGCTTAAAAACCAAGCCGCTGCTGAGCCATAAATTGCGCCGCCGACAATGACAACATCATATGATGATTGTTTTGGTGCATGTGTTTGAAATACCATTAGCCTATCTCCCCTCGTTTAATCGCATCTAAGACGTTTGAGATCACATCATCAGATAGACCATATTGCTCTTTAGCAGTTTGGGCTGAAATATAGCTGCGCGCAAGATCACGCTTGATCAATGCGACATCGCGTTCTGCTGGATCTCCGTAGCCTGCACCTCCTGGAAAGGCGAGAATAACTTTGCGACCATGGGGGACAAATTGTTTACCCTTGCCATACATTTTCGATCCATCATCTTGGGCAATCGTTGTTGCAGCACCACTATGACCACCTTGCCTACCAAGGGCGGGATGATCCACACGATCGAACATTGCTTGGAAATCAAATTCATGACCTTCCCTTGCCCCAACCTCCATATATTGACCAAGGCCACCACGTTGTTTGCCTGCACCGCCGCTATCTGGGCGAAGTTCTTTTCGCCAAATGATCACAGGCCCTGCATGTTCGGTCGCTTCAATCGGCATGGTCATCACGCCAGACGGAAAGGCTGTTGCATTAAGACCATCGTGTAAAGGTCGTGCGCCTGCGCCACCTGAATTGAAGGTCAGCACTTCTGAACGCACAGCATCTTTTGGTGCTGGTGCATCTGTGCGTGGGCGTAACGAGACTTGGAAATTACACAAACAACCAGCGCCTTCGGCGGGCACAACATTTGGTAAGATTTTATCAAGCGCATTGTAAACCGTGTCTGGCACAAAGTGCCCGACAATATGACGAAGGGCAACGGGAGCTGGATGTAGCGCATTGACGATTGTATTTTCTGGCGCTTTCATAATGAACGGCGCTAGTGAGGCTGCATTATTCGGAATTTCAGGCGCTATCGCGCATTTAAGAGCATAACACGCATAGGCTTTTGCATAGACAAAGGGGCAGTTAATGCCCTTTTTATCAAGGCCAGATGAGCCTGTGAAATCAGAGACAATATTGTCTTCGTTAATCGTTAGCTTTACTTTCAGCGTGATGGGATTTGAAAACCCATCTACCGTCATTTCACCTGTTGCGGTTTCACGCGGAAGTGCTGCAATTTTCTCAAGTGTTGCACGTCGTGAGTTTTCTAAAATAAATTCTGCAATACCGCTTAGATCATCCAGTTCAAACTCGGTCATCATATCGATCAAACGACGATATCCAATTTCATTACAGGTCGCCAGCGCATACATATCGCCGATCAACTGGTCAGGCTCTCGCACATTACCGCGGACAATTCTGACAAGAGTTTGATCAACGTCGCCACGCTCAGCAAATTTCATGATGGGGATATACAATCCTTCCTCATAAATGCTTGCCGCATCTGCGCCGAACCCACGTCCACCAATATCAACAATGTGGGCTGTGCAGGCAAAAAATCCCACCAGCTTATCACCATGAAAACTTGGCGTGACAATTGTGATATCGTGCAGGTGGCCCGTGCCTTCCCAAGGGTCATTGGTGATATAGATATCGCCATTGAAAATGTTCTCATGTCCAATGCGGCGCATAAAATGACCAACCGCATCTGCCATCGCATTGACGTGCCCTGGGGTGCCTGTGACCGCTTGCGCCAACATTTGACCATCCACATCATAAATGCCCGCAGATAGATCGCCCGCTTCGCGCACTGATGTTGAAAAAGCTGTCCTCACAAGCGCTTGGGCTTGTTCTTCAACCACAGATATCAAGCGGTTCCACATAACTTGGAAGGCAACATTTGAATGTTGTTTTGCCATGACTTTTCCTATCCCTTAGCTTTCACATCGATGCATCCATCCAGCTGACGGATTGCATGACGGCTTGACGGTATGATGATTGTTGTTTCATCTTCTGTGATCGCAGCAGGTCCCTGAACAGTTTGTCCAGCCTGCATTTCATCACGCAAAATGATCGCCGCATCGACTGTGGTGCCAAGGCTTGGATCAAACATCTGACGTCGATTGTTGACTTTGGCTGCATCACTTGCGGCTTGCTCTTCAACGCGGGCTACTTTTTCTGGCGGTGTTGTTGCATTGACCGCCCAAACGGTGATTTCAACATCCATACCCGCGACCGAGCGGCCAAATAATTTGGTATAGTCTGCCTCAAACAAAGTTTCGAACTCTGCGGCATTTGGGTTCATGGCTTGGGCTTGGGTAAGAATGATTGGGATCTCCCAACCTTGGCCTGTGTAACGCATATAGACTTTAAACTCAGACAGGATCTCAGCATCCGCATCACAATTGCGCACAAAGCCTGTTGCTTCGGTTTGAAGATCGGTCAAAAGGGTTTTAATACGTGTGGGATTAAAATCTGACAACTTCATATAAACAGAGCGATTGGCTTCAAAGCTAAAGGGGGCACGCAAGAAACCAATGGCTGATCCGACACCCGCGCCCGATGGCACCAGCAAGCGGTAGACGCCAAGTTTTTCACATAATCGACCTGCATGAAGGGGCGCTGCGCCACCAAAAGCAATCATGGTATATTCGGCAAGGTCTTCACCGTTTTCCACTGCATGAACTCGCGCTGCATTGGCCATGTTTTCATCGACAACTTCAGCCAAACCAAAGGCCGCTGTTTGCGCGTCCATGTCCAATGTTTTGCCCAATGCATTTTCAAGAGCAGAGGCTGAGCTTTTTGTATCTAATTGAATAGAGCCACCAGCAAAATTATCAGGATCTAATTTACCCAAAACCAAATCGGCATCTGTGACCGCTGGTTTTTCACCGCCGCGCCCATAGCAGGCAGGACCTGGTTCGGAGCCTGCAGATTCTGGACCAACACGAATTTGGCGCATGGAATCCACATGGGCGAGCGAGCCGCCCCCCGCACCAATTTCCACCATATCAATCACCGGAATTGAAATCGGCATTCCTGAGCCTTTTTTAAAGCGGTAGGTTCTTGCAACTTCAAACACGCGCGATGTTTTTGGCGTTTGGTTTTTGATCAAACAGATCTTTGCCGTTGTGCCACCCATATCAAATGACAGAACTTTATCGAGACCATAACGTGCGGCAATATTGGCGGCAAATACGGCACCACCTGCGGGACCAGATTCAACCAAACGTACCGGAAAGTCTGCCGCATTTTCAATCGAGATAATGCCACCGCCTGAATGCATCAAGAAAATATTGCAGTCGACATTTTCTTGTCGCAACCGATCTCTTAAGCGAGACAGATATGATTTCATCAAAGGCTTAATGTAGGCGTTGGCAACCACAGTATTAAAGCGCTCGTATTCGCGCATTTGTGGAGAGACTTCGGACGATAATGACACCATGATATTTGGTAGCTTTTCCGCCAAAACATCACGCACCATTTTCTCATTGGTATCATTTAGATAGGAGTGAATGAGGCCGACAGCGACGCTTTCATATCCAGCTTCAGCAATTTGATCAACAACAGCTTCGATATCTTGGCGTTCGAGCGGGATCAAAATTTGACCCGTCGCATCCACGCGCTCTTGCAATGTGTAGCGCATTTGGCGCGGCAATAATGGCTCGGGTAAATTCAAATTTAAATCATATTGTTCAAAACGAGATTCTGTCCGCATCTCAATCACATCACGAAAACCTTGTGTTGTGATCAATGCCGTTTTGGCGCCACGTCGTTCAATAAGTGCATTTGTTGCAAGTGTCGTGCCGTGGATGATCTGGCCGATTTGACTTGGCTCAACGCCTGCCTTTTTGCACACTTGATGCAGGCCATCAATAATCGCGTTTTCTGGCGAAATATAGGTTGTGAGAACTTTGGTTGAAAATTGCGCACCATCCTTTTCAAGAACGAGATCGGTAAATGTACCGCCAATATCTACACCTAAACGAACTGAAGTCTGCTTCATAAAATCACACCTTTGGAGCAAATTTGACCCAAGTTTAGCAAACTTTATGAATTAGCAAAAATCGATTTATTTAATTGATAAGATCAAAAAAACTGATCTTATGTTATCAATGTTTTTGGATAGGCTTGAGCTATTTTGGCTGCCAATTTGGCAACACGCACGACATTGCTATGGGCGGTTTGCGCATCATAACGGGCTAAAAACTGCAGAGCCGTTGGCACCCAAGGATAATTGAGTTGAACCAAATTTCCTGACTTGATATCTCGATGCACCATAGACGCGGGCAAACATGCCACGCCAATTCCATCAAGCGCCATGTGCAAACATGGGGCAATGCTGGTTGAAGGGATGATTGTTGGCGGTCGCCCTTTGGTGGATAGGAAATGGGCTTCAGTTTCTTCAAAAGGCCGCGTGCCGCGGGCATGGGTCAGTATTGGTTCTTGTTTAATGTCTTCGGCGGTTAACTGAGTTTGCGAGGTAAGCGCAATGTCTGGCGAGGCCACCCACACAAATGGATAGGTTCCCAAGTCTTCTGAGCCAGATGTTTGTCTTTTGAAGGGACCATTTTGGAAAGCCAAATCAATTGATTTTGAAAACAGTTCAGGCCGCAAATTGTCTGATACATCTACCATCAATTCAACATTTAGCTTTGGGAATTGCTCTTTGACCTGTTTGAGAAAATCCCGCAGCCACGTATTGACGATCATTTCCGTCACGCCCAATTTGATGACACCCTCGATATTTTGGGATTGGCCTGCGACATCAATCAACGTTTCAACACCTTTTAGAATTGCGCGAGCTTCTGTCAACAATTCCTGACCTTTTGCATTGAGGCGAACAGAGCCTGCGTCGCGTTCCATGAGTTTGATTTTTAATGCATCTTCAAGGGATGAAATCCGGGCAGAAATATTGGGTTGTGTTGTGTTTAATCGTTCTGCAGCACGGCGAAAGCTGCCCAGATCTGACACCCAAATGAAAGCTTCTAGCTGTTTAAAATTGATGTTCATTCATCACACTCATGCTTTAATGGGAGTTAGCTACTTCACACAACGAATTTTTAGGATAACATTTTTTAATAGAATATCGAAAATAAAATCATCAAAACTGACTGTATGTTTTTCGGTCACACAATAAAAAATGGCCCCAAACTCACGTTCAAGGCCATTTCATATACTTTATCAATCTGTGAGCTTATTGCCGACGGGCTGATTTTTCTGGCAGTAGGCCTCGAGGTGAGAACCTTAATACAACCAGCAATAACAGACCCATTGTGACAAGACGCATATAGGCGGCGCTTGAAATGAGGTGCAATCGTAATGGGCTATCTTCTGCCATTGGTGATGTCAAAATATCGATCAACCAAAGGCCAACAGGTTCGGCTTGAACCCAGAAGAACCACACAAGGAAACCACCCAATACTGAGCCCCAGTTATTACCAGATCCGCCAACAATGACCATGACCCAAACAAGGAAGGTAAAGCGAAGCGGCTGATAGCTTGATGGTGTTAGTTGACCGTCAAGGGTTGTCAACATTGCGCCTGCAATCCCCACAACAACCGTTCCCAAAACGAACACTTGTAAGTGACGTCCGGTTACGTTTTTACCCATCGCATTGGCAGATACTTCATTATCACGAATGGCGCGCATCATGCGTCCCCATGGTGAATTGAGCGCACGTTGTGCCAACCAAATAAGAACAAGAAGCACAGCAGCAAAAAGGCTTGCATAACAAAGTTTGACGAAAATTGATGAGAACGTCACGACACTTGTTCCCAAGCCTGCAGCAAGCTCTTGGAACCATGCAGTTTTCTGCAAATCAATTTCGTATGGCACTGGCCGCGGCAAGCCAACAACGTTTTTTACGCCGCGAGACATCCAATCTTCGTTTTTAATAATAGCGACGATGATTTCGGAAATGCCAAGTGTTGCAATCGCAAGATAATCTGATCTGAGGCCCAGTGTGATTTTACCAATGAGCCATGCTGCAGCTCCAGCAAAGATACCACCTACCAGCCATGACAACACAACAGGTAATCCTAGACCGCCCATATAACCCGTGCTCGCAGGTGAGACAGCTTCAACAGCTGCGGTTCCTGGAACAAAGAAATAACGCGTGATGAAGTAACCAATGACGGTTGTTGCAATGATCAAGCTTGTCCGGGTTTTGGAGTTTGGCATCTTAAAAAAGATGAAAACCGCCAAAGCAATTGTAAACGCTGCAATCACAAACGATAGGAAAATCAAGCTACCGCCGGCAGAAATGGCTTTTGGCACAGCTGGCATCGAGACAAGCACTGCGGCCAAGCCACCAAGAGCTGCAAAGCCCATAATGCCTGCGTTAAACAATCCCGCATAACCCCATTGGATATTAACACCCAATGCCATGATGGCGGAGATTAAACACAAGTTTAAGATGGATAAGGATACGTTCCAGCTTTGCGCAAATCCAACAAGGATCAGCAAGCCTGCCATAATAGAAAAGTATGATACGGCGCGAATATCTATGGTCATACCGATTTCCCCTTAAATAAGCCCGTTGGCATGAACACCAGCACGATCACCAAGATTAAAAAGCTCACTGCAAATTTATAATTTGTTGCAAATAACTGCCACAGCTCCGTTGGCGCCATATCGGCGGGCAATAGATATGCAAAGAACTTTTTATAGGCATAGGTCATCATAATCTCTGAAAATGCCACGATGAAACCACCGCCAATAGCGCCAAATGGATTGCCCAAACCACCCAAGATGGCAGCGGCAAAGAATGGCAATAACAATTGATCATAGGTGAATGGTTTAAAGCTTTTATCCAGCCCATAAAGCACACCGCCAATGGTTGCCAAAGATGCCGCCAAAATCCATGTGACGCGCACAACGCGCTCTGGATTAATACCCGAGAGGAGCGCTAGATCTTCATTATCTGAATAAGCACGCATGGATTTACCAGTGCGCGTTTTATTTAAGAACCAGAACAGAGCGATCACCACAGCAAAGGCAACAAAAACCGCAAGACCTTGGCTTGTTTTAATCGCCAAGCCTTCGTTCAAACCAGTCATTGTTTTAAATTCACGCGCCTTGATAATAAAGCGCGCACCATCGGTGAACTGTTGATCGTTCGGCCCGATAATAAAACGGATCAAACCACCGGTTACAAACATCATACCAACAGATGCAATCACCAAAATAACAGGTGATGCTTTTGCGCGGCGATAAAATTTGTAAACAAATTTATCTGTTAGCAGCACAAAACCAACACAAAGGATGATTGCAAATGGCAGTGCCAGCAGTGCTGTTGGCAAAAACCCAAAGCTTATGCCCATGGATTTGAACCACCATGTGATCAACACACAGCACATTGTGCCAAAGGCCATTGTTGCGCCGTGGGCAAAGTTTGAAAACCGTAAAATGCCGTAAATAAGTGTCACACCAAGTGCGCCAAGCGCCACTTGGCTACCATAAGCAAGCGCAGGTACGATGACAAAATTGCTGAATAAAACGAGTGCGTTTAAAACGTCCATCATCTAACCTCCCAAAAAGCTTCGACGAACATCAGGATTGGCTAAAAGCGCTTCGCCTGTGTCGATAAATCTGTTTGCACCTTGCACAAGAACATAGCCTTTATCGGCAATGTTTAATGCTTGACGTGCGTTCTGTTCAACCATCAAGATTGAAATACCCGTTCTGGCCACTTCAATAATTCGATCGAACAATTCGTCCATAACAATGGGTGATACACCAGCTGTCGGTTCATCCAACATCAGCAATTTTGGTTGCGTCATCAATGCGCGACCCACGGCCACTTGTTGGCGCTGCCCACCTGAAAGCTCGCCGGCTGGCTGCAATCGTTTTTCTTTCAAAATTGGGAACAGCTCATAAATTTGCTCGATGGTTTCAAAAATATCATCGTCACGAAGATAGGCGCCCATTTCCAAGTTTTCTTCCACGCTCATAGACGGGAACACATTATTGGTCTGCGGAACAAAGGCCATGCCTTTGGCAACACGATCTTGAGGCGAAAGTTTTGTAATATCTTCGCCATCTAAAATGATTTGACCAAGGCGAAGGTTGAGCATGCCAAACACAGCTTTCATCGCTGTTGATTTGCCCGCGCCATTTGGGCCAACAATCACAGTGATCTCACCTTTTTCAGCTTTGATTTCGCAATCGTGAAGAATATCGGCACCGCCATACCCCCCGGTCATGCTTTCTGCGGATAGAAAACTCATGTGTTTTTCTCCCCAACTTGATCTGGTGCACTTGGTTTTTTCACCTTATTCTTAAGGCCTGTGCCCAAATAAGCTTCGATCACCTGTTCGTTGGATTTAACTTCGGCTGCCGTTCCTTCTGCAAGAACAGTGCCTTCTGCCATCACGATAACCGGATCACACAAGCGGGTGATAAAATCCATGTCATGCTCGATCATGCAGAACGTATAACTACGCTCTTTGTTCAAACGGATAATCGCATCGCCAATTGTGTTGAGCAATGTGCGGTTCACACCAGCACCTACTTCATCCAAGAACACGATTTTTGCGTCAACCATCATGGTGCGACCCAGTTCGAGCAATTTCTTCTGACCGCCAGATAAATTGCCTGCTAACTCGTCTGCAACATGAGAGATTTCTAAAAACTCAATAACTTCATCGGCTTTTTTGCGAATGGCTTTTTCTTCGTCAGCGACCTTTTTGGATCCAAACCATGTTTGCCATATTTGCTCGCCATACTGTCCTGGCGGCACCATCATAAGGTTTTCGCGGACGGTCATTGTGGAGAATTCATGTGCAACCTGAAATGTGCGCAACATGCCTTTGTGGAAAAGTTCGTGCGGCGCAAGGCCTGTCACATCTTCACCATCTAATAAGACACGGCCTTCACTTGGTTTGTGAACGCCTGCAATGACATTAAATAAAGTCGTTTTACCGGCACCATTTGGTCCGATAAGTCCTGTGATGGATCCTGTTTCAATGCGCAAAGAGGCATTGTTTACAGCACGCAGACCACCAAAATGTTTTGATAGGTTTTCTACAACAATCATAAAAACTCGCCATAAAAATTAGGAGTTGAAAAGTAGGAATTGAAAAATCAATTAGAGATTTAAAACATAAAGCCCAGCTCGTCTTGCGACCAACTGGGCTTTATTTTTAATTATAGCAACATACTAACGGTAACGAACCGTTGAAAGTGCGCCATCTTTAATTTCGATTTCGCGGTAGTTACCAGCAGATTCACCAGGGCCAATCAACTCAACGTTTGAAGCACCAGAATAATCGATCTCGCCACCAGCGGCTAGGATGTCTAGAGCTTTACCAAGTTCGCCTGGAAGAATTTGCTCGCCAGGAGCATTTGCAACGTCCAAGATTTTGTCTTTGTAAACTTGTGGGTCAGTTGAGTTAGACGCTTGCATTGCAAGAAGGATCAAAGCAGCAGCATCATAAGATTCAGCAGCAAATGGGCTTGAAGCGTCAAATGCATCGCCAGCCATTTCAACAAGTTTAGCAGCACCTGGGCTATCTGTACCAGGAGCTTGACCGAATGATCCGTTTAGGTCTTCGCCAATTGCTTTTGGAAGCGCATCGCCAACCATGCCATCTGGCAATACAAATGTGTCAAATGCACCAGTGTCCAATGAACCTTGGATGATGCCTTTTCCGCCCTGATCGAGATAACCAGCAACAACGAGAACATCTCCGCCAGCTGCAGCAAGTGCGCCGATTTCAGCAGCATAATCTGCTTTACCATCTTCATGGGCAGTGTTGATTGTGACTGTACCGCCAGCTGCTGTGTATGCACTTGCAAACGCATCAGCCAAGCCTTTACCGTAATCGTTGTTTGTATAAGTCAGAGCAACAGTTTTGAAACCACGATCCATGATCACGTCTGTCATAACTTGACCTTGACGCGCATCAGAAGGTGCTGTGCGGAAGAACAATCCGTTATCTTCAACTGTTGAAAGACCAGGTGACGTCGCAGATGGTGACACCATAACCATGCCGTTTGGAACAGCAACGTTTGTCAAAGCAGCGCCCGTTACACCTGAACAGTCTCCACCAACAACACCAGCAACTTTTTCAGCTGTGATCAAGTTTTCAATTGCAGTCGTTGCAGCAGCAGCATCAACACATGTTGTGTCTGCGCGAACAGCTTCAACAGTTTTACCGCCCAAAAGCTTACCAGACTCGCTCACTTCTTTAATAGCAAGTTCAGCGCCCGGTGCCATGTTCGCAACCAAGCTCTCAATTGGACCTGTGAAACCTAAGAAAACACCAATTTTTATGCCACCATGGCCATCAGCCATTGCGCTACCAGCTGTCAAACCAATGATTGCAGCAGTCGTCATCAAAATCTTTTTCATTCAAAATCTCCCTAAAGTATATCGTCTGAACGGCTGGATATTTCCTTTAGCCACCCGATTGGGACAAACATTAGCCAAGATTGGATATCTTGACTAGTTGTAATCTTTAAAATTAGTTAATTTTGGCGAATTTCTTTATTTATCAGTCTTAAGCGGTTCAAATACCTAATAAAACGAATAAAAAGATCCAAATATGCTTCATCTATGAAAAAAAGACTACGCAGCGTCCTTAAACTTGATGCCGATTTTTTCAACTGGCACCATGAAATTTTGAACTACCTCATAAAATTCAGCTGGTGTTTGACAGTTCGCAATGAACTTATCAACATGTAGCATGTCATTGTAACAGCCCACTAAATCAAGTTTCATTTGAGTAACTTCCGTATACACAGGATCAAATAAATGGGCATATTTTCCGCCATGCCATGTCTCTAAAATAGGTTTGTATTGATTGCATAAATCATCGAACCACTCACGCGAGACAGATTGGTGGGTTTCGCGTGCGCACGCCAAAACAAAATTTTCTTCCCAACCTTCTGTGTTCACCTCAACATCATGATTGGTCAAAAACCAACGCAGCGTATTGGCCACTGTGGATTTAAAACTAATTGAACTTGGGAATGGGAAGTCGGGCGCGTTGAGCGCAACGTCATGTTCATCTTCAAATTTTTTCAGGATGTAATTTTTGCGTTCCAGTGACGTTGTGCCCGAGGAATTACTTTTCTTACTTGCGCCCGCAACCGATAAAGGCCGCTGAGAAAACACCATTGTGCTTGCTTCAAACAGAATTTTACAGGTAAATTCAAAATCAACCACCGGATATTCAAAATCCTTCGGTCCAAAACGGTGTCGCATCTTATCAACAAGTGTTCGTTTGACCGCAGCATGATAGATACCAAATGGCACCTGCCCATTTTGCACAAAACGGCAATAATTTTCTTGAAGTATCTTGTTGTTAACAGGGTACAAATCATATGTTGCAGGTATTGGTGTTGCCTTATAATTGTTTCGATTTTCCGGCCAATCATAAGGGATACGGTTCCAACCAAGCGCATCGACGTTTTGGTATTTTTTCTCAACCATTTCAATGAAGTCAATGATGTCTGGCGCAATAAAATCATCATCGCCGATAAAGGAGATCCATTCGCCTTTACATTCTTGGATCGCTCGGTTCCAATTATCCATCATCGGCAAGAATTCGCCAGTTGGCGGTACCAACCGGACGCGATCATCGTTGAGTTGTTCGACAAAACTTATCAAACATTCGCCGTTGTCAGAACCATCCACAATCAACAGCTCAACATCACCTTTCAGCGATTTGATAATTCCCTCAACCGTTTTTTTACACCAATATTGGCGATTATGGGTGGGAATGCAGATGGTCAATTTTGGCATGCTTGTCTCCTAGTTAGCTGTATTATAGGCGATCAAACTTGCTTCAAACTTTGCATATTTTAACTCCCCTTGATGTCCATGGATGTCCATTGATGCGGAAGACGGCAAATAGGGCCTATAGAATTCAGCTTCACACCATATTGAACGCTTATCTATAGATAAAGTTAGATGAGGCAATCAAGATTGCGCAATAAGACATGACCAAGAAAATAGTTGTAACGGGCGCTAGCGGGTTTATTGGCCGCCATGTTGTGCCATTACTTTTAACCCGTGATTATGACATCATGGTGATGGGTCGAAACTCGGACAGTTTTAAGGCGTTTGATTGGTCCAAAAGTGTTGAATTCGTGCAAACTGATATTCATGCGGCACCGAACAGTGACATTGATCTTGCGGGTTATGGTTTGATGCATTTGGCATGGGATGGTTTGCCCAATTACAAAGATAATTTTCATTTTACGCAAAACCTGCCGCATCATTTTTCCTTTTTGCAAAACCTTGTTCAGTCGGGCGTTGAAAAAATGCTCGTGACTGGGACATGTTTTGAATATGGCATGGCCAATGGTCCGTTATCCGCTGATCAAGATACCCATCCTAAAAACCCGTACGCTTTTGCCAAAGACTGCCTTCGTCAACAGCTTGAATATTTACAAAATCAATACGCCTTTGATCTTAAATGGGCGCGACTTTTTTATATGTATGGCGAAGGCCAGAATTTGAAATCCATTCTACCATTGTTAGATCAAGCCATTGATCGTGGTGACGCGATTTTTAACATGAGCAGCGGTGAGCAATTGCGCGATTATCTGCCCGTTGAAATGGTCGCCGAAAAGCTCCTCGCGCTTTATGAAAATGAGCGCGTTGGCAAGTTTAATATCTGTAACGGCATTCCGATCACAATCCGCAAATTGGTCGAAGATCATATTGCTAAACGTAAATCAAACATCAAACTAAATTTAGGCTTTTATCCGTATCCGGATTATGAACCAATGGCCTTTTGGGGGGACGCATGAACGACGATTCAAAACAATTTGCAGTCGAATGCAGTAACGAAGTTTCAGACCAAGGTCAGAATACAAAACTACGTGAGCTGAGCAATCAATGGATCAATGAGGCTGCAAAGCACAATTATTCCTATCATTTTGAATGGTTGGGACGCCCGATCATTCAGCATCCGCAGGACATGATTGCGGTCCAACAAATCCTATGGGAAATCCAACCGGATGTGGTGATTGAAACGGGGATTGCTCGTGGTGGATCGCTGATATATTCCGCAAGCATTTTGGAACTGATTGCCCAATGTGGTGGCCCACAAGCGGCCAAAGTTGTTGGTATTGATATTGATATTCGTGAACACAACCGAACAGCGGTCGAAGCGCACCCGATGTATAAACGCATTGAGATGATCCAAGGATCGAGTGTTGATGATCATGTGGTGGCAGAGGTCAAAACCCATGTGAAGCCCGGCGATAAAGTTGTGGTATTCTTGGACAGCAATCATAGCCATCAACATGTGATGGATGAACTTGCAGCATATTCACCGTTAGTCACGGACAATAGCTATTGTGTTGTCTTTGATACCATTGTTGAAGACATGCCAGATTTTGATCTGTCTCATCGCCCTTGGGGTGTTGGTGACAATCCAAAGACAGCGGTTTTTGAATTTATAAAATCACAAACACCCACATGTGTTCCGGCATTTGAAATTGATGAGGAAATTGAAAATAGAATCCTCATTTCAGTTGCACCAAGTGGTTTCTTAAAACGCATTCGCTAGCAGAACCTAGAAACGCAAAAAGGACTTTGTTTTGGGAAATATGATGACATCGATATTGACGGTTCCGATCATTCCAAACTCGCCGCTTGTCTCCCTGCAAGCGGATGAAAGCTTTGGGCTGATAAGTCTGCGCAAGAACCAAATAACCGGTCTCATTGAAAACCAGAGTTTTGATGATAGTCAAATTTGTTATGATGAAAACTACCAGAACAATCAGGCGACCTCAAATGTGTTTTCCGCCCACATGCGCCATGTCTATGAGGTTATAAAGCGTCAATTCCCTGCAGGTTCCAAGCTGGTCGAAGTGGGATGTGGTAAGGGTGATTTTTTAAACATAGTTGAAGCGGATGGTCATTTTGATTATGCGGGATTTGACTTTGCTTATGAAGGGGATAACCCCAATATTCATAAACGCTTCTTAAACGAGAACGACCGGATTGACGCTGATATTATCGTACTGCGGCATGTATTGGAACATATTCAAAAACCGCATCTATTCCTAGCTATGCTGGCTCAAGTGTTTCCAAACACACCAATTTATATTGAGGTTCCTGATTATACGTGGATCACAGATCATTCGGCGTTTTTTGATCTCACCTATGAGCATGTTAATTACTTCACGCCGAATTCGCTTTCGGGTTTATTCACAAGCTCGATGGATTCTGGGCTTTTGTTCCAACACCAATATCAATATATCATTGCTGATCTTGGGTCTTTAACGAGTGATTATACTGATCATTATAACAGCGATAATTGGGTAACTTTGGATCTTAAAGATATCTTCAAAGGCATGCAAAATGCCATCAATTCAATTGAGCAATTAAACCCGTCCCAAAAGATCGTGATTTGGGGAGGCGCAACAAAGGGTGTTTTGTTTGCTCATCATTTAAAAACGCTAGCACCTGATGTTTTCAAGCGTATTGGAAGCGCTATTGATATTAATCCGAACAAGCAAGATAAATATCTACCGTCAACAAAGCTCAAAATTGTAAGCGATGCTGACTTTATTGCATCAGCCAATGGCGATGAGATTGTTGTGGTGATGAACCCCAATTATTTTGACGAGATCAAGTTGTTTTTAGAGCAACAAGACACTTCAAATTATAGCCTCATCAGCGTTTAGGATAGAACCCAAACGCGCACTATTTAGCAAGTTTCGTTTGTTTAACTGAAGCGCTTTTTTGCACAGGATTAACAGACACAATTGGTCTGCGGCCTACTTCTCGATCTTCAGCTCCGGTACGGCGGTTATGAACATTCCACCCCAGTCTCTGATAGGAGAAAGTAGTTCCTTGATTTCGTTTTTGATGTTCCATGGGAGTATCACCACTCTATCTGGTTTGGATGAAAGCATCGCATCTAGCGACACAATTGGGATGTGACTGCCTGGCATAAACTTGCCCTGTTTGGCAGGGTTACTGTCGGCCACAACGGAAATGAGATCCGCGTTAATTCCGGCAAAATTCAGCACTGTGTTGCCTTTTGCAGCTGCGCCAAATGCTGCCACTTCAAGGCCTTCTTGTTGGCATTTTTTAAGACAAGCGACTAAATCATCGGACACCTTTTGTGCCCGCATTTGAAATTCTGCGTAAGGTTTTTGGCTGTGTAAACCAAATGCGATTTCGTCTGACAAAAGCTGCACAACAGATGGCAATATGTCGTGGCTTCCAGTATCGCTTCTTTGGGCAAAAACCCGAAGAGAGCCACCATGAAATGGCACCGTATCAACATCAAACACGGTCAGTCCATTGGCTTTGAAAATGCGTTGAACCGCGCTTAGCGAAAGATAGGAATAATGCTCGTGATAGACTGTATCAAATTGATTGTGCTTGAGCATTTCTAACAGGTGCGGGAATTCAAATGTCGCAACACCTTCGGGATTTAAAATTGCTGTGAACCCTTTGACAAAATCATTGATATCCGGCACATGGGCCAAGACATTATTGGCCACGGTGAGATCTGCGCCACGGCCTTGGTTTTTAAGCAGCTGCCCCAGTTCTTTACCAAAGAACTCTTCAACAATGTCGATCCCTTTTTTGCGTGCGGCATCTGCTGTGCTTGTTGTTGGCTCAACACCACAGCACGGAATATTGCGCTCTTTTGCATATTGAAGCAGATAGCCATCATTGGCTGCGATTTCGACGATCATACTGTTTTGATCCAGCGAAAAACGATCCGTCATTAAGCCAACATATTCTTTGGCGTGATTGAGCCATGATGCAGAGAACGAGCTGAAATAGGCATAATCCTTGGAGAAAAACGTCTCTCGCGATGCAAAATCTTGTGTTTGCACCAACCAGCATTTTGGGCATACTTCAATGATCAAAGGATAGGTTATCTCGTCTTGACCCAAGTCCTGTTGGCTTAAATATGAGTTAGATGGTGGCGCGACACCCAGATCTAAAAACGGGTTTAAATTTGGCTCGTGGCAATGGCGACAATTTTTGGTGCGAGCATTCATGCGGCAACACCTTGGAATTTGTCATTTAGAAACGGTAAAAGCGTATCTCGTTTTGACAGGTTTTTCGGTGTTAAAGGCCAGTTGATACCAAGCGTTTTATCAACAACATTTATACCATCTTCAAATTCTGAATTGTAAGGCGCTGAATGGCAATAGATCATTCGAACATCATCTGTGAGCGCTTGAAAGCCATGGGCGCAACCTTTTGGGATCAAGAGTGTGCGATCATTTTTATCGCTTAATTCGCAGGCAAAATGCTGCAGAAACGTTGGTGAGTTCTCGCGCAAATCAATTGCGACATCAAAGATTGCCCCTTCGATACATGAGACAAGCTTCATTTCGGAAAATGGCTCCCGCTGGAAATGAAATCCACGAACTGTTCCTTGATCCTTAGTCATCGTTTCGTTGATCTGGGAAATGGGTTCAACCCAACCGAGGCTAAAGAGTTCGGTTTGACAATATAGACGGCTTAAAAACCCACGCTCGTCCGCAAGTTTTTTGCGGGTGAGAACTTTGACGCCTTCAATCGGAGTATCCTCAATTTCAAACCTGCTCATTTTAAAACTTTCATGTCCAAATTTTCATCCATCTACACCCAGTTTTTCCAAGGTGGTGTGCCAGTTTGCCAAAGGTTTTCAAGTAGGTTCTTCTCGCGCAAAGTATCCATGGGCTGCCAGAAACCATCATGTTTAAATGCTTTGAGTTCGCCATCTTCGGCCAGTCCAGATAAAGGGGCTTCTTCCCAGCTTGTTTTATCGCCATCAATGCGGTCCAAAACCTTTGGAGAAAGCACAAAGAAACCACCATTGATGAGGCCTGTGCCTGTTGGCGGCTTTTCGACAAAACCATCAACCTGGTCTCCATCTAGTTTTAAAACGCCAAAACGACCAGGAGGTTGGACGGCTAACACCGTTGCCAATTTGCGATGTTTTTTATGAAACTTGATCGACGCACCGATATCGACATCGCATAGCCCATCACCATAGGTGAAGCAAAATGCTTCGTCGTCTTTGACATATTGCTGAACGCGTTTAAGGCGTCCGCCTGTCATCGAGCCTTCGCCTGTATCAACCAATGTCACACGCCAGTTTTCTGCGTATTGGCGGTGAAATTCGATACTATTGTCTGACATATCAAATGTAATATCTGACATGTGCAGACCATAATTGGCAAAATATTCTTTGATCATATAGCCTTTAAAGCCACAACAAATCACAAAGTCATTTATGCCATAGGAATGGTAGCATTTCATAATATGCCAAAGGATTGGTCGTCCGCCGATCTCCACCATAGGCTTGGGCTTCAAGTGTGTTTCTTCAGATAAACGAGAACCAAAACCACCGGCAAGAATAACAGCTTTCATTTTATGCGGCCTTCGATGAGACTGGGGCTGAGGCTGGTGCTTTTGCTGCGGCCTTTAATTGATGCTCAATCAAATCAACGCTTGGCATAACACCCGATACAATTTCATAAAATGCAGCTGGGGTTTGCACATCATTGATAATGCCTGGGACATATAGTTTATTTTCGTGAACGCCTTGAAAGCTCAGACCGTTATAATCGATGGTTTTGCGGACGGGATTAAAATATTTTAGGTACTTGCCGCCTTTCCATTTACGAATGGCTTTCGCATGGGCTTTGCGGCGGATTTCAAATTCGGTTTTATCCCGACCACGTATACAATATTCAGAACATGCTTTTACAAAGTTCTTTTCCCAACCAGCGACTTCGAGGCCGTACTTTTCGATGAACCATAAAATTGTACGCGCAACGATTACTGTATTTCCCAAATCATCTGAGAGTGGAAAATTGGTTGGTCCAAGTTTGTTTTTGGCTTCCTTTAAGAATGTACCGATACGTATATCTTGAGTTTTTCGATCCAAAAAGCCAGCCGAGTTGGATGCGCCACAGGCACCGAAAACGGACATTGGACGCTCTGAGTAAATCATTGATTTCGCAACCATGATTGTCTTACAAATATTTTCATAATCCACCACTTGATGCTCGAAATATTTGCCACCAAATGTCTCTTTGATGGTTTCCATCAGATCGCGCTTTATCGCGCTATGATAAATCCCAAAAGAACAGGCAGGTCTGTCGCTGGCACCATCCCAATAGAACATTTTCCGCAGAGTTAATTCTTGAGATAATTGATAAACATCATAACCAAGGGGAACGCGCACGACCTCTTTTGGTGATTGAATTTCTGGCCATGAATAAAATATTCGCGACCAAGATATTGCGTCAACGTCTGGGGCTGCGGCTTGGGTGATTGTGATAAACTTAACAAGTTCAGGATCGACGTAATCATCATCACCGATATAAATGAGCCATTCGCCTTTGGTAAAAGGTATCAACCGATCCCAATTTTCTACCATCGAATAGACTTCATTGCCCGGAGGAACCAGATGAAATCTAGCATCATCAAATGTCTCAAAAAACTCAGCCATAATGGTATGATCGTCTGAATTATCACCAATGATAACTTCGAAATTCTGCTCATCAGACTTTGCAATATCTTTGATCGTTTGAATGCAATATTTCTGACGGTTTCGCGTTGGAATACAGACGGTGAGCTTTACCATTTTCTAGCCTTCGGCGTTGATTAACGTAACCTTGGGCTTGATTCTAATGAATAGAACTGTCCTGAACCTGTTCATATTGGGCGTATTTGTCCCCATGGAAGCAAATCTAACAAGCTATGATAGTGGCTACCGGACAAGTATCTACTTGCGATGTCAATTACTTAGCAGTAATTGACACTGTTACATTGCCAATTTTGCAAACATATTGTAGTTAGCGACAGCCACTATTTGGATTTATCAAGTCTAAATATCACGAATATTAATCGGTTTAATCACCACCTACACATATGAGTTTATTGTGCAATTCGACAAATTTGATCTCAAAATTCTTGCTGCATTGCAAGATAATGGCAGGCAAACAGATGCTGAATTGGCATTGCTGACCAACATACCAGCGAGCAAATTAACTGAACGACGCCAACAGCTTGAAGATGATGGCGTGATCAAAAGCTACCATGCTTTTGTAAGCCGTTTTGCTTCCGGTTGTGATATTTTTGCGTTTGTTGAGATCACATTAAATGATCACGCACGTAAGACTGCTGAAATTTTTGCACAAGCCTTGATCAATTCACCGCATGTTTTGGAAGCACACGCGATGACAGAAGATATGGATTTCTTGATCAAGATCGTTACAAAAGATCTTGAAGATCTATCGATGATCGTGAGCGAGCAGTTTGAAAACAATATAGTTGTTCAGAAAGTTCGGGTGCGTTTAGCGCTTGAGACGATAAAAGAAAGCACAGCGCTTCCTCTTTAACAGACAGCTATTTTGCGCTTGCGCGAATTGCTTGGATATTCTTTTTATAATTCTCTTCTGTTCCACCTTTAAAGACCGCTGATCCTGCGACAAGCACATTTGCGCCTGCTTTGATTAAAGCGGGGGTCGTTTTGGGCGACACGCCTCCATCAATTTCAATATCAATTGGCCGATCACCAATCATTGCTTTTATCCGCGCAACCTTATCGACCATAGCATCAATAAATGATTGTCCGCCAAATCCAGGATTAACCGTCATCACCAAAACAAGATCAAGCCGATCTAACACATATTCGATCACAGATTCAGGTGTTGAGGGATTGAGTGATACGCCAGCTTTTTTGCCCAAATCACGGATAGCTTGCAGCGAACGATCCAAGTGTTTTGTGGCTTCTGCATGCACGGTAATAATATCGCAACCCGCATCAGCAAAAGCTGCCAGATATGGATCGCAAGGCTCAATCATCAAATGACAATCAAACACTTTATCGGTGCGATCTCGAATGGCTTTAATCACCGGTGGGCCAAATGTAATGTTGGGAACAAAATGACCGTCCATGACATCGAGGTGGATCCAGTCTGCGCCTGCGCGAACAATGGATTCAACTTCATCACCCAGCTTTGAAAAGTCTGCGGATAAAACGGATGGCGCGATGATGATATCTGAATTCATTTTGGTCTCCTGAGCACGTTTTCCTGTGCGGTTCATATCTTGCCTACTCGGTTAGTGGCTTGGCTTCACAAGGTCAAGTATTGCTTGGCAAAACAGCGTCAATTAAGTGGAAATCCTTTTTGCGAATAATTCGCAAAAAGCTTGACGAGACCTTTAAAAGCATTCATAGCTAGTTGCGAACAATTCGCATGTAGGGTTCTTTGATCACTTTAAGGTATGTTTATGTTTAGATATTTGGTTCTGATTTCCTTTGTTATGCTTTCTATAGTGGTTACAAATGCGGCTTTTGCCAAGAAATTGAAAGTTGTAACCACCTTCACTGTTTTTGCCGATATGGCGCGAAATGTAGCGCAAGATAGAGCAGACATCGTTTCCATCACACGTCCTGGCGCTGAAATTCATAATTATCAGCCAACACCAGGTGACATTCGAAAAGCTCAAGGTGCTGACCTTATCTTATGGAACGGCATGAATCTTGAGCTTTGGTTTAAAAAGTTTTTTGAAAACCTGTCTGATGTTCCTGGTATCTTGATCACTGAGGGTATTGTGCCGATGAGCATTGGTGATGGCCCTTATAATGGCAAACCTAATCCCCATGCATGGATGTCACCGGAAAATGGCGTGATCTATGTGCAAAATATTGCACGTGCCTTTGCTCTTTATGATCCAGAGAACGCAGATTTTTACACCGAAAACGCCAATGTATATATTACTGAAATTCGTCAAATTGCTGCCCCTATTCAAGCTGAAATTAATCTAATTGACCCATCTCGCCGCTGGTTAGTGACGAGCGAAGGTGCTTTTAGTTATCTGGCACGCGACTTTGGCCTTAAGGAGCTGTTCATTTGGCCGATTAATGCTGATCAACAGGGTACGCCGCAACAGGTGCGTCGGGTGATCGACACTATTCGTGAGTTCAACATACCTGCCGTCTTTTCAGAAAGCACGGTTTCTGCCAACCCTGCCAAAACAATCGCCAATGAAACAGAGGCTGTTTATGGTGGTGTATTATATGTAGATTCCTTAAGTAATGCAGATGGTCCTGTGCCAACATATCTAGACTTGATCAAAGTCACGATTGAAACAATCGCCAAAGGTTTAAACAAGTAAACATGGATACTTCTATAAACGCACAAATCGGACTTCGGGTTGATGGTGTTACCGTCACCTATCGCAATGGAAATACCGCCCTTAAAGACGCATCCTTTGAGGTGCCAAAAGGTTCAATTACCGCCCTTGTTGGTATTAATGGTAGTGGCAAGTCTACTTTGTTTAAATCGATCATGGGATTTGTGCGATTAACGACAGGCAATATCTCCATTTTGGGTGCAACGGCAAAAGAGGCATTGTCAAAAAACTTGGTGGCCTATGTGCCGCAAAGTGAAGATGTGGATTGGGACTTTCCTGTTCTTGTTGAAGATGTTGTGATGATGGGCCGCTATGGCCGCATGAACTGGCTTCGCATGGCAAAACCCAGTGATCATGAAATGGTGGCACTTGCGCTTGAACGCGTGAACATGACTGAATATCGCAAACGCCAAATTGGCGAACTTTCAGGCGGTCAGAAAAAGCGTGTATTTTTAGCGCGTGCTTTGGCACAAGAAGGAGAAGTTATTCTTCTTGATGAACCCTTTACCGGCGTTGATGTGAAGACCGAGAGTCAGATTATTGAGCTTCTGCAATCCCTTCGTGATGAAGGAAAGGTCATGTTGGTATCAACACACAATTTGGGCAGTGTGCCAGAATTTTGCGATCGAGCTGTTTTGATAAATCGCACGGTTCTAGCATCGGGTGCGACCAAAGATGTGTTTACTCATGAGAATTTGGAAAAGGCATTTGGCGGTGTTTTACGTCACTTTATCTTGGGTGGAGAAAACCTTCATGATGATGACGATACGCGACAAGTCACGGTTCTCACCGATGATGAGCGGCCATTTGTGATCTATGGTGAGGCCAGTGATCATAAGCCTGAGGATAGATAGATGTCTGTTCTGTTAGAACCCTTTACTTATCAATATATGCTCAATGCAATTTGGATCAGCGCTCTTGTTGGCTTGATCTGTGGGTTTTTGTCAGCTTACCTTATTTTAAAAGGCTGGTCGCTGATTGGTGATGCATTATCTCACGCGATTGTGCCCGGTGTTGCAGGCGCATATATGCTTGGGCTTCCCTTTGCAGCAGGTGCGTTTTTAGCCGGAGGGTTGGCAGCTGCCGGTATCATGTTTTTGAACCAGCAAACTTCGCTGAAACAAGATGCGATTATTGGGATTATATTCACCTCATTTTTCGCGCTTGGTCTTTTTATGGTGTCTATCTTGCCGGTGCCGATTGATGTGCAACAGATTATATTAGGCAATATATTGGCGATCTCAGGATCAGACACGATCCAACTGGCGATCATCGGCGGCGTTACCTTTTTCGTTTTGATGCTAAAATGGAAAGATATCATGTTGGTCTTTTTTGACGAACATCAAGCCCGTGCAATGGGTATTAATCCGTTTCGTATCAAAGTCTTGTTCTTTACCCTTTTAAGCGCGTCCACCGTTGCAGCCTTGCAAACCGTGGGTGCTTTTTTGGTGATTGCATTGGTCATTACACCCGGTGCAACAGCCTATCTGTTAACAGATAGATTTCCGCGTCTTATTATGATTAGTGCCTTGATTGGCATGTTCACCTGTCTCATCGGCGCTTATCTTAGTTTCTTCTTAGATGGCGCAACGGGCGGTATCATCGTTGTGTTGCAAACTGTCCTTTTCCTCACCGCATTCTTGTTTGCACCAAAGCATGGTTTGTTGGCACAGAGAGCGCGCGTGAGAAAAACGCTTGCGGAGGCAGACACATGAGTGAATTTTTTGATCTCCTTTTGCTGCCGTTTACATTCTCGTTCATGCAAAAAGCTTTTATCATCACCTTATTGATCGCCCTTCCTATGAGCCTCATGTCTTGTCTTGTGGTTTTAAAAGGCTGGTCGCTGATGGGGGATGCTGTATCACACGCTGTCTTACCAGGTATTGTGCTGGCCTATATTTTGTCCATTCCGCTGGCCATCGGGGCCTTTACGGCGGGTCTTTTTTGCGCCATTGCGACAGGGTTTATCAAGGATAATTCACGTATCAAAGAGGATACGGTTTTAGGGATCGTATTTTCGGGCATGTTTGGACTTGGGATTGTTTTATACGTCAACATCCAGACAGATGTTCATCTTGATCATATCCTGTTTGGTAATATGCTGGGTGTGAGTTTTGATGATATCAAAGTGACGGCATTGCTTAGTCTCATTTGCACAAGCTTTATCTTTTTCAAACGCAAGGACTTACTATTGCATGCCTTTGATGACCAACATGCAAAAGCTATCGGGCTTGCGGTTCATGTGCTGCATTACGGCCTTTTGATCACCCTATCGACCATTATTGTGGCGAGCCTTGATGCGATCGGCATTATCTTATCGATTGCACTTTTGGTCACCCCCGGCGCTATTGCATTTTTAGTAACGCGCCGTTTTGGTCAGATGTTATGGGCCTCAACAATTGTCACAATCCTTTCTGGGTTCTTAGGAATTTATGCAAGTTTCTTCATTGATAGTGCGCCAGCGCCAACAATCGTTTTGGTTCTAACAGCGTTCTTTATTGTGGCGTTCTTTTTGCAGCAATTTAAATTCCATAAATTAAGCACGCAATCCACCTCACCATAAAACAAGACTTTGAATGAATAAGGGGTTGCAATCAAATGATTGCCACCCCTTATTCTGCCTCCCGTCGCCAAACGGTATTTCACGTTCGGTCTCTTTCGGAATTCGATACTTTTTTAACCCACCACCCTAGTTTGGTAAGGGGATTTTTGGCGCGTCAAAATCAGCCGGATCAAGCTCGGTCACGATGATTTTGCGCGGACGTAATGGTGTTGTTGTCACCGATGGCACATCACCAACTTCTGACGGCAACATCACGCGTGGACCATCGGGAACCGTTACTGCTGCCTGAACTTTCTTTTTTACAATCCGGCGCTTGGGTGTTGAAACCTTTTTCACGCGCACAGGTTCTGCTCGAACAATGGGCTGCACAGATACTTGACGCTGGTTTACATATCCAGCACCTTCTGCAAACCGCAACATTTCCATGGTTGATCCGATAACTTCTTTGACCCGCAAGCCATTCATAACCACCAATAATTGCTGCTTGGTTTTTGTTGGGTGACAATAACGCACTCTAATTTTTGCAGAATATTTTGGCTGCAGAAAACGCTGAAAATCATTGAGGTCATTGCGGGTAACCTTGGTGACAACTTGCCAGGCATAAATGCAGTTTCCGTCAGTTTTGGATGTCCCATGGGCATAACCATAAACGCCGTGGAAATTCTCGCCCGGCACTTCATCAATTGTCATAGCCATTGTAGGGAAAAAGCGTTTCATTTCGCTCAGGATTTTGCGCCGTGTTGGTGCGCGGTAATATTCTTTATTACCACCCGATTGAGCCACATCAACAATGATCTGATTTTCACCACCCCCATATCCCACATTTGGATATAGAACGGTTTGGTGCACACGGTTATTGCCTGACTTTTGTCTGACCGATGAAATAGGGCCTGCAATCGATGGGAAATATGCAACGGCATAATTCGGGTCGATCTCGCTGGCCAATGACGGACCGATGGCTTTGGTTGACCCTGTCAAGCTTGTCGAATTGGTAATGAGGCTTCTATCACTGGCCATTGAACAAGCTGCAAGGGGCAATAATAGCGCTACTTTTAAAAACTGTTTCAGCATGATTAGCCCCCTCTTGAACCGCTAGATGCGAAGGCACCTTGGGCGGCTTTAGTGTCTTGGATGTGCATATTCAGACGTCTAAATATCGTATTTGCTTCATTTGGATAACCCAAATGGTGATAGGCCCAACCACGCATAAGCGTCAGATCACGCGGCTCTGTTTTAATCTTTGCGCGGGCATCAAGGGCTGTAATCGTTCTGGCATATTGCTTATAATCAAACGATGATCTTGCACGTTGATAATAGATCTCAGAAAACAACTCATTCTGTCTTTTGGTGGACAAAGAATGCGACATCACAAGCGCTTCGGCATCATCAGTTAGACGAACACGCAGCATGGATAGTGCTCTGCCATAGACTGCATCTTTTTGCAGTTTGCCTTTACTATTCATCGCTTGGCCAAACGCATTTTGAGCTTCTGTAATCCGTGACATGGCAAGATAACACCAACCGCGAATAAGCCATGCATTTGCCGTTAGCCCTTTTGCAGACAAGCGATCTAGTTCTTGCAAACACGACTTATAATCTTTGCGCTCAAAGTGCTTGATGTAGCTCGTCTTAATGTTCTTCTTTGGCTTGATCACCGCAACAGCTTTTCTTGCCTTTGGCGGACGCGCGCTGGTGATTTCTGGCCAGATACCTGGATAGTAATCGATATAGCGTTCTTTAAGCGCCAAATACTGATCTTTATATCCAAGACGGATTTGGGTCAGCCCAAGACCTTTCAAACGATCTTCGCTTTCTTCCCATTTCAAAGCCTTGGTAAACCAAGCAAAAGCTGCTTCAAACTGGCGAGAATTATAGGCGTACCATCCCAAAATCTCTGAGTGATTTGCAGAGCTTGTTTCCAAAATCGCTGTTGAATAGGCAACCAGAATATTCTCGGTAATGCTACCGCGTTTTGGCTTACTAAACTTTGGCGACAAGACATTCATTAAGAAGATTGGATCATCTGACAGATTTGGCAAATGCGTACTTGCAAACTCATAGGCTTGGCTATCAAAACCCTGTCGTGACAGGCTTAAATACATGCCTTTTGCGTTGTTTGCATTTGGCTCAACCTTCATTACCAGTTCAAACAAAGCTTGCGCATTATCTGGTTTTTCAAGCTTGAGGTGATACCAACCAAGCACCGATAAATCAGCAGGATTTTGTTCCGATACAGCAAGATCCGTTAGGCGTTGAACATCAACCTTTGCAACGCTCGGCATTGTAATTTCGCTGGCATTAAAATCAGCAATTGATTTTCGAACCATTGCTATTCTGAGCGTATCAATACCGGGCACCCGACTAGGGACTGTCCACAGATTGGTCATGACCCTGCGTACTTCAACAGCGGGGAAATCGCGCAACGATTTTTGCAATGTGACAAGAAGATGTAAGTCCGACAAGCGGTGCACAGGCTCTCTGAAGAACAGGCCTTTATAGGCTTTGATCAAAGGTGCGTTTTCTTCCAGATTGGAATAGGCATCAATCAATGTCCAAACCAAATCAACATCGGCTTCTGTTCTTGGATCAATCGATTGCCCAACACTGACAACACCAATCCAGTCCTCGACACGCGCAAGCTCCATCATCTGAATGCGTTGCTTTTTGCGTGCAAGCTTGCTTGAGAAATCTTGCGTTGGTACCCATTTTGGATCTTCTGTTTTGCGGCGAACGATTTCAGCATCAATGCCGGTAAAATCATCAACGGCAAACAAATCCCACAAAGGCTGCTCATCAGGCACAAGTTTTTGCGCTGTTACATACAGATCCGTTGGGGCTATGAAACCTGGATAGATAACTTGCAAACGTGCGATTTCTAAATCAACGCGCTCGTGCTGTCGCTGCTTTGCATAATAGTAAAGCGCAGAAAGATCAGCATCAGGGAACGGATTTTCAATGACGTTTGGTTCAATTGTTCTGACTTCAGGCGTCGCCATAGCTTGCGGGATCAGAGACAATGATGTGTCTTGGGTCGCCGTTAACAGCGATGTTTCAAACTTCAACGGTTCGCGACTGGCAAACAAGCTGTCTTGAACAATCATACTTGTACCATCGTCTGACCCCATAGCCGGACGCTGACTATAGGGCACAACACCAATGACCAACATGGAGCTTAGTGCCGATGAAAGCAAAAAAGATTTAAGTGACAATTTTATATCTATCATTGATCAGTCCTCACACCTGCTTTTGGAATTACGCGGCCCAACCATGTTGCAAATAGTCCCATAAATATGAGGACAAACGCCACATAAATTATAAAATTATCTGAGAACCATGCAGCAGCCAAACGGCGTAGATTACCCGGTGATTTGTCAGTAAACGCGTGTATGCGGTAACTTGATGGCATTTCTGACGTGATTTTTTTGCTTCGCAAATCAATTGATACATCAGCACCTTTTAAGCTCGACCAAATGTCGGGTTGCGCCAAAATCAGTGACGCACGCACCACATCTTCGGGCGTATCGGCTGTGAGCCAAGTCACAACAGCATTATTTTGATCGTCCAGTGTTTGAACAAGGTTTGCACGGCGACCTTCAACAGCTCCCACAGGGATTTGATCGATCGTCGGTTCGTATTTCAACCAGCTTTTAAAACGATGAACAACATCCTGTAATTTCTGCTGGATAATGGCTCCTGTTGACAGTTGAGTTGCCGTTTTTTGCGTTCTATGACGAAACGCCTGCAACAAATCTTGCGATGTTGCTTGGGTAACTGTTGGCAATGCCAAAGATTGAATACTTGCCGTGGTAATCAAGTCTGGCAACCAATCAGCGTCATGGAATTTAATCGCAGATGTGACACTTGCTTGTGGCTGTTCTTGATCAGATCCATGCTGAATAAAGGCACGACGCGGTGCGATCACAATCTTATTGCCACGATCTGAATTATCAGGACGACCAAGCAAAACAGAGGCGTTCAATGGCGCATTAGAGGCAATGCTCATCTTGCTCATGATTGTTAAAGCCGATGATAAAGTCCGACTGTCAGAATGGGCGACATAAATATTTAGGTTGTCATCATTTCTGTAGGGATAGGCTGTGCCTGCTAGCACTGACAAATCAGGTAAACGAGAGACACGGGCAAGTTCTGGCACACGAATTTCAGTGTTTTCTAACAAGATGAAGCGTGGCGCAGTTTCGTCTCTTTCCGCGTAGACACAACTTTGATCGCTTGGTTTTTCAACTTCAGCTAAAATCTCGATTTGGTTCCGCCCAGGACGAAACGCCCGCATTGGTAATTCAATGCGGCGATCTTCAAACACATCACCATCGGTATCGCGCATTGGCAGACTTTGGACAATTTGACCATTCACACGAACAAGCAATTGCGACAATGGATTAAGACCGGGCGATGTTGCTGCATGAAGACCAATGTCGACTGTTGCATATTCGGCAGGATATAAATCTGACGGCATAACAAGGTCAAAGCCCATTCGGAACAAGCGCCCCGAAAACGAACTTGCTTTATAACCTGCGGACGCAAACGTATAGACACCACCAGCTTCAGCATTGATTTCCAAATGGCGGGATTGACCCACTGATTTATTGATCAGTGGCTGTAGTGGACCTTGGATGGCAGCAAGCAATTGAGCTGTCATTTGGCCCATGCTTGGTGATTTGAGCACAATAGCAACACGGCGCTTGTCCTGCGTTGGCAGAACTGACAATCCAAGATTTGCATTTTGTGTAATCGCATGAGCTGCAGTTGGGCGATCCATTGGTGCAAGATAAACATCCATCCCTGGGCCCACACCTGATCTGTCTGACACAGTGACAGCAATATCATTGCGGCCCAAAGCCAGCGATAGGGTCTGGATCAACGGAAGCGAAGCATTTAACTGATCAACGCCTGCGCCTTTTGGCAAGACAAGACGCAAATCCGTTAGTCCATTTTCACCACGCGCAATCATTTTCAGCGAGGCTAAAGTTGAGAATGTGTATTCACCTTCGGTCAAAAAGCCTGAATTCATGAAGTCGATTTTTGTCCAAAGCTCGTAAGTTGCTTCTAACGTACAATCAACACGGTGGCGGTGAATGGCACGCATCTCGACAACATTCTCACCATCAATCAACGCATTGGCCAGAACCAAAAACTTGTGTTGAGTATAGTTAGATGATGAGGAAATTGTGATATTTCCAACCGGATAGCCATTGACTTTGACGTTTAATGTCGACGCTTCTGGCATCACTGAAACAGCGTTTTTATAAGCAATAACAAGATCACCGATTGTTCCGGCACGCTTTAGATCATGCTGGAACGTAAAGCGCGCGGTATCATCTTCGCCACTCAGTTTAAAATCTGATTGTGGCTGATCAAAAGCGATCAATATTTGTGGCGATACTTCAGGCTCTAAAGCAAGCTCTGGGCGACGCGTTGACATGATCACATTGTTTCTGTCTGGAAATTTTGAAAATGCATCATTAATTTTGGTCTCAAGCTCGGTTGAGAACAAACTTTGTGCACTTACTGAATGCCCTGAAGCTCCAAAAAGAACAACAGCACATAGTCCAGCTTTTAAGATATATGTCTTAAGCTTCAGCACGTTGAACTCCATTCGATTGCGGTAATTCTGTAATTTTACCAGGTATTTGAGCATTGTTTTCTTTAACCGTGATTGGCGCATCTTCAGCGGATTCTGCAGGTGTGATTTTTCCAAATCCTGCAAGATAGGCAAAGGCACGGACCGTTTCAGTGACACTTCTGATCGCAAAGAGATACGAACCATAGAAGATATTTTGGCGAACCTGACGGCGGTCAATACGTTCCTGCAAAATCGTTTGATCTGAATACATGATCTCTGCGATAGCCATGAACACTTCTGGTGTTCGAACCGTATAGCCAAAGCCATAATGGGTTTCACCATCAACAATGCTGGATGAACGAATGGTCACAGGGAACTTAACCTGCTTACCCGCACGACGAACTTCAACTTCGGCTTTCCAATCGGATTTGATATCAATCTCAGGGATTTCATCAAGGAACTGTATGCCAACACCGCCGCTTGATGCGTTCTTGATAAGAACTGACCAAGTCTTGCCATCTTTGCGCAACAGGCCATGACGTTGAACTGTTAGACGTTGATTACGGCGCAATTCACGTCGTTCGGCAACCACACCCAAGGCTAGCGCTGCGATGCTTAAGTTGATCGCATTCCAGCCTGCCACCATGAGCAATAGATCACTCGCAACAGGCTCGGTGAGAAGACGCCAAGTCGAATAAATCGCAGCAATTGCAAGCGTAATGAAGATTGCAAAATAGGGTTTTGCCAATGGTGAGATAAAGTTATTATCAAGGGTAATACCTTTAGCCGTCACATTAAACGTTGGTTTGCGCGGGCTTCTGATAACCGAAATGATACTTCCAAACAGCATGACTGACTGGACATATTCATACAGCTCAGAAATCCAAGGCCAGCGAACCTTACCGTGCAAATAACTTTGCATACCAAATGAGGCAATCAAATAAGTTAGTGCATAGGCGCAGAACTCTTGAATATTCGCTTCATAAATCTCAAGCGAGAAGAAGATGTAAAGAAGCGGCGCAAACATAAAGATAAGACGCGAGATTGGGAACAACCAGAACAAGTTAATACCCGCATAGCAAAGACGCTGAGAGAATTTTAGCCCTTTTGCCAAGAACGGTCTGTTCAAGATCAAAATCTGCAACATGCCCTGACACCAACGCGCACGTTGACCAATAAAGGCATCAAATGTTTCAGGTTGAAGACCGGCGATCAACGGTTTGTTGATATAAACGCTGTGCCAACCAGCTGAGTGCAAAGCAAGCGCTGTTTCGCAATCTTCGGTAATTGACTGACCAGCAAAACCGCCCGTTGTATCAAGCGCACTGCGGCGCAACACAGCACCAGAGCCACAGAAGAATGATGAATCCCATTTATCTAGACCTGTTTGCACAACAGAATAGAACATCTCATTTTCAGAAGGCATGCTTCCGAATATTTGAAGGTTCTTCTCTAGTGGATCTGGATTTAGGAAAAAGTGCGGTGTCTGCGCCAAGAACAATTTTGGATCTTCCAAAAAGTAAGTCACAGTTTCGCGCATAAAGGTACGAACAGGGGCGTGATCGGCATCAAACACAACGATCAACTCGCCATTTGTAACTTTCAGCGCTTCGTTCATATTACCCGCTTTGGCGTGTTCATTACGCTTACGAGTAAGGTAGTTAACGTCCATCGCAGCACACAAAGCTTTAAGCTGTTCATGACGACGCGTCGCAGCAATGGCTTTTTGCGGGTCTTTATCACTACGCTTTTGCTCTGAGCCACCATCATCAAGCAGCCAAATTTTAATTTTTTCTTTTGGATAGACCATAGACTTTGCAGCGGCCAATGTGCCGGCAAGCAGTTCAGGGTCTTCGTTATATGTTGGAACAAACACATCAACAGTTGGCAAGTCTTCGATTTTCTTAAGGCCAGGTGTTTTGCGCTTTAAGGGATTGGACAGCATGAAGAAACTGATACCAAGCATCAACAGGCAATACATTTCGGCGACATAAAGGATAATGCCCGGAATGAAATTCATTGGTTCTGCAATAGAAGGCAGCGTTTCGGTTGTGCGCCAAAAACCATAGCGAACCGCAAGTATTCCACAAAAGATGAAAGTAATGAGCCTGAACACGGTGTTGTCAGGTCTGCTCATACCAAAGAACATAACGCCAAGTGCAGCAAAACTCAAAACGAGTTGCGCCTGTAAGCTCATTGGGAGCCAAAGCAAAAACAATCCAATAACGCCAGCAATTAATGCTAGCAACCGAGCACACTTCATGTGGCCACAACCCCTACTATAACAAACTAAGCCATCTGATCATCAGATAACATTGTATTTCCCCACATCATGTGGAGTGCTCCCTTGGGAACGTCCTTACTTTAATAATGAAAAGGTTCATGAATTCCTAAACCGTTTGTTTACGATAACGATTTCAGTTTGCATGGTTAAGCAAGGGTAAACTCTGGCAGCTTTTGAGGCTTGGGGGCCATAATGGGCAGGGATTTTGCCATAAAGCGCCAATAGAAAGCGTGAATAAATGATTAACACAAGCGTTATTAAGACATTTAGGTGTTGGGGCGTCATGATGCTGTTGAGTGGATTTGAAACACTGACCATTGCGGCATGATGCGCAGAGCGACAAAATTGTTGTCATTTTTAACCTTGAGTATGATTCGGCTATATTTAAACGAAGCTAAGGTTTGATCTCAATTGGGGGCTATGGTTGGCCTATCGCGCGATAGCTTGTACTAAAAATTCGTTCTGAAAAAGAAAAAGGGATATCAATTTAATGATATCCCTTTGAAATCGTTGGTATTTTCCACCAAAAAATATGGTACGGTTGGGTGGTCTCGAACCACCGACCTCCGGTTCCACAAACCGGCGCTCTAACCAACTGAGCTACAACCGCAAAAGGTCAAGTATACCTTGAGCTGACGTGACATACGTCTATGGAGGATTATTTGCAAGTCTTCAATTTTGAAATATTACAAATAATTTAAGCTCCAAGCATCTTATTACTCAAAACATATCCATTGATGCTGAATATCACAAAAAAGGGCGGGGTAAAATACCCTGCCCTTTAATAATTTCAGAGTTCATTCACAAACATTACTTTTGTTTGAATGCGCTCATTGATTGCTCGGCTGCGGCTTGAACAGGTGCAGAGACATCAGATGCAATTTTTGTTGATGCTTCTTGGAACGTTTTGATCTGAGCTGTCACAGCTTCAGTTTGCTCACGAAGATATGTCGATTGAAGTTCAATCACATCAGCCATTGATTTCACAGCCATAAGTTTTTCAACATGTGACAACGATGTTTTCATGTTGGCTTGAACAACGTCCAGAGCTTTCATACCAAGATCAGCGCCTTCAACTTTTGCAGTTTCAAGTGCTGTTTCCATTGCTTTGGATGCATTTTCAGAAACAGACTGCATTTTTGAAAAGCTCTCTTGAGCTTGGGCTAGATTAGTTTCTGAGTACTTGCGAAAGTTTTCAGAGATGTTGTTAAGGTCAAGTGTAGCAGCTTCGATTTTGTCTGCTGATTTAGGTGCGGCTTTTTTAGCAACCATGATGGGCTCCATAAATTTGATTAAAAGATTTTGGCGATTAGCGCCCTCTCATTCGATTAGTTGACATATAATCCTTTTTATGGTGCATTGCAACATAAATATTGCACCGCACAAAATTAACCCTTTTTTAACAAATAGCAGCCCCAAAGCATCTGTTTTATAGACGCTACCGCTTCTTGGCGTTATCTATTGGATAAATAAACGTATGAATACTTGTAGAAAAATTGTCCTGTAGGCTTTGTCATGACCAACATAATGTACCCTTTTATTGATCTGGCAGTCCACGATGCGATCCGTAAACCATTTTCAAATGGTGAAGCGCTTGCGATCGTGACGACTGATTTCAACTCTATTATCTGGGCTAATGGACCTGCTGCAGAGTTATTTGGCCATCAATCTATTTATGATTTTTTAGATGAAGGCTTCATTGATAATAAGAAAATGCGCAAGAAATTGCGTGAAGCGGCTAAAAAGCTGTCCGAAAATGATGCAGACAGCAACGCTCGCCAACATATCACATCTAAAACAAATGATCGAAAACTAGATCTTACCCTGCAGCTTTTGCAGCTTCCAAAAGGTGAAGATGCGATTTTGATCATTATCAATGATGATCACAGAGCACCGCGCGGCATTTTGGATGTTGATCATATTATATCTGGTTTTGCTGATACGGGCTCTGCCATGGCTGTTTTGGGTAAACAAGGTCAAATTTTGGGTGCAACAGAGCAATTTTATGCCCTTGATGTAAGTTTGCGCAACAGACGCGCCCTCACCCAAGATGTTTCACAAGAAGAAGATCGCCTGATAAAGCGTCCTTTGAGCACGATAAAGGGGGAGCTTCCCTCTGCCATCGGGTATTTGTCAGAAAATCCTGACATGTATTTGCTTGTGACTGTTGATCTTGATGCGGAGGAAAGCACAGCTGAAAGTGTGCCTGCAAGTCTTGCAACTGTTCCAACCTCAATTCTGGTGTTAGACGATGACGTTGTTTCACATAATCTAGATGAACCTCAAATTCTTGATGCGCCTCATGAGATTGAAGACGTAGCCGAGACACCATTGGAGCCGATTGAAACTATAGAAGATGATATCGAACTATCTGAAACAGATGATTTGGTCGAAACGCCTGAAAATCTAGATGATATTGTTGATGATGTCACGGGCGATATCGCGACTGATATGACAGATGATGTTACTGGTGATGCAACTGGTGATGCAACTGGTGATGCAACTGGTGATGATGCTCCTCTAATCTCTGACGACACGACACAAGACATAACAGATGAAGTCATAGATGACGAAACTGGCGATTTTGAATTTAACAAACATCAAAAGGCCGTTCGCTTTATCTGGAAGACTGACGCTGCTGGAATTTTCACAGAGATATCTCCTGAACTGGGTGAGGCTATTGGCCCCAATGCTGTTGACGTTATAGGTCGCCGCTTTGCTGATGTTGCATTGGTGTTTAATCTTCATCCAAGCGAGGAGATTGTTAATCTTATTCGCCGCCGCGATACGTGGTCAGGTAAAACTGTCAACTGGCCTGTTCAAGACACAAACCTATCCGTGCCTGTAGATCTTGCTGCCTTGCCAACCTATACCCGTGATCGCCTGTTTGATGGATATCGTGGTTTTGGTATTGCGCGCATTCAAGAAGCTAAAGAGGATGAAAATGCTATTGGCTTTGCTCTAAACTCTGGCTCTTATGATGATACATTGGAAGCCAAGGCTGCTTTTGAAGCTGAAACTAAAGATGATAATGGTCAATCTGATCAGCCTGTTGAGACTAAAACACCCATATCCGATGCATCTAATTTTGTTGCTGGCTCCCACACGGTTAGCTCTGGTACGAGCACAGGTGATGCGAATTTAGATGACAACAACAACAAAGATGATCAGACAGACGATCCCTATCGCGGCGAAGTGCCTGCGATTGAAACATCCAGCATTCCAAAACGTCGAAGCGCCGATAAGGTTGTTCAATTGGATCAATTACGTCGTGAAGCCCGCGATGAATTGACCAAAGAGGAAAAAGCAGCATTTCTTGAAATAAGTAAGCAGCTTTCCAAAATAAACGACGAAAAAATAAGTGAAGACCCTGCCTCAGCAGTAAACACTGACGAACCACGTGATGATCATTCAAGTGATCCTATCAATGCTTTGGATCCTGCAAATGAGTTATCAGATGATGATCAAACAGTTGAACATTCGTTAAATGAAGATGTAATTGAGCCAAATGATAGTGATGAAAAAACGCTTATAACCAGCGCCTATTCTGAGCCGACGGTTAACGACCAAGTAGAAGATGAGGTGTCGTCAGAGACGGATGAGCAAACTGCATCTGAGACTGATTATTCTAGCGGATTACCAGTTCTTGAAACGACAGATGAAGCAAATCCGGTTCTGATTTATATCGGTGATGAACTTCTTCATGCAAATACGGAATTTTTTAATCTCACGGGTTATGAAAATCTCGACCAGATTCAAGACTTGGGTGGCATTGAGTATCTGCTGACAAATCCATTTGGCTATTCACTCGATGAAGACATCCCCTTGGATGATGATATCGAAAATGAAGACATGACCTTGCGTCTTTCTGACGACACGATTTTATCAATCAATGCCAATATGCAATCAGTTGTGTGGGGAGATCGTCCTGCCTTGTTGCTGGAATTTGATCATAATTTTGACGATGATATTGATAGTGATGTTAGTGAAGATGATGGTTTTGAAGAAAGTCTCAAGAACGTCCATGCTGCACCTCTTTTTGATACGGCAAGCACGGAAGACACAAGTGTTGACGACCTTGATGAGCCCGATACGGATATTGACACAGATATTGCAACCGAGGCTGAAACTGAAACCAGCTTAGATGGATCAGATCCTGAAGCTATGGAACGCCTCAAAGTTAAAATAGCTGATCTAACATCTATCCTAGAGACTGCGACAGATGGTGTGGTCATCATCAATGAAGATAGCCAAATCCAATCTTTGAATGCGTCAGCGTCGGCATTGTTTGATTATAATATGAATGAGGTTGTTGGACAGCCATTTGCCATGTTGTTTGCCGCCGAAAGCCAGCATGCGATATTGGATTATGTTAATTCAATGGGCGAGCATGGTGTGGCCAGTATCTTAAATGATGGGCGCGAAGTCACCGGACGAGTATCATCAGGCGGAACACTGCCATTGTCTATGACAATTGGTAGTTTGTCGGGCTCTAGCGGCTATTGCGCTGTGTTGCGCGATATTACACAATCGAAAAATGCAGAAGAAGAATTGCGAACGGCTAAAAGTGAAGCGGAATCTGCTAACTCACATAAAACGGATTTCTTAGCCCGTGTGAGCCACGAAATTCGAACGCCATTAAATGCGATTATTGGCTTTGCAGATTTGATTGCACAAGAGCGTTTCGGTCATGCCGGTCATCCTCGTTATGTGGAATATTCCCATGACATTAGCAAATCAGGGCGACATGTTCTTGATATCGTCAATGACCTTTTGGATATCTCAAAAATCGAAGCTGGTCAGCAAGACTTGGATTTCCAG
This sequence comes from uncultured Rhizobiaceae bacterium, assembly GCA_963974325.1. Lineage (GTDB taxonomy): Bacteria > Pseudomonadota > Alphaproteobacteria > Rhizobiales > Rhizobiaceae > Lentilitoribacter. The sequence goes on from CAXBCW010000002.1 coordinate 101,105, forward strand.
TCGGTATCATTAAATGATGAAGTGTCAGAGGCATTGTCTTTGCTTCAGCAAATTGCCAATGAGAACCGCGTGATTGTTCGCTCAAGCCTACCAGCGAACATTCCAAAAGTGGTCGCCGATAAAAGATCAATCAAGCAAATATTGATCAATATTTTGTCAAACTCAATCAGGTTCACCCCTGCTGGCGGTCAAATCGTTGTGTCCAGCTCTATTGAAGCAACAGGGCATGTATTCTTGCGCATCCGAGACAATGGTGTTGGTATGAGCCGTTCTGAACTTGATCGTGCCATGCAGCCATTTGGCCAAGTTGGTCAAGAAACACGTCAACGCGGCGATGGTACTGGGCTTGGGTTGCCGTTAACGCGCGCAATGACTGAGGCAAATAGAGCCAAATTTGACATTGTATCTGCGCCCGGTGAAGGCACATTAGTGACAATCGACTTCCCGCCACAGCGTGTACTGACAGATTAAGACCAAAAAAAAATGGGCCCAAAACTGGACCCCGATAGTTGACAAGTATTCATGACAGCATCCTAAAATGCTTGATCTCACAATAGCTAAGACGCATTGATATTAATTTAAAAGAATAGTTCAAATTTGATCGACATCTATGAAATATTGATCTTATTCAATTTTTCCTTTTAGACTACACCAACGTGGCTTCTGTGGATTGACGAATTTCGTCCTCTGTCACACCATCTGCGATGGCAACAATTTTTAACCCACCTTCAACAACATCAAACACACCAAGGTTTGTAATAATGCGGTCGACAACTTTTTGTCCTGTGAGCGGCAATGTGCATTGTTTCAGAAGCTTTGATTCACCTTTTTTATTGGTGTGATCCATCACAACAACAACGCGGCCAACACCTGCAACAAGATCCATCGCGCCGCCCATGCCTTTGATCAACTTGCCCGGGATCATCCAGTTTGCAAGATCACCATTTTCAGCAACTTCCATCGCGCCCAAAATAGCCATCGCAATTTTGCCACCACGGATCATGCCAAAACTTTGCGCACTATCAAAATAAGCGGTTTGCGGAAGCTCGGTAATTGTCTGCTTGCCAGCATTGATAAGGTCTGCGTCAATTTCATCTTCTGTTGGAAATGGGCCCATGCCCAACATTCCATTTTCCGATTGCAGCGTGACTTCAATGCCTTCAGGAATATAGTTGGCAACCAATGTTGGGATACCAATTCCCAAGTTCACATACCAACCGTCTTGTAATTCCAGCGCCGCCCGTGCAGCCATTTGATTACGATCCCACATGATAATATCCTTTTATAATTCTATTAGGCTGCACGAATTGTGCGCTGTTCAATGCGCTTTTCGTGTTGACCCTTGATCAAACGATTTACATAAATACCAGGCAAGTGAATTGCATCTGGATCAAGCGAACCGGTTGGGACAATTTCTTCAACTTCCGCAACGCAGATTTTACCGCACATGGCAGCAGGTGGGTTGAAGTTTCGAGCTGTTTTACGGAAGACAAGATTTCCTGTTTCATCAGCTTTCCAAGCTTTGATGATCGAAAGATCTGCAAAGATACCTTCTTCTAAAATATAAGTCTCACCGTTGAAATCTTTATGTTCTTTACCCTCAGCAATGACAGTACCAACACCTGTTTTTGTGTAGAACCCCGGGATACCGCAACCCGCAGAGCGCATGCGTTCTGCAAGCGTACCTTGTGGGGCAAATTCAAGTTCTAATTCGCCAGATAGATATTGGCGCATAAACTCAGCATTTTCGCCAACATAAGAAGAGATCATTTTTTTGACTTGGTGTGTTTTGAGCAAAATCCCCAGTCCAAAATCATCAACACCGGCATTGTTGGATGCAAATGTTAGATCTTTGGCTCCGTTTTTATGAATTGCTTGAATAAGCAGTTCAGGAATTCCACACAGACCAAATCCACCAGCTGCGATCAGCATACCATCATGCAATAATCCGTCGAGCGCATCGTCAGCGTTTTCAAATATTTTTTTCATTCAAATTTTCCCTTCTAAAAATAAGGACCCTTATTTCGATCAAGCGCTATTCCTCCTATGCATAGACGAATATGGGAGTATTTCTAGTCCAAAATTTTTTGCTTTTTGCACACGCGTGCAAAAAAGATCAGATATATTCCTCACCTTTGTTGCTTTGTCATGCTACAAAAGTTATCGAGTTCAAGACCAAGATTTTAAGAGTAGGGGTGGATTTGTTCGACTGGAAAGAAAACCGTCTTTTTCGTTACCTCAGCTATATTCTAGCTGGTTTGGCAGCCCTCATTGCCGTGTTTTGGCTCGCACTGCCGTCACTGGTTTCCACCGAACTTGTTCGCGAGCGATTCGAATTTGAAATTTCAAACTCAATTGGCCAAGACGTTAAGTTTGGCAATAATCCTAAATTTACACTTTGGCCAACCGCCTATATTCAACTCGATAATGTGATTGTGGGGGATAACGAGCTTGATGATGAGGGAACACTTCTGCAAGCTGAGAGTTTTTCTGCCAATGTCAGTCTTTTGTCCACATTGCTTGGAGAGCCTCGATTTTCAAATTATAAACTTGTAAGGCCAACGGTTCGCATTGAAATTTATCCCAATGGGAGTTCCAATTGGTCTCCAGCATCAAATGCCATTCGCTCGTCGATCAATAGAACGGTGCAAGATACTGCAACGCCTCAACTTTCTAATGCCCAATCCGGTATTAGCCTTACAAATAGTCAATTTCTCAATTTTGGTAATATCCAAATCGAAGGCGGAACGGTTCAGCTGATCACCAATCCTGGTAGTGATCCAGAACGCATAACATCGATCAATGGCATTATTAATTGGCCTGATATTAATGCGCCTTTTGCAATGGATGTGGATGCTATTTTCAGGGGTGAGCGTGTTGATTTAAACTTTACCAATCAGCAGCCAGTAGAATTCTTACAAGGGAACAGCGTTGCAATAGCCATTGGATTGCAATCCGATCTTGTTAATTTTGATTTTGACGGTGTTGTTGAGATCATGAAAACAACCTTTATTGACGGGACGTTGTCACTCGATACGCCATCGGTACGCCGCGCACTTGAATGGTCTGGCAACCAAATTAAACCGAGCGCAGCTTTGGGCGCGGTGGAGCTGACAGCTGAAATTTCTGGCGACATGAGACGTGCAAAACTTGACGATTTGGTGATCAAAATTGGTGAAAATCGCGGTGTTGGTGTCCTTGATCTATCGATTGAAGACAATGCACCGCCGATCATCACCGGAACTTTGGCTTTTAACAGTCTTGATATTAGCTCGTTTTTACAGGCCTTTACGCCGCTCCCCAAATCAAGTGAAGACTTGGCGGATACAATTGATACAAGGTTTTTAAAACAGCTCGGTCTTGATTTGCGGTTGTCTGCGCAAACAGCCAGCTTTGGACCTGTTGATATGTCCAATTTGGCCGCAGGTGTTCAGGTTAACAAGGAAGACGCAACCTTTAAAGTGGGTACTGCCAGTGCCTATGGTGGTCAGTTAAACGGTAAGATCTCCATTTCAGAACGTGGCATTGATGGCGGCGGAGAAATATCTATTTCTGCGCGCGGTATCAATTTTGGTGAATTATATAATGATCTTGAAATCCAAGGGCCATTACCGATCGGAAATGGCGATTTAGATGTGAAATTTTTGTCAAATCGCCCCTTATGGGCAACGGTTTTAAATGACATTAAGGGTGACATTCATCTGACGGTAAATGACGGCACAATTCCTAATTTGGATTTGAATAGGGTCAAACAGCTGGGCGACGAACAACAATTCTTTAATCTCAGCGATGTAGCGAATGGGCAAATTGATTTTCAACTTGCTGAACTGTCAACGAGCATCGATAGCGGAGTTGCACGATTGAATACAGCGCAAATCGTGGCGCCTAATGAGACCGTAGAATTTAGCGGCATCGTGCCATTTGCAAAAGGTAGCTTTGCTGTTTTTGGAAAGATAGTTGATACAACAGAACCCCAAGCAGTCGACATAGCTGATCCAAATGCGGCCAACCCATCCATTGCTCCACCGTTGCAGTATTTTATCGGTGGTTCATGGCCCAATCCTGTTATTTCCCAATCCGTTACACGTAATGATCTTAGGTAGTTAAGAATATTTTGCTTGCGATATCAGCCTTTTTTGTCAACACTTACACTCAGATCGTCACAAGAGGGGTTTGATGTTTCGTTTGATATCCGCATTTCTGAAAATAGCAATCGCCTCATTACTGGCGGGTGCGGCCTTGTCGGCATTAAACATTTCGGCATCTGATTTATTGCAAGATGTTGGCCTGACGCCTGAAAAAGTATTCAAACTTATGCAACAGGGTGCCGAATGGGCTATTCCAAATCTTGTTCTTGGATCTCTTGTGGTTATTCCAGTTTGGCTTGTTGCCTATTTATTCCGCCCACCTCGTAGCTAAATTTAGCGAAAATCAAATGCGCTTAACCCTGTTACCATTTCATCCAAACCCATTGGCCTTGTGACAGACGGTGCTGCACGCGACATACAGCCTTGGCGTTCGCATAATCTGCATGCTGGACCAACGTCTATTTTATGCAATCCATCAAGATTGGCTGCAAACCCAACTTGGCCTGCATATTCACTTGCACAACATAACATAATGGCGGTTCGGCGAATGGGGTCGTTCATTGCCCCGCGCAATCCATCAACAGTGCAAGACAGTGTTACAAAACGCGCTCCATCTGGTAGCTCAATTTCATTGGTAAACACTTGGCCAGGCAGCGAAAACGCCGAATAAACGGCATGTTTTGGACATGCGCCGCCAAATTGCGATCTTGGATATCCTTTGGCCCCTGCCCGCCTTACAATATTGCCAGCATGATCAATCTCCATGAGAAAAAATGGCACACCGGGTAAATCGGCTCTTTGCAGTGACGTGACGCGGGTCGCGGCTTGTTGGAATGAAACATTGAACTGCGCACTGAGCGCATCGATATCATATTCATTTCGTTTGGCACTGGATTGAAATGCGGCATAGGGCATGACCAACGCGTGAGCTGCATATCTCGACAATTCAGAACGAGCGAGCCGAATGGCTTCATCGCCTTGAAGGTTTAATCCCTCAAGTTCATCTTGAATTGGCTTGGCAAGCGCTAACATTGCTGTTTCAATCGCAATCTCTCGCAAGCGATCTGGCAAAGATAATCGCGCAGATAAGAACAGCCGCATGGAATGGCGATCCAACCGACGACGCAAATTTGGCATTGTCTTTACAGGTAGGATCCGAACACTAATGCCATGCTTTGATTTGAGCCAATTGCGAAGAGATGTTTCTGGCTCGTCTGATGAGATAAACTCTTCACTGAACTTTTCAGCCGCTTCATCAATCCGGCCAAAGTAATTTGGCCTTTCTTCAAACACCTGCCGCACAATATCAATTGGCAGTCTTGACCCTGAAATTTGTGGACTGCCATCATTCTTGGCCAACATCGCAGACAGATCACTCAAGCGCTCTTGCTGCTCGCGATAGGCACGATATAGTTTTACAATACCAGATGCGGCATTGGGGGCGGCATCAGTTACCTCAACCAATTCTTGATCGCCCGGTAATTCACCCATCAATAAAGGATCAGCAAAAACTTCCTTAAGCGCACTTAATGTTCCAGCGCCTTCAACCTGAAGCTCTTGCGGGTCGATTTTAAAAACAGATGACAACTTAATGATCAGCGGTACCGTCAAAGGTCGTTGATTGCGTTCAATCAGATTTAAATAAGATGGAGAAATGCCAAGCTCACCTGCCATAGCCGATTGTGTCAGGCCCAATGAATTTCGGATGCGCCTTACTCTAGGGCCTAAAAAAACTTTTTGTTCTGCCATACCGACCTCATTTTACAAACATTTACTAATCTTAATCATATCAATATTTACAAAACTTACAACTTTACAAATCATGATTGTCAATTCTAACACAGAATTACCCTGTTTTTTAGCCATATATCTGATTTTTACTCGCACATAGCAGGTGCGTGTGTAAATTTAGTCACAAGGAAACATACAAATCAGAAGCAATCAAATATTTGATTTATATTTTTTGACTAGATTTACAAATCACTGATCACAGATCAGATTATAGCGTACCACAATATTGGAGATGATCATGGCACCTAAAACACGCGTTAAAGAAAGAGCAGAAGAGCAATCTTCATCAATGGGCGAAACTCAGCAGGCATCTATTCACCGCCTTGCAAATGACTTACATCGCCTCAATAACTCGATCATGAAGGCTGTGGATGAAGGTGTCTCTGTTGAACTTATTCGGTCTGCCCGTCACCATGGCGGCGACGGAAATTGGGGCGACTTGCTGGTTCCAGTTATTGTTGCCAATAAAGCTTAATCCTATTGAAAATTGATATTTAAAAACCCTGCATTTTGTGGGGTTTTTTATTGAAAGGTATGATTTTAAAAAACCACCCCTTGTGGAGACATGTTGTTTCAACACCATTTTGACGACTTTTTATGGTTAGGGTCTAGCATTTTTAAATCGATTAGATTAAACAGAAATCATACTTTCAACGGATTGAGAACATGAGCAGCCAAATCATCCCAGTAGAACCATTTGACTATATTGTCTTTGGTGGAACAGGCGACCTAGCCGAACGAAAACTCCTACCTGCGCTTTACCACCGTCAAGCAGCAGGCCAATTCACAGACCCGACACGCATTATTGGTGCTTCGCGGACTGAGATGGGTGGAGCAGACTATCAAACCTTTGCAATGAATGCGCTCAAAGAGCACGTCAAACCCGATGAGTTTGATCAAGAAGAAGCTGACAAATTTATTGCACGACTTGATTATGTTTCACTTGATGCAAAATCAAACAGAGGTTGGGAAGAACTCGGCGAAAAACTAGCCGATGGCGTTGATCGCGTTCGTGCCTTTTATATGGCAGTTGGCCCGTCATTATTTGGTGATATTTCAGAGGGTATCCGCGATCATGGTTTGATCACAGAGAAAACCCGCGTTGTTGTTGAAAAACCACTTGGACGCGATTTAAGTTCTGCAAAAGAGCTCAATCAAATCATTGCTAAGGTCTTTAAAGAAGAACAAGTTTTCCGTATCGATCATTATTTGGGTAAAGAAACAGTCCAAAACCTGATGGCGTTACGCTTTGCCAATATGATGTATGAGCCGCTTTGGAATTCATCCCATATTGATCACGTACAAATCAACGTATCAGAATCTGTCGGCCTTGAAGGTCGTGCTGGATATTACAATAATGCCGGTGCTTTGCGAGATATGATCCAAAATCACCTCGTGCAGCTCATGTGCCTTGTCGCTATGGAGCCGCCTGCATCTATGGACGCAGAAAACGTTCGTGATGAAAAACTTAAAGTCCTGCGCTCTCTTAAATCTATTGATGCATCCAATGCTGATAAAATGACCGTTCGCGGCCAATATAAAGCAGGCGCATCTGCGGGTGGTCCAGTTGCTGGATATTTGGAAGAGTTGGGTGAACCTTCAAACATCGAAACCTATGTTGCGATCAAAGCAGAAATTGGCAATTGGCGCTGGAGCGGTGTTCCGTTCTACCTTCGGACTGGTAAACGTATGCCATCGCGTGTGTCTGAAATTGTCATCAATTTTAAATCTGTACCCCATTCAATATTCGGAAGCTCAGATCAAAAAGTTCCGGCAAACCAGCTTGTTATTCGACTTCAACCAGATGAAGGCGTCAAGCAATGGATCATGATTAAAGATCCGGGCCCGGGCGGCATGCGTTTGCGCCATGTACCGCTTGATATGAGCTTTGCTGAGAGTTTTGACACCAGAAACCCTGATGCATATGAGCGTCTTTTATTGGATGTTATTCGTAACAACCAAACGCTGTTTATGCGCGGTGATGAAGTGGAAGCTGCATGGGAATGGGTTGACCCAATCCTGTCAGCTTGGTCGCAAACGGGCCAAAAAGCACAAACATACACAGCTGGAACATCTGGCCCAAGCCAGGCAATAGCCCTCATTGAGCGCGACGGACGCACTTGGTACGACAATGACTAAACAAATCAATCGCAATAAATTTTCTGATAAAATTGAACTTGCCGCAGCTTTGGCAAGTGATGTTGCAAATCGTCTTTCAGATGCAATTGCAAAAAACGGCAAAGCAAGCCTTGCTGTATCTGGCGGTTCGACGCCAAAATTGTTTTTCACGCAGCTTTCAAGTCAGGACGTTGAGTGGGATAAAGTTACTATCATCTTGGTGGATGAGAGATATGTTGCCCCTGATGATACACGTTCCAATGAAAAATTGGTGCGTGAAAATCTTCTGCAAGGAAAAGCAGCTGCAGCTTCACTGTTCGGGTTTTGGCGCGAGGGCCTTGATATTAATCAGGCAGAAACCGCTCTTAATCAAAGTTTTAAAAACCAAATTTCAACATTGGATGTTGCCATATTGGGGATGGGTTTGGATGGCCACACGGCCTCATTCTTCCCTGGCGGCAATAATCTTGAGGCTGCCACAGATCCGTCATGCTCATCATCTATCATACAAATGATGGCTGAGGGTGCGGGCGAGCCGCGTCTGACTTTAACACTACCAATCCTTGTTCGTGCTGAATATCTGGTTTTGCATATTGAAGGCAATGACAAACAAGAGGTGCTGGATAATGCACTCTTACTCGATCCGGAAAAAGCACCGCCTATCCGAACAGTGGTCGAAGAATTAAATAGCCCAATCCAATTATACTGGGCTCCGTAAAACTCACGGCTTATCGCCACAAATATGAGGAATAACCATGTCCGCTGACCAGCGTATCTTGGATGTTACCAATCGCATAATTGAACGTTCAAAACCCACACGTCAGGCCTATCTTGAACGTGTTAAAGCCGCAAGTAGCAAAGGCCCGCACAGGTCCAAACTTGGTTGCACAAATTTAGCCCATGGCTTTGCAGCGTCCAATCCTGACGACAAGAGTGATTTGGCCGCTAATGAGAAGCCAAATATTGCTATTATCAATTCGTATAATGACATGCTGTCTGCCCATCAGCCATTTGAAAAATTTCCTGACATTATCAAGCAAGCGGCTCGAGAAGCTGGCGGCACCGCGCAAGTTGCAAGTGGTGTCCCATCTATGTGTGATGGGGTGACCCAAGGCGAACCTGGGATGGAGCTATCTTTGTTCTCCCGCGATGTTATTGCCATGTCGACCGCCATTGGCTTGTCCCATGATATGTTTGATGCGGCGGTTTATTTGGGTGTTTGTGATAAAATCGTCCCTGGTCTGACCATTGCGGCGCTTACATTTGGGCATCTACCTGCAATATTTATTCCAGCAGGACCGATGACAAGTGGGTTATCCAATAAAGACAAAGCACGGACACGTCAGCTTTATGCTGAAGGTAAAGTGGGTCGTGATGAACTGCTAGAATCTGAATCCCAATCCTATCATGGACCGGGAACCTGTACATTTTACGGAACGGCAAACTCCAACCAGATGTTGATGGAAATTATGGGGCTTCATATCCCAGGATCTTCCTTCATTAATCCGGGCACAGATATGCGCAAAGCGCTGACTATTGAAGCTGCAAAACGCGCTATTGCTATCACAGCTCAGGGAAGTGAGTTTACACCTGTTGGCGAAATGATCGACGAACGTTCATTTGTGAACGGCGTGATTGGTTTGCATGCAACGGGCGGCTCAACAAATCACACAATGCACATTGTAGCGATGGCAAAAGCTGCCGGTATTCGTCTGACTTGGCAGGACATTTCTGAGCTATCTGAAATCATACCGCTGCTTGCACGGGTTTATCCGAATGGTCCAGCTGATGTTAATCACTTTGCGGCCGCAGGCGGCATGGGTTATCTCATTGGCGAACTGCTCGATAATGGCATGTTGCATGAAGATGTGGGTACGGTTTGGGGACAAGGATTGTCAGCCTATCGTGTTGAAGCAAAACTGAATGATGAAGGCGTAGTTCATCGCGTTGCGTCACCAAAAGTGAGCGCAGACCCGAAAGTTATCTCAACAATCGCAGCACCTTTTAGACAAGATGGCGGCCTTAAAGTTCTCAAGGGCAATCTTGGTAAATCGGTCATCAAAGTCTCTGCTGTTAAACCGGAGAATATGGTTATTGAAGCGCCAGCGAAAATCTTTAACAGCCAATCAGAACTGCAAGATGCGTTTCAAGCAGGCGAGCTTAAAGGTGACTTTGTTGCCGTTGTTCGCTTCCAAGGACCAAAAGCCAATGGCATGCCAGAATTGCATAAACTAACACCACCACTTGGTGTTTTGATGGACCGTGGACAGAAGGTTGCTCTTTTGACCGATGGCCGTATGTCTGGCGCATCAGGAAAAGTCCCTGCCGCTATTCATATGACACCTGAGGCGAAAGATGCTGGTAATATTTCCCGCATTCGCGAAGGTGATATGATCCGTCTGGATGCGATTGAAGGCACACTCAACGTTTTGATGGATCAGGACGAATTTGAAAAGAGAGAAGCCGCTGTTGCTGATTATTCTGCAAATCAGTTTGGTATGGGCCGTGAATTGTTCGGCGCATTTAGAGCGCTTGCGGGAACGGCTGACGAAGGTGCCGGCGTATTTTGATACGCCCAGTAAAAATCAGTATTCTAATACGCCAAGTAAAAATTAAACTGAAACACATGATTGAAAGAGCCTGAGTGATAAAACGCTCAGGCTTTTTTATGCGCGGTCTGTTGACCACGTTTCAAGGCGCTGTCTAAGGCGTTGGATATCACCACGTAGTCGCTGGTAATCTGCTGCATTGCCAGTATCAAGGTGTCCAGTATCAACCTGTCCAGTATTCAGCTGTGTGACATTTACTTGATGAGCATCTGCATTGGCAGCATTTTGGCTTTGCTCAGCAACAGGTGCATTTGGCACTACATGTGGCTGCGTGTTGTCCTGTTGGGGCGGCATTTGCTGAAATGGCACTTGCTGAATTGGCGTGGGCTGCGGTGATGGGTATTGTTGTGGTGGATGCGGGACATGATGTGGCGCAACCTGATGGGTTGGTTGTGCTTGAACGTAGATTTGCGTTGTTGCTTGAGTTGGCTGGCTCGGTTGCACAGGCTGAACTGGCTGGACAACAGGTGCCTGTTGGTGCGGTTGCCAATGATGACCCTGATCACCATATCCCACAGGCATCATAGGCGCTTGCGGATAAAGAGGGGCTGTAGGTTGCGCATAAGGGTAATGCCCAAATTGCGGTGCAGCCTGCTGCACGTGTTGCGGCATAGGTTGAGGCGCTTGTTGATGCATTGGCTGATGCGCAGGATGAGGCTGTTGTTGATAGGCAGCATTGGCCGCCACAGGCGCATATTGGGCGGGATGATGCGGAGCTAGAGCTGGTGTTGTTGGTGACGGATCAAAAGGCGGCTCTGGTGGCGGTTCTGGAAAATCTGTCGGCTCGCCTAGCTGTTGCTCGTAATAGCGCTCAAGACCATCATTGCGTGTCCAGCTGTTAGCTGACCCATGATTGTGGAGTTCATTGCTATTTGGCCCATTTTGCTCAGCATATAGATCTGAAGGACCACTTGTATTTCTATCTCCAAAACTATCTTTCAAACTCTGAACTGCACCCAAACCAGCGGCAATCGCAAAGCCCAAGAAGCCACCCAAAAATCCGAAGATTAATACGGTAATTTTCCGAGATCTTGATGATGGTACTTTTGGTTTCTCCGCAGTTGAAATCAGCTGTATCGATGCTGTTTCAAGATTACCACGTTCTGTTGTTTCACGAGCGCGCATCAACAAAGATTCGTAAATACCGCGGATTGCCGTGGCTTTACGTTCTAATTCGCGCAGGCCAACATTTTCCGAAGATTGATCAGAAGCGCGGGCTTTTAAAACATCTAATTTGGAGACCAATTGCCTTTCAGCGCCAGCCGTGCGTTGAACATCTCTTTGCGTTGATGAAATAATTCTACGCAATTCATTTTGGATTTCACCCTCAAGCGTTTTGACAGATGTTTGAGCGGAAATAAACTTAGGATGCCTCGGGCCTAAACCAGCAGCTAACGCATCGCTTGCTGATTTAGCTGTGCTATATTGCTTGCGAAGATCGCCCAAAGTCGTTGTTAGCGCAGCTTGCGGGAATGATCCAGAGATAACGCCACTTAAGTCCACGCCCTGAAGTTCATTTGCTAAGACTGACTTGTTGATTTGCTCGGCGCGAACTTTTGCGAGTTCATCGCTTAAAGCCAACATTTCTTTGGTGTTTATAACACCGCCGCCAACATCAATAATATCATTCGTTGCGCGATATTCTACAACATCGTTTTCAGCTCTATCCAAACGGCTTCTTAGCTCTTCCAAGCGGCTATCAATTGAAGTTGATGCTTTTGAATATAGGCCTGATTGTTGCGCGCTATATTCTTTTAAATATTCCTCGACCAATGTATTGGCAACAAGAACTGACTTGTCGGCATTTTTGGTTTTCATCCCAATATTGACCAAGAATGTATCTGTATCGCGCTTTACGCCCATGTGTTTGCGAAGATAGGCAATCGCGTTCACAGTTGGGTCGTTTGATTTAATCTCACTGGAAAACATATCTTTGATGCTTGAAAAAATACCATTGCTATCTTCACCATTGAATTCGCTATCTTGAGCAAGTCCAAGACGTTTAACCGTTTGTTCGACAACGCGCGTTGAGCGCACCAATTGTATTTGGCTATCGACAACGGCAAGCAATATTTGGGAACTTGCTTGGCTGTTAATACCCTTGGTCTCGGTTACTTGAATGTCGCGTGGATCGACGATTAAACTGCTTTCAGCATAATATGTGTGCGGTGTCATCAAAGCGATCACGACACCAAGCAGGCAGCCTAAGACACCAAATGCAATGACCATCCATTTGAGCGACCAAACCTTTGCAAAGATTGTGAATAAATCCAAAAGCGGTTGATCTGGATCTAATCGTCCTTGTTGTGGTCTTCTCTGAGTCTGGCCCTGAAATTGATCCTGCGTTTGGTCTTGTGGCAGGTGATGAGCCATCATTTGCGCAGGAGATTGTGTGTTAGCAGATTTATGATTTTGCGTACGTCTTTGGCTCACATGCGATGATGCATTATTTGCATGAGCATGAGCTTGATGTTGGGTTTGCTGTGGATTGTGCTGTTGGCCTAAAAGCGAACCTTGCGCATCCCTTGGACTGCGTGCACCATGAAAACCTTGATTGGGTTGAGCCTGATTTTGGGCCGAACGCCCTTGTTGCGCAGAGCCGTGCTGAGTTGCACGCGCATGCGACTGCGTAGCCTTTTTGGCTAAGTCTAACAAGGATTGCCTATTTCGCTTCATAAATGACTCGTCAATCAAGATAATGCATGTAAGTCGCCTAAACGGCTTCAAACATTTGAACATGTGTTAACGCACCGTAAGGAATTATGGGTAACAAAGTATTAACAAACCAACTTTGATTGATATTTTTTAATGAGTTTTTTACAATAAAGCATTTGAAAATAAGTTGCGTTTTCAGACTGTTCGTTAATATATTCTTGGTAATCTCTGTGGTGAAAATTAAAATGAGAACACTCTCTTAAAAACAGAAATCTGCACTTAATGTATGATAAAATAAAAACACTCATTAACAACAATATGGATAAAGTTAGCGCCTATGCCGCCTTGGTCGGTGGTGCTGCGGGTCGGCTTGTTGTCTCATTGGTTTATTTTATCTCAATTGCAAACACGCTAGCTGTTGAAGATTTTGGTTTATTTGCCACGGCATCTGCAACTGGCATTGTGATTTCACGGTTCTTTGCTTTTGGTTTTACCTCACCCCTTTATCGCATAGCCACGGCAAAACGGCGGCTTTTGGGGGTTTACACATCTGGTATGATTGTTGGTGGGATACTATCTTTGCCGATTATGGCGCTTGCCGCCTATCTTGTATTTCTTATGTTGTTTGAAGACCAAATGACAGCCTTGGCATTTGCCTGCATTGTGTTTGCCGAGATATTATTCTGGCGATCAATGGAAATTGTCGCGATCATTTTAAATGGTGTTTACAAATTTGGCGTTGCGTCAATACTGGTGATCATCGCCACCATGATGAAAATGTTTGCAGCTTTCGGGTTTGCTTTTTTCTCAACGGCATTGCTTGAAGATTGGGCTGTTTATTACATTATAGCCAATGCGACTTCAGCGCTTTTAGCTGTTGCCTTCTTCTATCCATCGGTTCGGTTAAGATGGCGTCCATCGCTTTATTTAGCACGTTGGGTGGATTCCTTAGCTGTTGCCAGTGCCGAATTTGTTTATTTTGCACAATCTGAACTGGATAAAATCGTCGTATTGGCCATTGGTGGGCCGCAAATTGCCGGTCTATATGCTATTTTGATCCGGTTGGTGGATTTAACAGCGCTCCCCGTTCGCTCGCTTTTAACGCTGGTTATTCAACAAATTTTGTGTAAAAAATCTACCATTCAATCGATGAAAAACCGTTTTCTCATTGAAGGTACAATTGTTATAATCTCATTTACAGGCATCATGGCGATGGCAATATTCATTATGCTATTTCCAAATGTATTGGGCGAGCAGGTTTCACAAATAGCACCTTATCTGTTTATCTTGGCGCTGGTTCCGTGCTTTCGTAATCTTATCGAATATCATTCAGAACTCTTATATGCGATCAATCGCACATTATTGCGCACGTCAAATGCCGCTTTAATCGGGGTGATGAAAGTCGGATTGCTCACCTGGATTTTAAAGACGTTTAATACGGGCATAGAAGGTGATGATGGTAGCTGGTTGATCATGATCAATGTCATGTTCGGCATGCTGTATGTGACATCAATATTGCTCACATATCCAGCCATGCGAAAAGTTGCGCCGATCATCAAAAAACAATCGGCGTAACCTATAAATCTTCAAAATTTAAACTGTGATACTAGCTTTCAAAATCAGCAAGCACGCTTTCGATATGGTCCAAGCCAATACCAACAAATGACTGGATACCCAGCGCTACGTGATGCGGCTCCATTTGGCCAGCAAATGATCGTAGGCCTTCAACTGTTGGCTCAATTGTATGCGCATTCCATAGCACATGGCACAATTCCTCAGATGTATGCTTATGGTCTTTGTCGCCCAAAATTTCATCGACATAGCGGCCATAAATTTGACATTCAGACATATGACCATGGCGGGTTAGAGCCTTAATCCAATGCATGTTTTGAGTTTTCTCAATGTGATCTAAAATTGCGCATGTTGTATCGCGGCGCGTCGTGATAAATGTTGTGATATAGTCATTGCGCGGCATATTCTCATTGGAAAGACCAAGAATATCACCTGCATTTTTTGACCAATCTAAGTGCTCATTCATATCATCGGTAAAGACACCATCTAGTCGATAAAGCCGTGTACCATCATCGGATTCTAATGTGGCAACATCAAAGTCTTTGAGCATCACAACATCTGAATCGATCGTCAGAATAAGATCCTCTGTGATGATGCGAGCAATAGCTAGGCACCTGAATTGCTGGGCATGCCAGCCGCGCATCGGCTTTGAAAATGGCGATATCCACATTCTTGAATGACGCGAACTAAACGGGTCTGGAAACGATCTAAGCCACCATGGAAACAAGGTGCGTTCGCTGATGATAACCCGATGATCATCGGCAAGTTCAGAGAACAAAGCCACGTCAATCTCGTCGACCAAGATATAGTGCTTCCAATTTCCTTTTAGTCTTTGATCAATGCTTTTGCATAACAATCTGCAACGATCAAAATCGTTCGCATAAGAGGGCGTAATTACAGCGACTGTCATATGCTGGAAATCCTTGTGTCTTTTGTTTTTTTAAAAAATTTGTGTCGAACCACACGCCAGATGAAAAGCGGGTTACCAATAATATATCGACGCCACAAACGGCGTGGTTCATTAACTAATCGATATAGCCATTCAATGCGTAATTTGCGCCATTTCTCAGGCGCGCGCGGCATATCATTTGATACAAAATCAAACAGCGCCCCAACGGTAAAGACCATTTTGCCATGTTCTGGCTTGATGTTCTGATCAACCCATTTTTCCTGAACAGGGCTTCCCATACCAACCAATAAAATATCCGGTTTTAAGGCTGAAAGATCATCCAAAACAGATTGTGTGCCATTTGAACCAAAATATCCGTCTGAGATCACAACAAATCTGTGCCATGGTGTTTTTTCATGAAAAATTTTTGCAGCTTTATCAACAACATCACCTTGGCCACCAATCAGCGCTACGGTGAGTGGTTCTTGCGCATAAACCAATAATGACGGAACGAAATCAGTTCCATTGAGGTTTGCCGAAAACATTCGGCCGCGCGTAATTTTTGATGCAATATCAATACCAAAACCATCGGGCAAAACTTTGGCTCTGGTCAAAGCATCTGTATAGACGGCATCTTTAATGGAGATGTTTGCATTATTGGCATTTAGAAAAGCAAATATGTGCTGTTCAACATCATCTTTTAAACACGACAAACAAAACGCAAATGCACTGCTCCAGCTCAGGTCTTTCACCTTGACGCCGAGAACGAGAAAATCGTGTGTATCTGTTGTTGTTAATGTCATAAATGCTCTATATTTTTCAACACGTTAACTGCGCAATATTAAGAAAGAACCAAGATATCATCAAAATTTTACGTCAATGACGATAAAATTCAACTACGGTTAACACCGTTTTCCACCCCCAAATTAAGTGGAAGTTTTAGAGCTTGCATGAGATCATGGGCCTGTTTTTGATGGAAACCTTGGCCATCGACGATCAGAGATTGTCCAGATCGAGATTGCTCAACAAGTGCGATGAGTGCTTTTGCAAACCCCTGCCCCTCATCTTCAATCATGCAGTTTTGTGGAATAGATTGAATGCCACGAACCGAGCTTTTGGTCGCCACACAAGGCAGCCCTAGCTCAAAGGTTTCAATCGTTTTTAGCTGCACGCCTGTTCCATCACGGCTAATCAAGGGGATGACACGGCAAGATGCTGCAAATTCGGTTGCATCTTCAACGCGTCCCAAGAACTTAACATTTTGGGGTAGATCCGCTGGAATATCACCAATATTGCCGGCGATAGCGATTGAAAAGTCTTTCGGTAATTTGGGTAAGACGTGATCGAAAAACCAATCTAAACCTAGTCTATTGGCGGCCCAACTCCACGAGCCTATCATTCCCAAATCATATTGCTTTTCAAGCTCTTTTGGCACAAGAGGCACGTCCATACTGGTCACCAATGGCAAATAGGAGGACTTGTCTGCAACGTTCAAATCGTGGCGATCACTTTCGGCCAAAGTCCAAACGTGGTCGGACATGGTGCATAGTTTTTGTTCAACTTGCTTGAGCAGTCTGGCTTCTCGTTTGAACAAAAATGAGGATAGGATATTGGTTGCGTCACTGGCGTTTTTGGCTGCTGATTTCGACTCGACATTATGAGCGATAAAATATGTTTTATCTTTAGAGAAAATGTCTAAAAACGCGCCTGGTAATTGCACCGAATTTAAAACCAAACCATCATAGGGCATCAGATCAGCTAGAATATTTTTGATTTCATCGGGTGAGGCCTGCAGCATTTTGCCGACTGAAACAGGAACGCCATTTGCAATGGCACGCAACACCCACACAAGCTTTTGTAATTTACCAACCTTGGTATTGGTCACTTCAAGCTCATTGAGAATAATCGTATCATCAGGATAAGCGGGTGTTTCACCGGGCGTTAAAAAACCGACGATCTTTACGTCTATATCCAGCGCTTTTAAACCGTCCACAATCGTACGATTTGCGATGTCGAACCCAGACTTGGGCAGAGCAACCGGAACAAGGGATGATATAAAAATAAGCTTCATGTTTACTCTCACAGCTTTCGTGGCTAGCGGTTTTTATATCTGAGAAGTATCAAGAGCTTATTAAGCAATTTGATTAAATTGCGATGTAATCATCAATCATATCTTTATTCAGCTCGTGTAATGTCCAATCAGAATAAACAGATGATTTTTTGGATAATTTGGATAATAGGAAAGAAACGTTACTATGAACATCTCCCAATTTTACTGCTCGGAGAAGCTCGACAAATGTGATGTCGAGATTGTCGTGACATTGCCGACGTTCCGTCGTCCAGAACAAGTTTTGCTGACACTACAGTCTTTAAAAGATCAGAATTTATCACAGTCGATGGCAGTTATCGTGATGGACAATGATTCCTCTGCAGACGGCGCCAAATCATGCGCTGACTTCATGCGTGAACACGATCTTCCGGGCCTTGTGATTATTGCGCATGACCGCGGTAACTGCCATGCTTATAATGCAGGTTGGACAACAGCATTGGCTGAGTTTCGCAATTTCAAATGGCTTGCTGTGATTGATGATGACGAGATTGCAGACAAAAATTGGTTATCAAACCACATCCAAACGGCAGTGGACACACAAGCGCATTTTGTTGGCGGACCGCAGATCCAGCAATTTCCAGACAATACGCCAAGTCACTGGCGTAATCATCCGGTTTTTCAACCCCATTACACAAAGACAGGTCCTGTCCCGATCCTATATTCATCTGGTAATGTGATCATTTCGCGCGAAGTCCTTGATCAAATGCCAGCACCATTTTTAGACACTGCCTTTAATTTTATTGGTGGTGGAGATAGTGATTTTTACCAAAGATCAAAGGCTCAAGGATTTACCTTTGCATGGTGTAATGAAGCCCCTGTCTTTGAAGATGTTCCTGAACGACGAGCAACATTTTCATGGATCAATGCGCGCAGCCTGCGCAATGGTTCGATATCGGCTATTATTGAAACACGAGACAACAAACAGCGCGCAAAGACAATTTTCAAATCATTTGCGTTGCTTGGCCTATCACCAGTTCGCGCGATCAAACTTGCGATTGAAAAGCGCTCGATCTTTATTGGACTATATCATATCCAAGTTGCCCTTGGGCGTTTGATGGCAGAATTTGGTGTTGTGAATGAACAATACCGAAACCCCGAAGCCAATTAGAACCAAGAGTTTGCTCGTGCCTCGTTCATCAGATCAAGCAAACGCTAGACCTATTGAGCATCAGATTCTGAACCAATCTGTTCTGAGCCGTCTTTCATTGTGTAACGTTTTTGTCTGAGGTTTGAGCGAATATCAGCTTTGCCAAGGTAATCTAAACGACCAATAACAATGTCATGGAAGACCTCTCGCCCGACGCGGTCATTTAAAGCCGTGCCAACAACGTTGCGAAATTCCGTCAGATCAAAATTCGACATGTTGGGGAAATCAATCACACGGTTGCCGATAAATTCTGTAATGAGAATATCGTTTATGATTTCCTGCGGCGTGATTGGAAAAATATCCATATCTTTTGGTTCAATTAAAAAGCTCACTTGGGTCAAAAAATAACCGTGAACTTTGCCGTCACTTATCACCGGTACAGATATAACATCGCTATCAACGCGCTGCAGACTGGCGAAGAACTTTGCCTTGTCTACCTCATCCTGTGATGGGCCTGGCTTTGCCATAATGATGGCGCCATACACAGAGCCCAAGGCAACAGCTGCAACCCAAATGCCGATCATAAGTGTTTTAATCATGAGTATTCATACGCACTCATGTGTCCGCCAAACTGACCCATTGAATAGGTTCCATCATCTTCAGCAGAACGGGCTGCGTCTTTTAAAAGATCGGCAATGCCGCGAACTGCTTCCATGTGAGTTTCGAGTTTACGTTTATTCAAAGAAAGTTTCTGTTGCACGCTATTGAGTAGGCTTTGATGTTCTGGACGAATATCCTGAACGCGTGTGTTTTTCAGCAAAGTTGTCATTTCATAAAGGCAACGAGATTTAAAGGTACTGGATGCTGCCAAATCAAAGCTGGTATCCACTCCAATTTTGGCATTTTCCAAATCTAACAATGCTTCTAGACGGCCAAGTACATTGCCAAATCTGATTTCAGTAGGTTGTGCAGAATGCGCCATAAAGGTGGTCCTTTGCCGTTATAATTTTGGTTTACTAGCTAAGCTATCAAGAATATCGCGCTCTTGATTGTTGATAATACCCGATGCTTGATTTGGAATGTTTTGCACATTTTGTTTTTGTGCCAACATCTTCTCAGCAATGCCAATGCCACCGCCTTTGGCAATAGCATCCCCAATTTGTTGCGCCATCATGCCTTTCCAGACCTCTCCAGACATGCCTTCACCAAAGATGACACTGCCCTCGCTGGGCAACATGTGCTGGACAAATTGATGGAGCACCATGGATTCAAATTTCACATGGGCATCGGCTTGATTTGGTTTTTCAAAAGAGCGGC
>CAXBCW010000003.1:0-117163 GCA_963974325.1 uncultured Rhizobiaceae bacterium
AACGCGATCTTGCAAATAACGATAAAAATGCAGTGGTATTTTATCACTGCGAAGCAACATGATCTGAATGTTGGATGGGCGTGAATAGGATTTTGTAAAAGGCTTGGTCATTTCCAACATGGTGACTGTGGCTGGAAGCGGTTTGGGTTTATCAATCGTCATAAAAGCTAACCTTGTTCAATTGGTGTATCATCGCGCAAGCCCCATTCGGACCATGATCCATCATAGAGTTTTGTGTCTGTCGCCCCCACAGAATGCAGTGCAAGGGTGATGACAGCGGCAGTCACGCCCGAGCCGCAGGTTGTTATAATCGGTTTGTTAAGGGTGACAGACTTTGATTCAAATATCTCTTTTAACTGTTTGATTGATTTTAGTTTTCCGTTTTCAGATAATGAGAATACTGGCGTGTTAATAGCCCCTGGCATATGACCAGAGCGCATGCCCGCACGGGGCTCTGCTTCTTCGCCCGTAAAGCGTCCAGCGCCGCGCGCGTCTAATAATTGTGTGTCCTCATCTTTAAGGCTTGCAAAAATATCATCAATATTTGCTACAGCATCTTTGTCAAAAAATGGTGTGAATTGTTTTATGGTGATAGTGGTTGTGTCGCTGGTGATTGGTAGACCCGATGATTTCCAAGTGTCAAAACCACCGTCCAAAACAAACACATTGCTTGCGCCCATAATTTTAAACATCCACCAAACGCGGGGGGCGGTGAACATTCCAAGCGCGTCATAGACAATGATCGTATCATCTTCATTTATGCCAAGTGCACCAACTGCATTGGCAAAAGTTTGGGGATCGGGCAGGGCGTGTGGCAATGCTGATTGCGTATCGATGATTTTATCTTGATTAAAAAAGACTACACCTTGAATATGTGCCGCATCATATTCCTGTTGGCCATTTCTGTTTTGCGCCGGAAGGAACCAAGATGCATCGACAATGACGAGATTTTTATCGTTCAGGTGTCGCAAAAGCCAATCGAATGATTTTACCAATGGGCTTGTGTTTTGATCGTCATTTTGTGGGGTCGTCATATCTAGCTTTCGCTTTCAAACGGGACAGAAATATCTGGCGTGCCTTCCATACACTCAGGGATAGGGAGATCTTTGGACAGCAGGAACTCTGGATTATAAAGTTTGGACTGATAACGGTTGCCGTAATCGCAAAGAATTGTCACGATTGTGTGCCCAGGGCCCATTTCCTTTGCCATTTTTATAGCGCCAGCAATATTGATACCTGTTGATAGCCCCATGCAGAGGCCTTCTTCTTGAAGCAAGTTAAACACGATTGGCAATGCGTCTTTATCAGATACATTATACGCCATGTCAGGTGTGTAGCCTTCAAGATTGGCGGTTATCCGTCCTTGGCCAATGCCTTCGGAAATTGAGCCACCTTCAGATTTTAATTCGCCATTTTTATAAAAATTATAAAGTGCTGCGCCATCTGGATCAACAATACCTGATTTAAATGTGCTGCTGCGCTCACGCAATGCCATGCTGGTGCCCACAAGTGTGCCGCCAGACCCACAGGCGCATATAAAGCCATCAACCTTGCCATCAAGATCACGCCAAATTTCTGGGCCTGTTGTGTCGATATGGGCTTGTCTATTGGCTACATTATCAAATTGATTTCCCCAAATCGCACCATTTGGGCTGGTCTTGGCAATTTGTTCGGCCAAGCGGCGTGACACATGGATGTAATTATTGGGATTGCGATATGGAAGCGCTGGGACTTGGATCAGTTCAGCACCCATTAAACGCAATGCGTCTTTTTTCTCTTGAGTTTGGGTTTCAGGTATTACGATAATGGCGCGATATCCCAATGCTCGAGCGATCATGGAAATGCCAATGCCGGTATTGCCTGCAGTTCCTTCGACAATTGTTCCGCCTGGCTGTAATTGTCCGCTTTTTTCAGCAGCTCGTATCATAGACAAAGCTGCACGATCTTTGACCGATTGACCGGGGTTTAAAAATTCGGCTTTCCCTAAAATTGTGCAGCCTGTTTCTTCAGATGCTCGTTTGAGCTTAAGAAGAGGCGTGTTACCAATGAGATCCAAAATAGAGTTTGCCGCGGTCATTATATATCCAAGCTATGTGTTCGTAACAGATGCATATTATTTGCATCCTCTTACGTGAAATTACAAGGAACGTTGATCGAAGTTTTGGACTCTTTTTGAACTATATTTCCAATTTGATGAATTAAATTGGAGAAGTTTATTGAAAAGAACAAAATAATACTGTTTTACTCAGTTAAATGATCCAAAATGAATCTGTGGGCGTATATAAACACTATCAGACGAAAGGTAAGTTCGATAGACTTGAAATTACTGTAAAAAATTAGATGAAAAGTGGTGTTATGTCTTTAAATCAAATAGATGCAATCGATACATTGATGGCTCAATATGCCTCCGGTGGTTTGTCCGCTCCAGCAAGCGTGCTTGTAGAGGCACATTTGGAGATGAAAACGGATAACCGTCGTTTTGTAAATGATTTGGAAAATGTTGCGGGTCTGTCATTGGAGCAAGTTGCGCCTTCTGACCTTACTCAACGTGATGATAAACTAGCGGCGATTTTTTCCTCCGATTCAAGTGCTGTCACTGAACTTTCAGATGACGTTGCATCGGATGCAGAAAGAGAAGATGGCCAGCCACAATTGCCACTCTCATTGCGCCGCCTTATTGGTATGGATGTGGATGATATTCCATGGCGGACTAAGCTTCCCGGTTTCAAAGAATATGAACTTGGTGAGATCGATGGTTGTCATGTCAATATGTTCTGGATTCGCCCTGGCCGCACCATGCCAGCGCATACCCATAAAGGGTGTGAGCTAACAATCGTGCTTGAAGGCGCTTTCAATGATGAGCGTGGCCGCTTTGGCGCAGGCGATATTTCTATTGCCGATGCAAGTGTTGAACACCGTCCAACAGCAGAGAACGATCGTCCTTGTATTGGATTTGCCGTTCTTGATGAGGGTGTTACGCTCACAGGGTCATGGCGTCAGCTTGTTGGCGATCTGATCGGCTAATCACTAAACTTAATTTTGAGGTCTACTATGTCTCTTTACAATGCTCACCCTAAAGATGGTGTGGCTTGGGTTACAGGTGCGAGTTCTGGTATTGGATATGCCATAGCGCTCAAGCTTTGTGCTGAAGGCTATACGGTTGTTGCAACCGCACGATCTGGCGAAAAGCTGGAACAGTTAGCCAATGATGTGACATCAGCGAACCTGTCAGGAAAAGTAATTCCTCGGCCTGGTGATGTGACAGACAGTACACAAATGGCAAATATTGTAACGGATATTGCTGATAATCTTGGTGGGTTGGCATTAGCTATCTTAAACGCAGGTGTTTATATTCCTGTTAATGCTGATAATTTGCAAATTTCGGATTTTGAGAAGACGTTTGCAGTTAATTTAACAGGTGTGGTCAATGGTTTAGTGCCAGTAGTTGATGCGATGAAAAATCAAGCCAAAGGGCAAATTGCGCTGGTTTCTTCTGTCACTGGCTATGGTGGTTTACCAACAAGTGCCGCCTATGGCGCGACAAAAGCTGCGGTGATAAATATGGCCGAGAGTTTGAAATTTGATCTGGATGATATGAATATTCGAATTCAAATTATCAATCCGGGGTTTGTGCGCACAGCGGCAACTGATCAAAATGAATTTGAGATGCCTTCAATTGTGTCTGCAGAAGAAGCGGCTGGTCGTATTGCACAAGGATTGAAGCGCAATCACTTTGAGATCACATTTCCAAAGCGATTTACTTACGTTTTGAAATTTATCAATCTTATGCCGTATCGGATTTATTTTGCGCTTGTTGGGCGTACCAAAAAAGCCAAATAGATTATCCTGAAAATCACAAAGCAATTTTAAAAAAATACCAGCCCATTTTAGGCCGGTTTTTTTGATCTGTCTAGGCGTTTTCATAAACGATTTGGCGCACATTAATGTTGCCAGCACGAAAGCCTGCTTCGCAATAAAACAAGTAAAATTCCCATAACCGTTTAAACCGTTCATCAAAACCTAAAGGTTCGATTGTGGCCCAATTTGCCCAGAACTCTTCGCGCCATTCGGCCAATGTTCTTGCGTAATCAAGACCAAATTCGCGGTTGGACAGAGTTTTCAAATCTGCTGCCAGACCTAAATCGGGTAGGGCGTCATCACTTGGCAACATGCCGCCAGGGAAGATGTATCTTTGGATGAAATCTGGATTTTCGCGATATGTAGCATAGTTTTCTGGCGTGATCGTAATCACCTGAATTCCAGCTTTGCCTCCTTGCTTTAGGCATTGTTTTATTTTGTCAAAATACACAGGCCAATAGGCTTCACCCACAGCTTCAAACATTTCAATTGAGATAACGGCATCATAGACACCTTTTTCATCGCGATAATCTTGATATTTAAAATCGACTTTGTCCGATAGTCCACGTTTCGCCAAGCGTTCTTCTGCATATTTGAGTTGCTCACGGCTCAAGGATAGGCCAGTGACGTGGCAATCGAGTTCGGCTGCTGCATATTCTGCAAACCCACCCCAGCCGCAACCAATTTCTAATACACGATCACTGCGTTGAATGTCTGCAGCTTCTGCCAAGGCGCGATATTTCGCTGTTTGAGCGCTGGCTAAGTCATCGTTGCCTTCTTCAAACAAAGCCGATGAATACGTCATCGTTTTATCGAGCCATTGCGCATAAAAATCATTGCCAAGATCGTAATGCGCCGAGATATTTTTCTTGGCTTGTCCACGCGAATTTGACCGCCACCAATGGCGCAGTTTTTCAAATGTGACTAATAATCCACGTGCATAATTGGTCACAGTGTTGCCAACATCTTCATTGACAACAAGAAGCTCCAAAAATGCGGTTACATCAGGGCTTTCCCAATCGCCATCCATGTAGGATTCGGCAACACCAATCGTTGAGCTGGTCAATGCTTTATGGACGATATTCCAATTATGCAAGATAAGCGTTGCATCAGGGCCGGGGCTTTTACCAACCGTTTTTACAATGCGTTTATCTGGCATTTGCAATGTCAGCGACCCGCTTTCAAGCTGGGTCAGTGAGCGCAAAGCAAATTGCGTTTTCGCCGGTAATCCTTTTACAAATGCCGATACGTTCGCTGTCGACAAATAGAAAGCGGTCTCGTTACCTGCATCGTGTGGTGATAGGGTTTCCATAACACTTTTTCCCATTTTCTGCGGACTAGTATGATCTTTTTTCTGCCTAGTCATAAGGTCAAAGAACATTCAAACTGAGCTCTTCTCAGCACGTTTGCGAGGCACGTAACGCAGCCCCTTAAGCCAAAGCCTAACTGCCTCAAAATGTATTCCTATCAATATTTTCCATGTTAAAAGAGGTATTTGCAAGAAAAATCTTGCAAGGTTTTTTGTATTTAACACCTTTTGACGACCAAAATAGGTGGCGGCAAGGACTGGTGTATCGTCTTGTTTTTCTAAAATGCGCCAACTCATGGTCTGGTAAGGTTCTGAGATTGTAAAGAAATATCGCATGTTCATCTCAATGAAGGGTGAGACGTAAAAATTCTTTTCAGCTTCTTGCTTTATGTGATCGGGTGTAAGGTTTTTTTCCTCAATTGGGCATACATAAAGGTGTTTTTCGCCAAAAGTATTGCGAACTTCATAGATAATTGCGCCAATAATGTCGTTTTCTTGATAAATGTAGAACACTGATAGTGGGTTGAAAACTTTCCCTAATATGCGGGGGTAGCATGCCAGTAAAATTTTCTTAGGCTGCCAATCAATCCCGTGTTCGGACATGATATGTTGAGTTTGCTCGCGCAGCGTTAGCTCACTATCTTTTGCCAAGTGATCTGAGGGGTAGAAAGAGACAAGATTAAATTTACTCACAGAGAAGATCGATGACAGCTTGTTTGCGTCTTCCAACCTATCAACATCCACCAATAAAGAGAAAACACTATATTGGAACCTATGTTGCTTGGGCGAGATACGGCTATGCATCACGTTGCCATGATAAAGCCATGCAGCATCGTTCGAAAGTGTCTTCGCATTTGGTTGGGAGCTGTTTTTACCTTGTGATATCAATGGATCAAGCGCTTTCGATTTCTCTGTTGTTGCTTGTTGCATCCTTATCTAGTTTTTGCCATGGGGCAACACAGCCCAGCATATTTGCAATTTTAACAGCGCTGCGCAATCCATCTTCATGGAAGCCAGATCCTGTCCATGCACCAGCAAACCATGTGTTGTTTTGACCCTGAATGCCTTCAAGCATCAGTTGAGCAATCGTTGCTTTTTGGCCAAATTGAGGATGAGCATAATTGTATTCGCCAAATGTCAGCTCAGGGTCTGGATTGGTTGTTGGGTTTAATGTCACAAACAGTGGCTTTGAATGGTCAATATCTTGCAGTTGGTTCATCCAATAGGACACCGCCACACTTGAGGTATCGGTATCATTTGATGAACATAGATAATTCCATGATGCCCACACATTTTTGCGTTTTGGCATAAGCGATGCATCGCGGTGTAGATACACTTTGTTCATGCTGTAGGGGATAGATGTTGCAATATCGCGTTCTGCTTCGGTCGGCACGTCAATCGCTTTGATCATCTGGTCTGTATGGCAAGCAAAGATCACCTGATCAAAGATGTCAGTATGCCCCGTGCTGTCCGTGATATTTACTTTTCCATTGGCGCGCATCACGTTTTCAACACCGCAATCAAGCTTTATGCGATCACCAAGATCTGCATGAAGTTTATCAAGATAATTGCGACTGCCACCTGTGACCGTTCGCCATGAAGGTCTGCTTCTGTGGATCAAACGGTGATTGTCGAAGAAATTGACGAATTGCACCGCAGGGAATTCTAACATCTGGTTTGCAGATGAAGACCAGATCGCTGCTGCCATTGGCATCAGATAGTTATTTTGAAAACCTGGGGAGAATCCGCGCCAAATCAAGTATTCTCCAATCGAGCGGCCTTTAAGGTGGCCCTTGTCACGATCTTTGACACATAGATTGTTAAAGCGGAACACTTCGCGCAGCATGTTTAAAAACTCAAGACGAAAGACATTACGTTTCTGAGCAAACAACATCGCAAGACTATTGCCACCCCATTCGAACTTACCCAAATCACGCGACATCGCAAAACTCATGTCGCTATCGTGCGTTTGAACGTTAAGATGATCAAATAGGTTTGTTAAATGCGGATAGTTCAGCTCGTTGTAAACGATAAAGCCGGTATCAACAGAAATTGGCATGCCGTCATAGTCGATATCAATCGTTGCTGTGTGGCCGCCTGCAATCTTGTTCTTCTCGTAAAGCGTTACATCGTGGTGATCGCGTAAAAGCCAAGCGCTGGAGCTGCCTGAAATCCCAGAGCCAATGACCGCAATTTTTTGGCGGTCGGTTTTTACAAATTTTGTTACGTCGGTATTATGTAGCATCTTTACGCAGCGTCCTTCATTTGCCCATACGCTTTAAGTGCGCGTTCGCGAGCAAAACTATGTTCAACAATTGGTTTAGGGTATTCGATACCTAAGGTGACCGAAGCTCTTGATAAAACAGCTTTTGGCGCTTCCCATGGGGTGTGAATGTATTTGGCACCTAGTTTTGCAAGTTCAGGAACATGCTTTTTCACATAATCACCGAGCTGATCAAACTTTTTGCCTTGAATGATTGGATTAAAGATTCGGTAGTAGGGGCTGGCATCGGCACCAGAGCCTGCGACCCATTGCCAGCCGGCAGTGTTGTTTGCTGGATCTGCATCAACAAGCGTGTCCCAGAACCATTGTTCACCTTGACGCCAATCAATCAGCAAGTGTTTGGTTAAGAACGACGCAACAATCATGCGCACGCGATTGTGCATATAGCCGGTTTTCCACAATTCGCGCATTCCAGCGTCGATAATTGGGTATCCGGTCTGACCCTTTTTCCATTTTGTCAGAAGCTCATCGTCTTCGATCCATGGAAATTGATTAAAAGCTGGATTGTAATTCTGCTTATCAATCTGTGGATTGTGAATAAGCAAGTGATAGGAGAAATCTCTCCACGCCAATTGTCGGCGGAATGGTTGGCCATTTTCGACCAACATGCTGGCGCACCAAACTTGTCGCGCTGAAATCTCACCAAAAGTAAGATACGGCGACAGCATTGATGTGCCTTCAATGGCAGGAAAATCCCGTGCAGCCTGATAGTTTTGAACATTGCCGCTCAAAAAGTGATCCATGACGGAATGTGCGGCTTGTTCGCCACCTTGCCATTTATCTGCAAGTGTTGTTGCCCAGTTTGGTTCGCTTGGTGTCAAATTCCACGTGTTAAGCGCATCGCTTGGCAAGTCAGTACTTAGGCTAGGAATATGCTCCGGACGCGGCAGAGGGGGCTCAATATCGGACAGAGAACCTTCTAAGTTACGCCAGAACGGTGTGAAAACACGAAATGGGGTGCCTGATTTGGTTCTGATTTTTGTTGGCTCATGCAATAAATGTCCTGCAAAGCTCACGGCCGTGATGTCTTTTTCAGTCAATTCAGCTTTGATGGCCTGATCAATACCAATTGTTGATGGCTCATAACGGCGATTCCAATAGACCGCTGCTGCATTTGTTTGGCTAACAATCTCATTTAGAATCGTTTTTTCATCGCCAGCGCGTAGAATCAGCTTTTGATCGAGGCTTGAAAGATCGTCGACAAGCGATTGAAGCGCCTGATGGAGCCACCATTTTTTCGCAGCACCCAAGGCGCGATAACGCTTTTCATCGTAGATATAAAGCAAAGTAACATGTTCATGCTGGCATGCAGCCAGCAATGCGGCATTGTCAGAAAGACGTAAATCATTGCGGAGCCACAAGATTGCAGTCCCTGCTTTTGATGTACTCATTGTGAAAATCCTGAACTATGTCCGTGTGTTAGGCGCATTTTGATATGTACTCTTTGGCGTATTTCTAAACAGCATACAAGCTAATAGCTGTTTTGATTTGGTACTCTCTTTACGTCGTAACGAATGGAATAGATCAAGAGTTTCGGCGAATTTAGAAATAATTCGACGTTATTATGGATAAAAAATATATAATGGAAGGTGGTGTCTGGAATGTGGCTCCCCGGGCAAGATTCGAACTTGCGACCAATTGATTAACAGTCAACTGCTCTACCACTGAGCTACCGGGGAACATTGTCGCCTCAGACGAGAGGGGCTATAACAACGGTAATCTTGTTTGCCAAGTCTTTTTATCAAAAACAGCACATTATTTTTTCTTTGTAGCCAAAAAACATTTTTAGGCTTGCTTTAGGGCCTATCTCGGATTATCAGCGGTCCGACTAAAGTAGTCATTGGGCCTCGTGGCGGAGTGGTGACGCAGCGGATTGCAAATCCGCGTACCCCGGTTCAATTCCGGGCGAGGCCTCCAAATTCTCAATTAACATCACTATTTAGCATTCAAAAGCTAAATATAAGTGTGCGAAATCGCTAATGTGGCGTTTCATTTGGCTTTGCCATCTTGAAAGAGGCCTTTAGTCTCGTTAATGAACTCATCAGGTAAATCTCGGAGAATCATAATGGAAATTGATTACACAATCGCTCGCCAACGTATGGTGGATTGTCAGGTTCGTACAACTGATGTCACTTCCCACGAATTAATAGATTCGTTGTTAAGTGTTGCACGCGAAGATTTCGTGCCAGCTGATATGAAGGCTCTTGCTTATATAGATACTGATATTGAGCTTGGTGTTGATGGGCGTTTTCTTGTTGAGGCGTCTCCAATGGCAAAACTATTGCAAGCGGCTGAAATCAAATCAACGGACAATGTTCTCGAGATTGGTTCTGGCACGGGCTATGTGTCTGCTGTGATTTCACAATATGCCGCAAGCGTAACAGCGCTCGAATCAAGTGTAGAACTTGCCGATACCGCAAAAACTGTTTTGGCAGCTGGTGGTTATGACAATGTGAATGTTGTGACTGGTGCGTTATCTTCGGGTCACAAAGTATCTGGTCCTTATGATGCGATCTTTATCAATGGGTCTATTGAGATCGAGCCTGAAAGCTTGTTTGATCAATTAGCTGAAGATGGCCGCATGGTTGCTGTTGTTGGCCGTGGTGGTGCAGCTCAGGCTTACGTGTTTACAAAAGACAGCGGTAAGATATCCTCTCGGAAACTATTTAACCTATCTATCCCATCTATCCCGGGATTTGAGCGCACTGCTGAATTCCAATTCTAATAGACTTTCCAATTGGAACATCTGTTAGACCAAAGTTTGTGACTTGATTTCAATGTTGCTTCCGATTTTCAATGTTGCTAATGAGCAACGTTTGATTATCAAGTTCGATCTTTCAAAACTGCTTATTGCAACGATTGTGTTTTAGTCCCATTATTGGGTTATATTAATATCTTGTTTACTTATGATACAGGTTGTTCAATGCAATTGGCTTGGAAAAAAATCCTCACATTATGTTCTGTCGCGCTGATTTCTCAGTCTTTTGGCTTGGCATCTATTGGTACGGCGAGTGCCGAGACTATTATCGGTGCAATGTCGCGTGCCTATGACAATAACCCTGATCTTGCTGCTGCAAGAGCTGGATTGCGTGCAACCGATGAAGGTGTCGCGATTGCAAAATCAGGCTACCGTCCAAATATTTCAGGTGCTTTGTCCGCAACTTATAATAATGTTGAAGGCAACAAGGTGAATTCTAGCCTTGGTAATTTGACGATTACTCAAAAAATATTTGATGGTTTTGCGACCCGTAATAATGTTGGTGCGGCCAAGGCAAAAGTTTTTGCGGGTCGTGAAGGTCTTAAATCAACAGAAATCAGTATTTTGCAATCGGCAGCACAAGCCTATGCAAACCTGTCCCGCGATAATCAATTGGTTGTTATCCGCCGTCAAAACCTTAAGTTTTTAAAAGAGCAACTCAGCGCTGCTAAATTGCGGTTGAATGTAGGTGAAGGAACGCGGACAGATGTAAGCCAAGCCGAAGCGCAATTGGCCTCTGCTGTTGCTGGTCTTGCTGCTGCATCTGCACAAGCCAAATCATCGTCTGCTGTTTATGTGCAGATTGTAGGTACAGCGCCGCGCAAAATTGGCCAACCTAAAACAATCGCGCGTTTATTACCGCGCTCGCTTGATAGTGCGATTGCTAAGGGCTTGAGTTCACATCCTTCTATTGCCTCGGCGCAATTTAATGTTGATGAAGCGGAATTTAATATTGGGTCTTCGAAAGCCAATCTCTTGCCAGGCGTTGCTGCAACGGGTTCTCTGACAGAGACGAATTTGGGCGTAACAACGACAACATTGACCGGTCAAGTGACCGTTCCTATTTATTCAGGTGGTGCAAACCATGCCCGTGTTCGCCAAGCCAAACAGAATTTGGACGCACGTAAAGCGCAAGTCGCATCACAAAAACGGTCCGTTGAGCAAGCGATCGTTGCGTCTTGGGTTGGGTACGAATCAGCTGTAGCAACATTGTCGGCCAATCGTGCGCAGCTTAATGCTGCAAAACTTGCGCTTAATGGCGTTACGGAAGAGCGCCGTGTTGGTCAGCGCACAACGCTTGATGTGCTTAATGCTCAACAAACTGTTCTAAGCTCACGCGAAAATATCGTTCAATCCCAAAGAAATGCGGTTGTGTCGAGTTACTCAACACTGGCTGCCATGGGGCTTTTGACGGTTGATTATTTGAAGCTAAAAGTTTCTCGCTATGATCCTGATAAGCATTACCTTGCTGTTAAAGACAAGTGGTTTGGTCTGCGCGCAACAGATAACTAGCGTGTCATAGGGTGCGTTAAAGACGTCGTACTATCAGTTGAAAAGCGATAGTGTGGTGCTCAATCAGCTGCCGGATGTGATTCTTATGGGCATGTTGTGGTGTTTGTTGATCTGTATGGAAACAAATGGGACCTGCTAGAAGCCTCTTAAATCAACGAATTAGCTGGCAACCCCCTAAAAGTTGTGCATGAAATCGCAATGTTCGCATAAGCTATTTATGTTATCTATTTAAATGATCTAACGTACGTGTAATGTTATTTCGGTCCAATTGTATTATTTAGGTGAAATAGATGGCTCAATCCTCGGCTCCTCGCGAAGAACCTTCAATGGAAGACATCTTGTCTTCAATTCGCAAAATTATCCAAAGCAATGAATCAGATGGCGGAGCTGTCGAAGCGCCAACATCACAAGTTGCACCTCAGGCGGCAATGCAAAGTTCGGCCCCAGTTGCTCAAGCACCAGTTGCCCAAGCTCCTGTCGCTTCCGCACCATTTGTGCCGCCTGCACCGGTCGCGCCTGCGATTAAAGCGGTTACAACACCTGCTGCACCATCTGCGCAAGTTGATACCACTGATGATGGCGAGCTAACCGCAGCCCCTGAGCGTGCGCGTCAAGTTGTGGGTAAAGTGGATATGCCTCAAGTACATGCTTCTGAAATGCAATCTGTTGCAGATGCAGAAGTTGATGCGGCACCTGCGCAGCTCAACAAGCTTGCAAGCGTTATGGCAGATGTTGAAAAAGAAGCGTCTGCTGCTATGCCTGCACTCATTTCAGCTGGATCAGAAGCAAAAGTTATAGCGTCATTTGCGCAATTGAACGAAGCCATGTCGGCCAATAGCTCTAAATCTTTAGAAGAGATGAGCAGTGATATGCTCAAACCAATGTTGCAGGAATGGCTAGATAATAATCTACCTGGTTTGGTGGAGCGTTTGGTCCGTGAAGAAATTGAACGTGTGGCACGCGGCGGTCACCAAGACTAAAGCGTTGACTTCATAATGTATTGAAAGGTCGCTTTAGCGGCCTTTTTTTATGCCTTGCAACGCTTTTCTAAACCTTGTCGAGCCTATTTGGCTCATAAACTTGACTTATTATCCCGCTTGGGATTTACGAAGGTGGAAGATCTTAATCCTCCATATATGGCTATAAACATGCTTGAAAAAACCTATGATGCGGCTTCTGTTGAGCCGAAAATTGCAAAAACTTGGGACGATGCGGAGGCTTTTAAAGCGGGCGCTGGCGCAAAGGAAGGTGCTGAGACTTACAGCATCGTGATACCGCCACCAAATGTGACAGGTTCATTGCACATGGGGCACGCGCTTAATAACACGTTGCAAGATGTGCTGGTTCGATTTGAACGGATGCGCGGCAAGGATGTTTTGTGGCAGCCGGGCATGGATCATGCGGGCATTGCAACGCAAATGGTTGTTGAACGCAAATTGGCCGAAAGTGGCGGCAATGAAACACGTCGCCAAATGGGCCGCGAGAAATTCATTCAAAAAGTTTGGGAATGGAAAGAAGAATCAGGCGGTACGATTTTTAACCAGCTTAAACGTTTGGGTGCCTCTTGTGATTGGTCACGCGAGCGCTTTACGATGGATGAGGGCCTGTCTAAGGCTGTTTTGGAAGTCTTTGTAACGCTTTACAATGAAGGCTTGATCTATCGCGGTAAACGCCTTGTGAATTGGGATCCAAAGTTTGAAACAGCGATTTCTGATCTTGAGGTTGAGAATGTCGAAGTTGATGGCCATATGTGGCATTTCAAATATCCTTTGGCTGATGGCGAAACCTATGAATATGTTGAAAAAGATGCAGATGGTAACGTCACGCTAAAAGAAATTCGTGATTACATCTCTATTGCAACGACACGACCTGAAACGATGTTGGGCGATGGTGCGGTTGCCGTTCACATGTCTGATGAGCGTTATGCGTCAATTGTTGGAAAATTATGCGAAATTCCAGTTGGTCCCAAAGAGCACCGTCGGTTTATTCCGATCATCACTGACGAATATCCGGATAAGGATTTTGGCTCTGGTGCGGTTAAAATTACTGGCGCCCATGATTTTAATGATTATCAAGTCGCAAAACGCAATGATATTCCGCTTTATCGTTTGATGGATGTGACAGCTGCGATGCGCGGGGATGGCGCGCCTTATGCTGAATGTTCGGCCCAAGCGATGGCTTTGGTGAAAGCGGGTGGCACACCTGATGAGAATTATGTCGATAGCATTAACTTGGTTCCCG
Source organism: uncultured Rhizobiaceae bacterium (assembly GCA_963974325.1). Classification (GTDB taxonomy): domain Bacteria; phylum Pseudomonadota; class Alphaproteobacteria; order Rhizobiales; family Rhizobiaceae; genus Lentilitoribacter. The sequence continues at coordinate 13,963 of CAXBCW010000003.1, forward strand.
ATGAATATCGCGGTTTGGATCGTTTGGAAGCGCGCGTACGGGTAATCGCTGATGTGACAGCCGAAGGTCTTGCTGTGATGACCAAGGACGAGGAGGGCAATGCTATACCTCTTGTTGAAAACAACAAAATGATGCAGCCGTTTGGTGATCGTTCAAATGTTGTGATCGAACCTATGTTGACCGATCAATGGTTTGCGGATGCCAAAACAATGGCACAGCCTGCATTGGCATCGGTTAAAGAGGGTCGGACTAAGTTTGTACCCAAGACTTGGGAGAATACATACTTTAACTGGATGGAAAATATCCAACCTTGGTGTATTTCTCGCCAACTTTGGTGGGGACACCAAATTCCTGCTTGGTACGGGCCTGATAAGAAATGGCTGAAAGGAAATCTAGATGTTCGTGATGGAACAGTTTTCAAGCAACCCGATATTGTTTTCGTAGCAAAATGTGAAGTTGACGCGTTGAAGCAGGCGCAGGACTATTATGGCAATGAAGTAAGTATAGATGTTGGTGAATTCCAAGGGGGTGGTGTTAGCGGAGATTCTGTTAACCAAGTCACTCTTAAACGCGACAATGACGTTCTTGATACATGGTTCTCATCTGCTTTGTGGCCATTTTCAACAATGGGTTGGCCGGATCAAACGCCAGAACTTGCACGTTATTATCAAACTGATGTGCTGGTTACAGGTTTTGATATTATCTTCTTCTGGGTTGCTCGGATGATGATGTCTGGTCTTCACTTTATGAAGGATGAAAACGGCAAAGGCATTGAGCCATTCCACACGGTTTATGTCCATGCTCTGGTGCGCGATAAGCATGGCGCTAAAATGTCAAAATCTAAAGGTAATGTGATTGATCCGCTAGATTTGATTGACGAATATGGTGCCGATGCATTGCGCTTTACTTTGGCAGTGATGGCAGCTCAAGGTCGTGATGTGAAGCTTGATCCACAACGGATTGAAGGTTATCGGAACTTTGGGACCAAGCTTTGGAATGCAACGCGTTTTGCTGAGATGAATGGTGCAGCTCTCGATACATCATTTAAACCAGAAAATGCAAAGCTGCAGGTTAATCGCTGGATCTTGAATGAGCTGTCTAACACGATTGCAGATGTCACAAAGCACATTGAGACCTACAGATTTAATGATGCGGCTGGCGGTCTTTACAAGTTCACATGGAACTTGGTGTGCGATTGGTATCTCGAGCTTTTAAAACCTGTGTTCCAGGGTGATGATGAAGAAGCAAAAGCTGAAGCTCGCGCATGTGTGGCTTATATTCTCAATGCCATCTATCGTTTGTTGCATCCGTTTATGCCTTATATGACCGAAGAACTTTGGTCTGTGTCAGAAGCCGGACAAGCTAGCGAGGGCCTGTTGTGTCATGCTGCATGGCCAACGGTCGCGTTGCAGGACGATAATGCTGCTGTTGAAATTAATTGGTTGATTGATCTCATAACTGGCCTGCGGTCTGTACGATCAGAAATGAACGTTCCGCCATCATCAAAAGCGCCGCTGCATGTTACGGGTGCCAATGATGCAACACGTGAACAATTGCTGCGTCATCTTCCTGCGATCAAGCTTTTGGCGCGGGTTGAGGATATTGTTTTAGATGGCGAAGTGACAAAAGGGGCAGCTCAAATTGTTGTCTCTGAAACCACATATTCATTACCACTTGGTGCGTTGATTGATCTGGATGCAGAAAAAGCGCGTTTGGAAAAAGCCATTGGCAAAGTTGATGGTGATCTACAGAAAGTATCTGGTAAATTGGCCAATGAAAGATTTGTTGCCAATGCCCGTCCTGATGTTGTTGCAGCAGAACGTGAACGCCTGACGGAACTTGAAGGTCAGAAAGCTAAGCTGAATGAAGCGTTAAACCGTGTTTTAGAAGCTGAGTAAGGCATAGATTAAATTAATGATTCGGCCGCCTGCGACATTGTCAAAGCGGCCGCATTGCTATTTAAGTTATGGGGCGAGGGCGTGTGTTGCATTGATGCAACATTATTGGCGGAAACATGATAGGGATTATGCAAATGGGCCGTCTGCCCATTTCCAGCCACAAATTGGTAGCAAGTCTGTTCGGGCAGGCTTCTGATATGCTTTGCAAACGTGAGCAGTCCTTTTGGATACTGTTGACGATATACTAAATGTTCAGCTTTCTGCTTCAGAATTGGCTGATCGGTTATAGAATAAAAGTCATGCAAGGCACGTATTGCGTCTGGTGTGTTTGTGTAGAATTTGTAATTCACCCCATGTGGTGCGAAAGAAAATCACTGTTATGCGGATCATTAAATCCAAAATAACCTCAGTTATCCTGCTCCAACTTGGTGTTGCATTTGCAACAGCAGGATTTGTGGGCTCAGCTCTTGCGTTTGACCCAAAGGCCAAAAGTGCAGATGTGAGCGAAGAGCAGGGACCATTGGATTTATTTAAGTTTGGATTTAAAGCCTATAAAAACGGTGAGAAAAAAGAAGCGATTAAAGCTTACAAATATGCAGCTGAAAAAGGCCATCGTGGTGCCCGTTGGGCCATGGCAAATATGTATGCATTTGGCGACGGTGTTCGCGAAGATGATTATGAAGCTTTCAAAAACTTCCAAAAGATTACGCGTCAAGGCGTAGAGCCAGGCTCAGAGGATGTTGGATATTTCGTCAATGCGTTGATGTCGCTTGCTGATTATTATCAGCGCGGCATTTCAGACAGTCCAGTGAAGGTCAATTATAAGGCTGCACGTCAGCTTTATTTCCAAGCGGCTTCTGCCTTTGGTCTACCTGAAGCGCAATATCGCTTGGGTCAAATGATTTTGGATGGCAAGGGTGGTGGCGATAATATGCGCCAAGCCAAAAAATGGCTCAACCGCGCCCGCGCTGCAGGTCATGCATCTGCATCAGCCGTTTATGGAAACATCTTGTTTGAAGAAGGCCAGACCGTTCGCGGGCTTGCGCTGATAACATCTGCACATGAACGCGCTGCACCCCATGACAAAGTATGGATCCTGCAATTGCAAGAACAAGCCTTTGCCTTGGCAGAAGAAGCAGACCGAAGAGCAGCTGTCGTCGTTGCCGACAACATGCTCAAAAACGGTATGAACTAATCAAACTTCGATAAAGAGATTATGTGTTGAGATAAAGAGCCACTGGCACATGGTCAGATGGCTTTTCCCAGCCGCGCACATGTTTTTCAACAATCAATGTATCCAGCATATTAGCAGCTTCTGGCGATAGCATCATAAAATCGATGCGGATACCATTGTTCTTCTGCCACGCACCGGCTTGATAATCCCAAAATGTATAGGCTTTGTCTTCATCATTGACGCTGCGATGGGCATCCGTGAAGCCAAGATTTACAAATTTTCTAAAGGCAGCATGGGATTCGGGTCTAAAGGCGGCATCGCCTTCCCATGATTTTGGGTCTTTGCAATCATGTGGTTCTGGTATGATATTGTAATCACCAGCAAGCACCAAAGGTTCTTCGAGCAGGAGCTGACGTTTGGCATATTCTTCTAAGCGTGCCATCCAGCCTAATTTGTATGGGAATTTTTCCGTGTCGACCGGATTACCATTTGGCAAATAGAGCGAGACAACTCTGATAATGCCTTTGTCTGTGGAAAATACACCTTCGATGAAACGTGCTTGTGGATCAGGTTCATCAGTATCGTTGAGCATGGGAAGTCCACGAATAACCTCAAGAGGGCTGGTTTTTGAAATCAGCGCAACACCATTAAAGCCTTTTTGGCCGTGGGTTTCGACATGATAGCCCAGCGCTTCAATTTCTTCGCGCGGGAAGTTTTCATCGACAGACTTAATCTCTTGCAAACAGGCGATATCAGGATCTGATTCTTTGAGCCAGATTTTCAAGTTTTCAATGCGGGCTTTGATGCCATTAATATTCCACGTTACAATTTTCATACGGTAAAGCTCGTTCCGCAACCGCATGATGCAATGGCATTTGGATTTTTAATTTGAAAAGACTGACCCATCAGATCATCAACAAAATCAATTTCTGAACCGGCCATATAAACCAGCGAAAGATTATCGATTAGCACCCGTGCATTGCCCTTTTCAAGGATAATATCATCGTCAGTTGATCCATCAACAAGATCAAATTTATAAGAAAAACCAGAACAGCCGCCACCTTCGACAGACACGCGCAAGGCTGTTTTGTCGTCTTGATTGGAAAGAATAGTTTCGATACGGCTAAATGCATTATCTGAAACAGTCACATTTTGTTCTTGGGTCATAGGGGTTCTTTCAACTTTGTTATGTGGCAAAGCTACCAGATCATGTATTTCGTCTTGAATTGCTATATAGGTATGTGCGACGGGTCGATACGTCAATGGGTTGGTTTGATGAATTATGTGAGTCTGGGGTTTCTAAATTTAGTTAAACCAGTCTATTTACGTCAACTTTTCGCATCAGCCGATAAAATAGATATTTAGGATTATAACGAATTGACGAATATTGATAAAGCAGCCTTGGGGTTTGGACTTGGAGAACGCGCAGTCTATGCAAGCGATCCATCGCAAAGCCGTGGACGTTTGGTGAGCGAAGGGGAAAGCCTAACCCGTTCGCCTTATCAAAGAGACAGAGATCGTATTGTTCATTCCACAGCATTTCGTCGGTTAAAGCACAAAACACAAGTCTTCATCGCCCATGAAGGTGATCATTATCGCACACGACTAACCCACACGATTGAAGTGTCACAAATTGCGCGAGCTTTGGCGCGTGCCTTAAAGCTGGATGAGGATTTGACTGAAGGTGTGGCGCTTGTTCATGATTTTGGTCATACGCCATTTGGCCATACGGGCGAAGATGCGCTTGCCGAATTATTGCAGAACTTTGGTGGCTTTGACCACAATGCGCAATCGCTTCGGATCGTGACCAAGCTTGAACAAAGATATGCTGAATTTGATGGTCTTAATCTTACATGGGAAACCCTTGAAGGATTGGTCAAACATAATGGTCCTTTGATTGCGCATAAAGGTGAAGAACTGACGTCAGATGTTCCGCTTGCAATTACCAATTATAATCAAATTCACGATCTTTGGATTTGGAGCCATGCGAGCCTTGAAGCGCAAGCGGCAGCCATTGCCGATGATATTGCCTATAACACTCATGATATTGATGATGGTTTGCGGTCTGGCCTGTTGACGCTTGAAATGCTTGAAGATGTGCCGTTTTTGGCGGGTTTAATGCATGAGGTTAGAGCGCTTTATCCGCATATTGATGATAGTCGTTTGACGCATGAAGTGACACGTCGCCAGATTACCAAGATGGTTGAAGATGTGATTTCGACCGCGCAAAGCCGTTTGAAGGATCTCAAACCACAATCTGCTGATGATGTGCGCCTTATCGGACAGACCATTATCGGGTTTAGCGATGAGATGAAGTTGATCGATAAACAGCTTAAAACCTTCTTATTTGCAAAACTATATAGGCACCCAAGCGTGATGGTGAAACGTGAGGAAGTGGCCAAGGTTATTGAAAAGCTGTTTGCGACCTTTATGAATGAACCTGAATTGATGAGGGGCGCACGTTGGGTTGATGGTTTGGAGCTACTGACCGAGGGCGCAAGAGCCCGTCATGTGGGGGATTACCTTGCCGGAATGACTGACACCTATGCGCTCGATATTCATAAGCGTCTTATGGGTTCATAAGTTTGACCAAACAGGCGATTTGCTTTAGGCAGCGCAATAACCAATAATTTCATCGCAATGGCTGTAATACATGCATTGAAATTCTCGATTGATAATATCCCAGCGATTATATTTGGAACCAGTTCAAAATGAATGTGTTTAAAGAGTTCGAAGCAAAAATTAAATCTGCCGTCTTGGCCCTTGAGAGTGTGAAAGCTTATGATGGAGAGGTCGATCTTTCTCGCATGACCGTTGAGCCACCGCGAGATCCATCCCATGGTGATATTTCGACCAATGCTGCGATGATGTTGGCAAAACCAATGAAGAGCAATCCCCGCGCACTTGCTGCCGAGATTGCTGAGACTTTGACACAAGACGTAAATATTTCTGCGGTTAATGTTGCAGGGCCGGGCTTTATTAATCTGACGCTGTCGGAAACCTATTGGCAGGGTATTGCCAAAAAGATTGTGACTGAGGGTGAAGATTACGGCCGTAATCAAATCCAGCCATCGCGTAAAATCAATGTTGAATATGTGTCTGCAAATCCAACGGGTCCAATGCATGTTGGCCATTGTCGCGGTGCTGTAGTGGGTGATGCGCTGGCTAACTTGCTCGATTTTGCAGGACATGATGTCACTAAAGAATATTATACCAATGATGCGGGCTCGCAGATTGGTGTTTTAGCCAATTCTGTTTATCTTAGATATTGTGAAGCCTTGGGCGATGATATCGGCAAAATTCCTGCTGGTCTCTATCCGGGGGACTATCTTGTGCCGCTTGGCAAAGCTTTGGCTGAGGAATATGGCTCAAAGCTCAAAGACATGGATGAAAATACGCGAATTGCGATTATCAAGCCGCGTGCCATCGATGGCATGATGGATATGATCCGTGAAGATTTGCAAGCCTTGAACATTCGTCATGATGTGTTTTTCTCAGAAAGAACATTGCATGAGAATAATGGCGGGCCAATTGGTGCCGGCATTGAGGATTTAACATCCAAAGGCTTTGTCTATCAAGGAACGTTGCCACCGCCAAAAGGGAAGTTGCCTGACGATTGGGAAGATCGTGAACAAACACTGTTCCGTTCAACCGATGTGGGTGATGATTTGGATCGTGCTTTGATTAAGTCCGATGGTTCGTACACATATTTTGCCGCTGATGTTGCTTACTTCATGGATAAGTTTAAACGCGGATTTGATGATACAATCTTTGTGCTCGGTGCCGATCACGGTGGATATGTCAAACGTCTGGAAGCGTTGGCGAAAGCTGTATCTGGTGGAAAAACCAATTTGACGGTTTTGCTCTGCCAATTGGTCAAGCTTTATCGAGCAGGTGAACCTGTGAAAATGTCAAAACGGTCTGGTGATTTTGTAACCTTACGGGATGTTGTGGATGAAGTTGGGTCTGATTCGGTCCGCTTTATGATGCTATATCGCAAAAGTTCTGAGCCTTTGGACTTTGATTTTGCGAAAGTAACAGAGCAATCTAAAGATAATCCGGTATTTTATGTGCAATATGCTCATGCCCGTTGCAATTCTGTTTTCCGTCAAGCAGCAGAAGTGTTCCCAAATGAAGATTTTGGCCTTGATGTGTTGAAAAATGCTGATTTATCGGTGTTAAAGGACGAAACTGAGTTGCGTTTGATCGCAAAAATGGCAGAATTTCCTCGTATTGTTGAAAGTGCAGCATTGGGGCAGGAGCCACATCGTATTGCGTTTTACCTCTATGATTTGGCAAGTCAGCTTCATTCTCACTGGAATTTGGGAAAAGAACGGCCAGAATTACGGTTTATTAACCATGAAAGCCCCATAGTGACTGCAGCCAGACTTAGTCTTGTTTACGCGATTGCTTCTATTTTGAAGTCTGGTTTGTCGATAACAGGGACAGAAGCGCCGCTAGAAATGCGTTAGTGCCAATTTTTCTCCACATTGGCATGGCAGATTACTTGCTAGGAGTAGCAAACGACCATGACCGAAAAATTGAACGATACAGTCTCGACCTTTGAAAATGCCCCAGATGGCCATGAAAACCATGTGCAATCTGAAAATCCATTGGATGAGCTCGCAAAAATTATTGGCTATAAAGATGAAGCGGACGTATCCAATGCATCTGCCAATGATGCTGCGACCGATCTTGAAGCGGAACTGTTGCGGGAGTTTGGTGTTGAACCAACTCTTGAACCTGTTGTTGCATCAATCGAACCACAAGCAAATTTTGAACAATTTGAGAGCCAGCCTGAGGTTCACCATGAGATTCAGGAAGAAGCTCCTGTTGTGCAGCCTGTATATGCAGAATCAGCAACTCTTGAGCCTGTTAATTTGGAACCAGTAAATTTGGCAACTGAATTTGCTGAGCCGATAGATATGCCTATTGAAACGGTTTCCCATGCATCTGACGATGTGTTTGATGAAATCGCCCGTTACGATTTACCAAATCATACACCAGCTGCACCGCCTGAATTGCCCGCAGAACCCGTCGCCGTTCATCATGAGAGCGCACCTATTGATGCATCGATGATTGAGGATGCATTTGAGGTTCCGGCTCGGAAAATTGAGCCACATGTGCAAAGTGATTTTCAGACAGATCAGTTAATTGAGCCTGTTGCAAACAATATTGCTGAAACATCGGCTGGTTTGACAGACGCATTTGATAATGGCGTCAGCGATATTCCAAATCCACTTTCAACATCGATGCCTGATATCGAAGAATTCGATCTGGGTGATCTTGAAAATGATCTTGAACTTGAATTAGCCAAACTACAAAATGATGAGTTTGCGAGTGAGCAAAATAATATGCTAAATGATGATGTGCACGCAATTCAATCAAATGTTGTGGATGATCCGAAGCTGAGTGCTTTTGAACCAACCTTTGAGCATAATAGCGAGGCGGCTTACGCACCAAGTGTTGAAAATCCTTTTGCGCAGGATGCAAACGCTTACGCGTCTGGTATTAGCCAAGACAACATCCACAGCATTCAGGACCTTCCGCAGCCTGAACTACAGGCTCCTGAGCTTGATACAGTGATGGATGTGGCAGATTTTGCTGATACGGACACTGATTTAGAAGAAACAGCACCTTTTGATATTCCTGCAATGCCGGTTCAAAACTTTGAAGCCCATGATGCCAGAGCAGAGCCTGACCTTGATATCGAATTGGAAAGAGAATTTTCTCAGCTGTTATCAGATGATGTGATTGATGATCCTATCCCAGACAATCAAGATGTTGCTCCTGAATACGCATCTGCTGCATCAAGCTTTGGTCTTGGAATGGATGATGGGTCTGGTCCTAAAGATCCGGTTATTTCTGAATCCGATGAATTAAATGCGATGTTTGATCTCGGTGTTGCTGACACGAGCAATAGTAACCACAGCCCATCGGGTGAGGTGGCAGCTTATCGCCCTGAACGTATTGATGTGACTAATGATAGCGATGTTGCGTCAGATCCAATGATTGCGGCGGCTGCGACAAAAGCTTCAAGCTCAAATGTTATGGGCGTTGTAGGTGTTCTTGCTGTTCTGCTTTTAGGTGGTGGTGCATATTTGTATTTCCAAAATTCAGATTCCGGATTTGGCAATTCGGGCGAACCATTGGTCATTTCAGCTGATAAAACGCCGATTAAAGAAAAACCTGCTGATCCAGGTGGTGCATCTGTGCCGAACCAAGATCAGGCTGTATATGAGCAAGTTGAAGGCAATGACGTGAGTATTGCAAGTCAATCTGCATTGGTTGAAAGCACAGAAGAGCCTGTTGATATTGTGCAAAATACGCTTGATCCATCTGTTCTTCCGCTGGAAGGCCGTGAAGTGGGTGGGGTGGATAAAGGTGATGAACGTTTGTCAGCAAATTTAGGGAACGATACGGCGCGTTCACAAGATGCAGCTCAACCGCTTGTAACCCCGCGTAAGGTTCGTACGGTTATTGTCCAGTCAGATGGAACAATCATCACACGTGAAGTAGAAGCTGCACCAGAGGTGTCTGCAACAACGGAAATTGCTAGTATTGTACCAAGCGCTGAAACAACTGTTACTCCAACGGTCACGCCAGCTGCGAAACCTGTTCCTGCTGTCACGCCTGAGGTTGTAGCGCCAATTGCTGAGATCGTTCAACCGGTGACACCTGTTGTTGTTGCGCCAACGGTGACCGAAACAGCGTCGAATTCAAACTTCTCTGGTTATTATATGCAAATTGCATCTCAGCCTTCGCTGTCTGCGGCTCAATCGAGTTATGCAAGTGCGGCACGCAGGTTTAATTCGCTGATTGGCGATAAGGGTGTTGAATATCAAGAAGCTGCGATTGCAGGTCGAGGCACATTCCACAGGGTTCGCATTCAAGTTGGAACGCGTGGAGAGGCTAATTCTTTGTGCTCACGCTTTAAATCTGCTGGCGGAAGCTGCTTTGTAACCAAATAGGATCCAAATAAGATGTTGATCAATCTTGTTGTAAATTGATTGATCTTTGCAAGCATTGCCTCATGGGGATAAGATTTCCCCATGAGCGAATCAAATCCATCTACCCCATTACCGACCAAAGCGATGATCTTGGGCTGTTCCGGCCTTAAGCTCACCGATGATGAAAAAGCGTTTTTCAAAGAGCAAAACCCTTTTGGTTTCATCCTGTTTGGTCGAAATCTTGAAACTGCAGATCAGATCAAAGCCTTAACCGAAGTGCTTCAGGCTTGCGTTGATGCGCCTATGGTCCCGATCTTGATTGATCAGGAAGGTGGACGGGTTCAGCGGTTACGACCGCCATTGGCTGACAATTATCCTTTTGCTTGGAATTTGGGTCTGCTTTATCAAACAGATAAATTGCTAGGTCTTCATGCCACTTGGCTTATGTCTCGGTTGCATGCTTTTGATCTGCTTAAGCTTGGTATCAATGTTGATTGTTTGCCTGTGCTGGATATTCCAACTCCCGAAGGCCATGAAGTGATTGGCAAGCGCGCCTATGGTGATGAGCCAGAGATTGTTTCAATCTTGGGGCAGGCAGCAGCCGATGGTTTGAAAGCGGGCGGTGTTTTGCCGGTGATCAAGCATATTCCAGGTCATGGACGTGCTTCAGCAGATACCCATTTAGAATTGCCAATCGTTGATACTCCGATTGAAGAATTGGTGAAAACTGATTTTGCACCGTTTGGAAAATTGTCTGGTGAGTTGATGGCAATGACGGCACATGTGGTTTATTCCGCCATTGATCCAAAAGCGCCTGCGACAACATCTAAGATCGCAATTGATCAATATATCCGGGGTGTGATTGGTTTTGATGGGCTTTTAATGTCTGATGACGTCTCAATGAACGCACTTTCTGGGGATTTCGCAGAAAGAACGTCTGGAATCTTTGCAGCGGGTTGCGATGTAGTATTACATTGTAATGGTGATATGGGTGAGATGAAGCTTGTTGCCAATGAAACGCCAATGCTTTCGGGCAAGGCGCTTGAAAGGGCAAATGCGGTTCTTGAAGGCTTTTGCGAACCCGATGATCACAATGAAGCGGCATTGCGTTCAGAGTTTTACTCCATAGTGGAGCAATATAGTTCTTTATGCCATGCCGTAAGACGCAGCGCTTTTAGGCGTTGATCTATTGCGGCAATAGTGTGGGGCAAGAACGATATGGTTTTGGATGATTTTGATAAGGACATAGCGACAGCTAGTTCAAGTTCAGAGCAATCGGTTGTTCCGGCTGTCACTTCTGCTGTTGCGTCTGATATAGATGCTGAAAATGGCTCGCAAACACCAACAAAAAACCAAAACCGCGCTCCAATGGATAAATTGTGGGAAGACCCCGATAAGGCATTGAGCGAGAATAGCTTGATGATTGATCTTGATGGGTTTGAGGGGCCGCTCGATTTGCTTTTGCATTTGGCTCGAAACCAAAAAGTGGATTTGGCCAAAATCTCAGTCCTTGCGCTTGCAGAACAATATCTCGCCTTTGTTGATAGTGCTCGGAAAATACGGCTGGAACTTGCGGCTGACTATTTGGTGATGGCGGCATGGCTTGCGTTTTTGAAATCAAAGCTCCTTATTCCGCAAGTCAATGATAGCGATGAAGCCTCTGGTGAAGACATGGCGCAAGCTTTGGCGTTTCGTTTGAAGCGTTTGGAAGCGATGCGCGAAGCTGCCTCACGGCTTATCAATCGCAATCGATTGGGCCGAGATGTGTTTGTGCGTGGGTCGCCCGAACCTATTGTGATTGAAAAAACATCTGATTATACCGCATCTCTTTATGATCTTTTGACAGCTTATGCGTCACAGCGTCAGCGAAATTCATTGTCGTTGGTGACGATTGAACGCCGTAAAGTTTGGTCGTTGAAAGATGCGCGTGCAGTTTTGCGCAAAATGGTTGGTGAATTGAAAACATGGACAGCGCTGGACCACTTTTTATTGCAATATCTCCACGAGAATGATGATGAGCGCAGAACAGCGCTTGCAAGCTCATTTGCCGCATCTTTGGAAATGGTACGCGAAGGACAGCTTGATATTCGTCAAGATGGAGTTTTTGCACCGATATTTTTGCGGAATTCGTCGAGAAACAAGACAAGCCCAAAAGCTGATGATATAAATGTTGCGAGTTAGGAGTATGTGTTGATGGACGATGATAGCGGCGTAACAGGTATGGATGAACAGTTAGGTACCTATGAAGCACCATCTGATGATGCTGTTGATGCATTGCGCGATCACGCGCTTAAAGATGCTGAACGCATTGCCGAAGCGCTTGTGTTCGCATCATCTGGCCCTGTGCTTGAAAAAGACCTAGCTGACAAATTACCAAATGATATTGATATCAAAATCGTTATGCAGCGCCTGTCTGATTTTTATGCCAATCGCGGTGTGAACCTGTTGAAAGTCGATGATTCATGGGCGTTTCGGACCTCTGCTGATTTATCGTTTCTTATTCGCCGTGATGAGACTGATGTTAAAAAGCTATCTCGTGCTGCGCTCGAAGTGCTGGCCATTATTGCTTATCACCAGCCTGTCACCCGTGCTGAGATTGAAGAAGTTCGTGGTGTTGCGACATCTAAGGGGACATTGGATGTTTTGATGGAAGCGGGTTGGGTGCGGATGCGCGGTCGCCGCAGAACACCTGGGCGTCCTGTAACTTACGGTACGAACCGAGATTTCCTTGATCATTTTGGTCTTGAAAACCTCAAAGATCTTCCGGGATTGGATGAATTGAAGGGCTCTGGTTTGTTATCAAATCGTATTCCGTCCAATTTCCAAATCCCAATGCCATTTGATGATGAAGATTTGACCGAAGACGAAGATCCATTGACGGAAATGGATATCGAAGAATTTGGCCTCTTGACACCGATGGGTGAAGAAGTGGAATAAGAGCCGAGTATTTGGCTTTTAAACAGCCTAAATGAAACGGCTTAATATAATGAATTCCAATTTGGATCACAAAGACCCCAATAGAGTTAGCAATAAAGACCCCAATGCAGGTCGGCAAAAAACAGGCGTGAGCTTTGCTGCAAGTCTAACTTTTCAAGATATTCACCACAAATATGACGACAAACCGACATTACAGGGCATTGATCTTACGGTTGAGCCGGGTGAAGTCCTTTGTTTATTGGGGCCATCTGGTTCCGGTAAAACAACGCTTTTGCGCATTGCATCGGGTATTGAGCGCCAAAGCCAAGGTAGTCTGTTTTTAAATGGACAGGAAATTTGTAGTCCGAAAAAGTCATTGCCGCCGGAAAAACGTGGCATTGGCCTAATGTTTCAGGATTTTGCGCTGTTTCCGCATATGACATTGTTGGATAATGCTAAATTTGGTCTGTCTGGATTATCTGCAAGTGAGGCTAAAACGCAAGCTTTACTCGCTCTAAAGCGGGTCGGGCTTGAGAGCTATGCTCAGTCTTATCCACACCTATTATCAGGTGGCGAACAACAGCGCGCAGCACTCGCCCGGGCCATTGCGCCAAGGCCTGCTGTTTTGTTGATGGATGAGCCATTTTCAGGGCTTGATTCACGGCTTAAAGACGTCATCCGCTCGGACACGCTTTCTATTTTACGTGAGGCGAGGGTGACATCCATCATTGTGACGCATGACGCTGAAGAAGCGATGCAAATGGCTGATCGCATTGCACTTTTACGCGATGGCAAGCTTGTGCAATTGGGCACAGCTCAAGAATTATACGAACAACCTGTTGATTTATTTGCGGCAAGTTTCTTCTCTGACCTAAATTTGCTGGATGGAATTGTCAAAGACGGTAAAGTTGATACAGCTTTGGGGATGTTTGATGCGGCTGGATTTGATGAAGATGTCACATTAGATGTCGCTGTTCGCCAGTCCGGTGTGATGGTATCTGCCGATGAAGGTGATGTTTTGGCTCGGATTGTCAGCCGCCGTTTTATGGGTCGTCAGGAACAACTCACTTTAGCGATCCCAAAAAGCGATAAATTGATCAGCGCAAATATTCGAGTTGGGCTTTTAAAGGCGTCTGCGCGAGATGTCTGTTTAAAAATTAACGATCGCGACGTATTCCTGTTTGAATCTCAGGTATAAATGTCCTAAGTACAGGTTAGATAACATTAGGAGTTAGTCATGGGAAATATTGGTCCCCTACAGATCGTCATTATTTTGCTTGTTGTTTTGGTCTTCTTTGGCCGCGGTAAGATCCCTCAGTTAATGGGTGATGTTGCTAAAGGCATTAAAAGTTTCAAAAGCGGCATGAAAGAAGAAATCACGGATGCGGAAGCAGATTCAAAAACTGTTGAAATCCAATCTGAAAAAGACAAAGTCTAATTTAGACATGTTTTATCAGCCAGATGCCTCTTAGGGGCGTTTGGTTCTGTTGGTTTTGAAGCAAGGATTAATCTGAATGTTGGATATTGGCTGGCCAGAGCTTTTGTTGGTTGCCATCGTTATGATTTTGGTTGTGGGTCCAAAGGACCTTCCTCCAATGTTACGGGCGTTTGGCAAAACGATAAAGAAATACCGAGGCATGGCGACTGATTTTAAAAATCAGTTTAATGATGCTTTGGATGAATCTGAGCTTGATGAATTGCGTCAGGCGGCAAGTGACGTCAAAAATCTAAATCCAACAAGCAAGCTCAAGGATGCGATGAACCCGTTTAAAGAGGCGGGGGATGAGATCAAAGCTAGCTATAATGACGCGATTAAAGATACCCCTGTTGCACCGGTGAAAGCTTGGACGCCAAAAGCCGAAGAGATATCTGAGGCTGCGCGTTCTGTTGGTAAAGACTATAAAGCGCCTGTGAAAGCTGTTGCGAAAACTGCAACTAAGAAGACAGCTGCGGCTAAAACAGCAAAATCTGCTGCTGCTAAGAAAACAACAGCTGCACGAGCTGCCGCCGCAAAACCTGCTGCAAAAGTTGCTCCAACGGCCAAAGCGCCTGCTGCAAAAGCTCCGGCTGCGAAAACCGCAACTACTAAAACTGCGGCAAAGGCACCGGCAAGAAAGCCTGCAACTGCAAAAGCTGCAAGCCCTGCAAAAAAGCCAGTGACTGCAAAAAAAGCAACTGGCCCAAAAACAACTGCGCCAAAAACACCTATTAAGAAAGCTGCAGCGCCAAAAGCTGACAGCAAAGGCTGATTGTAAATGAGTGATCCGGTGACTGACGACAATAATATTGATGACGAACCTCAGCCGTTAATCGAGCACCTTATTGAGCTGCGCAAACGTTTATTATGGGCCGTCATTGGATTTGTATTTGCTTTTATCCTTTGTTTCTATTTGGGGTCTTACATCTTTAATATTCTGGTTCTGCCGTTTGAATGGGCGGTTGACTGGGCAGGGATGGAAGATCGCAAAGTTGAATTGATTTTCACAGCGCCTCAAGAGTTTTTCTTCACGCAGATTAAAATTGGCCTATTTGGTGGATTGATCCTGTCGTTCCCAGTGATCGCTGCACAAGTTTATAAATTTGTTGCGCCCGGGCTATATACCAATGAGCGCTCTGCATTTTTGCCGTTTTTGATCGCGTCTCCGGTGCTGTTTTGTATTGGTGCAGCGATTGTTTATTTCTTCCTAACGCCTATGGCGATGGTGTTTTTCTTGGGGACTGAGCAAGTGGGCGCACCCGATGCGGTATCCATTACGCTTTTGCCAAAAGTATCTGAATATCTTGGCCTGATCATGACTTTGATCTTTGCTTTTGGTCTGGTTTTCCAACTGCCTGTTGTCACAACATTGATGGCGCGTGCGGGCATGGTCAGTTCTGAGGGTCTTAAAGGCAAACGTAAATATGCGATTGTTTTGGCTTTTGTGGTGGCGGCTGTTTTAACTCCGCCAGATCCTGTTTCCCAACTTGGTCTTGCGATACCTACGATCCTTCTTTACGAAATTGCGATCTATGCGGCTCGTATCGTTGAACGTCAAAGACGTGCAGCTTTAAAGCGATCGGGATATACCGACGAAGATTTGGACGATTCTGATTTTGAATCCGAAGACGACGCTAAAGATAAAGACGCATCTGATAAATAAAGTGCGTGTTTGAGTTTTAAATTCCTTTTAAAAAATTGTTGGTTCCTATGCTTGATATCAAATGGATACGTGAAAACCCTGAAAAACTAGACGCAGCGCTTCGTGCGCGCGGTGCAGATCCTTTGTCAAAGACTGTGCTTGAAGCAGACGAGATCCGTCGTACAGTTGTTCAAAAACTGCAAGATATGCAATCTCGCCGCAATAGTGCATCCAAAGAAATTGGCGCCGCAATGGGCCAAAAAGACTTCGATAAAGTGGAAAGTCTAAAGGCTGAAGTGTCGGCACTTAAAGCGGATATGCAAGGCGTTGAAGATCAAGAACGTGCAGCCAATGAGGCTTTGACTGATTTATTGGCAGCGCTTCCCAATGTGCCTCATGCGGGCATTCCAGAAGGTTTGACTGAAGCCGATAACCGCGAAGAGCGCAAAGTTGGTCAGAAGCCAGGTTGGAATTATCCAGCTAAAGAGCATTTTGAAATTGGTGAAGATTTAGGTCTGATGGATTTTGATGCAGCATCTGCCATGTCTGGTGCGCGATTTACAGTGCTTAAAGGTCAATTGGCGCGTTTAGAGCGGGCTTTGGGCCAGTTTATGCTCGATACACATTCAGCAGAACATGGCTTGATGGAAATCAATCCGCCTTTGCTTGTGCGCGATGAAGCTTTGTTTGGTACGGGCCAATTGCCGAAATTTGCGGAAGACTTATTTCAAACAACAGATGGTAAGTGGCTTATCCCAACGGCCGAAGTTTCATTGACAAACTTGGTGCGTGAGCAAATCCTCAATCATTCTGATTTGCCAAAGCGCTATGCAGCGTTGACACCTTGTTTCCGCTCAGAAGCAGGTTCTGCTGGCCGCGATACGCGCGGCATGTTGCGTCAGCACCAGTTTATGAAATGTGAAATGGTATCTATCACAGATGCTGGCAGTTCTGAGGAAGAGCTAGAACGCATGGTCAATTGCGCAGAAAACATTTTAACCAAACTTGGTTTGCATTATCGCGTTGTCACGCTCTGTGCAGGCGATATGGGCTTTGGTGCGCGCAAGACCTATGACATTGAAGTGTGGTTGCCAGGGCAGGATGCCTATCGTGAGATCTCATCTTGTTCTGTGTGTGGTGATTTCCAAGGGCGCCGCATGAATGCTCGCTATCGCGGGTCTGATGGCAAGTCTACGCAGTTCGTTCATACGCTGAATGGTTCTGGTGTGGCTGTTGGTCGTTGTTTGATTGCTGTGATTGAGAATTATCTCAATGAAGATGGCAGTGTTACCATTCCTGATGTGTTGTTGCCTTATATGGGTGGTCTTACCAAAATCGAAAAAGCTTAGTGATGAGAATCGGTTATTGAGGTTTATTGTTTTAAATTATGAGGATTTTTGATGCGTATTCTGATCACCAATGATGATGGCATCAATGCTGAAGGCCTTGATGTTTTGGTCAGCGCCGCTTCTGAAATATCCGATGATATTTGGGTTGTTGCACCCGAAACCAATCAAAGCGGGGTGTCTCATGCCTTGTCATTATCGACGCCTTTGCGGGTTCGTGATATCCGTGATCGGGTTTTTGCTGTTAGTGGCACGCCAACAGATTGTGTGATTCTTGCTGTGCGTCAACTGATGGATACGCCACCAGATCTTATTTTATCGGGCATTAATGCAGGGCAAAATATTGCCGATCATGTGACCTATTCAGGTACTGTTGCCGGTGCATTGGAAGGCGCTATTTTGGGGATACGCTCAATTGCGCTTAGCCAAAGTCATGATTGGAGCAAAGGCGTTGGTCCAATTGACTGGAGCGTTTCCCAAGCCAATGCTGCTGACATCATCCGCAAACTTATGGTCATTGATCTACCAGTACATACGTTTTTGAATGTGAATTTTCCAATTGAGCTTACAGATGGACCCGATCAAATATCGGTCTCTCGCCAAGCCCGTCGCACGCATGGTTTAGCGATTGCTGATCGGATCGATGGTGTTGGACGTCCTTATTATTGGCTAAAATTTGAGGAAAGTACCCATGAAGATTGCGAACATACTGATATTTCTGCGATAAATTCTGGAAAAATCTCGATTACGCCGCTTAAAATTGATATGACCGATCATGATTTGGTTAAAAATATAGAGCAAGCGTTAGATATCAATGGTTGATTACGGTTCAGAAAAAGAGGGATTTGCTGCATTATTATTGCGGCTACGTGCATTGGGTGTTGATGATACGCGCTTGTTGACCGCTTTTGAAAATGTTCCTCGTTCTGTGTTTTTAAATCCAGAATTGCGCCATCTTGCCTATTCTAGCAAAATGCTACCGATCGAATGTGGTGGTTTTTGTGAGAGTATTGATGTGACTGTGCGTCTGTTTGGCCAATTAGATATCCAGCCTCATCACAAAGCTTTAGATCTTGGATGTGGCAGTGGGTATGCTGCGGCTGTATTGTCCAAACTGTGTGATCGGGTTCTCACGATTGATCGATTTAAAACACATGTCAGCAATGCGATCATCCGTTTTGAGCATATTGGTTTGACCAATATGGTGGTCAAGCAGCTCGATGGATATGATGGTGTGCAGGGTGAGGGAACCTTTGACCGCATCTATTCAACAGCAAGTTTTACAGAGATGCCAAGACATTACGTGGACCATTTAACCACAGAAGGTGTGATGATTGCGCCTTTATCTATGGGGAATGGCCGCGCCAAGATGATGCGCCTCACTAAGATCGGCAGTAGGTTCGAACGTGAAGATTTATTTGAGATCGCCGACAATCCTTTGATATTGGGCTTGGCAGCGGCTCTTTGATATAAATATCATCATGGTTAAAATTAATATGGTGTTTTTTTCGTAAATTTAACCGCTCAGTAACATTAACACGCTTTAATACGATCATGTTGTATTGCGTTAGTGGTGTAAAAATATGAGTGATTTTAAGTTATCTCAACAGTCGAAGACAAGCTTTAAGGTTTTGTCTGCCGTGTTAATGGCAGGTACAATTGCAGGGTGCAGTTCTGACTTATCTAGATTTTCATATGATAGAGCTTTGAGTGGAGACCTGACGACAGCGTCGGTTAAAACCCCTCATCCTGATAGTCTTGCGCCTGTTGGCGTGGGTACTCAGGCCCTTCCGGGTGATTATAGACAGCCAGGTGTTGCGGCACCTACTTATGTCAACCAAACCTATCCTGGCTCACAAACGTCTCAATCTCCTATCTATACAGCGTCTATTCCAAATCAGACACGTGCGCCGATTCGTTTGGCCGCACCTTCTGTAGTTGGCCAGCCTGTGTTGCAGACATCAAGTGTACAAGTTCCAACGCGTCTAGCGCCCGTTGCTCTTGCGCCTGTCGCACTTGTTGCGCCATCGCGTCCTGTTGTACAGCCTGTTGTTAGTACACCATTGCCTGCGGCAAGCCGTGTTCCGTTTACTCAACGTGTTCGGAATGCGCTCGCACCTAAACCAAAATCGACATTACAAAACACTGTTGAACAAGCTTCTGTACAAAGAATGCCGATCATCAGACCGATTACCGATCCTTCTACTGGCTTAAATGTAGATCGCATTCAAACAAGTTCGATTGCCCGTAATGCTGAAACCCGTAATGCTGAAACAATGCCGCTTGTTCCTATGGCGCCAGATATGACTGTTACAGGCGCGATCCCGAGCAAAACAAATACGACAAAAGGTGGCTGGTCCACAACCAACGCTAGCCGTGTCACGCTATCTGAAGGTGAGACAGTGTATAATCTGTCCCGTCGCTATGGTGTGCCTGCTGTTGAGATTTTGAATGCAAATGGCATTAGCGATTCTCGTCAGATTAAAGCTGGTCAATCTTTGGTTATTCCAACCTATGTCTATTCGAAAAAAGCGCCAGTTTCTGCGCCTGATAATGACGTGCTAACCCAATCTGCAAATTCTTATCGTGGTAGCAAAACACTGTTCCCTAGAGGGTCTAGCGCTCCGTTGCCAATTCTGCGAGATCAAGGTTTGGCTGTCACTGTGCCGCAGACGACACAAAGCAGCACGCCGAATTTTGCTGCCGGACCAACAGTACCAACACCGAGAAAAGTTGTTGCCACGAATACTGCTGTAAATCAGGGTTCGGGTTATTACACAGTGTCATCAGGCGATACGCTCAACCGTATAGCCTTTAAAAACGGTGTTAAAGTTGCGGATCTTAAAGCTGCCAATGGTTTGTCGAATTCAATTATTCGCATTGGCCAAAAATTGGTTGTTCCGGATGCTTCGTTTAAAAATCTTGCACCAGATACAACAACAACGGCCTCGATTACCAATGTTGTGCCGTCGGCTAAACCAAAGACAATCGCTCAAGCGCCTGTCAAAAAAGACGACATTACGCAAACAGCTAAAGTTGATACAGGTCAACCAGCGCCTCAGAAAACTGGAATTGATAAGCTTCGTTGGCCTGCAAAAGGCCAGATCTCATCGAGCTTTGGTGGAAAAACTGATGATGGTAAGCGAAATGATGGTCTTGATATCTTGATGCCTGAAGGCTCGGACGTTAAAGCTGCGGAAAATGGCGTTGTTATTTATGCAAGCAATGGTCTTAAAGGCTTTGGGAATACAGTTCTTGTTCGTCATGATGGCGAATTGGTGACAGTTTATGCCCATGCAAAAAGCTTGAATGTGAAACGCGGTGACAAAGTGCAGCGCGGGCAGGTGATTGCCCAAAGTGGTATGACAGGATCAGCAAAGCGTCCAAAACTTCATTTTGAAGTACGCCACAAAGCTACACCAAAAAATCCAATTATCTTCTTAGAGTAGATCACCCCTCCAGGTGAAAGTAAGGTGAATTAGCCCGTCTATGACGGGCTTTTTCATCTTTTAGGAGCTGTTAAAATTCAGCTAGATTACTTTACCCAGCCGACCTGCAAGGTCTTGGGTGAATTGCCATGCAACGCGGCCAGACCGAGAGCCACGGGTGGTTGACCATGCAAGGGCTTGTGCCCGCAAATCATCCGCATCAATTTCAAGCTTATAATAGTCGATATAACCTTCGATCATTTGAAGATAATCATCTTGGGTGCATTTATGAAAACCAAGCCAGAGGCCGAACCTGTCGGACAATGAGACTTTTTCTTCCACAGCTTCATGGGGGTTAATCGCCGTTGAGCCTTCGTTTTCCATCATGTCACGCGGCAAAAGATGTCGTCTGTTTGATGTGGCATAGAACATCACATTTTCTGGTCTGCCTTCAATACCGCCATCAAGGGCAGCTTTCAGCGATTTATAGGCTGTATCATCATGGTCAAAAGAAAGATCATCGCAAAACAGAATAAAGCGCGCTTGGTTATCACGCAAAATATTAAGAAGGGCGGGGAGCGTGTTGATATCTTCGCGGTGAATTTCAACCAATTTGAGTTCTGGATTGATTCGTTCGCAAATGCTTGCATGAACAGCTTTCACCAATGATGATTTGCCCATGCCGCGTGCGCCCCACAAGAGTGTATTATTGGCAGGGAGTGCATTTGCAAACCGTTCAGTGTTTTCAATCAGGATGTCTTTGACATGTTCAACACCCTTGATGAGGCCAATCTCAATGCGGTTTGGCTTGGCAACAGGCTGCAAAAATAGCCGTTCTGGGGACCACACAAAACACTGGGCACTGTCTAAGTCGTTGACGGCGTTTGCCTTGGGACCCAAAGACTGAATTGCTTGACGTAGCAATTTGACCTCACAAAGTAGTTCCTTGACGTTGATTTCATCCATTTTAGTTGCCTCACAATTGCTTGAAGGCGTTGATTATCAAATTAACTTGCTTTAGCACAGGCGTTAAATGAGTTGAGTGGATGAAAATAGCGTGTTTGATAAGGGTTTGCCGTTGCATTCATATAATTGAACACTATATTCCGCTCAAACTCATATGAATTCTAAAAGTTGGCAAAATGCCACAAGGGAGACTTTTTCATGTTTATTACTCCAGCTTACGCTCAAACTGCAGCCGGCGGCGGCGGCGATATCTTTGGTATCTTGGTGCCACTATTGTTCATTATGCCAATCTGGTATTTCTTGCTTATTCGTCCACAGCAAAAACAACGTAAAGCACACCAAGCTAAAATCACCGGCATTCGTCGTGGTGACCAAGTTGTGACCGGTGGTGGTATCGTCGGTAAAGTGACTAAAGTTGTTGAAGGCGATCTTGAGCTTGAAATCGAAGTGGCAGACGGATCAAAAATGCGTGTTGTTCGTTCAATGCTTGCAGACGTTCGTAGCAAATCTGAGCCTGTTAAAGAATAGGGCTTATATCCGCCTCATTGTTTCTTTAGTTATTTCGAAAATTCACCTCATAGACTGAGATATGTATGCTCTATTTTGCCCGTTGGAAAACAACTCTAATCTGGATGGCAGTGTTTGTTAGTGCAATGGTCGCACTTCCAAATATTCTTTCAAAAAATGCTTTGGAAGCAATGCCAGATTGGTTGCCCAAGGGGCAGGTGACTTTGGGCCTTGATTTGCAAGGTGGTTCCCACCTTCTTTTAAAGCTCGAACGTAATGAGATTATTGAAGAACGCATTCAAACAACGCGGGATGATATTCGCCGTTTGTTGCGTGCTGAAGGCATTTTATACACTGGATTGGCCGCAGCTGGCCAATCTGCACAAGTTCGCATCCGTAATTCAGATGATATCGAGAAAGCAAAGCAAATTCTTGATGAATTATTGTTGCCTGTTGATGGTGGTCTGTTGGGCGGCGGTGCAATCCGCGAAGTCACAATGGAAGAAGTGCAGCCTGGTTTGTTGCGTCTTGCATTGACCGAAGATGGTATTGACTATCGAGTGGCTGCAGCTGTTGCTCAGTCTATTGAGGTGGTTCGTCGCCGGGTGGATGAACTTGGAACAACAGAACCTTCTATTCAGCGTCAGGGTACAGATCGTATCTTGGTGCAGGTTCCGGGTCTAAATGATCCGCAACAACTCAAAGAAATTTTAAAACAGACAGCGAAACTTGCCTTCCGTATGGTTGATGTATCGATGCCTGTTCAAGACGCTATTAATGGCAGACCACCTGCTACATCGGAAATATTGCCTGCAACAAACGAAGCAGAAGGTTCATACCTTATTGAACGAAGTGTGTTGGTTGCTGGTGAAAATCTAGTTGACGCGCAAGCAGGCGTTGATCACAGAACAAATGAGCCGATTGTATCTTTCCGGTTTGATACAAAAGGTGCGCAACGTTTTGGTGCTGCTACAACGGCCAATGTTGGCCTTCCATTTGCGATTGTGTTGGATGGCGCGGTTATCTCTGCACCACGTATTAACGAGCCTATCTTGGGTGGTTCTGGTCAGATCTCGGGTAACTTTACGTTTGAAGAAGCCACTAACTTAGCAATTTTGCTACGTGCTGGTGCCTTGCCTGCGACACTCACGATTATTGAAGAACGAACAGTTGGTCCGAGCCTTGGTGCTGATTCGATTGCTGCGGGTAAAATTGCCGGTGTTATCGGCGCTATCCTTGTAATCTCGTTCATGATCCTTGCCTATGGCATGTTGGGTGTTGTGGCTAATATTGCGCTCATTGCCAACGTTACCATGCTGATGTCGATCTTGACGTTGTTTGGTGCCACACTCACTTTGCCAGGTATTGCCGGTATCGTGTTGACGGTCGGTATGGCGGTTGATTCTAACGTGCTTATTTACGAGCGGATACGAGAAGAATCACGAGCAGGACGAAATCTTATTCAAGCGATTGAAGCTGGTTTTGCGCGTGCTCTCACAACAATTTTGGATGCCAATATCACAACATTGATTGCGGCCTTCATCTTGTTCTTTGTCGGAACAGGGCCTGTTAAGGGTTTTGCGATCACATTGACGATTGGTATTATCACAACAGTCTTCTCTGCATTTACACTGACCCGTTGGATGATGGCGTTTTGGTTCAAGAGAAACAAACCTAAAGCATTGCCTGATGGCTTATTGGGCAAGCTACCACGGGACTTTAGCTATAAGTTCATGAAGCTTCGCAATCTAGCGTTTGCAGCATCTGCTGCGGCGGCTGTGGCATCTGTTGTGTTGTTTGGTACAATAAACATGAATTACGGTATCGACTTTAAAGGCGGATCAATCATCGAAGTTAAATCTGCTGATGGTCCTGCTGATCTTGCGGACATTCGCACACGTATGTCAGAGCTTAATTTGGGTGATGTTCAAGTTCAAGAATTTGGTTCGCCAGATGAAGTGTTGATCCGCGTTCAAGCTCAAGATGGTAGCGAAAACGCAGAGCAAAATGTTGTCACTGTGGTGCGCGCCGAACTTGGCGATGATTATGAATTTAGACGTGTGGAAGTTGTTGGGCCTACGGTTTCAGAAGAGCTTGCTCGTGATGGAACATTGGCTGTTGCTGCTGCATTGTTTGCGATTTTGATCTATATTTGGCTGCGTTTTGAATGGCAGTTTGCCATTGGTGCGGTTGTGGCAACCTTCCACGATGTGGTGCTAACGATTGGGCTCTTTGTTCTATCGGGTGTAGAGTTCAACCTCTCCAGTGTCGCGGCGGTTCTCACCATTGTGGGGTACTCGCTCAATGATACCGTGGTGGTCTATGATCGGGTGCGGGAAAACTTACGGCGATACAAGAAAAAGCCGCTCGACCAGATTCTCGATCTATCGGTCAACCAAATGCTGTCACGTACGATTTTGACATCTGTAACAACATTGCTTGCGTTGCTTGCCTTGTTCTTCTTCGGTGGCGAAGTCATTCAGTCCTTCACATTCGCCATGATCTTTGGTGTTTTGATTGGTACATATTCATCAACATTCATCGCAGCGCCAATCTTGATCTTGTTCAAGTTGCGTCCGGAAGATTTCCGCAAAGGCCTTGATGAGAAAAAAGACAAAGTTGATGAGACTGCAGGCACACGTCCTATCGAACTTGATATGTAATGACCAAAGACGATCAAGACACGCCAGCAGCTAATCCTGCTGGTACACCAAATGTTGCTTTGCAAATGCGTGAAGCACATTTTCCGGGACGAGCGCAAATTGATGCTTATGGCAATGGCGGATTTCGCTTTGCTGATATGTCTCATGTTGGCTCGCTGATCTGTTTGCCATCGGGCATTTATGGATGGGACGTGGATCAAAGCACAGAGCTCAACACAGATATATTTTCCAAAGTGATGGAAGAGATTGAGCAACTTGAGGTGTTCTTGTTTGGGGCAGGGCCTGACTTAAGAATGCTGCCGCAAGATGTCAAAGATGCTTTCCGTGCCAATGGTGTTGCGAGCGATCCGATGAACACCGGTGCAGCTGTTAGAACCTATAATGTGTTACTTGCCGAATCGCGTGCTGTGGGAGCCGCGTTTATTGCTGTTTAGGAATTGGTGTGATGGAAATTGATGAAAAAATGATTTCTGAACATCTTAAGCAAAGCGATAAAAGCCGCTTTTTGGCTTGCTTACTGATGGCAGATAATGTGCGATTACCAATTTCAGTTCTCTATGCTTTCAACGCAGAAATTTCCCGTATTCGTGATCTGATCCGCGAACCACTTCCAGGTGAGATTCGGTTGCAATGGTGGCGTGAAGTCACATCCGATAATGCCCGCAAAGATGAAGCTGTGGCCAACCCTCTTGCGGACGGGCTCAATCAAGTTATCGATACCTATCATATCAATCGCGATACGTTTGATGGCTATTGCCGGTCTAAAATATTCGATCTTTATGATGATCCTATGCCGGACAAAGCAACATATGAGGGATATTGCGGCGAAACTGCTTCAATGTTGCTGCAATGGTGCTGTCAGGTGATTGATGCAGACCATGCAAATGCATGTGCTGATGCCAGCGGACATGCAGGTATTGCCCAGTCTGTTGCCGGGCATTTGGCCTTGTTGCCACTACATATATCGCGTGGGAAAATTTATATCCCAAATGAGATTTTGTCAGAATTTGATGTGGATCGAGATACGTTTTTAAAATGTGCAGACAAAGATAAATGCCGACAAGTCATTGAAGCTTTTGTTGCGTATGGCCGTGATCATTTGGATAAGGCTCGAAAAGCTGCGCAAGACCTATCGCCAGAGCTAAAACAGGCCTATATTCCGTTGGCATCGGTTGAAAGGGTTTTGAACAAAGCTCATAGCTTGGGTGATAAATGTTTTACTACTTCCGTTGCACCTCCTGCGTGGCTTGGACAATGGGACTTGTGGCGGAGCCAAAGAAAGGGCATGTTTTAGGCGTTCATTTTTGTAAACGCGCTTAATCGTGAGCTTGATATTTTGGAAAACCTAGCAAATTACCTGTTTATTGGGTCTATTATCGGTATCTGCATTTTAACATTGCGGATTATTCGCCGTCGCGATGACGGAGATGTTCGGGATCCGGGACTGGCTCTTGAAGAATTTGGGAAAGTCTATCCCAATGAAGCCATCCGTGGTGCGCTGATGGATAAAACCGGTATGACGACTTTTATGCGGTTAGCTGCAGGGAAAACCGGTCTTAATCAGACTGTTGGCAATGTCATGGTGATACGTATCATCGAGCCGGGCAGTGTGGGCGTCGAGCTTACGGAAGATGGTGAGGGGCTTGTGCTGAATTTTGCCAATGATAGCAGTATCGGTGGTGAATACCAGTTTAGAACGCCAGAAGATGCTGCAGAAGTATCGTTGTGGATTTGTGGTAGTTTCGGCCAAGTGATGGCCGAAACTTTAAATGATAATCCGTAAATAGATTAAACTGCGCTGTTTTTAAGCCATTCAGTACAATCGCGGAGTGCGCGGGCGCATAATCCTTGCTTTTTAGCGATTCTCTTTTCTTTACGGCGCCATTTCAAACCATCTGGCGGCGGCGGAAAATCTTCTTCAGCCAATGGCGGGAACAGACCCAAATTGACATTCATCGGCTGGAACGAGCGTTTTTTAGGCTCATCGGTTGATGTGATATGTCCACCCGTGATATGAGCTGATAATGCACCAAAGGCTGTTGTTGGCGGCGGAAGATCAATCTTTAGCCCCAAACGTTCAGCTGCCATAAAGCGTCCGGTTAACAATCCGATTGCAGCACTTTCAACATAACCTTCACATCCAGTGATTTGACCTGCAAACCGCAAGCCTTCACGTGATTTAAGTTGGAATGTTTCATCCAAAAGTTCAGGCGAGTTTAGGTATGTGTTTCTATGAAGACCGCCCGAACGTGCAAATTCAGCATTTTCGAGGCCAGGAATCATCCGCAAAATACCAGTTTGTGCGCCATATTTAAGTTTGGTTTGGAAACCAACCATATTATAGAGCGTGCCAAGGCTATTATCTTGGCGCAATTGCACAACGGCATAGGCTTTGATGTCAGGTTGGTGCGAATTTGTGAGACCCATTGGCTTCATAGGCCCATGACGCAATGTTTCGCGGCCGCGTTCGGCCATAACTTCGATGGGCAGGCAACCATCAAAATAAGGTGTGCCTTCCCATTCTTTAAAATCTGCCGAATCACCTTCAATCAGCGCATCCATAAAGGCGTTATATTGCTCTTTATCCATTGGGCAGTTGATATAGTCTTTACCTGTGCCGCCCGGACCGATTTTATCGTATCGTGATTGGAACCAGCAAATATCCATATCAATTGTATCAGTATGAATAATCGGTGCAATCGCATCAAAAAAGGCAAGTGCATCACTATCAGTATGCTGTTGGATTGATGTTGCAAGTTCGGCCGCTGTCAAAGGACCCGTCGCGATAATTGTTTTATCCCAGTCTTTGGGCGGAAGCGTTGTCACTGGCTCGCGTTCCACTGTGATGAGTGGGTGCGAATCAATGGCTTCTGTCACTGCATCTGAAAAGCCAATGCGATCGACAGCCAAAGCACCACCGGCGGGCACTTGGTTCTTATCAGCGCATGCCATGATGATGGAATTTGCAAGGCGCATTTCTGCGTGCAAAACACCAACCGCATTGTTTTGAGAATCATCTGATCTGAATGAATTTGAACATACAAGTTCTGCCAAACCATCTGTTTGATGTGCATGAGTTCCGCGAACAGGTCGCATTTCATGCAAAATGACTGGAATACCGCGAGAGGCAATTTGCCATGCAGCTTCGGTGCCAGCAAGGCCGCCACCTATAACGTGAACAGGTGCATGATCTGATGCTGCAGAAGCTGTGGTGATTGGGGGATTTGAATTGTTTTGTGTCATGCCTAGCTCTTTAAGCTAAGGCGAGGCGACTGTGAAGCAACTTATTTAGCAAAAATGAAGATCATTTAGACCAATAAATGTTTTCCCAAATTCATTTTGAAAAAACAGCTGCGCCAGAAATAAATAGACCCCCAAAAAAATGACGCCCATTGCGGGAGGAGGTGCAATGAGCGTCTTATTTTAGACTGACAACTCTGGGAGGAGCTTATTGCCAGTCATCCGTTGTGACAATGGGAGGAGGTATTGTCACGCGAATTTGAATTATGTTTTGATTGGTACCCACCTGGGAGGAGGAGTGGTGGGTACCATAATCAAATACTAACAAAACGGGAGGAGGATGATTTGTTAGCGGTATTGGGTTGGCAATGGGAGGAGGTATTACCAAACCAAACTTTAAATTATCTAGTCGCAGTACGAGCGATTGAATGAATGTCGCTGCGATTGATGCCAAGATCACTTAGCTCACGTGTATTTAGCGCGTTTAGTTCTGATACTGTCTTGCGGAATTCGCGCCAGTTATTATAAGATTTACGAATGTTCATTTCTCTTACCTCTTTGTTACGTTGACGTCGCTCTGAACCGTTCTTAGCTGCGCCGTTCTGATGTTTGGAATATAGCGTATTTTTTTGATTTGTGCAGTGCAATATTCTCATAAGAGCCATGCATCCAATGCATAGCACAGGATGTACCCCCTGCATTACAAGGTTAAACTTTGATTCAATTGTATATTATTGAAAAAGTGCTTTTGAATAATTGAAAATAAAAAACGAGTTTTTGCCATCATTGTAGAGATGAATAGAGGGACGGGGTTTTTACGCTTCCAAATCATTGTCCCATCATAGTCCCTACATGGCCCAATGATGATAAAGCCAAGGTATCGCGCACGGTCCTCGCAGTGTAAAATACTTATGTGCCCAAATTGGTATGATATTCTGTTTCTCACTTAGTCTCTCATAAGGGCAGTTTGACATGTATATATGTGTCTTAGAAAGTCGTGCTTGTTTAGAAGAATGGGCCACTCTGGTTTTGAGTTGTTACAGAAGACAGAATCTTATGGTGATGAAGTGAAGTGACAGATGGTGTGTTTGGTGGTGCTTCTGGCAGTTTTTGTTTGGTGGTTTTGTGCAAAATGGCTTCATTTGGAACTGAATTGAAAAACAATCGAATTTAATCATGCATTGGGTCAATATTATCGATAAGGTGCGTTGACATACTTTTATTTACTGGGTATCAGGCCCTCGGTGTGCGGGAGTGGTGGAATTGGTAGACACGCCAGATTTAGGTTCTGGTGTCGCAAGACGTGGAAGTTCGAGTCTTCTCATCCGTACCAATTATTCTTGTAACATCGTTTCGACACGATGTTACAAACTGGGTAAAAAGATCCCTAGTATGTAAGGCTTTAACCTAAAAGTCTGTTTGCACTAGGTCTTATGCCGCAAGGCTTGAGAGTTTGAGTCTTTTCAACCTTATCATCTTTTATCTCAGAGAAGATCGCATCCTTAAGGGGAGGCGGTTAGCTCTGAGAAAAGCTGTTGCTCATAGCTTATTGGGCTTCATTGGGCGGTCGAAAATCCGGTCAGACAAATTTGTGATAATCTCCGATCAAAAATGTCGGTAGAATAGGAAGTTGAATATGCAAGTAACTGAAACGCTCGTCGAAGGACTAAAGCGCGAACTTAAAGTCGTTATTCCTGCTAAAGATATGGAAGCTCAATTGAATGAGCGCCTAGCAGATGCAAAAGACAAAGTCCGCATTAATGGTTTCCGCCCTGGCAAAGTTCCAATGTCACACATGAAGCAACAATATGGTAAGTCTGTGATGGCTGAATTGGTCAATGAGATCATTCAAGAGCGTCCAACTGCTATTCTTACAGAGCGCGGCGAAAAGTCTGCGACACGTCCTGAGATCAACATGACTGAAAATCAGGATGAAGCAGAAGAAATTTTGAATGCAAAAAGAGATTTTGAATTCAGCATTGTTTACGAAACAATCCCAGAATTTGATGTTGCTGATCTAACACAGCTTTCAATCACACGCCAAGTTGTTGCGATTGAAGAAAGCGAAGTTGAAGAGCAAGTTTTACGTGTTGCTGAAAGTGCGCGTACTTATGAGACTAAAAAAGGTAAAGCTGCCGATAAAGACCGTGTAACAATGGATTACCTTGGTAAGATCGATGGCGAAGCCTTTGAAGGCGGCGCTGCAGACGATGCACAGCTTGTTCTTGGTTCAAACCAGTTTATTCCTGGTTTTGAAGAGCAGCTTGTTGGCACTAAAGCTGGCGACGAAACTGTTGTAACAGTTAACTTCCCTGACGATTACCAAGCTGCACACCTTGCTGGTAAAGAAGCTAAGTTCGACATCAAAGTTAAAGAAGTTTCAGCTCCTGCTGCGATCGAAATTAATGATGAACTTGCAACTAACCTTGGTCTTGATTCAGCTGAAAAACTTCGTGAAGTTGTTCGTGAGCAAATCGAAGGTCAATATGGTCAGCTAACACGTCAAAAAGTTAAGCGTCAAATTCTTGACCAAATGGACGAGTTACACAAATTTGAAGCACCGTCTAAACTTGTTGAATCAGAGTTCGATAACATTTGGCGTCAGGTTCAAACTGATCTTGAGCAAAATGGTAAGACATTTGAAGACGAAGACACAACAGAAGCAGAAGCTCGTAAAGAATATTCAGAGCTTGCTGAGCGTCGTGTTCGTTTGGGTCTTGTGCTTTCCAAAGTTGGTGAAGCAGCAGAGATCGATGTGACTGAAGAAGAATTGCAGCGTTCATTGTTCGAACAAGTTCGCCAGTTCCCAGGTCAAGAACAAGAAATCTACAAGTATTTCCAAGAGACACCAGGTGCTGCACAATCACTTCGCGCTCCTATCTTTGAAGAAAAGACAATTGATCACCTGATGACAATTATCCAAATCAAAGACGAGACAGTGACTAAAGAGCAATTGACTGCTGACGAAGACGAAGCAGAAGATAAGCCAGCAGCAAAAAAAGCAGCTCCTTAAAAGAAAGCTGCCGCTAAGAAAAAAGCTGAAGACTAGTCTTTAGTTATATTTTTGATATCAAAACCGTCGAGCGATCGGCGGTTTTTTTATGTCTACTGCTTGCTTAAGTGCTTTATTTGGCTAGTGTTAATCCAGCAAAATTGGAGTTGAGTTATATGATTATCAGCTGGGAGTTTATCATCACATCTGTCATCGTGGTTTTGTTGCCTGGGACTGGTGTTTTGTATACTTTGGCAATTGGTTTGGGGCAGGGCTTTAAAGCGAGCATCTATGCTGCGTTTGGCTGCACATTGGGGATTATTCCATCCGCTTTTGCTGCCATTGTTGGGCTGTCTGCTGTGCTTCACACAAGTGCTGTATGGTTTCAAGCCATTAAATTTCTTGGTGTGATTTATCTGTTCTATATGGCTTGGGGGCTTGTAAAAGACCAAGGGCCGTTAAAGCTGTCCGATGATCAAGTACAAACCAAAACCAGATCCATCATATTCAGTGGCGCTTTGTTAAATGTTCTCAATCCAAAACTATCGTTGTTTTTCTTAGCGTTTTTGCCGCAATTTGTGGATATCAATTCTGCACAAGCCACAATGCATCTTATCGCGCTTGCGGCGATATTTATGGTTCTGACGTTCGTGATTTTTATTGGCTATGGCTACAGCGCATCGATGGCGCGGGATTATGTGATTTCCAAGCCAAGCGTTATCAAATGGTTGAAAAGATCATTCGCATTGAGTTTTGGATTGTTAGGTCTCAAACTGGCATTTGTTTCTGATCGTTAAACGCAGTTTTGCCTATATCAGGTGGAGACCTTTGAAGCTGACATGGCCGTCTTTACCGATAATGATATGATCGTGCAGCGTAATGCCCAAAGGCTTTGCTGTATCCATAATCAGTTTTGTCATTTCAATATCTGCGCGTGATGGTGTTGGGTCACCCGATGGGTGGTTATGCACCAAGATAATGGCTGTTGCAGATAGCTCTAAAGCGCGTTTCACAACTTCACGCGGGTAAACTGGTGTATGATCCACTGTGCCCGTTTGCTGGACCTCATCGGCGATTAAAACGTTCTTTTTATCCAAAAAGAGAATACGAAATTGCTCCCGCTCTTCATAGGCCATCGCCGCATGGCAATAATCGATGACAGATGACCACGAGGCCAATATTTGCTTATCACGGATTTCAGATTTGAGCATTCTTTGTGAGGTATGAGCGATTAATTTGATGTCTTGGGCAACGCTTTCGCCAATGCCTTTGATTTCTTGCAATCGATGCGCCGGCGCACCAAAAACTTGCGCCAATGTTCCAAAAGTCTCAAGCAATGCTTTGGCAATTGGTTTTGTGTCACGACGTGGAATCAGCCGAAACAATATCAGTTCCAACAATTCATAATCTTCTAGCGCACCATCGCCACTCTTTTTAAATCGTTGGCGCAAACGATCTCTGTGTCCATGGTAATGGGCTGTTGGCTTTTCTTTTGCCGCTGTCTTTTTCATAGATGTTATGACGGGTGAGGGTTGTTCGGCAAAGAACTGACGTTCGTCCATTTCAGGCTCATTAAACCCATTCTGTATGTCGTTGTTCTCGTCTTTGCGTCCACTCATCCAGGTAAGCCTGGGCGATCTAACCCTCTTGAAGATAAGGTAAATATCTCGCATCCATCTGCCGTGACGCCAATAGAATGTTCATATTGTGCCGTAAGGGATCTGTCTCTCGTGACCGCTGTCCAGCCATCAGACAAGACTTTGACATGTGGTCGGCCAAGATTGATCATGGGCTCAATGGTGAAAATCATACCTTCGCGCAATTCTGGCCCTTGGTCTGGTTCGCCATAATGCAAAATATTGGGAACATCGTGGAACATTTGACCCAAGCCATGACCACAAAAATCACGAACAACTGAACAGCGTTCTGCTTCTGCATAGGTTTGGATGGCATGGCCGATAGCGCCAGTGCGTACGCCTGGCTTAACAGCTTCAATGCCTAACATGAGACATTTATGGGTGACTTCCATCAGGCGCTCTGCTGCCCGCTTGATTTCGCCCACAGGATACATGCGCGATGAATCACCATGCCAGCCATCAACAATGTAGGTGACATCGATATTGACGATATCACCCTCACGAAGTGGCTTGGTATTGGGAATGCCGTGACACACAACATGGTTGATCGATGTACAGCTAGATTTGGTATAACCGCGATAATTAAGTGTTGCGGGCACAGCATTATGAGCCTTGCCATAGTCGAAAACAAATTTATCGATCTCTTCAGTCGTTACGCCCGGTTTGACAATCGCGACCAATTCATCCAAGCATGCAGCGGTGAGCGCGCAAGCTTTTCGCATTCCAGCAAAACCAAACTCACCATGTAGGCGGATTTGGCCAGTATTTTTAATAGGGGCATTTTCAGCAGCAATATAAGTAATCATATTCATTCCGAATTATAAGAATTTTCCAATACTAGATCCAATTTAGGATTGTTCAACAATATTGGGTTCAGTCATAGCGATCAGGTCTTGAGGCCAGATTCCCTCAGAAGTGATTTTGCACCGAATTGCATAAGCTTCAACCCCTTGTTTCATGGCTGCGTCAAAGCACTGCGCATAAAGGGGGTCTAAATCTCTGCAAATTTGCAAACTATCACAATCATCACGCTGGATCAGATAGACCATAATGGCTCGGTTACCAGCTTTGACCATGTCTGACAATTCATTTAGGTGTTTTGCACCGCGTGCGGTTTTACTATCTGGAAACTCAGCCAGACCTTGATGGCGCATGAAATGAACATTTTTCACCTCAACATAAGCATCTGGTCTATTTGCATCGGATAATAGGATATCAATCCGAGAGTTTTGGCCGTATTTTTGCTCACGTTTGAGCGTGCCATAGTCACCAAGATCTCCGATCAAACCATCTATGATGGCTGATTCGACCAGTTTATTGGGCCGAGAAGTATTGATACCAATAATAGTGCCGTCAGCTTCAATCAGCTCAAAACTATATTGATATTTGCGCGTGCCTTTTGTGCCATGATCAAACAACCATATGGTGGACCCCGGTGTGGTAAGCCCTGCCATGGAACCTGTATTGGGACAGGAGCCTGTGATCAGCGTTCCATCTTCCATTTCAGCGTCAAACAAAAAGCGCTTATATCTTTTAATCAGTGTGGCTTTGATAAGCTTGGGTTCAAAAATCATCGTGTGTCTATGCTCAGGTTTTTACAGGAATTGTGGCGCTGACATAGGAGCCGGGTGCAGCTTCAATCGTTGTGAGTTTTTGATCACCAGGTTTGCGCGCATCAACTTTTTTATCGTTGTTGTTTTCAATCCATTTATGCCAATAAGGCCACCAGCTACCGGCGGTTTCTGTGGCATTCTCTTTCCATGTCTCAAAATCTTGTTCACTACGTTCGCCGGTCCAATATTGATATTTTCCCGCAGCGGGTGGGTTCACAACACCTGCAATATGGCCAGACCCTGACATGACATATTCTGTTGGACCGCCAAAGAAACTACATCCATAAAAAACAGAATCAGGTGGCGCAATATGATCTTCTTTGGCCGCTAAATGCATCACTGGAATTTTGATGTCGCTGACATTGATTGTTTTACCATCCAGCACCATGCGGCCTTCAGACAGATTGTTTTCCAAATAGCAATTGCGTAAGTAAAATGAATGATTGGCTGCGGCCATGCGTGTGGAATCTGAATTCCAATGGAGGAGATCAAAAGGCATAGGGTCTTTGCCTTTTAGGTAATTATTGACCACATAGGGCCAGATAAGATCGGCAGCACGCAGCATGTTAAATGCCGACGCCATTTTTGAGCCTTCAAGATAGCCCGTTTCTTTCATATCTTGTTCAAGCGTTTCGATGTTTTCATCATCAGCAAAGACTTTTAAATCGCCTGCATGGGTGAAATCGACTTGCGTTGTGAAAAACGTTGCCGATGCAATCTGTTTTTTGCCCTGTTGGGCATGTAATGCAAGTGTTGCGGTGAGCAGCGTTCCGCCCACACAATAGCCGATGGCATTGACGGACGTTTCACCGGTTGCTTTTTTGATTGTGTCCAGTGCGAAATCAATGCCTAGTTTTGAATAATCAGTCCAATCTAACTTGGCATGGCGTTCATCTGGGTTCACCCATGAAATCACAAAAACTGTGTGGCCTTGTTCAACGGCCCAGCGGATGAATGATTTTTTTTCATTCAAATCGAGGATATAGAATTTGTTGATCCAAGGTGGGCAAATCAGCAGCGGTGTTTTTAATACTTTGTCGGTCTTTGGTTCATACTGAATGATCTGGCAAACTTCATTTTCTGCCATAACATGACCTGGTGAGATCGCAATGTTTTCGCCCAGTTTAAAAGGGGATGAATCCACCTGACGCACTTTGATGTCGCCATTACCTGCTTGAATATCTTGGGTCAGCATGCTCATGCCGCGCACAAGGTTTTCGCCATTTGTCGCGACAGTTTCTTTGTAAACTTCTGGATTGGTCAGTGCAAAATTGCTTGGCGATAAAGCTTGCGTTAGTTGGCGTACATAAAACTCGGCTTTATGTTTGGTGTGATCATCCAGACCATCGGTTTGCGCAACCAAACGTTCTGCCCAATCACTTGTCACCCAATAGGCATTGCGAAGTATTTCAAAAAACGGTTGTTCTTGCCAGTCGGGATCCGAAAAACGGCGATCTTTGCGCTTTGCATATTGATCATCATGTTTTTCGTTTGACATCTTTTGGACGGATTGGCTCCAAAGCTCAAAATAGCTGGTGAGCAGAGATGTTTGCGCTTCCATCGCGCGTTTTGGATCTTCCATCCAATATTGGCTGACTTTGGAGAGAGTTTTGACCATATCGGCAACAGGTTCAGAGGGTTTATCAACCTTCTCACCACTTTCGCGCGGTTCAACCCATGCGGCGGCAGCTTTGCCCAATTGCTCTAGGCTTCGGGCCAGATTATAGGCCATTTTCTCTGGGTCATTGACTATATAAGCATCAAGATTTTTCTTTTGATCCTGAGTGTCGTCTTTTTTATCAGCCAATGTCGCGCCCCACTAAATATCATGATATTATTTATAAGCCATATTCTGGCTAATTTATGCTATTATATATGAGTTTCGTACGATA
This sequence comes from uncultured Rhizobiaceae bacterium, assembly GCA_963974325.1. Classification (GTDB taxonomy): domain Bacteria; phylum Pseudomonadota; class Alphaproteobacteria; order Rhizobiales; family Rhizobiaceae; genus Lentilitoribacter. The sequence continues at coordinate 50,304 of CAXBCW010000003.1, forward strand.
TGTCCCACAGGTACACACTTAACGAATTTTTGCACTCCTGTCATGATATTGATTGGAGTTATTGGTGAATAAGACGATGAAGTTTAAAATTGCGCAAATTATTGGAATGATTGTAATTATTCTGCCATTGCAAGCCTGCGTTTCGACTTCGTTACGGGATGCAGCGCCAACAAGTTTGGCAGATATCCCCGAGCCAACACCATTGAACGCGACATCGCCTCCAGTTCTGCCGGCAACAACAGCGACAAATCAGACACTTGTTGGAGATGTGGCCGCGACTAACGATGCCAGCGGTGTGTCCACACAAGCTATCGTGACACAAAAGACTGAGACTGTTGTTCCGCTGCCTCGAACCGATGAAACATTTCCAACATTTGCACAAGACCCAAGTGGCGCTATTCCACAATTGACCAATGTTGAGAAGGCCGCAATTGAAGCGCGGATGACAAGGCTATTATTATTGCGAGAAAATGATCCTAGAATCAAAGCTAAGTATCAGGCGAGATTGAAGTCTCTCAGGCAAATCGCAAGATCTCATGCTGCTGATGCAGAAGCTGATATTCAGCAATAATTCTAGTTAAACTGTAGATGGTGCCAATTATATCGCGACTATGGGGTCAAGGTGCCTTTGCCAGACTTGCAATTGATTTCCAATCGTAGCAAAACCATGTTTATCAGGTGATTGACTAAGATTGCGCTGTTGAGAAACATTTTTAAAAAGAGAGAAAGCTGATGGAAGAATTTCACAATATCAAAAGATTGCCAACTTATGTGTTTGAACAGGTCAACCGCCTGAAAGCAAGCGCACGAGCGGCAGGCGCCGATATTGTGGATCTAGGCATGGGTAACCCCGATTTGCCAACGCCTCAGTCTATTGTTGATAAGCTTTGTGAAGCAGCGCAAGATCCTCGTACACACAGATATTCAACCTCGCGCGGTATACCCGGTTTAAGACGTGCGCAGGCAGCTTATTATAAGCGCCGTTTTGGAGTAAAACTTGATCCAGATACCGAAGTCATTGCGACTTTGGGATCAAAAGAAGGTTTTGCCAATATGGCGCAGGCAATTACTGCCCCTGGTGATGTGATCTTATGTCCGAACCCGACTTATCCAATTCATGCGTTTGGCTTTATTATGTCGGGTGGTGTTATTCGTTCTATGGATGCGACACCGGATGATAGTTTTTTCCCGCATTTAGAACGGGCTGTGAAGCATTCTATTCCCAAACCAATTGCATTGATTTTGAACTATCCGTCCAACCCGACAGCTTGTGTTGCATCTCTTGATTTTTATAAAGAGGTTGTGGCATTTGCCAAAAAGCATGACATTTTGATCCTGTCAGATTTGGCCTATGCTGAGATCTATTTTGACGGCAATCCTCCGCCATCAGTGTTGGAAGTAAATGGCGCGAAAGATGTTGCTGTTGAGTTCACTTCAATGTCCAAAACCTATTCTATGCCGGGATGGCGTATGGGGTTTGCTGTTGGTAATGAACGCCTGATTGCAGCGCTAAGCCGGGTGAAATCATATCTTGATTATGGTGCGTTTACGCCCATTCAAGTGGCTGCAAGTGCGGCGCTTAATAGTGATGGATCCGACATTGCCGAAGTGCGCTCGATCTACAAAGCACGCCGTGATGTGATGGTGGAATCATTTTCTCGTGCTGGGTGGGATGTAACACCGCCAGAATCAACTATGTTTGCATGGACCAAAATTCCTGAACCATTTGCGCATTTGGGGTCTTTGGAATTTTCCAAGCTTTTGGTTGAAAAGGCTGATCTTGCGGTCTCGCCGGGGATTGGATTTGGTGAGCATGGCGATGAATATGTGCGCCTTGCTTTGGTTGAAAACGAACATCGTATTCGCCAAGCCGCTCGCAATGTCAAAAAGTTCTTCCAAGAAGCAGGCGTTACGGGGCCTGATGACGGAGATAATGTCATCGATCTAAAATCGCATCGATAACAGGATTGCTTTTGAACCTTTGAAATCTACCATTTGATGATTGACCATTGCGCAAGGGGATGTTTAAACCTTTTCGCAATAGTTCTGTTGATTTTCAGGATAATTTTCACGCCTACCGAACGGATGTTTTATGTCAAATAGTCTCAAAATTGGAATAGCAGGCCTTGGAACCGTTGGTTCTTCACTTGGTCAATTGCTGGAGACGAAAGCTGGACAACTCGCAAAAAGTTGTGGCCGTAATATTGTTGTCACCGCGGTGAGTGCGCAAAGTAAAACAAAAGACCGTGGATTTGATCTTTCTAATGTTCAATGGTTTGATAATGCTGTTGATTTGGCTGAAAACGCCGACATTGACGTGTTGGTTGAATTGATTGGTGGCGAAGATGGTATTGCCTATGATGCTGTTAAAGCTGCGCTTTCACGTGATTGCCATGTGGTAACGGCCAATAAGGCTTTGCTTGCAAAACACGGTATGGAATTTGCCAAAATCGCTGAGGAAAAAGGCGTTATTTTGAATTATGAGGCGGCAATTGCTGGCGGTATTCCTATTGTTAAAGCCATGCGCGAAGCCTTGTCTGGTAATGAAATTTCACGTGTTTACGGTATCATGAACGGGACTTGTAATTATATCCTAACGCGCATGTTGGCAGAAAACATGACGTTTGAAGATTGCTTGGAAGATGCCAAAAAATTGGGTTATGCGGAAGCTGATCCGACATTTGATATTGAAGGTAATGATACCGCTCATAAATTGGCGCTCTTATGTAGCTTGGCTTTTGGAACAGAGCTGGCAGCCGATGAGATTTATCTAGAAGGTATTACCAATATCACAATTGAAGATATTCATGCCGCCGATGAATTAGGTTACCGTATTAAACTGCTTGGCGTTGCGCAAAAAACCGAAACTGGTATCGAACAACGTGTTCATCCAACAATGGTGCCAACTCATAGTTTGGTAGCCCAAGTTGATAGCGTAACAAATGCTGTTGCTGTGGAAACAGATCTGTTGGGCGAACTTGTGGTGTCTGGACCAGGGGCTGGCGGTTTTGCAACTGCATCTGCGGTGATTGGTGATTTGGCCGATATCGCAAAAAGCCGTGAGGGCGTTCAACACGCTCCGGTATTTGGTAATCCTGTTAATGAGCTTAAACCTTATAAACGTGCAAAAATGCGCGAGCATGAAGGCGGCTATTTCATTAGATTGTCGGTTGAAGATAAAGCTGGTGTCATTGCAAATATCGCAACGCACATGGCCAATAACAATATTTCTTTGAAATCAATTGTGCAGCGGGCGGATAAAAGTGCGCCAACATCGGGCAATCAAACTGTGATTTTGGTGACCCATGCAACAATGGAACAATCTGTTCGCAATACAATCGAAGCGATTGAAGGCGAGGGCTATCTCATTGCAAAAGCTCAGGTTATTCGCATTGAAGGCAATGAAGCGAATTAATCCTGATTGGTGAAGTTCAACCGGTTTTTACTTTTGGATGGTGGTATTGATAGCGTTGATAACGCTCTGTTCTATATCACGCCAATGGGCGATCATTTGCTCTGAATATCGATAGGTGACACTTAGGCCGTTGCCGAGGTTTATGTCGCGTTGGCAGCCTGTTGAGCTTTCAAGTTGATTATTGGGTACCAGACATTTGATAGTAAATGGCATCTCTTTGGTGACGCCTTCAACGTAAATTACCTCATTTTTATATGTCGATTGTGGGCTCATTTTGTATTGAACCAACCCATCTGGTGCCGGTTGGGGAGACCCTTCAAGAAAATTCCGGTAGATGGGGTCAAATCGAGATGACATATCACCTTGGTTTCCATTTTGAGCTATGTCGATAAAGATCAGCTTAGATTGCTCACCAACGCTGTTGAATGCTTTTTGTGTTGTTTCTTGATATCCTTGAAACTCTGGCCAAGACATATAAAGATTTATGCCCTGTGCTGCACCGCTGCGCCTTTGGTCTGCAAAACGGATCGTATTTGCAGGGATACTGAGTGTATTATTACCAATCACAATATTATAGCGCTCTGTGCTGGATGTGTGGCCCACCATCAAAATTGATGAGCTGAAATAGCGACCTGCAAGATTGATAATGACAGTGGCCAAAAATATTATGCCAACCGCAAATGCCAAGCGCCATGCAAATTTTGATGAGATCAAAGATTGTTTTGGTTCTTCTTCTTGGGTCATAAATCGCACATTTTTCTAAAACTGTTGGGGCCAAGGCGTGAAAGTCTTGTATAAGAATCATAGATATTATTTCTGATAATGATAGTTATTGATAGGTTTCAATATCAATTGGAAGCAATCAGTTGCATGTTTTTCTAAAAGGATGAGTTGATGGCGATTTATAGTCTTGATGGGATCGAACCAATCCTACCCAATGTTGATGAAGTCTTCATTGCAGATAATGCGCAAGTCATGGGTAAAGTGACTTTGGGTCGGGGTGTTGGTATTTGGTTTGGCGCCGTTTTGCGCGGAGATAATGAGATGATCACGATCGGTGATGGATCTAATGTGCAAGAAAATTGTACTTTGCACACTGATATTGGCTTTCCGCTTGATGTTGGAAAAGGCTGCACAATTGGGCATAATGCGATTTTGCATGGCTGCACATTGGGTGAGAATTCGCTTGTGGGCATGGGGGCAATAATTCTCAACGGTGCTGTGATTGGTAACAATTGCATTATCGGAGCTGGCGCGCTTGTGACGGAGGGAAAGAATATCCCTGATAATTCACTTGTTGTGGGATCGCCTGGTCGGGTCATTCGCGAAATTGATGCCAAAACCGAGCAGGGCCTTATTGATGGCGCACTTAATTACACTCAAAATGCGCAACGATTTTCAAAAGGTTTAAAACGTCTTGATTAGTCCAAACTAAAAAGGCCGACTCGCGAGGGACAACAAGCGAGTCGGCAAGACCTAGGCCCAATTTTGGGGGACGAGGATAAGGTCAGGCCTAGGAAAGCAAACCTTGATCAGAATTATTGAAGGGGCTGATATGTCTCTATTGTCGTCAGCCACCACTTGTATGTTGTCTAGCTATGTCATTGACGTTGCTATCGTTTAGTTTGTTGTACCTACAGAACGTGCTGAGCCTGTGTTCAGCTGCATCCAAGCGCCTGCATGTTGGGAAGACTGGCGCTTAATAAAGCGATAGCCTGTCTCGTGCCACAAACGTACATCGTTGCGCATGTTATCTAAAATGTAATCACCGTAATCTGTTCTTACGGTTAGGATCGCATGACCTGCGCCATCAGGCTGCAGAACGACTGTGATCAAAAGATCTGCTGGTGAAAATCCAGCTTTGATGAGTTTGGCGCGTTTAAGAAGAACATAATCTTCACAATCACCAACGCTTTTGGGTATGGACCATCTCTCTTCAACGCCATGGATTTGCATGTCTGTTAAAGGGCGGATCTTTTTATTGACCGAAATGTTGATCTTGATCATTTTATCCCAAGCACTACGCGTTAGCTGCATTGGGCCCTTGTCCTGGCCAATTTGCCCGCATTCACTCGGATTGCTTTTACAAAATTCATAATGCCCAATAGGTGGGTTGGTTTGCTTGATAGGGCTCAGATAATCTTGAGCCGCTTGTGCAACACCCATTTGTGCTGTGCCCATACTCATGATTGAGAGGCCGATTAGTAATGCACTGTTTTTTAATGTGCTTGTAAGTTTTACCATTTTGTTATTCCTCGTTTGTGAGGACAATATGGCAGTCAGTATTTTACAGAGCAAAAAATTGGGTGCTAAAATTCGAAGCTAAATATATGTAATTGTTAGATAAATTAAATTCAATCCTATCTAAATTCAAACGAAAATTTGACACAAATTCACAACAAATTCGATGAAATATTATATCAAATTTTATTGAGTTTGGCGCAATGCCTTGTTATGTATGGGAAGTGAGTGGCGCTGATAACCAAACAAGATACGTCCCACTGCACAAACCAATGGTTTATGAAATATGTGGGTTTTGGATACAATTTGAAATGGGGGTAGCAGCGCGTATGTTTTGCGCTGAAAATCACAGCAAAATAAAATTTTATTATTTTGATATATTTTGGATTTTGATCGAAATATTGTGTTTTTAGCCGAAAAATGACTGATTAGAATGCTTCATATGCCTTGGAAAAAGACAGATTAAAGGCGTTTTTCGATTTCAGTAATTGGCTGAACAGTGATGAACTCGATTGAAATGCCTGATTCGAACTGACGAATAACGCGGCCTTTCATAGAGCCTAGCCATACAACGGTGTTCAATTCAGGAATGACATCAATCTCAAATGCGGCACCTGATACTGATAAATCGATGATACGGCACGGATAAGTGCGGCCATCTTCTAAACGAATTTCAGAATTCATGTTAGGTGGCGCTGCTCGATCGTGACGGCGATCTTCTTCCAGACCTAGCTCATGCTTATTCGCAAGCCAAGTTAATTGGGCGGCGATTTTGCTTTGTTTGCGGGCTGTTGCATTAATAGAGAGCTCAAAGCCTTGTTTGGATATGCGCACAACGTGACCTTCAATGCGGCCAACTTGTTCGATATAAGACACGATACGTTCGCCAATCACGGGCATGTTCGCAGCTTCAACCAATGCAGATGCAGGGGACATATATTTGATGTTGCACTTTTGCTCGCTATAATCCTGACGCATCATACGACCTTGAAGGTCGACGGTTACGCTATAAAAAGTATTTGCTTCATCTTGTGATTTTTTCGAGATGTTACCGGCAGCCGCTTGCATGTGATTATCCTGAGATTTGCAGTTCTGACCAACACTAATTTGTTATAGTTAATATTGTGTAAGCTTATGCAGGGTCAAGGTAATGAAATTTATCAATTAATTGTCTCTGCCACCGCTGATAACAAACAGATGCCCGACCTTTTTGTGTTCTATTTTATCAATAAACGGAGGTTTCTGATTTGGTCTGGGTCTAAGGCCCTCAAAATCAATTGGTATCGTATCGCTATCAATATGTCGCTGAGCCGTAAGCGATAATCCGTTTATATGTTGTCTGCTGTAAGGTGAATTTGATTCCAAATCCGCAAGGCAACCAATGACACGATCACGCTTTTCGCTTTTGCTTTCCATCGGCAGGATTAGCATTTCAAGTTTGGTAACGGTTCCTACTGTGGAAAGGCCATCTGCCATCAAAACAAATGGCATTTGTTGTTGGGCACATTGGGCTGCAATGCTGCTGGGCTTGCGTTCTACGCCATTGAGCCAAAGGGCGCCAAAGGATTTTCCGCGAAGTTCTTCCCCATAAAGTGCGCAAATTTCGCCACCAGCCAACCGAATAGTGGCAATATCAGATACTAATTCTAGCATAAAAACAGAGGGGAGAATGTTGCCAATATGGGCAGGTTCAAAACTATGGCGCGAGGGCGCAGGTTTATCACCGCGTAATTTATTCCAATATTGAAATAATTCCCTACTGGTTTGATGTCGCATGTTTAAGTTCAAACTCATGAAGGAAAGATGGTTAAACAATAGCATGATATTAATGTTTGCTGGGTGGTTTATCCAAATTGGTACACAAATCCGGCTGTTAAGGTTAACAAAGGGTTTAGCTTGCACCAAGCTACAGTGGGTGGCAAAGTGTGATTGTGTTTCCAAGTTGGAATATCAGCACCCCAAATTGATCGAATTTTCGATCACCGGCCGCGTGAGCATCTATTTAGATCTGCTCCGCGGCCTTTTTTTTATCTGAGTTTCAGTTTATGAGGGGCCAGTGCTTAGGTTTGACTAAAACAGATTTTAAAAGTCGCTTAAAACTGCTGCTCTTGTAAATTTACCGGTTTGATTGGAAAACTTTTATGAATGAACCAAATGCTATGAATTTGGATAACAAACCTCAAAATCCACCCATTTTCAATCTACCTGGAATTATCATTCTCGCATTTTTGTTGATGCTCTTTGTTCATGTGATGCGCGAAGTGTTTTTATCAGAGCAACAACAACTCGATGTCCTGATAAATGCTGCCTTTATTCCGCAAAGGTATATTTTTCCGATGGCCGAGCAAAATATTGCTTATTTCACATCATCGGTGACCTATTCGTTTTTGCATGGTGGTTATGGGCATTTATTGGTCAATGGTCTTTGGTTGGCAGCATTCGGGTCAGTGGTGGCACGCCGGATAGGTGTTTTTAAGTTTTGTGTGTTTTGGGTTCTTTCATCCATCGCTGCTGCTGCATTTTTTGCCGGTTTAAATTGGGGCGCTGCAGTGCCTGTTATTGGCGCATCGGGTGTTGTGTCAGGTTTGATGGGAGCTGCAACCCGATTTGCATTCCCAATGGGTAGGGGCTTTGTGCGCGATAAGGCTCATTTTTTACCGCGACAATCATTCCTAGATGCATTCAGCAATAGAACTGTTGTTGTCTATCTTGTTTTCTTCTTTGGTATCAATTTGCTTCCGGCCCTCTTGTCAGGCGCCACAGGCAGTGTTGATTCGGTTGCATGGGAAGCACATATTGGTGGTTTTTTATTCGGATTCCTATTCTTTGGCGCTTTTGACCATAAAAATTGGCAGTAGTTGCAAAGGTTTCGCTTTTGACGCTACACTCTTTAAAGTCGTTAAGGGCTACTTGCAGATACAGCCCCTTGATGGCTTGTTAAATGCAATGACGGTTTTTTTAAAACCGACAGCTTGAGGAGGGTGCTATGACAGTTAAACAAATTTTGGACGACAAGGGCTATGATGTTTCGACAATCGCAGCGAGTGAGACAATTGCAGAAGCTGCAGATTTTCTCGCAGGCAACAGAATTGGTGCGGTCATGGTGTCTTCGGCGACCAAGCAGATAGCCGGTATTTTATCGGAGCGTGATATTGTTCGTGCAATTTCCGAGCACGGCAAAGATGTGATTGATCAGCCGATTTCAAACTTTATGACTGAAAATGTGAAAACATTTAAATCAAGCAATACTATCCAAGAAGTCATGGAACTTATGACCAATGGCGGTTTTCGTCACTTGCCGATTGTCGAAGATGACGAATTGATTGGTATCATCTCTATTCGCGATGTTATTCGCCATCGAATGAATGAAGTTGAAATAGAGGCTGAAGAGATCAAAGCCTATATTCACAGCTAATCGTTTTTGGTTATTTGGTGATCAATTTTGGTTTGCTTGAGTTCAACCCATCAACTTTGCGATAAAAACAAGATTTGCGGCCTGTGTGACAGGCCGCGCCATTACCGGCCATCTTGACCTTGATCACCACTGCATCTTGATCGCAGTCTGTTCGCATTTCCATAACTTCTTGCACATTTCCCGATGTTTCACCCTTTTTCCAAAGGCTGGCGCGGGAGCGGGAATAGTAGTGAGCAATACCTGTTTCAATCGTCAAAGCCAAAGCTTGTGCATTCATATGTGCAAGCATCACAACGTCACCGGACGAAAAATCTGTCACAACGGCTGTTATCAGGCCGTTTTGATCAAATTTGGGTGTAAACAAGCCATCAGCTTCTAGCTCGGACTTATCTTTGGGCGGAGTTTGAAAATCAATTGGCATAAGATCAACTATTGATGAGGGTCATAAATTTGAGTTGCTCATTTTTATCCGTTTCATACTCACCTTTAAATGATGACGTAACGGTTGTTGAGCCTTGCTTGCGAATACCGCGCATCGCCATGCACATGTGTTCAGCTTCCACAACAACGGCGACACCTTTAGGTTTGAGCGCATCATTTATAGAATCAGCAATTTGTGCTGTCATTGATTCTTGGGTTTGCAATCGCTTTGCAAACACATCAACAACACGCGCAATTTTAGAAAGACCAACAACTTTACCATCTGGCAAGTAAGCAACGTGGGCTTTGCCAGTGATGGGAACCATATGATGTTCGCAGTGCGAGAAGAATGGGATATCTCTTACCACAACAGCATCGGTATAGCCGGAGACTTGTTCAAAGGTTCGATTGAGTTCATCAACCGGATCTTGGTCATAGCCTGCAAAAAGTTCACCATAGGCTTTAACAACGCGTTTTGGCGTATCGATCAGCCCTTCGCGGCTTGGGTCTTCACCCAACCACTGCAATAGGGTTTGGACTGCAGCTTCGGCTTCTTCGCGCGTGGTTTCGCCCGAATGATTACCAGAATGATCACCAGTATGATCATGTGTATGATCAGTATCGTTACCTGAGGTATTACCTTGTGTATCATCTGATTGTTTATTGCTGTTTGACAATATTTTTTTGCCGATAGCGTCCATCTTAAACTCCGTATCATCTCGGGTCGCATTAATGTTGTACAATACCAAGAAGACATAAATATCAATAGTGTGTCTTTATGTGTTTTGTCTTTGCTTCACAAGTTACTATATAGTGATAATGGAAAAGATTTCGAGAGTATAATTGGAATGATATGATAGATCAGGTCTATAATGCAAAAATATTAGAATTCGCAGGTAACATTTCACATGTTGGTGAGATTGAGAATGCTGATGCAACAGTCACCGTTCATTCCAAGCTTTGTGGCTCAAAAATTACGATTTGGCTGAGTATGGCAGATGGAAAAGTGAGTGACTTTTCTCATGACGTGAAAGCCTGCGCATTGGGGCAGGCGACATCTGCTATCATGGCACAAAACGTGATTGGCTCGACAGCTGACGAGTTGCGACAACTCCGCGATGACATGTCGAAGATGTTACGTGAAGGTGGCCTGCCGCCTGTTGGTCGGTTTGAAGATCTAAAGTATCTTGAACCGGTGAAAGATTATCGGGCGCGGCATGCGTCAACCATGTTGACGTTTGATGGTGTGGTCAAAGCGATAGATCAGATTGAAGAGGCTGGGGAGCTTGCTTAGTTTTTTCAGTTTGATTTCTAATCTTGATGAGATCTAGATGAGCGATCAAAAACCCCAAAATAAGTCTCGTAATTGGCAAGGCAAATGGCGAAAAACTCCCGATAGATTATTGGGAATTGGTTTGGTGCGCCTTTACCAGCTTACATTGTCTGGGTTCATTGGAAACTCGTGTCGACATTTACCGACCTGTTCGGAATATGCCTATGAATCTATTGGTCGCTATGGTCTTTGGACAGGTGTTTGGATGGGGTTTATTCGCGTGGTTAAATGTGGTCCGTTTGGAACTCATGGACATGATCCTGTTCCCGAAGAGCTTTCATCGCAATATCGTTGGTGGTTTCCTTGGAGAAAGTAGTGTTTTTTCACCAGATGATAGGTATCAAAATAATTGTCTTTACGCGGCAATTCTAGCGCGTTAAAAGCAGCCTGCCTTTGCAAAGGCAAAATATAATATAAACCACCCGCATTTGTAGGCGGGACTGGATAAAACAGGAGCAGGACCCAAAATGGTCGACAATCAGGCGCAAGCCGTAACTCTTAAATTCCCCGATGGCACAGAACGTCAATATGATGCGGGTACCACCGGTCGCGATGTTGCCGAAGCCATCTCAAAATCATTAGCTAAAAAGTCAGTCGCCATCTCACTCAATGATGAGCTGTGTGACCTGAGCGATCCGATTACCTCTGGCGCTGTGGAATTTGTCACACGCACCGATGATCGCGCTCTTGAGCTTATTCGTCATGATGCGGCCCATGTGATGGCTGAAGCTGTGCAGGAATTATTCCCTGGTACGCAAGCCACCATTGGTCCGGTGATTGAAAATGGTTTCTTTTATGATTTTGCAAAAGATACCCCATTCACGCCAGATGATTTACCAAAAATTGAAAAGAAAATGCGTGAAATCATTCAGCGCAATGATAAATTCACAAAGCAAGTTTGGACCCGTGACGAAGCAAAACGCGTTTTTACTGAAAAAGGCGAGACTTATAAAGTTCAGCTTGTGGATGCTATTCCCGGTGATGAAGATGTAAAAATCTATAACCAAGGCGAGTGGTTTGATCTATGTCGTGGACCGCATATGGCTTCAACGGGCCAAATTGGAACTGCTTTTAAGCTGATGAAAGTTGCTGGCGCTTATTGGCGTGGTGATTCTGATAATGAAATGCTGACCCGTATTTACGGAACAGCATGGGCAGATCAAAAGCAGCTTGATGCGCACCTTCACATGATTGAAGAAGCTGAAAAGCGTGACCACAGAAAAATTGGCCGTGAAATGGATTTGTTCCATTTCCAAGAAGAAGGCCCGGGCGTTGTGTTTTGGCATGCCAAAGGCTGGCGGATGTTCCAAACTTTGACCTCTTATATGCGTCGTCGTTTGGAAGAGCATGGCTATGATGAGGTGAATGCACCACAGATCCTAGATAAATCCCTATGGGAAACATCGGGTCACTGGGGTTGGTATCGCGAAAACATGTATGCGACGGAAACTGTTGATGAACGCGTGTTCGCAATCAAGCCGATGAATTGTCCAGGACATGTGCAAATCTTTAAACATGGTTTGAAGTCTTACCGTGATTTGCCGATTAAAATGGCTGAATTTGGGAATGTGCACCGTTACGAGCCATCTGGTGCGTTGCATGGATTAATGCGTGTTCGTGGCTTTACGCAAGATGATGCTCATGTGTTTTGTACTGATGCACAAATGACTGCTGAATGTTTGCGGATCAATGATTTGATTCTCACAACCTATGCAGATTTCGGCTTTGACGAAATTACAGTGAAGCTTTCAACCCGTCCTGAAAAACGTGTTGGCGACGATGCGTCATGGGATCGTGCTGAAGAGGTGATGGGCGAAGTTCTTAAAACAATTGAGGCTACATCTGAGGGCCGCATTAAAACTGGTATTCTTGAAGGTGAGGGCGCGTTTTATGGTCCGAAGTTCGAATATACTTTGCGCGATGCGATTGGCCGTGACTGGCAGTGTGGCACGACACAAGTTGATTTTAATTTGCCTGAACGTTTTGGTGCTTTTTATATCGATAGTGATTCTGAAAAACGCCAGCCTGTGATGATCCACCGTGCAATTTGCGGATCCATGGAGCGTTTCTTGGGCATATTGATTGAGAGCTTTGCAGGTCACTTGCCTTTATGGTTTGCACCTTTGCAGGTTGTTGTTGCGACCATTACTGATGATGCTGAAGAGTATGCTGCCGATGTTGCTAAGAAGCTCAAAGCTGCCGGTCTTCAGGTTCAAACCGATTTCCGTAATGAGAAGATCAACTACAAGGTTCGTGAGCATTCCGTAACTAAAGTGCCTGTGATCATTGTATGTGGAAAGCGTGAAGCGGAAGAAAAAACCGTTAATATTCGTCGTTTGGGAAGTCGTGATCAAACACCAATGTCGCTTGAAGATGCGATTAGCTCGCTTGTTGCAGAAGCAATGCCGCCAGATTTGGTGCGTAAGGTTTAAGAGGTTTACATCATCTTGATATAGAATTAAAAGGGCCATGTGTTTGATCAATTGGCCCTTTTTTATGTCTACAGATTACTTTCTGCGGTCAATGGGACTTCAACATCCTTGTTTTGACCGGGCGAAACGTGGAATTCTGATGCATGTTCTTTGGATTGGTGAAGCGCGATGGCGGTATAGTCGCCCTCTGACAATATAAGGCGAGGCGATGATCCTGCCATTTCACGGATGATATCACCGGATGAGGAATAAATTGCCCAGGCCGTATCGGCAATGCCTTCGCCGCCGGGTTTTGAAACAAGTTTAAACCGGACTTCGGCAGCACGATGTTGCATCTGAACTTCAGTGAGCTTGCCTTTGACAACGCGGAGATCTGCGCGGGTAACAGCATTAATGTCGCCATAGTTTGACACAACATGATAGGTGCCTTCATTCAAACGAACGATCACTTCGGGGCGTACACCTTCTAAAACAAGATGACGATCGCTATCTTGGGCTGCTTGATCCTCACCGCTATATATTGAAAAGGTGAGATATTGTGGTGGAATGCGTCTGTTGTTTCCTGATACGGCTTTCAGGATAAGGCCACCTGCGTCTAGCACAAATTGTTGTTTTCCAACGTCTTCGTTTTCGACAACAGATAGCTTTCTTGTAACGCCGGCTCGACCAAAGGCAACATGAATGAAGTAATTGCCCGGTTCAAAGTCTAGGTCAATCGAGCCGCCTTCTGATGCTGCAATGAGTTTTAGTTTGCCATCTTCACCGGGGGTTGGATCAAAAATACGCCACACAAGGCCGTTTTCAATTGGGTCCCCGTCATCAAGCAGCACAGCTTCCAATCGCACCGTTTTAGCCGATGAGGAGCCTTCTGCAAGATTTGCTTTAGGTTGGAAATCAGTTAGCCCTGGGAGCTGGATATCGGGACCCAGATCGCCACCAAAGGAATTTTGCGCAGATGCGTTGAGAGCAAAGATGGGCGCAAAAAAGCACAATGCAATAAAGAGCTTCAATAGAAATGAATGTATTTGATTGCTCATTAAAAACGGAACCATTGTTTGCGAGATATTGAACTTATGTACTTAGTTTATCATCGGTCACAACGAGATGAAACCACTATATTTGATCCCAAGACTAGTAATGGTTGATCGTGATGTTTAAATCAGGGATGTCGATGTCAACCAAGATTTAGACAACAGGACAATAGTGATAATATTATGATCGGAAACCAATTTGTTTTATAACGCGCAAGAAAATATCCATGGTTTACCGCATGATCCGTTTAAAGCTTTAGTATCCCCGCGTCCGATCGGCTGGATTGGGTCACAAAACAAAGATGGCGCTTTGAATTTGGCGCCTTATTCATTTTTTAATGCGATTGCAGAGAATCCAAAACTTATCATGTTTTCATCGATGGGTAGAAAAGACAGCCTGCGCAATTGCGAAGACACTGGTGTATTTAGCGTTAATATGGTCGGCTTTTCACAGATACAAGCCATGAGCGACAGCTCAGCAGCGCTTGGTCATGGAGACGACGAGTTTGCCTATGCAGGGCTGGTATCTAAGCAATGTAGACTAATTGATGCGCCTTATGTTGATGGCGCTTTTGCAGTTCTTGAATGCAAAGTCAGTGACATTATTGTCCCCAAAACACTAACAGGTCAGCACGATACTGCCACAATGGTGATTGGCCAAGTGGTTGGTATTTATATTGATGATCACGTTGTGATTGATGGAAAAGTTGATGTGACGAAAGTCCAACCTGCAGCTCGTCTTGGTTATCGTGATTATTCAATTGTTGAAAAAACCTTCGAAATCAGGCGTCCAAGTTCGTAGTTTTCTTGGCTGGTTTATGTCTGAATTTTAGATAAAGCCTTTTGACGTGCGGATAGGGGCCTTTTCCCTTGCGCCACAATCTATCCATTAAAAACCGGTTGGGTCATCAGACGAGCCTAGGTTCAATGGTATTTCAGCAAAGGTGTCTTTTGGGATATGAATCCTAATTGCAAATAACACAACCATTATGATCGAAAGTTTTTTGGTTTGTGTTAAGGCAGAATACATCTGACTATTAGCTGAATTTGCTCAGTATTTACAAAATCTGGTGATCTTATGATTAATAAACATGATGAACGGATCGTAAACCTTTTGCCGTTAGTGTTGGTGCTAGTTAGTAATTTAGTACAAAATGAGCGTATATTCATGATCATCAAAGAGTTTTTGCAGTGGACTACAAGTTCGGACACTAAATCGCGCGTTAAGGCGGTTAATGCTCTGTGTGAGTCCTTTGTAACCGGGCAGTTTCTGTCCGATGAGATGCATGCTGCTGAATGTTCCATGGCATTGTTGTTGGAAGATAAATCCCCAGATGTTCGCCGCTCAATGGCAACAACTTTGGCAACAAGCGATGTTGCACCACCGATGATTATTAATGCGCTCGCTCAAGATCAGATTGATGTCAGTGCGCCTGTCTTGGCCTATTCGCCGCTTTTATCTGATAATAATTTGGTTGATCTGATCGCAAATGGAGACTTTGGTCGTCAGTATATTATTGCAACGCGGATGCATCTTTCTCCATCTGTTTGCGCAGCATTGATTGAAGTTGGTGATAAAGAGGCTGTACTTGCATTAATGCAGAATACGGACGCTCATATTGCACGTGTTTCAATTTCTCGTCTTGCGGATCGTTTTGGTCATTGTGGCCGTGTGCGCTCGTTATTGCTTGAGCGCGATGATTTGCCTGCAAATACACGTCATCAATTGGTTGAAGAACTTGGCAATACATTTGCAAATGATGCCTTTGTCGGTGCTCTTTTGGGCCGCGAGCGGGTTAAACATGTTGCAAAAGATGCATGTTTACATGCAACATTGGCTTTGGCTGAAACAGCGCAAGGCGATGATATGTTGGCCCTTGTTGGGCATTTGCGTATTGCAGGTAAAATTACACCATCGTTTTTGGTTCATACTTTATGTGTGGGTAATGTCGATTTCTTCGCAACGACAATTGGTAAGCTGTCAGGCAAATCACCTCAGCGTATTCGCGCGATATTGAGTGATGGCCAGTATTCGGTTGTTAAAGCGCTTTATCATTCAGCAGGTTTAAGTTCTGAACTTAGTCCCGTCTTTGTTGATGCAACGCTGATGTGGCGCGATGCATCTAAACGTGAGATGGGTAATCATGCAGCTGACATCACGGAGCATCTCATCAGCAAATATGCATCTGAATTACACACAGATACGCCAATTTCAGAATTGCTGATGATGTTGGAAAACATTCAGTTTACCCAAAGCTGCAAAGCTGCAAAGCAATATGCATTGTCACTTAAGTTTGATGTTGCGGCTTAAAATCCGCATTTAGATATCTAGATTATCCGCAAATTGTGCATTCTCTTGAATGAATTTAAATCGTGCTTCTGGCTTTGTACCCATGAGATCATCAACTGCTTTATTGGTCTCTTCGATCAAGATGTCATCCATCTCAATTTTCAACAATGTCCGTTTGCCCGGATGCATGGTTGTTTCTTTAAGTTGAGCTGGTAGCATTTCACCAAGACCTTTAAAGCGTCCAACATCCACTTTGCCTCTGCCTTTGAATTCAGTTTCCATCAGTTCAGCACGGTGCGCATCATCGCGCGCATAAAGCGTTTTTGTGCCTTGCGAGAGACGATATAGTGGTGGAACGGCTAAGAACAGATGGCCCCCACGGACCAGCTCTGGCATTTCTTGAAAGAAGAATGTGATCAAGAGGGAAGCAATATGTGCGCCATCAACATCGGCATCGGTCATGATGATAATGCGTTCATAGCGCAGATCATTTTCATGATATTTGGCGCGTGTTCCACAGCCCAAGGCTTGAATAAGATCAGCCAATTGTTGGTTTGCTGTAATTTTTTCTCGCACAGCACTGGCAACATTTAAGATTTTACCGCGCAAAGGCAAGATGGCTTGGTTTTTCCGGTTTCTTGCTTGTTTAGCCGATCCACCCGCAGAATCACCCTCCACTATGAAGAGTTCAGCGCCACCGGCTGTGTTTTGGCTACAATCTGCCAATTTACCGGGCAGGCGCAGTTTGCGAACAGCGGTTTTGCGATTAACTTCTTTTTCTTTGCGGCGACGGGCGCGCTCTTCAGCGCGTTCGATCACCCAATCAAGCAGCTTTGCAGCCTCTTGTGGAGAATCTGCGAGGAAGTGATCAAAAGCATCACGAATGCCGGTTTCCACAATGCGCTGAGCTTCAACAGTTGCCAGTTTATCTTTAGTTTGACCGACAAATTCAGGTTCGCGAATAAAGACCGATAACATGCCATGGGCAGAAATCATCACATCATCTGTGGTGATTTGCGCTGCGCGTTTATTGCCTGTGAGTTCGCCATAGCTTTTTAACCCACGGGTGAGGGCAAGGCGAAAGCCTGCTTCGTGCGTGCCGCCATCATTGGTTGGAATTGTATTACAATAACTTTCAACAATGTTATCGCCGCCATGCCAAGCAATGGCCCATTCGAGCGATCCGTGACCGCCAGTACGTTTAGTCTTGCCATGGAAAATATCACGCGTGACGCGGAAAGATTTGCCCAAAGTTGTTTCCAAGTAGTCTTTGAGACCTCCTGGGAAATGGAATGTTGCTTTCGGTGGAATTTCGCCACCTTCTTTGATCAAAGAAGGATGTACTGTCCAGCGCACTTCGACACCACCAAACAGATAGGCTTTAGAGCGTGCCATTTTATAAAGGCGGCTGGGATCAAACTTTACGTCTGATCCAAATATATCAGGATCAGGGTGGAATTTGACTTTTGTGCCGCGGCGATTATGGACTTCACCTAGATTGACAATGCCACCTTGGGGAATGCCGCGTGAGAATTTTTGTTGATAGAGGGTTTTGTTACGCGCAACTTCGACAATAAGATCATCAGACAGTGCGTTGACCACAGAGATACCCACACCATGAAGACCGCCCGATGTTTCATAAACACTTGAGTTAAACTTACCGCCCGCATGGAGAATGGTCAGCACCACTTCCAGCGTTGACTTTCCTGGATGCTTTGGGTGTTCTTCAACCGGAATACCGCGACCGTTATCGGTGACCGAGAGATAGCCTTCTTCGTCGAGTTCAACATCAATAAAACTTGCATGGCCAGCAACAGCCTCATCCATTGAATTATCAATGATTTCAGCAAACAGGTGGTGCAGGGCGTTTTGGTCTGTTCCACCAATATACATGCCGGGACGCAAGCGCACGGGCTCGAGGCCTTCAAGAACCTCAATAGCATTCGCGCCATATTCTTCATCAGATGATGCTTTGGGTAGATTGTTTGTAGCTTTAGGTGCAGCTGTTGTCTTTGGAGCTGGAGCCGGATTCTGAGTCTGGGTTGCTGCGACCGCAGGCGTGTTCGTCGGTGCTGCAGCTGGTGTAGGTGTTACAGTCGCAGGTTTGCTTTCTGGCTTTTTATCACCATCACCAAAACTTGAAAAAAGATCGTTATTATCTTCCATGATATCTTGCCGCGCACTCTCTGTTCGAATCACCTATGCTAGTGAATAATGTACGCCAAAATAGGAGCTTTGTCCGAGTGAAGTCATTAATGGTCAGCACAATTGTGAAGTTTTTCCCATTTAGTTTGGGGTTTGTCGTGGTTTGTATGGCGCTTATAGTGCCAAACAAACTATATGGATTCGAAATAACGCCGTTTAAGGATAAGTTATTTAATTATCCGGAGATCCTTAAATCTGAAGATAATGGTGATTTTCTGCTGGTAAAATATGACAAGCAGGTGGATCTTTATGAACGAGATCAAATACCTATCCGCAAAGTAAAGCAAAAATATATCAAAACTGGCCTGCGCCGGCATATGTCATTTGAAGAGTTTGAGTATCAAGGGCGTAATATCGAGATTAGCTTTATTGCCAAAAAAGGTGCGCCAGAATTCACCGTTTTGTTTATTCATGGCGCGCAAGGTGATCGCAAACTTGGTATGAAGGATTATTCCTTTGGTGGTAATTTTAATCGCCTCAAGAATATAGCTGTGCGCGATCGTGGTCTTTATATTACCCAAACCGTTCGTGATTTTACAAAAGAAGGTGTGGAAGACACAAGAGCGCTTGTTCGTTATTTGCATGATGAGAAGCGGGCACCCAAGATCATCTTGGTGTGTGCATCCATGGGTGGGCAGATCTGTAATAAGATGGCTCACAACGATGCGGACGTAGCTCGGTTGAGCGGAATTATTCTGTTGGGTGCTATCCCCGATAAGAACCTTGCAAAATCGCATGCTATATCTGTCGGCTTGCCGATTGTTATTGCGCATGGAAATGATGATGTTGTGTATCCGTGGACAATTCAGCGCGATGTTTATAAAACGATCAAAACACGCGAGCCTAAATATCCGATACATTTGGTTCTGTTTGATACTGGCCGTCATGGTACACCGATTAGAATGATTGATTGGCGCCGAACATTGAACTGGCTTGCAAAGCGTTCATAGATAATTGGATCTAATTCTGATCACTATCTATCCAAGATAGCAATCTTGTTCTGATCAATATCGGTTTTCAAATATTATATATGAGATACAAAAAAGCCTCGGCACGAATGCCGAGGCTTTATAATTTGGTATCTTAAAGAATAGATTATGAAGAGTAATACATGTCGAACTCAACCGGATGCGGTGTGTGCTCGTAACGGATAACTTCTTCCATTTTCAATTCAATGTAAGCATCGATTTGATCATCATCAAACACGCCACCAGCAGTCAAGTACTTACGATCTTTGTTAAGGCAATCAAGCGCTTCGCGCAAAGATGCTGCAACAGTTGGGATCTTTTTAAGTTCTTTTGGAGGAAGATCGTACAAATCTTTATCCATTGGTTTGCCCGGGTGGATTTTGTTTTTGATGCCGTCAAGGCCAGCCATAAGCATTGCTGCGAATGCAAGATATGGGTTAGCCATTGGATCAGGGAAACGAACTTCAACACGTTTTGCTTTCGGCGATGTGCCGAATGGAATACGACATGATGCAGAACGGTTACGTGCAGAATATGCAAGTAGAACCGGTGCTTCGTAACCAGGAACCAAACGCTTGTATGAGTTTGTTGTTGGGTTTGTGAAAGCATTCAACGATTTAGCGTGCTTAATGATACCGCCAATGTAGAAAAGGCAAGTTTCAGAAAGACCAGCATATTCGTCACCAGCAAATGTTGGTACGCCATCTTTCCAGATAGACTGGTGTACGTGCATGCCTGTGCCATTGTCGCCGAAGACTGGCTTTGGCATAAATGTAGCTGTTTTGCCGTAGGCATTTGCAACTTGGTGCACAACATATTTGTAGATTTGCACTTTATCAGCGTTGATTGTCATTTCATCAAACATCACACCGAGTTCGTGCTGAGCTGCTGCCACTTCGTGGTGTTGCTTTTCAACTTTAACACCCATCTCTTTCATGACTGTCAACATTTCAGAACGCATGTCTTGCTCTGAATCAATTGGAGGTACTGGGAAGTAACCACCTTTTGTACGTGGACGGTGACCTAGGTTACCTGTCTCGTAGTCTGTGTCCATGTTTGATGGAAGCTCAACTGAATCAAGCTTAAAGCCTGTATTGTATGGCTCTGATGCAAATTTAACATCATCAAATACGAAAAACTCTGGCTCAGGGCCAACATAGATCGTGTCACCAACACCAGATGCTTGCATATAAGCTTCGGCTTTTTTGGCGATTGAGCGTGGGTCACGGTTGTAACCTTCGCCTGTTACTGGATCTACGATGTCGCACAAGATCACAAGAGTAGATTGTGCAAAGAAAGGATCCATATGGGCTGTTTCTGGGGCAGGCATCAAAGTCATATCTGACTCATTGATTGCTTTCCAACCGCCGATTGATGAGCCATCAAACATGACGCCATCAGCGAACATGTCTTCGTCTACAACATCGATATCCATTGTCACGTGCTGAAGTTTGCCGCGTGGATCAGTAAAACGCAGATCAACAAATTTGATGTCTTCGTCTTTAATTTGCTTCAGAATGTCTTTTGCAGTCGTCATTATTTATTTCCCTAAATTTGTGATGACGAAAATATAGCCACTAAGAACTAGTGGCCGATGAATTATATGACGCTTTTATACAGCATCCACTCCAGTTTCACCTGTGCGAATACGGATAACTTCGTCTACCTGTGATACAAAAATTTTACCATCGCCAATACGACCTGTTTGGGCTGCATTGCGAATAGCGTCAATTGCTTGTTCAACATTTTCTTCGGCAAGAACCACTTCGACTTTAACCTTGGGTAGGAAGTCAACCACGTATTCTGCACCGCGATAAAGCTCAGTATGGCCTTTTTGACGGCCAAAACCTTTAGCTTCAGTTACTGTAATGCCTTGCAAACCGACTTCTTGAAGGGCTTCCTTCACTTCGTCGAGCTTGAACGGTTTAATAATCGCTTCGATTTTCTTCATAAGAAAATTTTCTCCGCTTTTCCCAGTTTAGGCGCGCTTATGCCCGCTCTATACATGTATATGCATATGCCATGCCAGTTTCGTTCTTGGAATACGCAAAATACACTTATTCTCATAAATCTTATCTTTTCTTACGGAAAAATGTCTCTTTTTTGCAGAAAACGCCAAAAACGCCTCTGTATGGATTAGAAACGCCATGTTTTTGCAATTTTTTGTAAAAACATGCTGATTTTATAGTCATAAAATTTGAGTAAAAATTAGGCAAAAGATTAAAAACAGTGCAGATAATTTGGCCTGTTGTAAGGTGTCAAGCTATCGACCTATAGCCTGTTTGAATTTTTGCACAATCTCGTCCGACGTTAGGTCTTGTTGATTGCTAGCGATATGCCAAATATGACCGTATCGGTCTTGGAGTTTGCCAGATCTATCCCCGTGAAATTGATCTTCCATCGGAGAGAGTTCGATGCCCGCATCTTTCAACAGGCTTGCAAACACTGCATCGGGATTATCGACATATATATTGAGTGAAATTGGACTTCCGCCGATTGATAAAGGCGATAAGATGCCAAGCTTTTCAAACTCATCGCTTAGCAATATACGACCATCACCTATTTCAATCTCTGCATGGGCAATTAAGCCATTGTCCATTTCAAGACGATAGAGCTCTTTTGCGCCCAAATGCTCAATGTAATAATCGATGGCCTGGGATGCGCCATTGCAAACAAGGTAGGGCGTTATTTTTGTAAAACCGGTTCGTTTGCTCATGTATAAGTCCAAAGATAGTGAGTGCGAAAGTTATTCCGCAGCATCTACAATATTACTGCGTCTATCAAGAAGCTCTTTTAAGAAATGGCCTGTATATGATCGTTTCACTTTAGCCACATCTTCTGGTGTTCCGATAGCCACGACTTCGCCGCCGCCATCTCCACCTTCAGGACCCAAATCAATCACCCAATCGGCAGATTTGATGACTTCTAGATTATGCTCGATCACAACAACAGAGTTTCCTTGATCAACAAGCTCTTGCAGAACTTCCAGCAATTTTGCAACATCATGGAAGTGGAGGCCAGTTGTTGGTTCATCTAATATATATAATGTCTTGCCGGTTGAACGTTTAGAAAGTTCTTTGGCCAATTTAACCCGTTGCGCTTCACCGCCCGATAGTGTGTTGGCTTGTTGGCCCACTTTGATATAGCCCAAGCCAACACGTCTGAGCGTGATCAATTTATCCCTGACAGCAGGGACAGCATCAAAGAATGTGCAGCCTTCTTCCACAGTCATATCTAAAACATCAGCAATAGATTTACCTTTGAAGGTCACATCCAGTGTTTCGCGATTGTAGCGTTTTCCGTGACATACATCGCATGTCACATAAACATCAGGGAGGAAGTGCATTTCGATTTTGATAACGCCATCGCCCTGGCAGGCTTCACAGCGTCCACCTTTGACATTGAAGGAGAAACGTCCAGGCTGATAGCCGCGCGTTTTAGCTTCAGGCAGACTCGTGAACCATTCACGAATTGGGGTGAATGCACCTGTGTAAGTCGCAGGGTTTGATCGTGGTGTGCGGCCAATTGGAGATTGATCAATGTCGATAACTTTGTCGACAAATTCAAAACCCTCAATATGGCTATGCGCTGCTGGATTGTCGCGTGCACCCATAATGCGGCGTGCAGCAGCTTTATAAAGTGTCTCAATCAAAAACGTAGATTTGCCGCCACCAGATACGCCTGTTACGGCTGTGAATATACCAAGTGGGATGGCGGCAGTTACATTCTTTAAATTATTAGCAGTTGCTCCTACAACTTTGATTTCTCTACCTTTAACTGCTTTACGTCTTTCAACACGATTTGGTATTTCAATCTTGCCAGACAGGTATTGGCCGGTTAGAGAGTTTTTATTGGCCATGATCTGTTTGGGTGTGCCTTTGGCAACAACTTCACCACCATGAATACCGGCAAAGGGGCCGATGTCGACGACATAATCTGCGGTCAAAACGGCTTCTTCATCATGTTCAACAACGATCACAGTATTGCCGATATCTCGTAGATGTCGCAGTGTTTCGAGCAGTCTTGCATTATCACGTTGGTGCAGTCCAATTGATGGCTCATCCAAAACATAGAGCACGCCCGTTAGGCCTGAGCCAATTTGGGAGGCGAGGCGAATTCTCTGGCTTTCACCACCTGATAGTGAACCTGAATTCCGCGACAATGTGAGGTAATCCAATCCCACATCATTGAGGAACCTCAAACGATCACGGATCTCTTTTAATATGCTTTTTGCTATTGTCAGCTGCTTTTCGTTGAGTTTGTCCGATAGACTATCAAACCAATCACCTGCTGCGCGAATGGACATAAGGCTGACATCACCGATATGGCGGCCATCAAGTTTTATTGCCAAGGTTTCTGGTTTTAGGCGATAGCCTTTGCAGGATGGGCAAGGGGCTTGAGACATGTATCGCTCAATTTCATCACGTGCCCAATTACTATCTGTTTCGCGCCAGCGGCGTTCAAGATTTGGAATAATACCTTCAAAGTTTTTAGATGTTTTATAGGAGCGCAAGCCATCATCGTAATTGAAATCAACCTTGTCTTTGGTGCCGTTCAAAATGGCTTTTTGTGCCTCATCGGTCAGCTCAAACCAGCAATCACCCATGTTGAAATTAAAGTGCTTGGCTAAAGCTTCTAGCGTTTGCTTATAATAAGGTGAGGACGATTTTGACCAAGGGGCAATGGCGCCATCGCGCATTGTCTTGCCTTGATCTGGAATGATCATGGTTTCATCAATTTTCTTTTGGCTGCCCAAGCCATCACATGTGGGGCAGGCGCCGAACGGATTGTTGAATGAGAATAAACGCGGTTCTATTTCTGATATCGTAAAACCAGATACAGGGCAGGCGAACTTTTCTGAAAACAGAATTTTCTCATGCGTATCGTTTTTGGATTTATTTTTTGACCCTGATGCTGTTTCAGAATCGGGTAATGGTTTATCTGCAAATTCTGCAACGGCCATACCTTCTGATAGGCGCAGGCAAGTTTCCATACTATCTGCCAAACGCGCAGCGCTATCGGGGCGGACGACAACTCTATCAACCACGACATCAATATCGTGCTTGAATTTCTTATCGAGTTCAGGGACTTCAGCAATTTCGTAATACACACCATCGACTTTCAAACGCTGAAAGCCTTTCTTCATCAACTCGGCCATTTCCTTGCGGTATTCGCCTTTGCGGCCTCGAACGAGCGGCGC
This sequence comes from uncultured Rhizobiaceae bacterium, assembly GCA_963974325.1. Classification (GTDB taxonomy): domain Bacteria; phylum Pseudomonadota; class Alphaproteobacteria; order Rhizobiales; family Rhizobiaceae; genus Lentilitoribacter. Next base: position 75,254 of record CAXBCW010000003.1, read on the forward strand.
CAAGATATAAAGTCTTGTGCCTTCTTCTAGCTCTAGGACACGATCAACCATTTGGCTGACGGTCTGGCTTTCAATCGGAAGGCCGGTTGCTGGCGAATAGGGAACACCCACACGCGCAAACAAGAGCCGCATATAATCGTAAATCTCAGTGACTGTGCCAACTGTGGAGCGCGGATTACGGCTAGTGGTTTTTTGTTCAATCGAAATCGCAGGCGATAGGCCTTCAATTTGATCAACATCAGGCTTTTGCATCATTTCAAGGAATTGACGCGCATAGGCCGATAGGCTTTCGACATAGCGCCGCTGGCCTTCCGCATAGATCGTATCAAAAGCCAGTGATGATTTACCAGAGCCGGATAGGCCTGTCATAACAATCAGCTTGTTTCTTGGCAGATCAATATCAATGCCTTTAAGATTGTGCTCACGTGCGCCGCGTACTGAAATATATTTTAATTCACTCATAAAATGCCTGAAATCTGTCGATTGAAATTTAGATATTGTTTTATAGTTATTTACGTTGCTGTCGAGCTTTGGATTTAAATATTCACTCTTTTGATTCGCTTGACATGTTTATATTGCATATATAGAACAAAATAGGAACAATGACGTGTTTTTGGTGCGGTTTTGGGTTTGTTTATTTCTCTGGTTTTTGAGAGCCTGAATGAAAATTGAAATGAAATCGCTCTGAATGCTGTTTTTGTGATAATAATAGATGTGGATTGTCGGCAGTTTTGGCCGATTGTAGTGGGACGAAATGTGTTGCTGGGTTATTGGTTTAATCTAGTAATTTTTGATTGAAAGGTTTTGACATGGCGGGCAGTGTAAATAAGGTGATTTTGGTGGGCAATCTTGGAGCGGATCCAGATATCAAGCGCACGCAAGATGGTCGCCCAATTGTCAATCTATCCATTGCGACATCTGAAAGCTGGCGCGATAAGAATTCTGGCGAACGCCGCGATAAAACTGAATGGCACCGTGTTGTGATCTTTTCTGAGGGGCTTTGCAAAGTTGCTGAGAACTATTTGAAAAAAGGTTCAAAGGTTTATCTTGAAGGCGCGCTGCAAACTCGTAAATGGCAGGACAATAACGGCGTTGATAAATATTCAACGGAAGTTGTTTTGCAAGGGTTTAACTCAACGCTGACAATGCTTGATGGCCGTGGTGATAACCAAGGCGGCGGTAATCAAGGTGGCAATCAGGGTGGTGGCAACTTTGGAGGAAACCAAGGTGGCGGCAATCAAGGTGGTGGTAACTTTGGTGGAAACCAAGGCGGCGGCAATATCGGCGGTGGACATCAAGATAGCGGCAACCAAGGTGGTGGCTTCTCTAATGACATGGATGATGACATTCCGTTTTGATCCACGAACGCGTTTAACAACTTTGGAAGCTCCAGAGCTTCAAGATAGTTTGAGTACTTATTAATTGTAATATCGGTGAGGGGGATAAAAGGAGATGATTATGCATAACCTGTTTCGTATTTCCCTCATAACACTTGCCTCAACTGTGGCAATGTTCTCGACAAGTCTGGCTGGTGAGGTCGACGTCGTCAAAGTCGTTGCCCAACAAACCTCAGTTCAAAATCACCGATTTGATGTCACACTTCGTCATGCAGATGAAGGTTGGGACCATTATGCCAATAAATGGGATGTGGTTGATCCTGAAGGTAATGTGTTGGGCGAGCGCATTCTTCATCATCCCCATGTTAATGAACAACCGTTTACGCGCTCATTGTCCGGCGTTATGATTCCAGATGATATTGAATTTGTGACAATCAGAGGTCACGACAGTCTTCATCTATATGGTGGTGTCGAATATAAAGTTTATCTAACCACACTTAGATAGAATGGTTTTCATACTGCTCTTTGCGTTTTACTCTGTGACAATCCGCTTAGAACCAAGTTGAATTGATGCCATCAATCACAAACTGAACAGCAACGGCTGCAAGGATGAGACCTAATAGGCGGGTCAGAATAAGACGACCTGTGGTTCCCAAAAACTGATCAAGGCGATCTGCGACCACTAAGCTTAAGAATAATGCCAGCGTTGCAAATAACACAACGCCGATTAACATGGCTGTGCTGGATGCACCTTCAAACGAACCTGCAAGCAAAATCACGGCTGAAATCGCGCCAGGACCGGCAATAAGCGGGATGGCCATCGGGAAAATTGCGATATTTGCGATTTGATCTTTAGTCACTGCAGTTTTTGCGCTTTTCTCATGACGCTCTTGGCGTTTTTCAAACAACATCTCAAATGAGATCCAAAAGAGCAGCAAACCGCCGGCAATTCTAAAGGCGCCCAAGCTGATGCCTAAAAGCGTTAATATGCTGGAGCCGACCAAAACAAATACAGTTAAAATGACAAAAGCAATTAAACATGCGCGCAATGCAACTTGAAAGCGCTGCTGTCGATCCATGTCGGATGTTAAGCCCAAAAAGATTGCTGCCATGCCGGGAGGGTCATACATAACAATCATTGTGGTGAAAGCGCTGATGAGCAGTTCATATGACATGGTATACCTTGGTGCAAACTGTTGCTTTTGTGCTGACTTTGGCTTTTTTAAGCGGGGATCAGAATTGATTTTTATGAATTGCTGATATTAATGGGCTTATCCCCTAAGAAAAAGCAACAGAAATTAGCAAGTTGAGCTGATTTAGGTTATAAGAATGTATTGATTCCAACAACCATGATCTGTTAAAAATTTGACCGACCAAAAAACACCAGACAGTAGCACCCCGACACCGGGTATCGAGCCAATTTCCATCGTAGAGGAAATGCAGCGATCTTATCTAGATTATGCGATGAGCGTAATTGTAAGTCGCGCATTGCCAGATGTTCGTGATGGGTTGAAACCTGTGCACCGGCGCATTCTCTATGCGATGCATGAAGGCAATTACCATTGGAACCGTAAATATGTGAAATCATCACGTATTGTCGGTGATGTGATGGGTAAGTATCACCCTCATGGTGATCAGTCGATTTATGATGCCATGGTTCGTATGGCTCAGCATTGGTCTATGAGCTCAATGCTTGTTGATGGTCAGGGTAACTTTGGTTCCATTGATGGCGATCCGCCAGCTGCGATGCGTTATACAGAATCGCGTCTTGCCAAGCTTGCTCATGAATTACTTGAAGATATTGACAAAGAAACTGTCATTTTCCAACAAACTTACGATGATTCAGGCCGCGAGCCTGTTGTTGTTCCTGCGCGTTTTCCAAATCTATTGGTCAATGGTGCTGGCGGTATTGCCGTTGGTATGGCGACCAATATCCCGCCACACAATCTGGTTGAAGTGATTAACGGCTGTATTGCTGTTATGGAAAACCCTGCGATTGAATTAGCGGAATTGATGGAAATCATTCCGGGTCCAGATTTCCCAACTGGTGGCCATATTTTGGGCCGTGCTGGTATTAAAAGTGGTTTTGAGACTGGACGTGGCTCCGTTATGATGCGTGGTCGTACGCATTTTGAGACAATCCGTAACGACCGTAACGCTATCATTGTCACTGAAGTTCCTTATCAAGTGAACAAAGCTGCAATGATTGAGAAGATGGCAGAACTTGTGCGCGAAAAGCGTGTTGAGGGTATTTCTGATCTTCGTGACGAGTCAGATCGTCAAGGTTATCGTGTTGTTATTGAGCTTAAGCGTGATGCGGTTCCAGAAGTGGTGCTCAATCAGCTGTTCCGTTATACGCAATTGCAGACGTCATTTGGCGTCAATATGGTTGCGCTTAATGGTGGCAAGCCTGAATTGCTCAACATTATGGATCTTTTGCGGGCGTTTGTTGCGTTCCGTGAAGAGGTTATCAGCCGCAGAACAAAGTATTTATTGCGCAAAGTTCGTGATCGCGCCCATGTTTTGGTTGGTTTAGCGATTTCAGTTGCCAATATCGATGAAATTATCGCATTGATCCGCAAAGCGCCGGATCCAGCAACTGCGCGTGCCCAATTAATGGAGCGCCGTTGGCCTGCCAAAGATGTTGAATCTCTGATCTTGTTGATTGATGATCCACGTCACCAGATCAATGAAGATAGCACATACAATTTGTCCGAAGAGCAAGCGAGAGCGATTTTAGAATTGCGTTTGGCACGTTTGACAGCTCTTGGTCGTGATGAAATTGGCGATGAACTCAGCACCATTGGTGCGGAAATCAAAGATTACCTTGATATTTTGCGTTCTCGTGATCGTATTCAAAGTATTGTTCGTGATGAAATGATTCATATCCGTGATGAGTTTGGCGTACCGCGCCGGACTGAAATCATGGAAGGTGGTCTTGATATGGACGATGAAGATCTCATCGCCCGCGAAGACATGGTCGTGACTGTTTCTCATTCTGGTTACATCAAACGTGTGCCTTTGGCAGCTTATCGTGCGCAACGTCGTGGCGGCAAAGGTCGCTCTGGCATGTCGACGAAAAATGAAGATTTTGTGACGCGTTTATTTGTTGCCAATACACATACGCCGATGTTGTTCTTCTCCTCACGCGGTATTGTGTACAAAGAAAAAGTATGGCGTTTGCCAATTGGTAGTCCACAATCTCGCGGTAAGGCATTGATTAATATGCTGCCGCTGGAGCAGGGCGAACGGATTACATCTATTATGCCGCTTCCTGAAGATGAGGAAAGCTGGACACAGTTGGATGTGATGTTCGCAACAACACGTGGCACAGTGCGCCGAAATAAATTGTCTGACTTTGTTCAGGTCAACCGCAATGGTAAAATTGCGATGAAGCTTGATGATGATGATGAGATTTTAAATGTTGAAACTTGTAGTGAACATGATGATGTCTTGCTCACCACAGCGCTTGGTCAATGTATTCGTTTCTCTGTGACTGATATTCGTGTCTTTGCCGGCCGAAATTCAGTTGGTGTTCGCGGAATTCGACTTGGCGGCGGCGATGATTTGATCTCAATGACAATTCTCGCCCATGTTGATGCTGAAGCTTGGGAACGTACAGCTTATCTCAAACGTGCCATGGCTGAACGTCGCTCTGAGGGTGATGACGCTGACGAGGTTATCAACGATGATACAGATGAAGTTGTTGTTGAAGGCGAAATCAGTCAAGAATTCTATGATGAGCTGAAAGCCCGTGAGCAATTTGTATTAACTGTGAGTGCTAAAGGTTACGGCAAACGTTCATCATCTTACGAATTTAGAACATCTGGTCGTGGCGGCAAGGGTATTCGCGCCACTGATACTGGTAAAACTGATACAATCGGTAAGTTAGTCGCAACGTTCCCGGTTGAAGACGAAAATCAGATCATGCTTGTGTCCGATGGCGGTCAAGTCATTCGCGTTCCTGTTGGCGGTATCCGCATGGCAGGTCGTGCAACCAAAGGTGTGACAATCTTCTCAACAGCGAAAAATGAGAATGTTGTTTCGGTTGACCGTATTAGCGAGCCTAGCGATGAAGACGATATGAACGAAGATGGTGTTGATGCCGGCGAAGCAAATACAGCGGAAACTGCAACTGAGACACCTGTAGCGCCAGCAACAGACGCTGATGGTTCTGATAATAATGTGGATGGCGAAGCTTAGGCTTCCCCATTCACCATTTTCTTAACTGATAGTTGCTTTGGGAAAGGCCCTCCATGACAAAAGCATTTTTAATTGGTTCTTTTGACCCGTTTACCAACGGACATTTGGACGTTTTGCTTTCAACGCTTGGTGTATTTTCCAAAGTCATTGTTGGTGTTGGGATCAGTCCTACCAAAAAAGGTCTATTTGATTTTGAAGAGCGTTCTGCGCTGATCAATGAAGCTGTTGCTTCGTTAGATCCAGAATTCTCAAGCCGAATTAAAGTTGTTTTTCATCAAGGATTGGCAGTTGAGGGTGCTCGCAGTTGCGGTGCACATGTCATTGTTAAAGGCTTGCGAGATGCAAGCGATCTAGATGATGAAATGAAGCAAGCTGGAATGAATGGTGATATGGCGCCAGAAATTCAGACAATTTTTATCCCTGCATCTCCTGAATATCGACACATCAATGCCACATTGGTGCGGCAAATCTTCAATATGGGCGGTGATGTTGAAGCATTTGTGCCTGAAAACGTCCATCAAGCTCTCATGGAGCGCCGAAATCCGGCCTAAAGGCCACAAACTCAAATTAACTTGAAAGCCAAAATTAAACCATGTGCCTTGCCTTTGTTGTAAAGTTATGCGACAGCGCACAAGGTTTTCAAACTGGCAAAATTATAATTGAAGGATAATTATCATGCGTCAATTTTTTATTGCACTTTGTGCACTTACATTCGCATCCGTCTTAGCTGTATCTGCGCAGGTGAACGACACATTGACCATCAAGCTTAAAGATGGTGACGTTGTTATCAAACTTGCAGCTGATGTTGCGCCAAAACATGTGAAACAAATCACAACTCTCGCTAAAAATGGTGAATATGACAATGTTGCATTTCACCGCGTGATGGAAGGCTTTATGGCCCAAACTGGCGATGTTGAGTTTGGTGATATGGAAGATGGTTATGCAGCAAACCGTGCTGGCACGGGTGGATCATCTTTGGGTGATATCGAAGCTGAGTTTTCACAAGTTCCTTATGAACGTGGAACAGTTGGCATGGCACGTTCGCAAAATCCAAATTCTGCAAATTCGCAGTTCTTTATCATGTTTGCTGAAGGCGCATTTCTAAACGGTCAATATACTGTTGTGGGCCAAGTTACATCTGGCATGGAATTTGTTGATAAAATTAAACGTGGGTCGGGTCAAAGCGGCTCTGTACAAGATCCTGACCGAATGATTTCTGTTACGGTTAGTCAATAATTTATATAAAAGGAGAGCCTGATGGCTGAAATTAAAGATCCAGAAAATGCATTGATCATGGAAACATCACAAGGCAAAGTTGTCATTGAACTTTTCCCTGATTTGGCACCTGGCCATGTTGGTCGTATTAAAGAACTTGCTCGCGCAGAATTCTACGATGGTATCGTGTTTCACCGTGTGATCGAAGGCTTTATGGCTCAAACTGGTGATCCAACTGGTACTGGCATGGGCGGTTCTGATAAGCCTGATCTTAAAGCTGAATTTTCAAACATGAACCACGCACGTGGCACATGTTCAATGGCTCGCGCTCAGAGCCCAGATTCTGCAAATTCACAGTTCTTTGTGTGTCTTGACGATGCTGGTTTCTTGAACAAACAGTATACTGTTTGGGGCCAAGTCATTGAAGGCATGGACGCTATTGATAAAATCAAGCGCGGCGAGCCTGTACAGGATCCAGATTCAATCACGACTATGCGGGTTGCCGCAGACGTCTAAAACTTTGGGTAACATACGAGCCTATGCGCGTAGATTTATTTGACTTTGAACTGCCGGACGAACGCATTGCCCTTCGTCCGGCAGTTCCACGAGATGCATCCAAAATGTTGGTAATTGACCCTGCAAAGACTGGGTCGAGTGCCGTATTTTCTGATTGTGGAATTTCGCAATTTGTTGACTTTCTAAACGAAGGTGATGCGGTTGTTTTCAATGATACGCGGGTTATTCCAGCGCAATTTGAAGGCATAAGAATTCGCGGCGAGAATATTGTAAATGTTTCAGCAACGTTGCACATGCGTGCTGCTGACAATGCATGGAAAGCCTTTATTCGCCCCGGTAAGCGGATTAAAGAAGGCGACGAGATCGTCTTTGAAAACTCTGATCATGACCAGCTTAAAGCAATCATCACGACTAAAGGCGATGCTGGCGAAGTGACGTTGACGTTTGATCTATCCGGCGCTGATCTAGATAGCCAAGTTATGATTGTTGGCAAAATTCCATTACCACCTTATATCGCGTCCAAACGTGATAATGACGAAGCTGATCATGAAGATTACCAGACCATATATGCCAAAGATGCGGGCGCGGTTGCTGCGCCAACAGCCGGACTTCATTTTACCGAAAGTATTTTTGACGCTTTGAAAGCAAAAGGCGTATCAACCCATTTTGTAACATTACATGTGGGGGCGGGTACATTTTTGCCAGTTAAAGCTGATGACACTGAAAACCATTTAATGCATTCTGAAATTGGATATGTCACCCAAGATGTTGCCGATCAGCTCAACGCTGCCCACAAAAATGGTGGTCGTATTGTGAGTATTGGCACAACGTCGTTACGCCTTTTGGAAAGCGCGACAAATGATCAAGGTGAAGTGCTTGCTTGGTCTGGCCCGACCGATATTTTCATTACCCCTGGTTATACGTTCAAGGCTGTTGATGTTCTTTTGACCAATTTCCACCTGCCAAAATCGACATTATTTATGTTGGTTTCATCGTTTTGTGGTTTAGAAACAATGCAGGCAGCTTATAAATATGCGATAGAGAATGAATACAGATTTTATTCCTATGGTGATGCGAGCTTGCTGTTTAAAGCATAGTTTGGCGTTTAAATTTCAAGTTTTGGAGCTTTTATGAGCGAGCAATTTACATTTAATGTATTGGCAAAAGATGGCGCTGCGCGTCGTGGCGAAATCACGATGCCGCGTGGCACAGTTCGCACGCCTGCGTTTATGCCTGTTGGCACTGCAGCTACTGTTAAAGCCATGTATATGGATCAGGTTCGTGATCTTGGTGCGGATATCATTTTGGGTAACACCTATCACCTGATGTTGCGCCCCGGTGCCGAGCGTATGGCACGGTTGGGTGGTTTGCATGAGTTTGCTCGTTGGAAACATCCGATCCTGACTGATTCTGGTGGGTTTCAGGTGATGTCTTTGTCTGGTTTGCGCAAGTTGACCGAACATGGCGTTGTTTTTCAGTCGCATATTGATGGCTCAAAACACGAAATGACACCCGAACGCTCGATTGAAATCCAAGGTCTTTTGGGATCTGACATTCAAATGCAGTTGGATGAGTGTATTGCGCTGCCTGCGGAGACAAAAGAAGTTCAGCGCGCAATGGAAATGTCATTACGTTGGGCAGAACGTTGCAAAACAGCTTTTGGTGATCAACCGGGCAAAGCTATGTTTGGTATTGTTCAGGGCGGCGATAATGAAGATTTGCGCGTTCGATCTGCCCAAGCTTTAAAATCAATGGATCTTAAGGGCTATGCTATTGGCGGTCTTGCTGTGGGTGAACCACAAGAAGTTATGTTGAAAATGCTGGAAGCGACATGCCCTGAGCTGCCATCAGAAAAACCACGATATTTGATGGGTGTTGGAACGCCAGAAGATATTTTGCGGTCTGTTGCGCGTGGCATTGATATGTTTGATTGCGTTATGCCGACAAGAGCAGGGCGCCACGGGTTAGCCTTTACGCGATATGGTAAGGTGAACTTTAAAAATGCCCGCCATGCAGAAGATATTCGTCCGCTTGATGAGCAATCTAGTTGTTTAGCTGCCAAAGATTATTCGCGTGCTTACATCCATCACCTAGTTAAAGCGGGTGAAGCTTTGGGCGGTATGTTGTTAACTTGGAACAATCTTGCCTATTATCAAGAATTGATGGCTGGCATCAGGCAAGCGATATCTGAAGGCAAGTTTGAAGAATTTGCAGCGCAGACCCAAGAAGATTGGGCTAGGGGTGATATTGAACGGATCTAAGGTCATTCCAGAGATTTTGCTCTAGAATTGGTTCATTTTCGATAGGTATCTTTCCCAATCATAGGATGTTTTGACAATTTCATTCAAATCATCATGTTCAACAGTCCAGTCAGTTTGGTCTTTAATACAGCTATTGTCGGCTGTAATGCTGATAATATCACCGGCTCTGCGGTCGGCCATTTTAACTTCGAACTCTTTTCCGGAGACTTGAGTCACAGCTTTGAGGACTTCAAGCACAGAAAATCCTTTGCCATATCCGCAATTGGCAACCAAGGATGTACTTTTGTTTTGTAGCTTATCCAGCGCTGCAAGATGGGCATTCACAAGATCAGTGACGTGAATATAATCACGAATACATGTCCCGTCTGGCGTATTGTAATCATTGCCGAAGACATCAATATGATCGCGTTTGCCAGACGCTGCTTCGCAGGCGACTTTGATCAGGCTCATGGCACCTTTTGTCGATTGGCCTGTTCTGCCTTTTGGATCTGCACCTGCAACATTGAAATATCTAAGAGCTGCGTAGTTGAAACTCTCATGCGCAATGGAGGTATCTTTGAGCATCCGTTCTGTCATAAGTTTGGAATGACCATAAGGCGATTGCGGGTTTAATGGAATATCTTCAACAACGGGCGCTGTGCCAATTGGCGTTCCATAAACTGCAGCTGTTGATGAGAAAACAAAGCTTTCAACGCCGTTTTGAAGCGCAACTTCAATCAATCCTTCAGAATTGATAGTATTATTTCTGTAATATAATAATGGATTTTCAGTCGATTCTGAAACAGAAATTGAACCAGCAAAGTGAATGATGGCTTCAATTTTGTGGGTTTTGATGATTTTATCAAGTGTTGATTTATCAGCAATATCTGCCTCATAAAACGGAACTTCTGGCGGTATTGCCCAGCGGTAGCCACTGGAGAGGCGATCAACAATGACAGGGGTTTGGCCTCTATCGAGCAGAGCCCACATCATGTGGCTGCCGATATATCCAGCGCCGCCTGTTATAAGTACCGTCATCAATACACTCCAACAAATTTGATCAGGTTTGTATTCAATTATATGCATGAACTCTAAACACAACTTTAAAACATTGATTTTTTTGTAAAATTTGTTGTTTGCAAATGTATTGATTTATCACCAATAAATGCCATTGCTGCATCTATCTATTTATGTGTTCAAACTTTATGATAAAAACACACTTCGAAATGCTGTTGAGCGAACAATAAGGTTTATAATATCTGTGATTAATCAGGAAAATATAGGCATATCTGACGAGAGTATTCTCGAGATATGCAAACAAGCCATTGTATCAGAAGCAAATGCTTTAATGGATTTCAGCGTCAAAGTTGATGATGCGTTTTTAAAAGCGCTTCATTTGATTAAAGATGCCAAAGGGCCGTTGGTTGTTGTTGGTATTGGCAAATCCGGGCTTGTTGCGCGGAAAATATCATCTTCATTTTCATCTATTGGTCAGCCGTCTTTGTTTTTGCATGCAGCTGAAGCAAGTCATGGTGATATGGGGCAAATTAGCAAAGACAGTGTTGTCTTGGCATTGTCCAATTCTGGCGAGACATCTGAGCTTTTTCAAGTCATGAGCTTTTGTCTTAATTATGATATTCCAATGATTTCAATCACCGCTAATGCCGACAGTACATTGGCTAAAAGCTCCACAGTTGCAATCACTTATGGAAAATTGGTTGAAGTCTGCCCAAATGGTTTAGCACCAACAACGACAACAACATTGAGCCTTGCGATTGGTGATGCTTTGGTGGTTGGGTTGATCAATATGATCGGCACGGAGCCAGAAGATTTTCATAAATATCATCCAGGTGGAAAGCTTGGCGCTAAGTTCTTAAAGGTTGGTGAATTGATGCATGCAGGTGCTGCATTGCCAATTGTGACGCCTGAAACACCGATGTCGGAAGTTGTGATTACGATTTCAGAAAAATCACTTGGTATTGCGGTTGTTGTTGAGGATGGCTTTATCAAAGGTGTGATTTCAGATGGTGATTTACGCCGGAATGCAAAAGACCTTTGGAACTTAACGGCGGCGCAAGTTTGTTCTGCAAACCCGATCACAACGCGCAAAGATGCCTATGCGACCAAAGCTTTGGAGCTGATGTTGGAACGTGCGATTACCTGCTGTATTGTTGCAAATGATGATAATCAATTGGTTGGTGTAATCCATATCCATGATTGTTTACGCGCCGGAGTAACAGCATAATGAAAACTGTCATTTTAATTCCTGCACGTTTTGCCTCCACACGTTATCCGGGCAAGCCACTTGTTGAGCTTAAAGGCTCTGATGGCGTGGCTAAATCGCTTATTTTGCGGTCATGGGAGACGGCAATGTCTGTCGCTGGCGCTCAATCGGGTGATATAGATGTTTATGTGGCTACTGATGATGATCGTATTAAAGATCATGTTGAAGCGTTTGGCGGCAAAGTGATCATGACCAGTGAGAATTGTGCAAATGGTACAGAACGCTGTGAAGATGCGCTTCAATATCTTGATGAAATGCCAGATTTAATTGTTAATTTGCAAGGTGATGCTCCGCTTACTCCGCCATGGTTCGTTGAAGATCTGATTTTAAAAATGCAAGAAGATCCGGATGTAAATGTTGCAACGCCGGTTCTTCGGTGTGATCAAGATACGTTTGATAATTTCAAAAATGATCGCGCTGAAGGTAGAGTTGGCGGAACCACAGCTGTGTTTGATAAAAATGGCCGTGGATTGTATTTTTCAAAAGAAGTTATCCCATTCGTGCCTAATGGTAAGGTGCAAGAGGCTGTGCCGGTGTTCCACCATGTGGGCGTTTATGCTTACCGACCATCAGCGCTCCGCCAATATATGGGCTGGGGTGAGGGGCTTTTGGAAGCCAATGAAGGTCTTGAGCAATTGCGCTTTTTAGAGAATGGTGAAAATGTTGCATGCGTTGAAGTTGACGCGCGCGGCCGTGTATTTTGGGAGTTAAATAATCCCGTTGATGTTGCTCGAATTGAGAGCGTTTTATAAAGGTAAATCATGACAAATTCAGCTAAACACATCGAAATTGGTGACATCAAAATTGGTAATGATTTGCCATTTGCATTGATTGCTGGACCTTGCCAAATCGAAAGCATGGACCATTCATTATTCATGGCAGAGAAAATTGCTGAATCTTGCCGAAAAGCAGGTGTGCAATTCATCTATAAATCGAGTTTCGATAAGGCCAACCGTTCATCTGTTTCATCAAAACGCGGTGTTGGTATTGATGATGGTTTGGAAATCTTGGCTGCTGTTAAAGCTCAATTTGGTTGCTCTGTTTTGACCGATGTGCATGATGCATATCAATGTGCAAAAACAGCCGAAGTTGTTGATGTTTTGCAAATTCCTGCTTTTTTATGCCGTCAAACGGATCTTTTGCTTGCTGCTGCGAATACGGGCGCTGCAATTAATGTGAAAAAGGGGCAGTTCCTTGCGCCTTGGGATATGAAAAATGTTGCCGAGAAATTGGCCTCGACCGGCAATGAGCGGATCATGTTGTGCGAACGTGGCACAAGCTTTGGCTATAACACGTTGGTCTCTGATTTTAGATCTTTACCTGTGATGGCGGAAACTGGCTATCCTGTTGTGTTTGATGCAACACACAGCGTTCAGCAACCTGGTGGTTTAGGAGCAACAACCGGTGGTGATCGGAAATATGTGCCAGTATTGGCAAAGGCTGCTGTTGCGGTTGGGTGTGCAATGTTGTTCATTGAGACGCATGAAGACCCAGATAATGCACCATCTGATGGCCCGAACATGGTGCCGATCAATGAGCTTGAGGGTTTGTTGACAATGCTAAAGAATATTGAGGCTGTTTGTTAACGCGTCGAACCTAATGGTTGTGTAACTGATGAACATGTTAGGAACATAATATGGCGGCGAAATTTGGAACCAGCGGACTTCGTGGATTGGTTAAAGATTTAACAGATGGAACGAGTGAACGCCATGTGATTGGTTTTGCGCGTCATTTGCTGAGTTCTGGACACGTTCAATTGGGCGACAAAGTATTTATTGGTCAAGATCTTCGTGCTTCTAGCCCTAAAATTGCCCAGCAAACGGCACAGGGTTTGTCTCATGCTGGGTTGATGCCGATTAGCTGCGGTGATCTTCCGACGCCTGCGCTTGCAGATTATGCGATGAAAAAAAATACTGCTTCGATCATGATTACAGGCTCTCATATTCCTGCCGATCGAAATGGCATAAAATTCTATTTGCCAGATGGTGAGATTGCCAAACCTGATGAGTTGGCGATTGGGTCTCATGCTGACTTGGTTCAAGATGATGAACTTGGGTCTAGCTCAAATATTGATATGCCCAATGAGAAAGACCAAGCACTTGATCAATATTTCAAGCGTTATGAAAATTTCCTGCCTGAAAATGCTTTGAAACATATGAAGCTGGGGCTTTATGAGCATAGTTCAGTTGCACGTGATTATTTCAAAACATTGCTGGAGCATTTTGGCGCTGAAGTGGTATCACTTGCCCGCTCTGAAACCTTTGTGCCTGTTGATACTGAAGCTGTTTCAGCGGAGACTTGTGAAATGCTATTGGCGTGGTCTTTAGAACATAAGTTTGATGCAATCATATCAACTGATGGTGATGGTGATCGGCCTTTGCTCGCAGATGAACAAGGAATTTGCGTCAAGGGTGATGTTTTGGGGCTGATTACCTCGATGTTTATTGATGCTGATGCGATTATTACGCCGGTAAGTTCTAATTCTGGTATTGAAAAAGTACAAAAAGCCGATGTTATTCGCACGCGCATTGGATCACCCTATGTGATTGAAGGCATTGTGACATCCAAAGCAAAAGGTGCAAAAACCATTGCCGCTTTTGAAGCCAATGGAGGGTTTTTGCTTGGGTCTGATATTTCCGTTGATGGCAGATCTTTATCGGCATTGCCAACGCGCGATTGTGTGTTGCCAATTCTTGCGGTTTTGGCCTCAGCGACGCAAAACGCGCAATCTGTTTCAAATCTCGTTGCTGGCTTGAAATTGCCGATTACGCAAAGTGGCCGGATTGAAAACCTACCGACCGAACACTCGCTGGCGCTTATCAAGTCATTGGTTGAGGATGAGGGGCAACGGAATGCCTTTTTTGCGAAGTTTGGTAAGGTCGCCCACGTTGATACAACGGATGGATTACGCATTGGTCTTGATAATGGGTCAACAATCCATCTTCGCCCCTCCGGCAATGCACCTGAAATGCGCTGTTATGTGGAGGCGCATAGCTTTGAAAAGGCTGATTTATTGCTGTCTGACGGTATTACCCACATTCAGAACGCTTTGAACGGTAAAAACTAAAACTTTTGTTTGACTTTTAGCTCTGTAAACGTTGTTCTTATCAAGTCCGAGCCTATTTTGGGTCAAAGTAGGATCTTGTTTACTAATCTATAGCCATAATGGTCCGTTGAAACCTTTCGGCGAGAGCTATTGGAATGAGTTGCCATGTTGAATGGTCGTATTGATATAGATAAGCTGGCGCAGCCCAGTTTTCAGCACTCTCTGCTTACTATTGCAAGGCAGGCAGGCGAAGCTATTATGGACGTTTATAATAGCTCTGATTTCTGCATCCAAATGAAATCTGACAATTCTCCCGTGACTAAAGCTGATTTAATGGCCAATGCCATTATTGAAAAAGGCCTTGCGGAATTAACGCCCAATATCCCTGTCATTTCTGAGGAAAACCTCAAGGAACTTGGCAATGTGGATTGCAAATGTTCTTATTGGCTTGTTGATCCGCTTGATGGAACCAAAGAGTTTATCAAGAAAAACGGCCAGTTTACGGTCAATATTGCGCTGATTATAAAGGGTAACCCCGCTTTTGGCGTTGTCTATGTGCCTGTTACAGATGTGTCCTATTGGGGCGGTGATGGAATTGGTGCATGGCGCAAAACCGGTGATGATGTCATTGCGATTAAAGTTGCAACAGGCAATATCCCACCGCGCATTGTCGCAAGTTCCAACTATATGAACGAAGAAACAAATGCGTTTTTATCGCGCTTTGGTGAATATACGTTGATGCAATCAGGCAGTTCGATGAAAATCTGCATGATTGCTGAAGGAAGTGCTGATTTTTATCCGCGCTTTGCTCCGACAAACGAATGGGACACTGCGGCCGCAGATGCTGTTCTTCGTGGAGCCGGGGGTGTGCTTGCCCAATTTGATGGGACACCTTTGCAATATTGCAAAGACGAAACACTAAACCCCAACTTTATCGGCGCGAACCGAAAAGACCCAATTTTCCGAAGCAACTAGGCCGTTTTTATAAGTTTGATTTTTAAAGATTGATTGCTTGACCTGTCATGGCCGATTTTTGTGCTGCCATGCCCATTTGTACCGCGATTTTGCCATCACTTGCCGTGACTTCAATCTCCTGCTCGCCCCGAACAACGGCAGCAAATTTCTCATGTTGATAATATGTTGAGCCATTATGGTCGCCGGCATGCAAAATTTTTGGATCGACAGGTATTTCTCTCATCACAGGGCCTGTTGGAAAACGTGGGCTGACAATGATCTCTGGTACAGGTGGTGGGCCGGCAGTTTCAGACCAAAAACGAAGTGGACCAGGAACACGAGCTTCAATTTTACCGCGAGAACCGATTGCTGTAATTTCTTCTTGAAATCGAGAGCCTTCTGCAAACATGCATAGTTCAAGCATGGCGCGCGCACCGTTTTTGAAATCAATAATCACATAGCCATTATCCCAGATGTCTGGGGTCTTATTGCCATAGGCTTCATCCAGATGATTGACCGATTGGCCCGCTGAGGCCATGACGCGAACAGGCTCTGATTTGATGATAACGCGCATGAGGTCAAAGAAATGACAGCATTTTTCAACTAATGTACCGCCAGTTTTGTCGTTAAATCTATTCCAGTCACCAATTTTTGGCAGGAATGGAAAGCGGTGTTCGCGGATTGTCAGCATTTGAATGCCGCCCGTTGCAGCATCTGCTTCCTCAATTAGCTTGGCTACAGGTGGCATATAGCGATATTCCATCGCGACCCAAATTGGTGCTTTGTAATCTGCTATTAGTTTAGATAAACGATCTGTATCATTCTCATCTGTATAGAGTGGTTTTTCAATCAGGAGTGGTAAGTGGCGACTATTTGAAATTTCTTCTAATTGGTCACAATGGAGAAAATTAGGAGAGGCGATTAACAGGCAATCGAGTGTTTCAATTGCCATCAGCTCCGCAATGCTATCGGTAAAGGTGGCATTGGGTGCAAGTTCATTTGCTTTTTCGCGCATATCTAGGTTTGGTTCAAAAATGGCGGCAATTTCGGTATTGTCGAGCAAGTGAATATTTCTGATGTGCTCTTGGCCCATCATTCCACATCCGATGATGCCGTAATGTAATTTTTTGTGCATACTGAACCTATTTTATTCTCGCGACATAGCGCGCTTTAGTGTGATCAAACCAGTTTCTGGAATATTCGGCTATTTGGTTGTCTTGTGACCAGCTCATGCGTTCAACAAAGCCAGAGATCTGTCCTGCTGGTATGCCAAAATCTTGGTGGCTCCAATCGGGGACTAAATTGAGCGAGACTTCGTCTTCTGCCCGTGTAATCCATAGTTTCAGATCGTTTTTGTAATATAAATAAAGAGAATCACTCAGATCATCTGCCGAAATGTCATTCGTATAAGCGCCATCGAGCCAAATTTCTTCTAAGACGGATGGAATACCGTTTAAGAACCGCAATCGACGAATTCTGTGCGCAAAGTCAGATGTGCCAAATTTTGGCAAGTCATCGGGCTTGGGCAGGGTGTCGGCTGATATGACTATTGCTTTTGGTAATCCGCCACCGCCAATGAGTTCGATACGAAAAAACGAATAGACACTTTCAGCATTTGCATTGGCGCAGATGTAATTGCCAGACCCTTGGCGGCGCTCAAGAAGACCTTTGGTCGTTAATTCATCCAAGGCTTTTCGTAAGGTTCTGACTGTTGTATTGTGCTGCTTTGCCATGTCCCGTTCTGGGGGTAGCTTTTCGCCATCCAATAAACGCCCAGCGCTGATCTCACGAATGAGCAGTTCTGAAAGCTGAATATAAAGTGGTAAACGACTTTGAATGGACATGAAAAATTGGGCTCAAATCATTAATTGATGCACCATTGATTTGCATCTTATTAATTTGATTGCAAGGGTTTTCTTTATCCTATGGGGATAATATTTGATGAGTAATATGACCTTGATTAGGCTGTTTTCTGACCCGAACGCTGGGGTGGTAAAAATCGCTTAGTTGTAGAACAAGGCAATCAGTGCCGCATGGCATAATTTGGTCTTGTGCTCATTAATTGGATAACAATAGCATGAAATTGATTCGAGCTTTTGAGGTTCATAGCACTTTTATATCGGTGTTGAGCGTTGTAATTTTACGATTTGAACCCAATATAAATTGCGTGTTCACATTATTTACAGTGAAATGATCCTGAAATAGCAAAGATCTTAAAACTCTCACTCGATTTTTACCTGCCGTTAACGGACATCAGCAACAAGTGTAGTTGTTTATTTAAGTAGTACGCCTTGAAGCGAGAGCAAAACGCGACATATCTATAGTTGGCTATAAATAAGCTCGATAGCTACGGGCGAAGAGAAAGACAGGGGCCAAGAATGGCAAATACAGTTGATACAGCAATGGCACTCGTGCCGATGGTGATTGAGCAAACCAACCGTGGTGAGCGCTCATATGACATTTTTTCAAGATTGCTGAAAGAACGCATCATTTTTATTACAGGCCCAATTGAAGACCAAATGGCAACATTGGTCTGTGCGCAGTTACTTTTCTTGGAAGCTGAAAATCCTAAGAAAGAAATCGCGCTCTACATCAATTCACCAGGTGGTGTTGTGACCGCTGGTATGGCGATTTACGATACAATGCAGTTTATTAAACCTGCAGTGTCGACTTTGTGTACTGGTCAAGCCGCATCAATGGGGTCGCTTTTGTTATGTGCTGGCCACAAAGACATGCGCTTTGCGACACCAAATGCACGTATCATGGTTCACCAGCCTTCAGGCGGTTTCCAAGGTCAAGCATCTGATATCGAACGTCATGCTCAAGATATCTTGAAAATGAAACGTCGTTTGAATGAAGTTTACGTCACGCATACAGGTCAAGACTATGACACTGTGAACGAGACGCTTGATCGTGATCACTTCATGGATGCTGGCGAAGCAAAAGAGTTTGGTCTTATTGATCGGGTGATTTCATCGCGTGAAGCCATGGAAGGCGAAAGCGCTAAAGAATAGGCCCATTGTTTGATTTTGGGAAATTGTATGCGAAGGTCTATCAATATTAGTAATAAGCGTTAAGCTTATTTTGATTGAATAACTGATAGACTAACGCAATCTGAGTATCGTTATTGCAGTTTTTTATAAAACAAGCTTGAATGATACTCGAAATTGCAGGTCAGATTGATTCTGAAATTGGTCCATAAAACCAAACTAGGGAAAAGTCTGAAGCTATGTTGGCCGCGCGATGCGGGAAGGAATACAATATGAGCAAAGTTAGTGGAAGTAACGGTGGTGATTCTAAGAATACACTTTACTGTTCTTTTTGTGGAAAAAGTCAGCATGAAGTTCGTAAGCTGATTGCTGGTCCGACTGTTTTCATCTGTGATGAATGCGTTGAGCTCTGCACAGACATTATCCGTGAGGAAAACAAATCCTCAATGGTTAAATCAACCGAAGGTGTTCCATCTCCGCAAGAGATTATGGAAACCCTTGATGAATACGTTATTGGACAAAGCAAAGCTAAACGCGTTTTGGCTGTTGCGGTTCACAACCACTATAAACGTTTATCCCATGCATCCAAAAATGGTGCTGACATTGAGCTAGCTAAATCAAATATCTTGCTTGTTGGTCCAACTGGTTGCGGTAAAACATATTTGGCACAGACATTGGCGCGCATTATTGATGTGCCGTTTACAATGGCTGATGCAACAACACTTACAGAAGCTGGTTATGTTGGTGAAGATGTTGAAAACATCATCCTCAAACTTCTACAATCAGCCGATTATAATGTAGAACGTGCACAACGCGGTATCGTCTATATCGATGAGGTTGATAAAATCTCACGTAAGTCAGACAACCCATCCATCACACGTGATGTGTCGGGTGAGGGCGTACAGCAAGCCTTGTTGAAAATCATGGAGGGTACTGTTGCTTCAGTTCCGCCACAAGGTGGCCGTAAACATCCTCAGCAAGAGTTCTTGCAGGTTGATACAGTCAATATCTTGTTTATCGTTGGCGGTGCATTTGCCGGTCTTGATAAAGTGATTTCAGCGCGTGGTGATCGTACATCCATTGGTTTTGGTGCTAAAGTTGAAGCCCCTGATGAGCGTAGTGTTGGTACAGTGTTGCAAGATCTTGAGCCAGAAGATTTGGTGAAATTTGGTCTTATTCCAGAATTTATCGGTCGTTTGCCAGTGATTGCAACTTTGGAAGATCTTGATGAAGATGCTTTGATTACGATCCTAAGTAAGCCGAAAAATGCGCTTGTGAAGCAGTATCAAAGCCTGTTTGAAATGGAAGATGTTGAATTGACATTCCATGATGACGCTTTGCGTGAGATTGCTAAACGTGCGATTACGCGTAAAACAGGTGCTCGTGGCTTGCGGTCCATCATGGAGAAGATTCTTCTTGATACCATGTATGAACTGCCTGCGCTTGAAGGTGTTCGTGAAGTTGTTATTTCGGAAGAAGTTGTCACAGCCGATGCGCGACCACTTTATATCTATTCAGAACGCGAAAACGTTGAAGAAAACGCTTCTGCATAAGTAATTCTGTTATATACACTGATTAATTAAACCGCCGGGCTTCTCGGCGGTTTTTTTGTCTATACTTCGGGGTGTTTTGTGTGGAAACTAAGATATGTATCGAATCAACAGCGTTTTGTTGCCTTTTTTTGTGTCTTTTCTTTTGCGTGTTCATCTTGAAACAAGGTTGGAATGTTCTTAACTAAAGTATCTGCAAGTAAACGTAAATCTGAGTAAGGCTTAGTTTTTATGTTGAGTACCGTCCAAAACAGTTCTTGCTTTGGACCCCTCGTGAAAGGAATTTGAATGACGGACGATATCAAGAGCGAAAGCGTAACGGAAGACAACAAGAATCTACCTTTGCTACCGCTTCGTGACATAGTCGTTTTCCCGCACATGATTGTGCCGCTCTTTGTGGGGCGTGAGAAATCAATTAGTGCACTTGAAGAAGTCATGGGTTCTGACAAGCAAATTTTGCTTGCGACACAAATTGATGCTGGAGAAGATGATCCAGAGCCGGCAGGCATTTATGAAATCGGCACAATTGCCAATGTTCTACAATTGCTCAAACTGCCTGATGGAACAGTCAAAGTTCTTGTCGAAGGCAAAGCCCGTGCAGAAATTAAACGCTACACAAAGTTTGATGGCTATTTTGAAGTTGAAGCTGATGAGCTGATTGAACCAGAAGATGATTTGGTTGAGATCGAAGCTTTGTCACGTTCTGTGGTCAGTGAGTTTGAGAACTATGTCAAACTCAACAAAAAGATCTCTCCAGAGATCGTTAGCGCTGCGGGTCAGATCGACGATTACTCAAAGCTTGCCGATACAATTGCATCACATTTAGCGATTAAGATCCTTGAAAAACAGGATATGCTGACGACAATCAGCATTAAAGATCGCTTGGAAAAATGTTTAGGCTTTATGGAGGGCGAAATATCCGTTCTTCAAGTCGAAAAACGTATTCGTTCGCGCGTTAAACGCCAAATGGAAAAAACCCAACGCGAATATTACCTTAATGAACAGATGAAGGCGATCCAGAAGGAACTTGGCGAAGGCGAAGAAGGCCGCGATGAGTTGTCTGAGCTTGAAGATCGTGTTGCAAAAACAAAACTATCTAAAGAAGCCCGCGAAAAAGCAGATGGTGAAGTTAAAAAACTTCGTCAGATGAGCCCAATGTCTGCGGAAGCTACAGTTGTGCGCAATTATCTTGATTGGTTGCTAGGACTTCCATGGGGTAAGACATCTCGAGCTAAGGTTGATTTGAACAAAGCTGAGAACTCTCTTGATATGGACCATTATGGTCTTGATAAAGTCAAAGAGCGGATCATTGAATATCTTGCTGTTCAAACACGGACAGCTAAAATCAAAGGTCCGATTTTGTGTCTTGTTGGACCTCCAGGTGTTGGTAAGACATCATTGGCAAAGTCTATTGCGACTGCAACTGGCCGCGAATATGTTCGTATGGCTTTGGGTGGTGTGCGTGACGAGTCTGAAATCAGAGGGCACCGCCGGACTTATATCGGGTCAATGCCGGGTAAAATTGTTCAATCGATGAAAAAGGCGAAGAAGAACAATCCGCTCTTCTTGCTCGATGAAATCGACAAAATGGGACAAGATTTCCGTGGCGATCCGTCTTCTGCGCTTCTTGAAGTGTTGGATCCGGAACAAAATTCAACATTCATGGATCATTATTTGGAAGTTGAATTTGATCTCTCCAAAGTGATGTTTGTCACAACAGCGAATTCGCTCAACATTCCAGCTCCTTTGATGGATCGGATGGAGATCATTCGTATTGCTGGTTACACAGAAGATGAGAAGCTTGAAATTGGCCGCAGACATTTGTTGCCAAAATCAATCAAAGACCATGCTTTAGAGGCGGATGAATTTTCTGTATCTGACGAAGCTATGCTGAAGATTGTTCAGACATATACCCGTGAAGCTGGTGTTCGTAGCCTTGAGCGTGAGCTTTCCAAGCTTGCACGTAAAGCTGTGACTGAGATTTTGAAAACCAAAGTCAAAAAGATCGACATTACAGTTGATAATCTTGCAGATTATCTAGGTGTTGCGCGTTTCCGTCATGGCGAAGCTGAAGGTGAAGATCAAGTTGGTGTTGTTACTGGACTTGCTTGGACCGAAGTTGGTGGCGAATTGCTGACCATTGAAGGCGTGATGATGCCAGGTAAAGGCAAAATGACGGTGACTGGCAATCTTAAAGATGTGATGAAAGAATCAATTTCAGCCGCTGCATCTTATGTGAAATCTCGTGCTGTTGAATTTGGTGTGAAACCACCCGTGTTTGATAAACGTGACATCCATATGCATGTGCCGGAAGGCGCGACCCCTAAAGATGGTCCATCGGCAGGTATTGCCATGGCAACATCTATCGTGTCGATCATGACAGGCATTCCTGTTCGTAGTGATGTTGCTATGACAGGTGAGGTGACTCTGCGTGGTCGCGTATTGCCGATTGGTGGCTTGAAAGAGAAGCTTTTAGCTGCACTTCGTGGGGGCATTAAAACAGTTCTGATCCCAGAAGAAAACGCGAAAGATTTGGTCGATATTCCTGATAATGTGAAAAATGAAATGGAAATTATTCCTGTTTCTTGCATGGAAGAAGTGATCAAAAATGCACTTGTAGAACAACCAGTTGCAATTGAATGGGAAATGCCCAGCGATGATGCGCCCACTGTTGTACAAGGTGACGATGCAGCAAGTGGGCTGGTTGCCCATTAGTTGATCATTTTAAGATACTAGCGATTTGAAAAGGCCGGAATTCCGGCCTTTCTTGTTAAAAGGTGGCATTTTACTCCTAATAACTGTATATATTTTGAGCAAATTGTTGTGCAAGACCTTGGAATATATAAACTCACGACATGAATTAACTGAGTCGTCTGATGCGATGGAGAGGGATAGTTATGAATAAAAATGAACTTATATCAGCAGTTGCTGATAAAGCAGGGCTTGCTAAAAATGAAGCCGCTGCTGCAGTTGAGGCTGTGTTTGAAACTGTGACTAGTGAACTTAAATCAGGTGGCGATATTCGCCTCATCGGTTTTGGTAACTTTACTGTTGGCCACAGAGCTGCATCTAAGGGTCGTAACCCTTCAACAGGTGCTGAAGTTGATATTCCTGCAAGAAACGTTCCTAAGTTCTCTGCTGGTAAAGCTCTTAAAGAAGCTGTGAACAACAAATAGTTTTTTTAAAATTATGATTTTAAAGCCTCGTATGCCTTTGGTGTTTACGGGGCTTTTTTTATGGTTATGCCTGACGGGTTAGCGCGACGAGTTGGCCGGAGGAATTGGAAAGAGTTGACATGAGAACAAAAATAGAACATAATACAAACATAAAGTGAATTGGAGTATGTTATGACCTATTTTATGCGTGATTGTGCAGCTTTCTTATCAATGGCAGTGTTTGTTGGCAGCCTTTGTGTTCTTCTGACCTCGCTCTAACCAGTTTACCTGCCTTATCTAATCTTACGCACAGAATTCTGTGTGCAAACACGAATAATTTGCGATGATTGTTCCTCAGGTTAGCTTTGATCTGTCATGATGGATTTGGCCATGTTTATAAGTGGTCATTTAGATAATTGGCTAGTTTGTATTGCAAAGTGTTTGCAAGCGACATGGAGATTGGGCATCAGATGAGTGGTTCAGGTAAACGTTCTCGTTCGGATACGAGCTCTCCAGGATTTGTGAACCTGCACGTTCACTCTGCTTATTCGTTGCTTGAGGGCGCATTGCCTATCAAAACACTTTTGAGCCTTGCATCTAAAGATGCTCAGCCCGCGCTTGCGATTACCGATACCAACAATCTATTTGGCGCGCTTGAGTTTTCACTCAAAGCATCGGGTGATGGTATTCAGCCCATTATTGGCTGTCAGGTCAGCCTTGATATGGAAGATGGTGGAGAGCAAGACCAAAAAAGCGGTCGTGAGCATCTGCGCGTTTATCCAAGTATTGTTTTGCTCGCGTCGCACAAGCAAGGGTACGAAAATCTTGTTGAGTTGCTCTCTAAAGCCTATTTACAAGGTGACGATGATGAAGCGACGCATCTGAAACTGTCCTGGTTCGAAGGTAAGACAGATGGTCTTATCGCGCTATCAGGCGGTGTTTCTGGACCAGTTGATATGTCGCTTAAGGACAGTCGGCAAAATCAAGCTAAAAGTCGATTATTAGCGCTTGGTGCTTTATTTCCACAGGCATTTTATGTCGAGTTACAAAGACCTCGAGGTTACAGCAAACCCCATGAAGCTAAGATGCTTAATCTTGCTTATGACAATGCCTTCCCAATCGTTGCAGTCAATGAAGCTTTCTTTCCAACCGAAGAAGATTTTGAAGCTCATGATGCTTTGATGGCGGTTGCGCATAACACGGTTGTTTCTGATGAAACGCGCTTTCGTTTGACAGAAGACCATTATTTGCGACCGCGTTCTGAAATGATGAAGCTCTTCTCTGATCTGCCAGAGGCTTTAGAAAACACAGTTGAAATTGCAAAGCGTTGTTCTTTAACACTCGATGTTGTCGACCCTATTTTGCCTCGATTTACCGGAGATGATGGAGATGCAGAATCGGCTGTTAAAGCCGAAGCTGATGAATTACGCCGTCAATCTATCGAAGGTTTAAAAGAGCGCCTTAAATTACATGGCACAAGTTTAGATTATACTGAAAAAGATTATGAAGAGCGCCTGACCGTCGAGCTTGATATTATTGAGGGAATGAGGTTCCCTGGTTATTTTTTGATTGTTGCTGACTTTATCAAATGGGCCAAGCAGCAAGATATTCCAGTAGGGCCGGGTCGTGGTTCTGGTGCGGGGTCGCTTGTGGCTTATGCATTGACGATTACCGATGTTGATCCTTTACGTTTTTCTTTGCTGTTCGAACGGTTTTTGAACCCCGAACGTGTCTCTATGCCCGATTTTGATATCGATTTTTGCCAAAATAGGCGCGAAGAAGTTATCAAATACGTGCAGGAAAAATATGGCCGCGAGCAGGTTGCTCAGATTATCACATTTGGTTCCATGCAAGCGCGTGCTGCGCTGCGTGATGTTGGTCGTGCTTTGCAAATGCCTTATGGGCAAGTCGATAGAATTTGTAAGCTGGTGCCAAATAATCCAGCCGCTCCAACCCCGTTGCATAAAGCAATTGAAGAAGAACCTAAATTTGCGGAAGCAGTTGAAGAAGAACCAGTTGTTGGGCGCCTTTTAGATATCGCCCAGAAGCTTGAAGGGCTTTATCGCCACGCAAGTACCCACGCAGCCGGTATCGTGATTGGCGACCGTCCTTTGTGGCAATTGGTGCCTATGTATCGCGATCCGCGATCAGACATGCCTGTGACCCAGTTTAATATGAAATGGGTTGAAAGTGCCGGTCTTGTGAAATTTGACTTTTTGGGCCTAAAAACACTGACGGTTATTAAAACGGCCATTGATTTTATTGCCGAAAGCGATGTTCACATCGACATTAATACAATCCCATTTGACGATAGCAAGTCTTATGAGATGATGTCTCGTGGTGAAACGGTTGGCGTGTTCCAAGTTGAGTCTGCGGGTATGCGCAAAGCGCTGATTGGTATGAAGCCTGATAGGATCGAAGATATTATTGCGCTTGTGGCGCTGTATCGTCCGGGTCCAATGGAAAATATTCCGGTTTACAATGCGCGCAAACACGGTGAGGAGGAGCTTGCCTCCATTCACCCGAAAATTGATTATCTAGTTGAAGAAACCCAAGGCGTGATTGTCTATCAGGAGCAGGTGATGCAAATCGCGCAAGTTCTGTCTGGTTACTCGCTAGGTGAAGCCGATTTGCTCCGCCGTGCCATGGGTAAGAAAATTCAAGCCGAGATGGACAAGCAGCGTGTTCGTTTTGTGGATGGCGCTGTCGAACGCGGCGTGAAAAAGCAGCAAGCTGATATGATCTTTGATCTATTGGCCAAATTTGCCAATTATGGATTTAACAAATCCCACGCCGCAGCTTACGGAATCGTATCTTATCAAACAGCCTATTTAAAAGCACATTACCCTGTTGAGTTTTTAGCCGCTTCCATGACCCTTGATATGGGGAATACGGAAAAGTTGGTTGATTTCCGTCAGGATGCTTTGCGCCTTGGTATTAAAGTTGTTGCGCCATCGGTTCAAAGCTCATTCCGACATTTCCAACGAGGCGACAATTGTATTTATTATTCACTTGCAGCGCTCAAAGGCGTGGGCGAGGCGGCGGTGGATCATATTGTTGCCGTTCGCGGTGATGATAATTTTAAATCTATCGAAGATTTCTGTAAGCGCATTGATCCAAAAATGGTCAATAAACGTGTTTTAGACAGTTTGATTTGTGCGGGTGCATTTGATTGTTTTGGTCGTGATCGGTCAGAATTGATTGCTGGTTTAGAACGCATCATAGGATTTAGCCAAAAAGCATCAGCAGATCGTCAATCGGGTCAAAGTGATATTTTTGGTCTTGATGCTGATGGTCCTGGTGAAACAATTCAGTTTAATTCCGTCACTGCTTGGTTGCCGGCAGAAAAATTGCAGCGTGAATATCAGGTCTTAGGCTTTTATTTATCAGCGCATCCGCTCGATTCTTATAAAGCTATTTTGGATAAAAAACGTGTTCAAAAATGGTCTGACTTCTCGATGGCTGTTAAGGCTGGAGCAAGTGCAGGACGCTTGGCAGGAACGGTTACAGGTTTCCAACAACGCAAAACGCGCAAAGGCAACAAGATGGGAATTGTCACATTCTCAGATAGTACTGGCCAATTTGAAGCGGTTTTATTCTCAGAAGCGTTGATGTTGTATCGCGAATTATTGGAGCCTGGTAAGTCTCTTATTCTCACTGTTGCAGCGGAAGAGCGGCCAGAAGGTATTGGTTTGCGTATTCAATCGCTGACATCCCTTGCGCAAGAATCAGTTCAAACGCAAAAAACTATGCGAATTTTCATGCGTGATTGTACTGCTTTGAATGCTGTCTCGGTTCATCTTCAAACAAAAGGTGCAGGACACGTATCGTTTATCATGATCAAAGAAAATGGCGATCGAGAGATTGAGATTGAACTGCCCAATAGATATCGAATTTCACCAGAAATTGCAGCGGCAATGAAGTCTGCACCGGGTGTTTTGGACATTGAGCTGGTATAGTTTTTGTTGTTATAGGGCGGCTTAAGATTCTGGGGTGTTTTTGGGTTTATCTTTTGGCTTGCTCTTAAATGTATATCCGGTTTCAACGGTTTTACTGCCGAATTTATTTTTGATTTTGTCCATTGCGCCTTCAATATGGGCGCGTTTTGTTGCTTTTAGATCAACCAGATCATTTGGATCTGCTTGATCTGGTGCACCTAAATCACTCACGCCAATGCCCATGAGACGGAATTTTGTGCCATTTGCTTCTGGTTTTAAAAGATCTATCCCTGTTCGAAATATTTTATCTGCCAACATGGTTGGATCAGTTAGGCGGCGGTTTCGAGTTCGAGATTTGAAATCGGATGTTTTAAGTTTTAAAACGACTGTATGGCCTGACGTTTGTGATTTTTTAAGCCGATCCGCAACTTTTTCACTTAATGATCTTAAAATCGGGACCAATTCATCATAATTGGATTTGTCATCAAAAAATGTTGTTTCAGACGAAATGCTTTTAGCACCGGAATTTGGTCGTACATTCCGATCATCATTTCCGCGTGATAAATGATAAAGCCTAGATCCCATCGTGCCATATTTTCGCATCAGATCATCTTGACCCATTTGTTGCAATTGCCCAATCATAGTGATGCCGTCTTGTGATAATGTCTTGGCAAATGCTTTGCCCACGCCCCAAATTTTTGTGACTGGCATGTGTGCAAGAAGATCCAATGCTTCTGCCTCGCCAATGATGGAAAACCCGCGCGGTTTATTCAGATCAGAGGCGATTTTTGCCAGAAATTTGCAATATGATAAACCGACTGAAACGGTAATTCCCACTTCACTTTCGATTTTTTGGGCAAATTTTGCCAATGTTTCAGAGGGCGCCATGCCGTGAAGGCGTTGCGTACCTGACAGATCTAAAAAGGCCTCATCAATAGAAATTGGCTGCACAAGAGGTGTGAGTTCATGCATTAATTCTCTGATTTGGTGGCCAACTATGCTGTATTTTTTCATGTTGGGTGGTAACACAACAGCATTGGGGCAGGCGTCCAATGCTTTGAACATTGGCATAGCTGATTTTACGCCATGGATACGTGCAACATAACAAGCTGTCGATACAACGCCGCGTCTACCGCCGCCAATGATAACTGGCTTGTCGACGAGTTCAGGATTATCTCGTTTTTCAACAGAGGCATAAAATGCATCACAATCGATGTGTGCAATGCTCAAATCTTGAAGTTCTGAATGTTTAAGCAAGCGAGGACTGCCGCAGACCCTGCAGCGGGGCTTCGGTGATTCTATTTTATTAAAACAATCGCGGCAAAAGCCCAAATTTTCCATTTTATTTTGTAATACACCCAGAACAAATATCGAACATCTCGACATTAGGCTGTTAATCCACAGCTCTCAAGCAAAATATTTTTTGTTTTAAGGGGTGTTTTACCGGATGTTTTAATTGGCTGCTTCTAGGTGTGCATTTATGTGTTTTTCAACATCTAGCCAACTGTCTGCATTGAAAATACCAGCATCGATTTCCGGTGCAATAGCTTTGAATTCTTGGTTGGCCATTATGGTGATAAGTTCTATGTTTTTGACATGTTCACGGGCCGATCTTAGATTGAAAATCATATCATCAATAAAGAAAATTGGGTGATCACGCTGATCATGAAGTTGGTTGATGATCGGGCCTTTTGCATCCTCTGTGGCAAATAAAGGATAGTGTAAATCATGTTGTTTCAGCATGATTTTGCGTATGTCAAAATGCTCTGGAGGCATTGCTGTCAGTAAAAATATGTCCATCTCATTTGATAAGTTTTTCAAAACTTGATGAACATGATCAACTGGGTTTTGCCAATTGTGTTGATCAGCAAAAAAATCATCAACTAATTGACTAACTATCTGTTTTTCATAGGCTATATCGGTTCCTGATTTAAAAATATTTCCATCTAATGCAAAACTATTTGGGCGCAGTTCTTTGTCTTGCGCATTTAAAAATTTGCCAAATGGCGTTAGGAATTCGATGATCACTTCATCGACATCGCAAATCAAAAGAGGGCGATCACCAAGCTCTTTTCGATGTTGGTCTATCATTGATTTGCTCAATAGCCTTGCTCCATATGGCCACCCAATTCGCGGAAGGCGCGGGCAACATTTTCAGGTTTTTCATTTGCGTGTTCACAATAGCAAATGAGGGTCGGTTCGTGATTGATTAAAAACTCTAAAACACCGGCTAGGAACCCAGGCTCGGTTGCCGCATCCCTGATTTGAGATGCCTCTAAACCTGACAGACCGACAAAGCGATTAAACAGTTCAGGCTCACCTGCAAGCCAGCTCAAAACATCGATTGCTATGGTCTCAGAATGGTTCATTTTTTCAAAACTCTAATTTTATTTCAAAAGTTATCTTGCGAAGTTACCATTTCTTCAACCAAATGGGGTTAAGATGCAACAGTAATAGATATTACGTACGATGTTTTAGGCAGATATATGACAAAAAATGTTATGATAGTTGAAGATAATGAGCTGAATATGAAGCTCTTTACAGATCTCATCGAGGCTTCTGGTTATGGAACAATTCAAACCCGTAACGGTTTGGAAGCTCTTGAGCTGGCTCGGAAACATCGTCCTGATCTTATCTTAATGGATATACAATTGCCAGAAGTGTCTGGTCTTGAAGTCACCAAGTGGCTGAAAGAAGATGATGAGCTACACTCTATTCCTGTTATTGCAGTCACGGCTTTTGCCATGAAGGGTGATGAGGAACGTATCCGCCAAGGCGGTTGCGAAGCATATATTTCAAAGCCAATTTCAGTTCCAGGCTTTTTAGAGACGATTAAAGGTTTTTTGGGCGCTAGTAACGCTGAGTAAGTTTGTTCGGAGTAGTAAGTAAATGACAGCGCGTGTTCTTGTTGTTGACGATATACCAGCCAATGTGAAGTTGCTTGAAACGCATCTTCTTGCGGAATATTTTGAAGTGTTGACGGCTCCCGATGGGATGACCGCACTCGATATCTGTGACAAAACTCAGGTTGATTTGATCCTTTTGGATATCATGATGCCGGGTATTGATGGATTTGAAGTTTGTCGTCGTTTAAAAGCAAACCTAAAAACAACTCATATTCCCGTTGTAATGGTGACAGCACTTGATCAGCCGGAAGATCGTGTTGAGGGCCTTAAATGTGGCGCTGATGATTTTCTGACCAAGCCTGTGAATAATCTGCAATTGATGGCGCGGGTAAAAAGCCTGTTACGCCTGAAAATGCTAACTGATGAACTGCGCAAGCGTGCAGGGGGTGGCAATACTTCATTTGAAGGCTTGGAAGACGTTAAGGTTACGCCAACGGGTTTGGATGAACCTGGTTTGACATTATTGGTCGACGGTCGTGCGAGCTTGCAAGAGCGCGTGTGCCGTTCATTAGCAGGTATTGCGGAGATCAATTCTGTTTCAGATCATGAAGCTGCGTTTTTTGAAGCGGGTGAAACGCCCTATGAGTTGATTATCATCAATGACAATCTGCCAGACTTTGATCCTTTGCGCCTTTGTTCACAGCTGCGTTCGCGGGAATCAACACGTTTCACGCCAATTTTAATTGTCCTACAAACAGGTGATGATCAAAAGATTGTAAAAGCGCTCGAGATGGGCGTGAATGATTATATCCTACAGCCATTTGATCCAAATGAGCTTTATGCACGATCTGTCACACAGATTAAGCGTCGTCGTTCGAGCGAGAAATTACGAGAAAGCCTGACGAAATCTGTTGAGCTTGCAATTGTTGATCCATTGACTGGTTTGAACAATAGGCATTTCTTGGATGCTTACATGGATAAGCTGATTGAACGCGCCAAACGCCGCAAGAACCCTATTTCAATGTTGATCACTGATATTGATAAGTTCAAGCTGGTCAATGATACCCATGGCCATGATGCTGGTGATGAAGTTTTGCGTGAGTTTGCGCGTCGATTGCGCAGTACTGTTCGCGGTGCTGATCTTGCATGCCGATTTGGTGGCGAGGAATTTGTGGTTTTGATGCCTGATACCACGGAGGAGATGGCATTGCAGATTGCAGAGCGTTTGAGATCCGTTATCGAAGCGCAAGGTTTTGCGCTACCGAATGGCGAAATGCCACTTGATTTGACGACATCTGTCGGTGTTACGAGTTTTGATTTTGAAAGCGATTCGTCGCAATCTTTGTTAAAGCGCGCTGATAATGCTCTTTACGAGGCAAAATCGTCTGGCCGTAATAAGGTTGTTTCGCAGCAAGCTGCATAGCTCAATTTAGCTCAACTATAGAGTGGTTTAGCTCTTGTTATTGATTGTGTTTTTAAAGGAGCGCAATCAATGCTTGGTGCTGTTGTGGTGCGTAATATTCAGCACAAACCAGCTAAAACTTGATTTTTGTAAAATTTTAAGTAATTATTAGATAAGAAAAGTGCGTTTTGACACCGTTTCCACAGTTTCTATACCCCATGATGTTCAGGTCCGCCGCATCTCCTGGGTCGTGGGGTGGCCGGTCACAGCACAGCTTTTTGTGGCCTCCTCGTACCACTTCTGTTGTTTTGATCGGCCCACAAATAAAACCCGCTTGCAGAAACACAAGCGGGTTATTTTATTCTTATAAAGAAATCGAGTATGAGTTACTTGATTTTGGTTTCTTTAAATTCAACGTGCTTACGAACAACAGGATCGTATTTCGTTTTCACCATTTTCTCAGTGAAAGTACGACTGTTTTTCTTCGTTACATAGAAGAAGCCAGTGTCAGCTGTTGACTGTAGTTTGATTTTAATTGTTGTTGCCTTGGCCATTTTGGCTACCTTCTTTAAAAAATGAAGCCGTGGATGATCAATTATTTGACCCACGGCGAACTTGTGGCGAACCTACTAATCGAGCCTCAAATGTCAAGCCCTAGTCGTTATGAATCTGCACTTATTGGGTCGCCAAGCCCGATAAACCGCTCTATTTTATAAAATAATCTTTCCGGTCACCCTTAAATGAGATGACTGGATTGCGAAAGGGTAGGTTGGGCGCTTTGTGCAGTGCGGCATTAAGTTCACCCAAAACCGTTCTTGTTATATCCGGAAGGGGTAAACTCCCCGGGTTGTTGATATTTACCCACATAAGCTCGCTTAACTCGTCACTATCTTGCATTTTTGAGGTGTTTAGTCCCATTTCATCACAAAAACAGACAAAGAATCGGGTGTCGAATCGTCTGTTCTGACCAATTGGGGTTATGGCTCGTGCAAAATATCTGATTTTTGAAAGATCATAACCATTTTTATCATCATTCAAGAAAAGACCCGTCTCTTCGCCCAGTTCACGCGCTGCTGCATTTGCTAGAGCTTGTGCCGTTTTGGGTGAGAAACGCTTGTGAGTATCCCTTAAAAGCAGCTCAAGGACATCTTGATGCAATGGCTTGCTGACAGGTAGCCGCCAATCATTGCGATCGCGTCTTCCGCCAGGAAATACGAAAACACTTGGCATAAAGGCATGTTTGTTGGAACGCTTTCCCATCAGTACGCGTAGCTCAGCTGATGAGCGATCAATCAACATGATTGTCGCTGCATCTTTGGGGCGCAAGGCGCGTGTTTTTTGGATCCAAGCGTTTACCGATGTGAGTTCAGTCAAAAGCTTATGCCTGTTGATCTGATTTCTCATAGGCGCTGTCATCATAATCTGGTTGCTCACCAAATCCGTGCATGCGCAAGGCCCATTGTAAGCCCACTACAGCGCCTTTGACGGGTTGAAGTAAGGCAAGGGTTAAGATCGTCGTGATTGGTATCCAGATCAACAAATGCTGCCATGAGGCCATCTTAAACACCATGTCAGTTGCCATAAAGGCGGCAACGACAACATGGCCAATGATCAAAATAACCAAATATGCTGGAAGATCATCGGCTCTGTGATGATGCATCTCTTCTTTGCACGTTGAGCACTCGTTGGTGACTTTTACAAACTTGTCGAACAATTTACCTTCACCACAATTTGGGCATTTGCTTGCAAAACCACGTTTTATCGCAAGGGATGTTGAACGATCCTCTTGCTCAGGCATATTTTTGTAAACTTCGGTCATTTTGCTCTCATTTTTGTCTTATTTCCGACGCTTGTGTTTGCGCCCTGAAATATGTTGCGGCCGAGTGGTTGGACGACCTTTTTTCACCTTATGAAAAGAACGTGTTCCAGTGGAAATCGTTTCGCCTTCGCTCAGCATATCAAATCGTAATGCGCCTGCCAAAGGTATTGCCTCGACCAAACGCACATCCACCTGGTCGCCCAAGCGGAAACCAAGGCGGGTACGTTCACCAATCAGAGCTTGATAAGCTTCATCATAGAAATAGTAATCCGAACCCAGTTTGGATATTGGGATAAAACCATCTGCGCCAAATTCTGGCAACGAGACAAATAGTCCGGATTTGGTAACCCCTGCAATGCGTCCTTGGAACTCATCGCCGACACGTTCTGCCAAGTGATGGGCGATCAAGCGATCTTGTGTGTCACGTTCTGCGCCGGATGCTCTGCGTTCAAAGTTTGAAATGTCTTCTGAGATCATTTCAAGTGCAGCTTCCTCGTCAGGTGTTATGCCACCTTCGCCCAATCCATGAGACCCCACAAGAGCTCGGTGAACGATCAAATCAGCATAACGGCGAATAGGCGATGTGAAATGCGCGTATTTGCGTAAATTCAAGCCAAAATGCCCCAAGTTTTCAGGGCTATAGACGGCTTGACTTTGTGAGCGTAGAACCATTTCATTGACCATGGTTTCTGTCGGCTTGCCTTTGACATGGGCTAAAATTCCATTGAAATGGTTCGCGCGTAAATCGCCACCTTTTGCCAATGGGATGTCTAACGTTGCCAAAAATTCGCGCAATGTCTCTTGTTTTGATAAGGATGGCGTATCGTGAACACGATAGATCAAAGCTTGGCGTTTAAGCTCAAGCGCTTCACCGGCTGCCACATTGGCTTGGATCATGCATTCTTCGATCAGCTTATGCGCATCCAAACGATCAGGCACATGAATGTGATCGACCTTGCCTTCATTATCTAAAATGATACGGCGTTCTGGAAGGTCCAAATCAAGTGGTTGACGACGCTCGCGACCTTTTTTCATAATCGCATAGGCTGCCCATAAAGGCTTGAGTACGCTGTCTAATATTTCACCAGCTTGGGCATCAGGTGTGCCATCAATGGCTCTTTGCGCTTGCTCATAGGCAAGGCTTGCGGCACTTCGCATCATAATCCGATGGAAAGAATGGTTAACTTTGCGACCGTCAGCGTTAAAGATGATCTTTGTTGCCAGAGCAGGGCGGTCAACGCCTTCTTTGAGTGAGCAAAGATCATTACTAATCCGCTCAGGAAGCATTGGGATCACGCGATCTGGGAAATAAACCGAGTTGCCACGAATGCGGGCTTCTTGGTCCATTGGGCTACTAGGACGCACATAAAACGATACATCGGCAATCGCAACATATAGAATCACACCACCAGCATTATCTGGATTGGTGTCCATTTCTGCGTAAACCGCATCATCATGATCTTTGGCTGTTGCTGGATCAATGGTGATCAGAGGAAAATCACGCCAATCTTCCCGTTTTTTGCCACTGTTCTGCATGGTTGCAGGTTCAGCTTCTTTGGATGATGCCAAAACCTCTTCAGGGAAAATGTGCGGAATGCCACGTTCGTGAACGGCAATCATGGTGATGGCCTTTTCAGAGGCAATCGATCCAATAACGTTGATTATCTTTGCGTGCGGCAGACCCATTTTGTTGGAAAGAAGCGTTTCCACTTCGACCAAATCACCATGTTCGGCTTTGCCCACATGGTCTGGTGCGATCAAATATTCTTTGCCGCGTCTATCGATCGGTAAAACGCGTCCGCCTGAATTCACACCATTTGTGATGGCCCTATCATCTTCGGTCATGCGGAAAATGCCCATCGTGCTTGTCTTGTGACGGTCCAGCACTTTCATGACTTTTGCGGCGTAGCTTGGGCCTTCTGGATCATTGCTTGGGAATATGCGCGCCAAAATACGATCGCCCATGCCGGCGGTCGGGGCTGCATTGTTGCCTTTGCCTGTGCGGCCACCATTATTGGATTGTTTGATCAGTACGGCTGGCGCATTGCCATCTTCATCGCGCCATTGGGTCGGGCGACCGATTAGTTCGCCGCCAGTGTCACGAGATTTAATTTCAAGTGTTGTGACCGATGGCATAACGCCCGGGCGGGTGATTTTCTTGCGGGTTCCACCCAAAAGACCTTCATCTGCCATATCGCGTAAAATCTCTTTTAAGATCACGCGGTCATCACCTTTGATACCAAAAGCACGTGCAATTTCACGTTTTGAAGCTGTGTCAGGATTTTCAGTGATAAAACGCAAGATCGCCGCTTTTTCAAGCGGCGGTCTCAAACCTTTAGAAGGTGTTGCGTCTTGTGTGGTTTCAGAACCAATCTTTCGTCTAGCTGATTTTGTTCTGGTCGAAGTTGATCTCGAATATTTTGGCGTTTTTGCCAAGTGTTATTCCTCAGTCTCTTTTTTAGCTGCAGGCTTCTTTTTTGCCGCTGCTGGTTTCTTTGCTGTTGTTGTTTTTTTAGCTGCTGCTGGCTTTTTTGCTGCCGCCGCTGGCTTTTTCTTAGCTGCAGGTTTCTTTTTCGCAGCAGGTTTTTTCTTAGCCGCAGGCTTCTTCTTGGTCGCAGCTTTTGCATTGACCAGCTCAACACCTTGTTCAAGTGTCACGCCTTGCGGATCTGTACCATTTGGAAGGGTTGCATTGACCTTATCCCATTTGACATAAGGGCCGTAACGTCCGTCCATCACAGCGACCTTGCCGCCATCTGGATGTTCGCCAAGCTCTTTAAGGGCAGTGGCAGCTTTCCGTCCACGGCCAGGACCTGCGGCAGCTTTTTCAGCAATCACAGTCACAGCGCGGTTAAGCCCGATTGAGAACACGTCTTCAACGGATTCAATGTTGGCATACATGCCATCATGCAACAAGAATGGACCATAACGCCCAAGGCCAGATGATATCATTTTGCCAGATTCAGGATGTGCACCAATGTCACGCGGTAACGAGATCAGCGCCATGGCTTTCTCGTAATCGATTGTATCTGGTGCCCAGTCTTTTGGTAGGCTCGCACGTTTGGCTTCTTTGCCGTCGCCGCGTTGCACATATGGTCCAAAACGACCAGAGCGAAGTGTAATGATCTCATCTGTTGTTGGATCTTTACCGAGCTCTTGCGGCTCATTTGATGAACCCGCTTGTGCTTCATCGTCTGAGTTTTTGCTCAATTGACGGGTGAATTTACATTCAGGATAGTTCGAACAGCCAACAAACGCGCCATAACGACCCAATTTGAGTGACAGATTGCCCTCAGCACAGGTTGGGCAGATACGCGGGTTCATCCCATCGCCACGATCCGGGAAGGCAAGTTCGGCTAGCTCTTCATTCAGTGCATCCAAAACATTGGTAACGCGAAGCTCTTTTGTGCCATCGACAGCGGCTTTAAAATCATCCCAGAAATCACGCAGCACAGCTTTCCATTGAAGCTCACCTGCTGAAATTCTATCGAGTTTGTTTTCAAGTTCGGCTGTGAAATCAAATTCAACATAACGGTCAAAGAAGTTGCCCAAGAACGCTGTGACCAAGCGGCCTTTTGGTTCTGGGATGAGTTTTCTTTGTTCAGCTTTGACATATTCGCGGTTTGACAGCGTTGCCAATGTTGATGCGTAGGTAGACGGACGGCCAATGCCGAGTTCTTCCATGCGCTTGATAAGTGACGCTTCAGAAAAACGTGGTGGAGGCTCAGTGAAGTGTTGCGTGGAGTTAATTTTCTCACGCGCTGCATCTTCATCTTGGTTGATCAATGGCAAACGAGCGTCATCGCTTTTATCGTCTGCACTCTTATCATCAGCGCTGTTATCGCTTTCGTCTTTTTGATCTGTATATGCAGCCATAAAGCCATCAAAACGAACAACAGACCCATTGGCACGCAATGTCGCCGTTGATCCACCATTGGTCGCAACAACATCGACAGCTGTGCGTTCGATTTCAGCGGATGCCATTTGACTGGCAATTGCACGCTTCCAGATCAGGTCATAAAGTCGAACCTGATCGGTATCGAGGAATTTTTTGACAGAGCTTGGAATACGATCAAAACTTGTTGGACGAATGGCTTCGTGAGCCTCTTGCGCATTCTTAGCTTTGGTTTCGTAATGGCGCGCTTTGTTGGGGCAATATTTTGCACCAAATTGCGATGTGATTGATGTGCGCGATTGTTCGATTGCTTCTGGGGCCATTTGAACCCCATCAGTACGCATATAGGTGATAAGACCCGTTGTCTCTCCGCCGATATCAATACCTTCATAGAGCTTTTGAGCCACTTGCATGGTGCGTGAGGCATTAAAGCCTAACTTTGAAGACGCAGCCTGTTGCAATGTGGATGTGGTAAAGGGCGGCTGTGGATTACGGCGTGTTGGTTTTGCTTCAACTTTTCCGATATGGAATGACGCACTTTCGAGCATTAGCCGCTTTGTATCGGCTGATTCGCCGTCTTTGATGGATAGTTTTTGCAGTTTATCACCATCAAAAGCTGTCAAACGCGCTGTGAAATTGTCACCACGGGGTGTTTTAAGCTCAGCTGAAATCTGCCAATATTCGTCTTTTATAAAGCGTTCAATTTCTGTTTCGCGATCACAGATCAATCGTAGTGCAACAGATTGCACGCGGCCGGCAGATCTAGCGCCTGGTAATTTGCGCCACAGAACAGGAGAGAGATTAAAGCCCACAAGATAATCAAGTGCGCGTCGTGCGAGATAGGCATCCACAAGCGGGGTATCGATATCGCGAGGGTTTGCCATAGCTTCAAGAACAGATTTTTTCGTTATCGCATTGAAAACAATACGTTTAACTTCTTTTCCTTTAAGCGCCTTCTTCTTTTCTAGGACATCTAACACATGCCAAGAAATTGCTTCACCTTCGCGATCCGGATCGGTTGCAAGATACAGTGTGTCGGCACCTTTAAGTGCTGCAGAAATATCGTTGAGACGCTTTTTCGAAGCCGTATCAATTTCCCATATCATGGAGAAATCATCATCTGGATCAACCGAGCCATCTTTAGCTGGAAGGTCTCTAACATGGCCAAAAGATGCAAGGACAGTATAGTTTGGTCCAAGATATTTATTGATGGTTTTAGCTTTAGCGGGTGATTCTACTACGACTACGTTCATTCGATCTTTCACATTTTATAAAAAAATTACTTCTAATGTAGGCGGTTCTAGCAAATGGACATGGAATGGCTCTGGGTCAAGCTTTTTAACAAAAATCTTTCCAAACACAACGCAATACAACCATTAATTGTAAATACATGGGTTGCAATTAAAGATAACTTTGTTAGGATAAAAGTCACATTGTATTGTGCGACTCAAAGGTAGTGGCGTTTAAAGGAAACCATTGTGACGAACGAGAAATCGCCCGCTAATATCCACTATGTTTGAGACATGTTAGGCGAATTACGTAAAGTCGCTGATACTGAAAACGCAGACATGTTGTGTTACTTTATCGAGATGGCATATATTGAGGCTGGCGATATCGTTTCAAATGTGCGTCCTAAACAAACGGGGCTTGCTCAAGCTGGGGCTGGTCAATCAGGGCTCGATAATAAACGACACAAGTCCTCCTGAATGTCGTTGTATTCTTCCTGCTAAATCTAGTTCTAATAAAATCAAATATACCGTTTGGGCTGGATATCCAGTGTGGCGGATGATGTCGTCTATTTCAACGGGTGCCCCACCCATGGCATTGACAATTACTGTGCGCGCATTTTCATCGGGTGGCTCCATTGAGACTTGATCATCATCTGATTCTTCAATGATAAAATTTGGATCTGGCGATACATTGCTCATTGGTGCTAACGCTTGCAGCACATCATCTGCATGGGTTGTTAGGATTGCACCGTCTTTAAGAAGGTCATTAGTGCCACCTGCTCGGGGATCGAGTGGTGATCCGGGTACTGCGAATGCCAAACGGCCAAATTCTGCAGCTCGTCGAGCCGATATCAGCGATCCTGAGCGCTTTGCAGCCTCCACAACAACCAAACCTAATGAGACACCTGCTATCAGGCGATTACGGCGCGGAAAATCTCGTGCAATGGGTTTCCACCCAAATCTCATCTCGGTGACCGCCAAACCTTCGCCATCACAAATATCGCGATAGAGCTGGATGTTTTCTGGCGGGTAGGGCTGATCAATGCCGCCTGCAATGGCAGCAATGGTGCCTGTATTAATGCTGGCATGGTGCGCACTTGCATCAATGCCTCTGGCAAGACCTGAAATGATGGAATATCCAGCCCGGCCAATTTCTTGAGCCAAGTTGGCGGCAAACTTGCTGCCAGATATTGATGCATTTCTGGAGCCAACCATGCCAACAGATGGCATGTGGACGAGATCCAAATTGCCTTTCATGGTCAACAAAGGTGGCGCACCTTCTATCTGGCGCAAAGCTGATGGGTATTGTGGCTCACCAATGCCGATAATGTGGGCACTAAATTTTGTGATGAGTTCTAATTCGCGTTCCGCATTATCTAAGCTTGCCACTTTGATGGCTCTTTTTGAGCCACCTCGGTGGGATAGCTCTGGCAACATGTCAATCGCACGTTCTGCCGATCCACAATTATTGATGAGTTCGCGGAATGTGGCGGGGCCAACATTGTCGCTTTTGATAAGGCGCAGCCAAGATAATCGCTGTTTGTCCGTTAGGCGTATCCCTCTGGGAGGGCCATCATTCATTTATCTTTATCTCCAATTTTGCTTTCCAAACCTTGGAATAGTCGGCGGATATTTTGATGATGCTTGATGATCGCGATGATCGACATGAGGGCAAACAGTTCGGAGAACTGGAAATAATCCATCATGTAAAGGCCAATCGGCACCACAATGACAGCGCAAATTGCGGCAAGTGATGAATAGCGGAATATAAAAGCAATCGCGATCCAAACCACTGCAAATATGAGCAAGCCTAAGGGTAGAAGACCAAAGAGCACACCGATATAGGTCGCAATGCCTTTTCCGCCTTTAAACTTTAACCAAACGGGAAACAAATGCCCCAAAAAAGCACCCAAACCTGCAACAACGGCTAGGTCTGGTCCAAATTGTCCGGCAATTAGAACGGCACATGTGCCTTTGAGAAAATCAGCTAGCAGTACGGCTCCAGCAACTTTCTTATTGCCGGTACGTAAAACATTGGTAGCGCCAATATTGCCTGAACCGATATTGCGAATATCTCCCAAGCCAGCATATTTACTAATGATCAGGCCAAAAGGGATGGAACCAAGCAAATAGCCAAAAACAAGCGCACTCAGAAGATAAGGATAGGCAAGTTGCCAACTAATAGGATCAGGCATATCAACAATCTATTGGTTTGTATTCGCGCATAAGTTTAGTGCAGGTTTGTGTAGCGCAATTATTGATCGGAGTAAATAGTCTTGCCCTTAACGATAGTGGCAATGACTTTTCCGGTAAAGCGAGCATTTTCAAAAGCGCTGTTTTTTGACTTTGAGACAATATCATCTTTGTGATGAACCCAAGGCATTTCGATATCAAACAATGTGATATCAGCGTTTGCACCGACTTTCAGCGAGCCTGCATCCAGCCCATAGAGCTCGGCAGGGCGCGTGGACATGGCATTTATCAAGCAGCTTAGGCTCACTTGATCTGAATGGTGTAAACGAAGTGCGGCGGCAAACATGGTTTCCAGACCAATCGCGCCTTCAGCAGCGTCGGGGAATGGTAGTCTCTTTGTATCCACATCTTGCGGATCATGAGAGGAGCAAATCACATCAATGATACCGCTAGAGAGCGCTTCAATCATGGAAATACGCTCATCTTCAGATCGAAGCGGTGGGGAGAGCTTGAAAAAAGTTCGGTATTCGCCGATGTCGTTTTCGTTCAACGTTAGATTATTAATGGAAATACCGGCGCTGACCGTAAGATTTTTATCTTTGGCGCGTTCAATAACGCTGCATGATTGTGGTACGGAAATTTTTGCAGCGTGATATTTAACGCCAGTCAATTCAGCCAAACGAATGTCGCGTTCAAGTGGAATGATTTCAGCTTCTTTGGGGATGCCAGAAAATCCGAGCCAGCTTGCCACAAGGCCTTCATTCATCATGCCGCCGGATGCTAGATCATGGTCTTGAGTTTCGCAGGCAATCAAAGCGCCAAAATCACGCGCATAGGTCATGGCTCTGCGAATAACAGCTGCGTTTTTAAGGGTTTTGCGTCCATCAGTTAAACAAGCCGCACCTGCTTCCATCATCAAGCCAAATTCTGTCATTTCAGAACCGTTGAGACCTTTGGTCAGCGCTGCTGCTGGATGGACATTAATTTTTGCCGTATCGCGTGCTGTGCGCTGGATAAACTGGAGTAATGCCACATCATCAATCACCGGATTTGTGTCTGGCATTGTGAGAATTGAGGTGATGCCACCTTTTGCGGCTG
>CAXBCW010000004.1:0-104572 GCA_963974325.1 uncultured Rhizobiaceae bacterium
TCCTACTCCCGCAACCAAATCAAGCTTCCGCATAGTGGACGCGAAAAACACCCCACCCCCAAAAAAAAATAACTCAATGAAATAAAAAAAATTATAGTATCTGATCTCTCAAAGATTAGATTGCCCAATATATAAACTACGTGAGTGGTGTGGGATATATACCCAATTTCTATCTATAGTTTTTTAGGTGGAGTGTTTTGGGTGTTGAATTTATCCCAGACATCCATGCGGCCTTTTTGGCGGGCATCAGCCAGCCATAGTTTCTTACGAATTTCAATGACTTCTAAGTCTTTGTATTTTCCTTTAGAAAACTTTGGCCAATCGATAGCTAAACCCTGTTTAACCATTTCCGCTGAAAGATCTCGGCCATCAGTTAAATAGCATTTTGCAACAGTGCGCCCGTGGACGTCTTGGGAGGTTATTTCTGCTCTGACTGATTGTCCTTTGCAAAGGGTAAATAGTGCCCATTTTGCCTTTTTCCCATAAGGATGATTGAATTCGGGGGCATCAATACCAAAAAGTCGAATTTTGGTTTTCCTTATAATTAAAGAATCGCCATCAATCACATAAGCTGGACCGTTTAATATTGTTCCAATTGATAGGGGAGCTACCTTACTTTTGGTATAGGGTGAGGTCTTGGCATTATTGCTTTTGCGTTGCCTTGATCTGTAAGAGCGCCCTTTTCGATACCTTGGTTTACGCCCGCTCGACGTTATTAGAAAATAAACGACTATAATGGCGAATAAAAATATTACAGCTTCCAATAGAACACCTCGATACTTACTCGCTTTAGTGTAGCTGCAATCACAGTGCTTTATCAAGGTGGCTCGGTGCCAATTTTGGAGAGTTATTGATGGTTTTTGATTTTATTCAGTCTTTTTATATGGCAATAAAATACGGATTTATGACTTTATTTTCGATCTTGCGTTAAAACTATCGCAAATTGAACTTTATCTAGCTTGATATGTGTAAAAAATTATCTTGATTATTGATCAAGATTGCTACAAATGCATGTGGTATTGTAATTCGACTTTAGTTTTTGCAAATCGTTAAAATATTAGGATAATTACATGTTGTTATCGGTGGTTTTCTTAATTGGCACATGTGTTTAGAGTGTCGTAGGAGTAGGTTGATGAGTGATATTGAGCAGGCTGATATTTATGGCGTTGATCGTTGGGGTGGCGGGTATGTTTCTCAATTGCCTGGTGGTGAATTAGCGCTGTTAAATCCGCTTTCACCCGATGATGCGCCACTGAGTTTGCCATCTATTATTTCCAATCTGGAAGACCGCGGGATTCAAACGCCTGTGCTGATACGTGTTGCGTCTTATCTGCGTCACTCGATAAATCACCTTAATAATTGTTTTGCTGAAGCTATTGAAAGTTATAAGTATAAAGGCGTTTATCGCGGCGTTTTTCCGGTTAAAGTTAACCAACAAGCACAAGTGATTGACCGCATCACTGAGTATGGTGCGCCGCATCATTTTGGTCTTGAAGTTGGGTCAAAACCTGAGCTTGTCATTGCGTTAAGTCAAAAACTGTCACCTGAAGCTTTGATTGTTTGTAATGGCGTTAAGGACAAAGAGTTTATCGAGCTTGCAATACGCGCGCGGCAAATTGGTTTTAACGTAGTTATTGTTTTGGAAAGTGTCAGCGAATTAAATTTGGTGATAGAGGTCACCGAAGCGCTCGATTTGAAACCTTTATTGGGTGTGCGCATAAAGCTGAACCACCGTGTGGGTGGTAATTGGTCTGAAAGTTCGGGCGAC
Source organism: uncultured Rhizobiaceae bacterium (assembly GCA_963974325.1). Taxonomy (GTDB): domain Bacteria; phylum Pseudomonadota; class Alphaproteobacteria; order Rhizobiales; family Rhizobiaceae; genus Lentilitoribacter. Next base: position 1,769 of record CAXBCW010000004.1, read on the forward strand.
CGTTCGACATTTGGATTGTCGATTAATCAGATTGTTAATGTTGTTGATAAGCTCAAACAGGTTGGATTGCTTGATTGTTTGGTGCTTCAACATTCGCATCTTGGTTCGCAAATCCCGAATGTAAATGATGTGCGACGTGCAGTAACCGAAGCATGTCGGGTGTTTACAGCGCTTTCAGCAGAAGGCGTTCCTTTGTCATATCTTGATCTGGGCGGCGGCTTAGGTATTGATTATACTGGGCAAAAAAGTAGTGCGGTAAACTCAACCAATTATACCATGGCTGAATATTGTTCCAATATTGTGGAATCTGTTGGTTATGCAATGGAAGAGGCAGGATTGGAGCATCCGACGATTGTGACTGAAAGTGGTCGCGCTGTCGTGGCGCATTCTTCTTTTCTGGTGTTTGGCGTCTTAGATACGACGAGTTACCACACCGACACAATGCCAGCGCCAAAGCCTGAAGATCATCATCTTATTTCTGATATTGCTGCGATTAAAGACTATTTGACAGCAGAACGTGTGCAAGAATGTTTTAATGATGCGCGCTATTATCGAGATGAGTTGCGAACATTGTTTAGTATCGGCAATATCTCGATTAGAGAAATGGCGCGTGCAGAAGAAATCTATCTTTATATTTCATCATTGATTAAATCTATGGCCGATGAAGATGGTGCATCGCATGAAGGTATGGAAGATAAATTAAGTCAGCTCGTTGATATTTATCACTGTAACTTCTCATTGTTTCAATCATTGCCGGATGTTTGGGCAATCGATCAATTACACCCAATTGTTCCGCTTCAACGTTTGAATGAAAAACCAACGCGTAATGCTATCTTATCAGACATTACATGCGATTCCGACGGTAAAATTGATAAGTTTGTCACCGGGGAAGGGGATGCATCTTCATTACCGGTTCATGCTTTGAGTGAGGATGAGGCTTATTATTTGGGTGTATTCTTTATTGGCGCTTATCAAGAAACCCTTGGTGATCTTCATAACCTGTTTGGCGATACCAATGTTGTGACCATTGATTTTGATGGTAATGGCGGGTTTAAGCTTCTCAATGAAGTTGAAGGTGATAGCATCTCGGATGTTTTGTCTTATGTCGAATACGATCCACGCGATTGTATCAATGCATTTAAGACAATTCTTGAAGACGCGGTGAGTGCCGGCAAAATAAGCATTAAAGATCGTAAAACCATGATGTCGATTTACAAGGAATCGATGAATGGTTACACATATTTTGAAAATAGCGAAACATAGTTGTTTCCTCCTTCTGTTTGAAAGGTAGTCTTATGGGTAAAGTTCTGGTTATAGGCGCAGGTGGTGTCGGTTCAGTTGCAGTGCATAAAATGGCGATGAACAAGGATATCTTCACAGATATTACTTTGGCGAGCCGTCGTTTGATTAAATGTGATGAAATCGCTGCAGCCGTGAAAGATCGTTTTGGTGTGATCATAAAAACGGCGCAAGTCGATGCTATGGATGTTGCGGCAACGGTCGCTTTAATCAAGCAAACTGGCGCTGAGCTTTTGGTCAATCTTGCTCTACCCTACCAAGATTTAGCTTTGATGGATGCTTGTCTTGAAGCTGGTATCAATTATATGGATACGGCAAATTACGAGCCGCCAGAAAAAGCTGAGTTTGAATATTCCTGGCAATGGGCTTATCAGGAGCGTTTTAAAAAAGCAGGGTTAACCGCTATTTTGGGCTCTGGATTTGATCCGGGCGTGACAAGCATTTTTGCAACATGGTTGCGCAAGCACAAGTTTGATACGATTCGTCAGATTGATATTTTGGATTGTAATGGCGGCGATAATGGCAAGGCGTTTGCAACGAATTTTAATCCAGAAATCAATATTCGTGAAGTCACTGCGCCTGTTCGCCATTGGGAAAATGGTCAGTGGGTCACATCAGAGGCTATGACAACAAAAGTTGCGTTTGATTTTCCGCATGTTGGTGAGAAAAATATGTACCTCATGTATCATGAGGAACTTGAAAGCATCACAACGCATTTCCCTGAAGTTGAGTGTGCTCGATTTTGGATGACATTTGGTGATGCATATATCAACCATGTCACTGTTTTACAAAATGTTGGCATGACCGGTATTGCGCCCGTAATGCATGATGGTGTTGAAATTATCCCGCTGCAGTTCTTAAAGGCATTGCTTCCTGATCCGAGTGAATTGGGTGAGTTGACTAAGGGTAAAACCTGTATTGGTGATATTGCGACGGGCGCTAAAGATGGCGTTGAGAAAACCTATTACATCTATAATATTTGTAATCACGAAGAGTGTTATGCCGAAGTTGGTAGCCAAGCGGTTGCCTATACAACGGGTGTTCCTGCGATGATTGGTGCGTCGCAAATTTTAAAGGGTAATTGGGCGGAAGCTGGTGTGTGGAACACAGAGCAGCTAGATCCTGATGACTTCATGGATATGCTCAACGCACATGGTTTGCCGTGGCAAGTGCATGAGCTTGATGGCCCTGTTGATTTTTAAGGCTCAATCATGACAAAACCTGGACAGATGATGCAAACACAGGCGGGTGATGCAGCAGCATTTACCCGTTTTGATCTATCGCGTGTGCCATCACCATGTTTTGTGATTGATGAAGTTGCGATTGAGAATAATTTGCAGATTTTGTCTGATCTTGCCGAACAATCGGGTGCGAAGGTTTTGTCTGCATTGAAAGCTTTTTCGCTACCTATATTGGCGCCAATGATAAGCAAATATCTGTCAGGAACATGTTCGTCGGGATTGCATGAGGCGAAATTAGCACGACAGTTTTATTCTGGTGAATTGACAACCTATTGCGCAGGGTACAAGCAGCAGGATATTGCTGATATTATTCAGTTGAGTGATCATCTGATTTTTAACTCTCCGGCCCAGCTCAAGCGCTTTTTGCCTGATGTTAAAAAGAGTGGCAAAAATTTGTATGTGGGATTGCGTATTAATCCAGAACATTCTGAAGGTTTGATCGCTAAATATGACCCATGTGCATCCTTTTCCAGACTAGGTACGCCGGTTTCAACACTGACGCCAGAGATTATGGAAGGCGTTGATGGTCTTCATTTCCATACTTTATGTGAGCAAGAGTTCGAGCCGCTTGAGCGAACTTGGAATGCCGTCAAACCGCAGATAGAACCGTATTTCCCTCAATTGAAGTGGCTTAATTTTGGTGGTGGTCATCACATCACGCGCAACGATTATAATCGTGAGGGGCTCATTCGTTTTGTGCGCCAAATTCGCGATGAAACAGGGTTTGATATCTATCTGGAACCCGGTGAGGCTGTGGCACTCGATGCGGGGATCCTTGTTGGCGAGGTTCTTGATCTTCCCTATAATGGTATGCATCTTGCAATCACGGATATTTCTGCAACGTGTCACATGCCCGATGTGATTGAAGCGCCATATCGCCCTAGTCTATTGGGTGAGATTGAAGATGGAGATGCTTATCGTTTGGGTGGGCCATCGTGTCTTGCTGGTGATGTGATTGGTGATTATAAATTTCCGCATCCACCTCAGATCGGTGATCGGATCGCCTTTTTGGATCAAGCGCACTATTCTTTGGTTAAAACCAATACATTTAACGGTGTGCCATTGCCAGCAATTGCGCTTTGGAATTCCAACACAGATGAATTGCGGATGGTTCGTGAATTCGGTTATGAAGATTTTCTCACCCGTCTTGCGTAATGTATTTAGACCTATTGGATTATAAACATGCAAAACATCTTTCTAGATAGTGAGCTTTCATCTTTAGAACGCGATCCGGCAGAAGCCAAGTTTACCATTATCCCAATGCCACTTGAACGCACGGTGTCCTATGGGAGTGGAACCGCGTCTGGCCCTGCTGCCATTATTGAAGCAAGTGATCAGCTCGAACGTTTATGTTCTGGGCATGAACCATGTGCGAAAGGTATTTTTACCGAAAGCCCTGTTGATTGTTCTGGCCCTCTATCGCACGTGATGCAGCGTTTGAGTGAGCGCACAGCAAAAGCCGTAAAATCTGGCAAAATCCCTGTTACATTAGGTGGGGAACATAGTTTGACCTATGGCGCTGTGATGGGCGTGTTGGACGCTGTTGATGGTCCAATTGGTATTGTTCAAATTGATGCACATGCCGACCTGAGAAAAGCCTATCAGGGTGAAAAACATTCTCATGCATCTGTAATGCAATTATTGGCTGATGAAAATGTCTCTCTGGCTCAATTTGGTGTGCGCGCGCTGTGTCAGGAAGAGGTTGATCGCCGTATAGAGAAAAATGTTTTCTTTGTTGATGCAGAAGAATTGGTTTTGGGTGGTGTTCACGATGTTAAACTGCCCGATGATTTTCCAAAAAATGTATATGTATCATTTGATCTTGATGGATTAGACCCATCTGAAATGCCTGCAACTGGAACACCTGTGCCGGGTGGATTATCTTTTTATCAGTCAATCCATTTGGTCAAAAACGCGCTCAAAGGGCGTCATTTAGTTGGGATAGATGTGGTTGAACTTGCACCAATTGATGGCATGGAAGGCTGGGATTTTACCGCAGCTCAAGTGACCTACAGCCTTATGGCGCTCGCCAAATAAGCTTTATTAAGCTGCGCGACATTCTTTACATAATCCGCGGATTTCAATGATAGATTTGCGAACAGAAAAACCGTCATCGCTGGCAAGTTGTGAGAGTTGCGAGGATAATTTGTCGTTGGATATTTCACCAACAATTCCGCAGGTATCACAAATGATAAAGGCAACGTTTTCTTGTTCGTCACATGATGGATGTTGGCAGGCAACATAGGCATTTAGGCTTTCAAGCTTATGGACAAAGCCGATTTCAAGTAGTTTATCAAGCGCTCTATAGACTTGCAGCGGCGCTCTGAAACCATGTTCACGCAGTTGGTCTAAAATCGTGTAGGCGCTTAAAGGGCCTTTGGCATCAGAAAGAGCTGTCATGACGAGATTTTGGTTTTTCGTCAGATCAGATACATCATGTGTGTGGTGTTCCAAAATCTTACCCTTTCTCAATCGTTGAAAATCTCTTAAACAGTGATGCAATGGGTGACATTGCCAAAAGGAATAATACAAGAGCTGCAACAACTATGCTTGGTCCAGAAGGCGTATCCCATTCCAAAGAACTAAACAAGCCAAGCACCACAGAGCAAGATCCAATGATTGCAGCCAATATGGCCATATGTTCTGGCCCCAATGCAAATCTCCGCGCGGTTGCAGCTGGAATAATCAACATTGCCGTGATGAGCATGACGCCCACAATTTTCATGGCAATGGCAATGACAGCTGCCATTAATAGCATAAAGATTAGGTTTGTACGTTCAGGGTTCATGCCTTCGGCTTGTGCGAGTTCGCGATTGACTGTAGCTGCAAATAAAGGGCGCCAAATCCAGCAAAGAATTAAGAGGACCAGCGCACCACCGCCCCAAATCACAAAGATATCAAGCCTTGAAACAGCTAAGATATCACCAAATAATAGACCCATTAAATCAATGCGCAACCAGGTCATAAACGCGATTGCGACCAGGCCAATTGCTAGAGCTGAGTGAGATAATAGGCCGAGCAATGCATCTGATGACAATGTGGCGCTTTTTTGTAGCAGGATCAACGCAAGCGAGACGCATGTTGAAACAGCAAAAATTGCCAGTGTGATATTGACCTCAAATAGGAATGCAAGCGCAACCCCGAGCAGGGCTGAATGCGATAACGTGTCACCAAAATAAGCCATGCGGCGCCAGACTATAAAACATCCCAAAGGTCCGGCAACCAAAGCCACACCAATACCTGCTATGATGGCTCTTACAAAAAAATCATCAAACATGGTGATCTCCTTTACTACCTGTGTGATTGTCATGTTTATCATCATGATGGCCATCATTTGGATGGCAATGTTCTGTGATGCTTCCATCTGCGTGTTGAACGGTGCCATCGTCAAGATGGGTGTGGTCGTGATGGTGTTCGTATACGGCAAGGGTTGATGTTGCGCGCGCGCCGAATAGAGCAGCATATTCTGGACTAGAGGCCACGACACTTGGTGTGCCTGAACAACAGACATGGCCATTTAAACAAATGACGCGGTCGGTTGCTGCCATCACCACATGTAAATCATGGGAAATCAGCAGAATACCGCAATTCAAATCATCCCGAATTTGCTTGATAAGATCATAAAGCTCAATCTCGCCAGCAAAATCGACACCTTGCACAGGCTCATCCAAAACCAACAGATCAGGCTTTCTTGCAATGGCACGTGCGAGCAAAACCCGCTGAAATTCTCCGCCTGATAGGTTGCGAACTTCTGCTCTTGCTAAATGCGCGACATTTGTCGACTGCATCGCTTTATCAATCTCGCTTTGTGGGTTTTGACTGGTTAAATTCATGAAACGTTCGACACTTAAAGGAAGCGTCCAATCGATTGAGATCTTTTGCGGCACGTATGAAACGACAAGACCTGCTCTTGATGAATAGGTGCCTTCTTTGGGCTTTGAAATACCCAACGCCATTTTAGCTGTTGTTGATTTTCCAGAGCCGTTTGGCCCAATCAAGGTTACAATCTCGCCATTACAAATCGATAAATCGACCCTGCGCACGAGCCAACGACCTGACTTTTGAATGCCGGCTTGCTTTAATTCGATGAGGGGAGTTTGGGGTGTTGCCATTGATCTTATATCGCTTTGAACCTTGCGAAGAATCACAAGATTTTTTTTGAACATTACTTATTGCGTGCCATTATGTCATATGTTATATCATTACGCAATGTTGTAATAAAATAACATTACATGCTTTGTTTTTCTGCAAACTCTTATAAAAATGGAATACCCATGACTGTTCTAAAATATGTAGCTGCTTCGTCGCTTTTTGCTTTTTCATGTAGCGTAAGTGCCCATGCTGATGTCAACGTTGTAACGTCTATAAAGCCTGTCCACTCTTTGGTATCTGCTGTGATGGAAGGTGTTGGAGAGCCAGCGCTTCTTGTGGATGGTGCAAACTCACCCCATAGCTTTTCTCTCAAACCTTCGCAGGCGAAATTGTTATCCAGTGCAAATGTTGTCTTTTGGGTTAGCCATGAATTAGAAGCATTTTTGGTGAAATCACTGGAAACTGTTGGTAGTAACGCGACATCGGTTGAGCTTATTGATACGCCAGACTTGCTTTTGAAAGAATTCCGAGAAGGTGCCTTATTCGAGGGACATGATCATGGTGATCATGATGATCATATAAAAGATGAACATGAGGTTGCTGAACATAAAGACCATGACAAACATGAAGATCATGACAAACATGAAGATCATGACAAACATGAAGATCATGACAAACATGAAGACCATGACAAACATGAAGACCATGACAAACATGAAGACCATGATAAGCATGAAGACCATGATAAGCATGAAGATCATGATGAGCACAAAGACCATGCTGAGCATGCGAATGAGACAGTTGATCCGCACATTTGGTTGGATCCTAAAAATGCCATCCTCATGGTTGAGCAAATTGCAACTTCATTGAGCAAAGCAGATGCAGATAACGCTGCGGCGTATCAAAAAAATGCTGCTACTTACATTACCAAGTTGAATGCTCTTACTTTAGATATCGAAGAGCAGATCAAGCCTTATAATGACGCTCGATTCTTTGTTTTTCACGATGCTTATAAATATTTTGAAGATCGGTTTGGAATTGCGGCGACTGGATCAATTTCAGTATCACCTGAAGTTTTGCCCGGTGCTGCGCGTATTGCAACTGTGCGTGAAAACCTGAGAGAAGCGGGACAATCGTGTATCTTTGCTGAGCCCCAGTTTGAGCCACGCATCATATCTGTTTTGATTGAAGGAACGGATACCAAAACTGGTGTTATAGATCCGTTGGGCGCTGAACTTGATGATGGTCCTAGTCTTTATCTCGATCTCATTAAAAACATGGCAACATCATTCTCGTCTTGCTTTGCAACACTCAAATAGATCTACAAAGCTTCTTGCTTTGTCCGTTGGCGCGTTAGGTAATAATGCGCGCCAGCGCCAGCCATATATATGGCAATAATGGCCGTTATAAACCCATTCATCCCAGCAATACTTAAGACAAAAAGCAGAATTGGTGTTCCGATTGTGTTGCCCAGATTTCCCATCTGCGCCAATGCGCCATTGGCTTTGGATTGAGAGCTCATATCCGTATTGAGCTGAGGCACGGAAGCAAATGTGCTGCTTTGCACAACACCCAAAACGGCAAAAATCACAAGACTAATATATTCGATTTGGATATCGAACCAATAGGCAACGAGCGCAAAACAGGCGACAATAAATGCATAGATGATAATGTCGACAGCTTTGAATCTGGTCAGTAAAAACCCGCCGCAAATAAATGATGTGGCAATGCTCACCAATGGAAGAATGCCAATGAAATAAACTGGCGTTTGGTCATCAAACAAAGTTGGAACGATTGTGATCATAGACACATAGGTCAGTGTATAGAACAACCAGCCAATTGCAGGCGCTGACATGAAGGCTGATGAATAGGTTTGGATATGTACATTCCAAATACTTCTAATTGAAAAGCCCGTTATGTCTGAGCCGGTGGTTTTTTCATCTGGCAAATATAAGTAAATACAAACTGCGATGACGACCATGCTGATGGTAAGGATGGAAAATAGGGAGCCAATGCCATAATTGTTGATTAAAGGCATGCCGCCCCAGGAAACAATTGCAAATGCTATGCTAAAAAAGGAACTCCAAAGGGTCATATAGGCGCTCACATATTTTTGTGGGCTGAGTTGCACAATGAGCGTTGGGGCTGCCACCACGATAATAAGATGTGATATGCCTTCAATGATGCGGAACACCATCATTGTTTGGAAAGAGGGTAGGGTTGATTGCACAAATGAAATTGCAGCACCCAAAATTAACGCAATGACCAACATCCGTTTGTAACCAAATCGAGACACAAGCATGCTGGCAAATAGCCCGCAGATTATTCCGATAAAGCCAATCAGAGAGACCAGTAATCCAAGGTTTGTACCGGCATTTGGATATATTTCAGCAAGGTTTTGAAACGGGATGCTGAATTTTGCAAATTGAGCCGCCGCGGTTAAACCCGCAAACCAAAGCAGAAATATTTGTATGACGGACTTATATGATGAAGGTTGAGATCGCATGTCTTATCGATATACGATTCTCAGATGTCTGAGGAATAAATTTAAAAACCTAAATTAAGGCCTAGATTATGATTGAGCTTCCAATCGCTTGACCTGTTGATGCTCATCTTCGATAAGTCCAATTTTCCAATATCCAGAAATATAAACATCATCTTTGATCAAGTCTTTTTCTTTCAAAATATATTGTCTTAAGCAGGTTATGGCATTGCTTTCACCTGCGATACAGGTTTGAATTCTGCAATCGGGCCATTTGATTGATTGCAGAAGATCTATTTGTTTGGTGGATATTTCATGTGGATTTGAATGCACGAGCCAGTGCTGCTCGATCCCCTCGGGTGCAACAATATCGATGCGATCTTCTTCAGATAATATTTCAAAGATCGCGATGCCTTTTGCGTCCTTCGGCATAGCTTCAAGGGTTGCGCATAATACTGGTAATGCTGACATATCGCCTGCCAAAATGTACCAGTCAGCTTCAAAGCTGGCCACTTTTGCGGGTGCGCCTGGACCACTTAGGCCCAAAAAACTATTCGTATCGGCATGAGAAGCCCATCTGCATGCAGGTCCATCATCTCCATGAACCACAAAATCAATATCTACTTCTTTTACCTCTTTGCGATAGTTTCGGATCGTGTAGGTTCTAACAGTTGGGCGAGGGCCATCTATCAATTGGTCTGAGAAGGATGCGCGAGACTGGTTTTCTTCGGGAATAAAGATTTTGCAGTTTGCGCCCTCATGATCCTCGGGAAAATTATCAAGATCAGTATTGGTCAATGTTATTCGGATCATGTTGGGAGATAAACGCGTTGTTCGTGCCACTGACATTAATCGGGTCACAGGTTTTGTTTTCTTGCTTATCAATGCCATTAGTTTATTTCCCTCGATCAACTTTTCGTCGTGTTATATATGAGTAAAACTATCATATTTAAAGTGCTGACATGATTTATTTATCACTAGCATTGCTAGACGCGAAACAATCTTATCGTTATAGCTCTTTTTAGATTAGTCATTGTGGATAAAAGAGAAATAATAATGCGTTCTGGATACAGCTTTAAAGTGCCATTTCGTGATGTCGACATGCATGGTCATGTGCACAATTCAGCTTTTATCGGCTATTTTGAAGCGGCAATTGCTGCATGGATTGATGCTTGTGAGTTGAATGCGTATTTCGACCTGGCTCAATCTGAACGCCAGTTTTTTGTAAAGAAAATTGAAACGGTCTTTCAAAGCTCAGCTATTTACAACAATTCTTACATCATTGATGTTGTGGTTGCCAAGATTGGTGAAACCAGTTTGACATTTAATTGCCAGATGAAAGATGCTGCCTCTAATCTTGTTATATCCGATGCTTCGATTGTGTGGGTTTGCGTGAATAAACAATCAAAACCTGTCGCGCTTGATGAACAGTTGCGGGTTAAACTCAACGTTATTCAGGATAATCGGTAATGGATACAGGTTCTGATCTTTTGTTCGATTTCAAAAATGTTGCTTTGGACCGGCATGATAAGCGTATTTTGTCTGATATTAATATCACAGCCAACGAGAGGCGCATTGCAATAATTGGCGCCAATGGCTCTGGTAAAAGCTCATTTGTGCGCATGTTAAATGGTCTATTGCTGCCAACAGAAGGCCAAGTTAAAATTCTTGGGCTAGATGTTCAGGCATCTGTCAAAGAGATCAGACGGCAAGTTGGGTTTGTCTTTCAAAATCCTGATAATCAAATCGTCTATCCAATTGTATCTGAAGATATTGAACTGGGGCTGAAGGGGTTGAACATCCCAAAAGCTGAACGCAGATTGATGGTAGATGAGGTTCTAAAGCGGTTTGATCTTCTGGATTTAAAATCACGGTCTAGTCACGCATTGAGCGGTGGTGAAAAACAGATGATCGCATTGTCGTCGGTGTTAGTGATGGAACCCAAGATCATCGTGATGGATGAACCCACCACATTGCTCGATTTGCGCAATAAAAACTGTGTTACAAGTATCATTGAGACTTTGGCCCAAAGCATTGTTCTTGTCACGCATGATCTTGATCTTATCTCAAAATTTGATCGTGTGATTGTGTTTGATGATGGGAAAATAGTTGCAGATGATACGCCCAAACAAGCGGTTGCTTGGTATAAAAAGCATATGAGCTGACCCATGGACTTATCGCTTTATATTCAAGGCCAGACAATTTTACATAAGCTTCCCGCATGGGTCAAGTTCATCACACTTTTGGTGGTTTCGATCTTGGCCTATTGGGTCGAAGATCTGGCTATTTTTACGGTTGCGTTCATCGGAGCTGTAGGTTTGGTTTCCTATGTGGGCATTTTTAGAAAGCGAAACCGGAAAGTGATTATCTTTCCGCTCGTTATGGTGATTTTGTTTTCGATATTTAGTGCTTTTGTTGTCGATATTCATCAGGGATTGATAACTTTTTTTCGTCTATCAAGTCTTGTAATGCTCGCTGCATTCGTGACGGTGACGACAAAAAGTGATGCGTTCATGGCAATGATAGAGCGGGCATTATTGCCATTATCTATTTTTCCGTTTATCAAGCCAAAAGCGATAAGCCTGACGATCTCTTTGACGTTGCGTTTTATCCCAACAATTTTTAAATTAGGAATGGACATTAGGGAGGCACAAGCTGCGCGCGGGCTACAATCAAATCCGATTGCGCTTATTGTTCCACTTATCGTTCTAACGCTTAAACATGCCGATGATGTGTCTGATGCACTTGATGCACGGATGATCGAATAGTTTGTTTGACGCCATTTTTAATTACCAACCAAAATGCCCATTTGGAGACTATTTTGACTACTAAAGATCTTGTTCTAATCGCATTGTTTTCGGCGCTTATTGTGGCGTTGGGGCTTTTCCCGCCTATTCCTGTTTTGGGTATTCCGGCTCCCATAACAGCGCAAACTCTTGGCGTCATGTTGGCAGGCACGATATTGGGTGCAAAACGAGGTGTGCTTTCGGTTGTCGTGGTGTTGGTTTTAGTCGCCATCGGCCTGCCTGTTTTGGCAGGTGGACGCGGCGGCATTGCTATCTTCCAGACGGCAAGTGGCGGTTTTTTAATTGGCTGGATATTTGGTGCTTTTGTCATTGGCTTCATTTTGAAAAACTTCATATCTGATACGCAAGTTAATATCCGTGCGCATGTCATTATTTTTATTGCGTGTTTCTTGGGTGGTATTTGCGCTGTTTATGCGCCTGCAATATTCTGGATTTCATCCATTTCAGGGGCTACACTTGGCGAGGTCTATGCAAGTCTATTGGTTTTTGTACCGGGCGATTTGGTCAAAGCCGTTATTGCGATGTTGATTACAATCGGTGTTCGCCGCACCTATCCACTTCAGCTGAAATAAAATGCCGATAAACAAAATTGTTGAAACATGGGCGATAGAAAAACTGGAACATTCCGCATTTTCTATCGGTGAGGTTTCTATCAATTTTGTTGAGCTTATCAACGTGCGAAATCAGTATTTGTCTGTGATTGATAATACCGATCTAACGCAAAACACACCAGACGGAATTAGCAAGCTGATTGCGCTCATGGCATCAAACCATATTGGATTTGCCGCACAGTTTTTAGCGGCCACTTATGGTTTGAATAGGTGTTTGTTGATCAGTTCCACAATGCCTCATCATCAGGCAAAAGCCGCAATTGATGTTTTAAACCCCGACTTGATGCTTTCAGATAAAGTTGATGCCACATCATTTGATTTGCCCATTATCTCACCTCCAAAATTGGATGCAATAAAGCCGGCACTTGATGCCTATTCCTATGAAGGCGATCATGCGCAATCAACGTTTTTAATTAGTTTTACATCGGGAACGACATCAGCGCCCAAGGCGTTTTCTCGTAATAGATTGTCTTGGATCAAAAGCCTTAGATCTAGCAAAACTGTCTTTGGCGTTGATCAGTCAACCACAACGCTTGCACCTGGACCATTGGCGCATGGTCTTTCTTTATATGCGATGGCGGAAACGCTGTCTGCTGGGGCCCATTTTGTATCCTTGGAAAAGTTTAATGCAGATGATGTGATCCGCCTCATCAAGCTTTATGATGTGAAGCGATTGGTGATGGTGCCCACAATGTTGCATGCTTTGTGTGAGGCGCTTGAGAGGCTTGCACTGAAAATGGAAAGTTTAACTTCTATTGTGTCTGCGGGCGCAAAGCTTCAATCAGCATTGCTTACTCGTTTGCTTGCTGTTTTGCCAAACGCACAGATATTTGAATATTATGGAGCTTCCGAGCTGAGTTTTATTAGCTATGCAGTTCGAGATATTGATGATGCTGGGCTGGACGTTGGTACAGCATTTCCCGGTGTTGAAATTGAAATTCGCGATGAGTTAGGCCAATGCCTTTCAGCCGATACTGTCGGAACCATATGTGTGAAAAGCGATCTTATTTGTGATGGTTACGTGATGGGTGGCGATGGTGTTGGATTTAAAACTGATAGCGATTGGGCAAGCGTCGGTGATTTGGGCTATCTAGATGCTGACAATAAGTTACATTTGATTGGTCGTTCAGGCGGCATGATTATTTCTGGTGGGAATAATATTTACCCCTCCCAGATTGAGCGTGAGATATTAAAAATTGATGGGGTCCAATGCGCAGTAGCGATGGGTGTGGCAGATCAACATTTGGGCACGAAGTTGATTGCCATCATATCTCACAATAATCAAAGCATAACATATGATCATTTGATAACGTGCTTGAGTATGACTTTAGCCAAACACGCGCATCCCCAAATCATATATGTTGCACAAGAATGGCCGTTAACTGAAAGCGGAAAAATATTAATGCAGACCTTAGCGCGATGGATTGAAGCATCGGATGACAGGCTACATTTATTGCAAGGTGATGGACAATGATTTCTGACGACCGACTGCCCGTTATTATTGCCGCTAAACGCACCGCTATAGGTAAAGCTTTTGGGGTGTTCGGACAGGTTGAGCCGGTCGATCTAGTGGTCCCGCTGATCCATGCGCTGATATCTGAAGCTCGATTAGATCCTTTGACAATTGACGATGTAATATTGGGTAATGCAGCAGGTGGTGGTGGAAATATCGCGCGTCTCGCTGCACTATCTGCGGGGCTGGATGTGTCCATACCGGGCCTGACGATTGATCGACAATGCGGAAGTGGACTTGAGGCCATCCATATGGCGTGCCGGATGGTGGCTTCTGGTGCTGGGAGTATCTATTTTGCTGGCGGGGTGGAAAGCGTTAGCAGAGCGCCAATGCGTGCCAAACGCCCTTTGACATCGGACGATGAGCCGCTATTCTTTACAAGGGTACAATTCTCACCAGATGATATTGGCGATCCCGATATGGGTGTAGCCGCAGAAAATGTAGCTCGGACTTTTATGATAAGCAGAGAGCGGCAAGATCAGTTTGCATTGCAAAGCCATAGGCGCAGTTCACAAGCTCAAAAAATGGGTGTGTTTGATCAGGAGATTGTTGAGATCGCATCGCAAAGCGGTGTGGCCAATCAGGATGAAACAATCCGGCCTGATACGACATTGGAAAAGCTTGCTGCTCTTAAACCAAAATTTGATGTGAACGGCACAGTAACGGCAGGCAATGCTTGTCCTCTTAATGATGGGGCGGCGATGGTTGTTGTGACCAGTCTTGCCCTTGCCAAAAAACTTTCAGCCTTACATGGTTTGTTGTTTATTGATGGGGTGACGCGCGGCATTGATCCTAACTTGTTGGGCATTGGCCCTGTTGCTGCGACACAGGTTTTGCTTGAACGCCAAAGAGGGCTGACATCTAAAGATTTTTCATTCGTTGAATTTAACGAAGCATTTGCATCGCAAGTTCTAGCATCCCTTGACCTGTTGGACATATCAAGTGACCGGGTGAATTTGAACGGTGGCGCGATTTCACTTGGGCACCCGTTTGGTGCATCTGGCGCAGTGCTTATCACGCGCTTATTTGCGCAAAACTTTGGTGGCGAAGTCACACACTATGATGCTTTATCGCTTGCGACATTGGGAACTGCTGGTGGAATGGGTGTGAGTGGGTTGTTTAAATCAATCAGGATAATGCGATGAGTATTGGACATAGATTTAAGTCAATTGTCATCACCGGAGCCTCAAGCGGTATTGGTGCAGAACTCGCTAAACAATTGGCGTGTGAGAATGTTGTTCTTTGTCTGTTTGGGCGAAATGACGCGCGACTTAGAGCTGTGGCTGATGATTGCCGCCAAAAAGGTGCATCGGTGCATATAAGGCTTATCTGTGTGACGGATCGCGGTGCGATGGCGGATAATCTGAGTGAGCTTGATACCGAACATCCGTTTGACTTAATTATTGCTAATGCTGGTATCGGTAAATCCTATGAGGATCCAGAGTTTTTACGTCAAACGATTGATGTAAATGTCATTGGTGTTCTCAATACACTCGAGCCTTTGTTGGGTCGTATCAAGCAGCGCGGCAATTGCCAAATCGGTCTGATGAGTTCGCTTGCAGCCTTTAGAGCCATTGGTGGTCCTGCAGGATATGCTGGCAGCAAAGCATGGGTCCGGCTTTATGGCGAAGCGTTGCGCGCGCGGATGGCAAAATATTGTGTTGGCGTTAGTGTCATTTGTCCGGGGTTCGTCGACACACCAATGGTGGAGACTGCGCCAAAACAATTTCCCGCACTTGATGTGGAGCAGGCCGCGTGTCACATTATTGAAGGTCTTGATCGTAACAAAGGTCGGATTGTTTTCCCGACGAAATTCAAACTTTATATTTGGCTGATTTCGGCTTTGCCCACATCGCTTGTCGATTGGTATTATATTAAAAAGTAAACCTAAGGCACGAGCAGAATTTTACCTGAGCGATTTGGATCCATATGAGCGTTTAATGCCTTGGTGATGTCTTTGAAATGAAATGTTTCTTGAATGCGTGGTTTGATAAAGCCTTGCTTAAACATTTTGCCTGTTCGTTCAAACATGATCTCAATCTCTTGGCGGTTTGCGCCATGTATCCAGTTTCTCAACCAGTATAATTCAAGCTTTATATCTGGTCGTTTGATGGCTAATTTGGGACTGATGGCAATGCCAGATAGTAAGCCATAGTGAACGATTTTGCCGCTGTGCTTTATAAGATCAGCCGCAAGCTCTGCTTTTTGTCCACCAACCGCATCAAACAGCACATCAAATTGAACGTTCTTTTTGCTGTCTAGCAATTGAGCTTCATGCATGATGTTGAGCTTTGTGCCAAACTCAGTGTGCAATGCTTTTTCTGAATGGATGTTTCGAACAATGGCGGTTGTATTTGCGCCAAGTGCAATCCAAAGATTTATAATGATATGGCCGATTTCTGAATTCGGTGCATTGACGATAACAGACATATCTGATGTGACGCGCGCGCAATCTTCCACCATTTTGATCGCCGTCATTGGGTTGATATAACTTGTCGCAGCGTGTTCAATTTCAAGCGTTGGATCGACTTTAAAACAATTGTCAGCTTGCACGATTTGGATCTCTTGCCATGTGCCTGATTTTTTGATTGGCATGACCACATCACCAGGTTTGAGATGTGTAACATCGGGTGCAATTTCGGATATAATGCCGACACCTTCAAACCCCGGAACAATGGGCAATGTTGTTCGGGTACTATAGGCACCGCTGATCGTGACGATGTCCGATGGGTTTATTGGAGCGCATTTCATTTCGATGCAAACTTCACCATTTGCCACATTTTTTGGCAGATAGGTTTCTGCTTTTATGACTTGATGCGCTGGACCGAATTTATGGCCAATAGTTCTGATATATTCGTCTCTCATAATGGGGTGTTTAACCCATCTATTTGGCTAATACCATCGCCTGATTGGAATTTTAGATGATATGAAAAATAAGACTTGTATTCAAAAAGTATACCTGTAAGCTTTTAATATGAGTAAGCGTAATAAGTTTTTTGATGAGATGTTTGGGTACGGAGATACCGCCCGCGCACCTTATAGTTCGATTGATAATTGGATCTCTTCTGAGGATCCCAAGGCCCTGTTAAAAAAAGCAGATGAAGCTGAATTATTTTTTCGTAAAACCGGTATTACATTCAATGTTTATGGTGAAGATGATGCCACTGAACGGCTGATCCCTTTTGATATTGTGCCGCGCGTTGTATCAGCGCGAGAGTTTGCAAATCTTGCCGAAGGTATCGAACAGCGGGTTCAAGCGCTGAATGCTTTTTTGCATGATATTTATCACCGCCAAGAGATTTTACGTGCAGGTGTTGTGCCGACTGAATTGATTGCAAACAATGTTGCGTTTGAGCCTAAAATGATTGGGTTCACGCCACCTGGCGATATCTATACGCACATTGTGGGTGTTGATATTGTCCGCACTGGTGAAAATGAATTTTTCGTGTTGGAAGACAATGCGCGAACGCCATCTGGTGTGTCGTATATGTTGGAAAATCGCGAAACAATGTTGCAGATGTTTCCAGAGCTTTTCTCGTCAAATCGTGTCCGCACAGTGAGTGATTATCCGGAGCGTTTATTGCGATCTCTGCGCGCGTCAGCACCTCCACAATGTGAGGGGAAACCTGTTGTTGCTGTTCTAACGCCAGGAATTTATAATTCAGCGTATTTCGAGCATTCGTTCATTGCAGAGCAAATGGGCGCTGAATTGGTTGAGGGCCATGATTTGCGGATCGTTGATGGCCGCGTTGCGATGCGCACGACCCAAGGCTACAAAGCCATCGATGTTTTGTATCGCCGGATAGATGATGAATATATTGATCCTTTGAATTTCAATTCGAATTCAATGTTGGGTGTGCCGGGATTGTTTGATGTATATCGCGCAGGCGGTATTACTTTGGCCAATGCGCCAGGGACTGGAATTGCTGATGATAAGGCGCTTTACAGTTACATGCCTGAGATTATCGAATTTTATACCGGCCGAAAAGCAATTTTGAAAAACGTTGAGACCTATAGATGTTCAGAACCGAGCACATTGCAGTATGTTTTGGATAATCTTCATGAGCTTGTTGTCAAAGAAGTTCATGGGTCTGGTGGTTATGGGATGCTTGTTGGTCCGGCTGCCAATAAAAAAGAATTGGCCGACTTTAGAGCGAAGCTGATCGAAAATCCTAGCAATTATATTGCTCAGCCAACACTTTGTCTGTCCACAGTGCCGATTATGACCAAAAAAGGCTTGTCACCGCGACATGTTGATTTGCGTCCGTTTGTTTTGGTCTCACCTAAGAAAATTGACATTGTGCCGGGTGGTTTAAGCCGAGTTGCTTTGAAAAAAGGCTCATTGGTGGTGAATTCAAGCCAAGGCGGCGGAACAAAAGATACATGGGTATTGAGAGATTGATCATGGTACTATCGTTCACGGCAATATCATATACGGGTGTAGAGGTTTGCAATGTTAGGTAAAACCGCAGGTGGTCTGTTTTGGATGTTCCGATATCTCGAGCGGAGTGAAAATACCGCACGAATTCTCGATGCAGGTTTTCGTATTGCGCTGACGCGTTCTGCAACAGCGGAAGATGAGTGGACCTCTATCGTTACCACATCAGGAATGCGCCGATCTTATTTGGGGCTTTACGATCAGTTTAATGCCGATAATGTCATCAACTTCTTGCTGCGTGATAAAAATAATCCATCGAGTGTGGTGGTTCTAAGCGAGATGGCGCGGAACAATGCCAGACTTGTTCGTACAGCTTTAACCCGCGAAGTCTGGGAAGCTGTGAATGAAAACTGGATCAATTTAAATGATGCGCTAGAAAAGCCAGTGCGCCAAAAAGAATTGCCAGCCATTTTGGGCATGATCCGTCAACAATCTGCGCTTGTGCGAGGTGCCTTGCACGGCACAATGATGCGCAATGACATGTTTGATTTCTCTCGATTGGGAACATTTATTGAGCGCGCTGATAATACGGCACGCATTATGGATGTGAAATATCATGTGCTTTTGCCATCTGTTGCGCTGGTTGGATCTTCATTGGACAATGTGCAGTGGGAAACTATTTTACGGTCTGTCTCTGCGCTTCAGTCCTTTAAATGGCTGAGCGGTGGTGAATTATCTCCAAAGGAGATTGCAGATTTTCTGATTATGGATAAACGCATGCCGCGATCGCTGATTTTTTGTGTCGGCAAAATGGTCACAAATTTGGGCTATATAGAACGTGACTATCAATTGGAACTGCCATGTTATGCGCGCGCAAGAGCGCTGAAAACGCGTTTGGAAGAATGTTCTATTGATACGATTTTTGACGAAGGTCTGCATGAGTTTTTAGGTGGTTTTATTACCGAGGTGACTGAAATTGGACGGCAAATTGAAACCGACTACAGGTTTTCGAGTTAGGGTGATGACATATGCTGCTTAAAATCTCTCACAAAACGACTTATAAATATCAAGAAGTTGTGCCTTACGGCATTCAACAAGTGCGTTTGACGCCCAAACCTTATCATGGACAACAAGTTATTTCATGGGATACGCGTGTTGAAGGCGGCCGGAAAGAACTTGAATATGAAGACCATAATCTAAATCGTGTTCAGTTGATCAGAGTATTTTCTGATCAAAAAGAACTAACGATTATCAGCGAAGGTGAAGTCGACACCGTTGATCGTGGTGGTGTGGTTGGTGAGCATATTTCACACATTCCGCTTTGGCTTTATCAAAGGTCCACATCGCTGACCAAATGTGAGCGCGGTATTAAAGCACTAGTTTCTGCTATTGGTGATAATTTTGATGATGATTTATCAAAGTTACATGCTTTGTCTTTTGCTGTATCTGACAAAGTTCAATATCAAATTGGCAATACAATTGTGAACACCACTGCCGAGCAGGCCTTGGAGGCTGGCGCTGGGGTTTGCCAAGATCATGCACATATTTTTATCACTGCAGCACGGCTGATGGGTTTTCCCGCCAGATATGTCAGTGGTTACTTAATGATGGATGATATTGTCGAGCAAGATGCCACCCATGCATGGGCGGAAGCCTATGTGAAAGGGCTCGGTTGGGTTGGATTTGATGTTTCAAACAAGATTTCACCCGATAGTCGCTATGTTCGTGTGGCCAGTGGTCTCGATTATCGCGATTGTGCGCCAATAACTGGACTAAGATTAGGGTCTGGTAGCGAAGATCTTATTGTATCTTTGCAAGTTCAGCAGTAAACATAAAGAATCTTTAGTTATCTGGAGCTTTTATGACTTATTGCGTCGCCATGCGTTTAAAAAAGGGTTTGGTCTTTATGTCTGATACACGCACAAATGCGGGTGTCGACAATATCTCTGTGTTTAAAAAAATGTTTACGTGGGAAAAACCCGGTGAGCGTTTGTTGACGATTATGACCGCCGGAAACTTAGCGACAACACAGGCTGTAGTCAGCTTATTGGAAGAGCGTGCAAAAGCACCGAGCGATCGCGAACCGTCTATTTTAGCCGCACCTTCAATGTTTCAAGTTGCCCAAATTGTTGGCGAGACCTTGCGTGATGTGATTAGCAATCATGTTCGATCTGGCCAAGAAAGCTCTAGTGCATTTAATGCGACCATTATTCTGGGTGGGCAAATCGAAGGTGGTGGCCAGCGGTTATTTCTGATTTATCCAGAAGGTAATTTCATTGAGGCTTCTGAGGATACACCTTTCTTCCAGATTGGTGAGACCAAATATGGTAAACCTATTCTTGTCAGAGCCCATGACCGCAATATGAGTTATGAAGAAGCTATCAGATTACTGTTGGTGTCTTTTGATTCAACGATCAAAGCGAATTTATCAGTTGATTTGCCATTGGATTTGCAGATTTATGAGAATGATAGTTTGAAAAAAGGTCGTGATGAACGGATTGAATCTGATCATCCTTATTATCAACATATCTCCGCCCAATGGGGTGAATCTTTGAAAAAAGCGCTGGATGATCTGCCGAACTACGAGCTTTAATAAGGTTTGCCGTGAATGATAATTCTGATTTGATTGTATACGGGGTCGAGATGGAAAATAGCAGAACCGATCAAATTTTAGATGCACTCAGTGCCGCTGTGATTTTGATTGACCAAGACAGAACGATTGTTTTTGCCAACAAGGCCGCATGTGCAAGGTTTGGTGCACATATTGTCAATAATCATTTTATTCGAATAGTGCGGGATCCTGATTGTCTGAGTGCAATTGATGCTATCTTGTCTGGTGAAGCCGAGCGTGATTTAGAAATCACCTTGGGGTCCAGACCATCTGCGACATTTGCGGTTAAAGTCCTGTCTCTTGGGTTGGATGGGGTCAATAATGCAAGGGCTGCGATCACCCTTGAAGATATTTCACAGATAAAAGATGCGCAGCTGATGCGAAGTGAATTTGTCGCAAATGTTAGTCATGAACTGCGCTCTCCGCTGACAGCCCTTGCGGGTTTTGTGGAGACTTTAAAAGGTCCTGCAAAGGATGATGAGGGCGCACAGTTTAGGTTTTTAGACCTTATGGAGCATGAGGCTGGACGGATGAAGCGATTGATCGATGATCTGTTATCGCTTTCAAAGCTGCAGAGCCAAGAACGGATCAAGCCGACAGAACGCATTCATCTGGATAGATTGATTGAACGGGTGATTGCGACGTTAATTCCGCTTGCTGACAAAGAAAAAACGAAAATTGAATTTACCAATCTGAGCGGAGCGGCAGAGGTTATCGGCAATGAGGATGAACTGACCCAAGTTTTTAACAATGTCATTGAAAATGCGATTAAATATGGAACGACGGACACTGAGGTGAAAGTGTCGCTCGAATATTTAGAGCGTATCAATGGGATTTCGGGTGGTGCGATTGCTGTCACTGTTCAAGATCATGGTAGCGGCATTGTTGCCGAAGATATTCCTCGGCTCACTGAGCGGTTTTACCGCGTGGATAAATCGCGCTCTCGCATCCAAGGTGGAACGGGATTGGGGCTTGCGATTGTTAAACACATTTTAAATCGCCACCGAGGCCTGTTGCAAATTGAAAGCAAGATCGGTGAGGGCTCAATCTTTACAGTGTTATTGCCAGCTTCGCTTGATGTATCGATATGACCGCGCAAAAAATATCCGTATATAAAACCTAAATTTGTCTACTGTCACACAACTGTCATGTGAATGTCACATAGGTGTCAACCAAAGGGAATAGGAATTCCTTACCGGCCGAAAACGGGCGGGATACTTATCCTGACAGGAGATACAAATGTCAAAATTCAACAAAATTGTTGCATCATTCGCAGCAGGTGCTTGTGCACTTGCCATCAGTGCGTCAGCCGCTTCGGCTCGTGATGAAATCCGCATTGTCGGCTCATCAACAGTTTTCCCGTTCTCCACAACAGTTGCGGAACGCTTTGGTAAAAGTACAGACTTTCCAACACCGGTGATTGAATCAACAGGTACAGGCGGTGGCCTTAAACTTTTTTGTGCCGGTATCGGTGCAGAATATCCTGACATCACAAATGCTTCTGCCCGCATCAAACAATCCCAAATTGATGATTGTGCAAAAAATGGCATCCAAGACGTTGTTGAAGTCAAAATTGGTTATGATGGCATTGTGATTGCAAATTCTCGCGAAAGCGATCAGCTAGACGTGACTTTGCAAGATGTGTTTTTGGCGTTTGCCAGAGACGTTCCAACTGATGAAGTTGGTAAAACTCAACCAAACCCATACATGATGTGGTCGGACATTCGTCCTGAACTTCCAATGATTAAAATTGAAGTGCTTGGACCTCCACCAACATCTGGTACGCGTGCAGCTTTTAGTGAAATTGCAATGGAAGGTGGCTGTAAGTCATTCCCATGGATCAAAGAACTCAAAAGCACTGACAAAAATGCTTACAAAGTCTTGTGTCATTCCGTTCGTGAAGATGGTGGATTTGTTGAAGCTGGTGAAAACGATAATTTGATCGTTCAAAAGCTGCAAGCTGCGCCATCTGCATTTGGTGTGTTCGGATTTAGTTTCCTTGACCAAAACTCTGATGCACTTCAAGGCGCAAAAATTGATGGTGTTGCACCTGAGTTTGACGATATCGCATCTGGCGCATATCCTGTGTCTCGCTCATTGTTCTTTTACGTGAAAAAAGCACATGTTGGTGTGATCTCAGGTCTTGAAGAATTCCTTGCTGCATTTGCGAATGATGATGCATGGGGCGAAGAAGGTTATTTGACTGAAAAAGGTCTTATCCCAATGGGTGACGAAGAGCGTGCATCCGTTGCTAAAACTGTTGCTGAGCTTACACCGCTTTCAATGTAAATTAATATGACTATCCGGCGCGGGTTATCTCACGCCGGATTTTTATTCAAATAAGCCAATCTTTCTAATGTGAGTGTCTGTCGATGATCGACAAAATCAAAACAAAATCTGCAAATAGCGCCAATCCATTTGTGAAAACAAGTTCTGGATTGGGTGAACTTGCCATTATGACAGCGTTGGTTGCTTGTTCAGTTGTGGCCATATTTGTAACAATTGGTATCGTCTTTTCTCTGATATTTGAAACACTTCGGTTTTTCAAGGAAGTACCGATTACAGACTTTTTGTTTGGACTTCATTGGAGCCCACAAACGGCTGTGACCTCAGAAGTTATCGGATCAAGCGGCGCATTCGGTGCTGTTCCGCTGATCACTGGTACTTTGCTGATTAGTTTTATTGCCATGACAATAGCGGCACCTTTGGGTCTGGCATCTGCCATTTACCTTGCAGAATTTGCAAGCAAAAGAACGCGCTCGATTGCAAAGCCACTTCTTGAAATGTTGGCTGGCATTCCATCTGTGGTTTATGGATTTTTTGCAGCTCTTACTATTGCACCCTTTATCCGAGATTCAGGTGCTGCGGTTGGTTTTCAAATCTCTTCGGAGAGCGCACTTGCTGCCGGTATTGCCATGGGCATTATGGTTGTGCCGCTTGTGTCTTCATTGTCTGATGATGTTATCAATTCAGTTCCACAATCCTTGCGTGATGCCTCGCTTGGTCTTGGGGCAACGCACGCAGAAACGGTGCGAAAAGTTGTGCTGCCAGCAGCGATCCCGGGCATATCTGGAAGCTTATTGCTGGCAACATCGAGCGCCATTGGCGAAACCATGATCGTGGTGATGGCCGCAGGCCTTGCTGCAAACCTGACACTTAATCCTTTTGAGGCCGTTACCACTGTGACGGTGCAAATTGTAACGCTCCTAACCGGAGATCAAGAGTTTGATAGTGCCAAAACGCTATCTGCCTTTGCGCTTGGTCTGTTCCTTTTTGTCGTCACTCTGGTCCTCAATATAATCGCTTTGAAGATCGTAAACCGTTTTAGAGAACAATATGATTAATCCTTTTTCATCACAGACCCCCGGTCTTAAATGGCGTCGTCAATCGGAATCGATTTTCAAAACGTCCGGCTTAGTTGCTATAATGATCGCTATCGGTTTTTTGGCCTTTATGGTTGGAACCATTGCATGGCAGGGTTCGGGCGCGTTGCGTGAAAGTCAAATTCAACTCAATGTAGATTTGTCTGAGCTGACCGTTGAAGACATTGAAACCACGAGTTTTGATGCGCTTTATAAAAAGGCGCTCAAGCAGCAATTTCCAGATGTGAAGGGCCGTAAAACAGTTCGCAAGCTTTACGGGCTTTTAAGCCCAGATGCGGGATATGAACTTAGAAATCATGTACGTGACAATCCTGAACTTGCGGGTCAAAAAATTGACTTTTGGTTTTTGGCATCAGATGATGCAGACCTTTATATCAAGGGCGCTGTGAATGTGGAGCTTCCGGAAAATAGACGAAAATTCAATGATCTAGAGGTATCTCTGGTAGATAGCCTTTCCGCTGATGATCAAGTGCGTCGGCAGTTTAACACGCGGTTTTTCTTGAACGGGGATTCTCGCGAACCAGAGCTAGCTGGTATTTTAAGTTCGCTGGTTGGAACGTTTTATAGTTTGATAGTTTGTTTTGCGATTTCTTTCCCAATCGGGGTGGGTGCTGCGATTTATCTTGAGGAATTTGCCAAGAAAAACCGCATGAGTGCCATTATTGAGGTCAATATCAATAATCTGGCTGCGGTTCCATCCATTGTGTTTGGCCTGTTGGGGCTGGCTATCTTTTTGAACTTTTTTGGACTGCCTAGATCCTCGCCACTTGTGGGTGGCATGGTTTTGGCGCTCATGACATTGCCGACAATTATTATTGCGTCTCGGGCTGCATTACGGGCGGTGCCGCCGTCCATCCGCGAAGCTGCGCTTGGCATTGGGGCGAGTAAAGTTCAGACAACGTTTCACCATGTTGCGCCGCTTGCTTTACCGGGCATGTTGACGGGTGCAATCGTTGGAATGGCGCGCGCCATTGGCGAGACAGCGCCGCTGCTTATGATTGGCATGGTCGCCTTTATCGCAGACGTTCCGCAAGGTTTTCTGGACAGTGCAACAGCTTTGCCGGTTCAGATTTTTTTGTGGGCAGATGCACCTCAAGTTTCGTTTAAGGAAAAAACATCAGCTGCGATTATTGTCCTATTGTCGGTTCTTGTTTTGATGAACATACTGGCCATCGTATTGCGCCGGAAGTTCGAGCGAAGATTTTAAAGATTGATGTTCGATGTTGAATAATTCTGTTGAAGGTAAAATGAAAATGGCTGACGTTAAAGAACAACTGGCGCATACAGGCCCTATTATCGAAGCAAAGGGCGTAAATGTTTCCTACGGAGATAAGCAAGCTCTGTTTGATGTGAATATCGATTTTGAACAAAACCAAGTCACTTCGCTTATTGGCCCATCTGGTTGTGGGAAATCAACATTTTTGCGCTGTATAAATCGCATGAATGATCTTGTTGAGATTGCGCGTGTGGACGGTCAAATTTTGATTGAAGGTCATGATATTTACGGACCGGATGTAGATGTTGTCGCCCTTCGGGCCCATGTCGGTATGGTCTTTCAAAAGCCCAATCCATTTCCAAAATCAATTTATGACAATGTTGCCTATGGCCCAAAAATTCATAAAACAACGACTTCAAAAGATGAGATGGATCATGATGTTGAGCACAGCTTAAAGCGTGCAGGCCTTTGGAAAGAAGTGCAGGATCGTTTGCACGAACCTGGTAATAGCCTGTCCGGTGGTCAGCAACAACGATTATGTATTGCGCGGGCAATTGCGATTGAACCGAAGGTTATTTTGATGGATGAGCCGTGTTCGGCGCTTGATCCGATTGCAACTGCGATTGTTGAAGAACTTATTGATGAATTGCGCGAGAAGTTTACAATCATCATTGTGACTCACTCTATGCAACAAGCGGCGCGTGTTTCACAAAAGACTGCGTTTTTCCATCTTGGAAATCTAGTTGAACATGGTGAGACGGATCAAATCTTTACGACACCAAAAGACGAACGAACAGAAAACTATATAACTGGCCGTATCGGTTAGTGGAGAAAAATTCATGGTAAAAGATCCTCATATTGTATCGTCTTTTGATAGTGATCTCAAAAAGGTCGAGAGTTTAGTTTTAGAAATGGCTGGCCTTGTTGAGGTGCAAGTCAAAGATTGTGTGATCTGTTTGCTGCGCCAAGATTTGGAACTGGTTTCAAGTATCCGTGCTTCTGATAAGCGTGTTGATAAGCTTGAATTAGAGATCAGTGATATGGCGATCCGTATTCTGGTTCAACGACAGCCAATGGCGCAGGATTTGCGAGCCGTTGTTGCGGCTCTTAAGATGGTCAGTAATCTGGAACGCATTGGTGATTATGCAAAGAACGTTGCAAAACGTGCTTCTGTTATTACCGAAATGGTCGCTTTGGGTTCATCAGAGAAAACAATCACTCGGATGAGTGAATTGGTTCAAGAAATGATCCGCGGTGTTGTGGATGCTTATGTATCTCGCGATATCGGAATGGCAGATCATTGGCGGGCAAAAGATGAAGAAGTTGATTTGTTCCACAATACGCTGTTTCGTGAATTATTGACCTATATGATGGAAAATCCGCGTAATATCACGTCTTGTATGCATCTATTGTTCATTGCCAAAAACTTTGAACGCATGGGTGATCACACAACCAGTATTGCTGAACAAGTGCATTATATTGTAAGTGGTAGCTTACCTGATGATGATAGACCAAAAAGTGATGTGACGTCATCTATAACTGTTGATATCGATAGCCAAGTTTAGGCGAGGATTATTATGTCAGATTTTTCGTCCGCAAGAATATTGGTGATCGAAGATGAACCTTCGCAAATGGAACTCCTTAGCTATAATTTAGAAAAACAGGGCTATGTTGTATCCCGCGCTATGGATGGCGAAGAGGGCTTGTTGTCTGCAGAAGAGTTGTTGCCTGATCTGGTGGTGCTGGATTGGATGTTGCCGAATGTGTCGGGAATTGAGGTTTGCCGTCAATTAAAACGCGGCAAAGAAACATCCAAAATTCCGGTCATTATGCTGACAGCGCGCGGCGAAGAAACCGATCGTGTGCGGGGGCTGGATACGGGTGCTGATGATTATATTGTAAAACCATATTCAGTTTCAGAGCTTATGGCTCGGGTTCGCGCTTTGTTGCGCCGTAGCCGCCCGAGCACTGCAAATGAGGTCTTGAGCTTTGGTGATTTGACTGCCGATCTTGGGCGTCATCGTGTGAGTTATGGCGATGATGATATTAAGTTGGGGCCAACAGAGTTTCGATTACTTGTGTTTTTATTAGAAAAGCCGGGCAGAGTATGGAGCCGCGAACAGTTGCTGGACCGTGTATGGGGCATGAATAGTGATATTGATTTGCGAACCGTTGATGTACATGTTGGGCGTTTGCGCAAGGCGCTTAAACAAACTGGCCGCTCAGACCCTATCCGTACCATTCGTGGTTTTGGATATTCTCTAGATCAAGATTGATCAGGACCAATCAGGATTGGTCAAGAATAACAGCTTGATGTTTGATCTTATGTCGCTCTCGCGCCCAAATGATCATGCTTGATATGATGATGATGACAGCGCCCGTTATTGTCCAAATATCTGGAATATGACCGAAGATGAGCATGCTCCAAATAGTGAGATAAATAATAAATGAATAGCCAAATGGCATGAGTGTGCTTGCGGGTGCAAAGCCGTGCGCTCGTGTCAGTAGTTCGTGTCCTGCCCATGCAAATACACCGATGCCAATCATCATAGAAAGCTCAATCATATTTGTTGGATTAGTCCAATTGAAAAGTGCAAACGGCAAGAGGGTGATGGTGCCAACAAAGCCAGAATAGAATTGCAGTGTGTCTACCGCAACAACACCTGAAAGTTTGCGGGTGATAATGGAATAGAGCGCAAAACAAAAAGCGCCTGCAAGTGACAGCAATGCTGCCCAATGAAAGCTTTCATCAAAGGGGCGGATCGCGATTAGCACTCCGATAAATCCCAACATAATGGCTGCCCATCGCCACAGGCCCACGCGTTCGCCCAAAAGCGGCCAAGACAACATGCAGATGATAATTGGTGATGAGAACAAGATTGTGGATGTCAGCGTGAGTGGAATATATTTGACCGAGAAGAAGTTAAAAATAGTCGCAATCATCAGTAAGGCTGCGCGTAATATGACAAGAAATGGCTGTTCTGTTGAGAACCGATTGAGCGTTATTCCCCCGCGTGAAATCAACCCGACTGAGATCACAAAATGTCCTGCATAGCGCAAAAAAGCGACTTGCAATGCGGGAACGCTGGCAAGAACCAACCATTTTGCCGATACATCAACAAGCGAGAACAAAAAATATGTAACAAGCATTAGCCCCATGCCTAAAATGGGTAAATCTCGATTTGAGGTTGGGGCTAATCCACTCATTTGATCTAGTCTTTATATTCGTTTTCGAAGAAGGTCACCATTTCAGGAACAAGACACTCCGCAAAGCCAGCCTCTTTCGCTTTGCTCAGGGCAGTATTTGCAGCTGTTGACATCATGCTGTTAACGCCAAAATCATTTGCCATTTGACTGTAATATCCTACATCTTTTGCAGCATTTTTGATGCTGAAGGCGAGATTTTCAGCATTGCCATCTATTGCAAAGCCCTTGATGAAATCCATCATCATTGAATGGGTGGGACCTGCCGACATCACATCATAGACTTTTTGTCGATCAACGCCTGCTTTGTCAGCCATCACAAAGGCTTCTGACATAGCTGATGCTGTGGTCATGGCAAAGAAATTGTTGATCAATTTGATCGTGTGACCAGTTGCAAGATCGCCAAGGAAGAATACATTTTCAGCCAAATCTTCCAGTACAGGTTTTACTTTATTATATGCTGTTTCATCACCAGATGTCATGATGTTCAATTTGCCTTCAAGTGCATGCGATGGTGTGCGGCCTAACGGTCCGTCCAAATAAGATGAACCAATCTCAGCCAATTTGTCACCAAGGTTTTTGGTCGAACTTGGAAGCGAAGTGCCAAAATCGATGACGACAGATCCGGGCTTTAGCCCCGCGATCACGCCATCATCGCCAAACATACGCGATTCAACCGATGCAGATGTATCCATGCAAAGCATGATGATGTCGCATTTTGAGGCAAGGTCTTTGGGCGACGCGGCTTCAGCGGCACCTTTTGCGATGGCAGCATCGATGCGTGGTCGTGATGTGTTACCTAAAACGATCAAATTATGACCTTTTGACATCAGTCGATCTACCATTGCCGCGCCCATAAGGCCTAAGCCGATAAATCCAATTTTTTGTTTACTCATTTTAGTCTCCAATTTGGTCAAGTTTTTTGAAAATTCTGTGACAGAATTTCCTCTATTTTAAGCGCTGCCGCTAGCGTTTGGCGCGCATCTAATGCGTTTATCAGTGGTTCTGATTTGCCTTTGATAACATCAATAAAATGATCAAGCTGAGCTTTAAGGGGATCAGTTTTTTCAATATCAATCTTGTTTTTGCTTGGCGCTTGGGACCAATCGTTTGAACCTGTCCATAGGTTTAAGGATGGAAATGAAATACTGCCTTTGGTGCCACAAATCCACATCATGTCTTGGCTTGTGGTGGCAATGTTTGGATTTTCATCCGTGCCAGCTTCAAACCCCCAAGGGCTTGGGCATGTATCGCTAAAGCTTATAGATGCGAGTACACCAGAGGCAAATCTAAGGGCAATCAATCCGCTTTCAGTCCGCTCTTGTTCTCTGATATTGGACGCGCCCATTGCGTTGATATCTTCGACCTCGCCAAATATAAATCGCAAAACATCTAAGTCATGAACCATATTGATCATAACGGGTGAGCCTTCTTGACTGCGCCAATTGTTTTGAAAATAATTGTCTGGTTTTCGAACAGCCCAAATGAGGTTTGCTAAAACAGGCGCACCGATTGTGCCGTCTGCTATGATCTTTTTAAGGTGCTGCAGGGATGCGTGATATCTGCGGTGATGGCCGACAAGTGTTTGCATACCTGTTTTTTGTGTCGCTGCAATAAGGTTATCTGCATCGTCAAGTGTGCCAGCAACTGGCTTTTCAATCAGCACATGCCAACCGCGATTGGCAGCTTGTGTTGCATGCTTATTATGAAGTGATGTGGGTGTTGCAATGATTGCGCCATCAATTTGGATATCAGCATCTTCAATGGATTGAAAAATGGGTACTGCAAAACTGTTATTACCTGTCAAAAAGGGATCAACAATGCCAACGAGTTCGCAATTTTGGTGTTCTGATATGGTTTTAATATGTCGGGCACCGATTAATCCGGCACCAATAACAAGGAGGCGCATTACATCACGGCTCCGATTTGCCAAGGCACAAATTCATAATCACCCAAGCCTTGTGCTTCAGATTTTGACTTCTTGCCTGATGCGACGCGCAAGATCATATCGTAGATTTCGCGACCTTTGTCTTCAATCGACACGCCATCTAAAACATCACCCGTATTGATATCCATATCATCTTGCATCCGTTCAAACATGGCCGAATTACTGGCTAGCTTGATGGTTGGGGAAGGTTTGGAGCCAAAGGCAGATCCACGTCCGGTGGTAAAGACAACGATATTGCAGCCACCGGCGATTTGGCCTGTGACGGATGCTGGGTCATAACCTGGAGAATCCATAAAGGTAAAGCCTTCGTGGCGGACCTCTTCTGCATATTTATACACGGCATTGAGCGGTGTGGTTCCACCCTTTGCCGATGCGCCTAATGACTTTTCTAAGATGGTGGTTAGTCCACCTTTTTTATTGCCTGGAGACGGGTTGTTGTCCATCGAACCATGATTGCGTTTTGTGTAATCTTCCCACCAATGAATAAGGCCAACGAGCTTATCGCCGACTTTTTTGTCTTTCACTCGTTGTAGCAATAAATGCTCTGCACCATAAATTTCAGGCGTTTCGGCCAGCACACCTGTGCCGCCTTGAGACGCTAACAAATCACAGGCATATCCCAAAGCGGGGTTGGCTGTTATCCCAGACCAAGCATCAGATCCGCCGCATTGCAGGGCGACTTTAAGCGCTGATGCTGGGCAGGGTTCGCGTGTAAATGTATTGGCGATAGGGAGCATTGATTTAACTTTTTCAATGCCTTTTTCACCAGTCTTTTGTAACCCTGCCATATCTTGAATGTTCATCGCGTGAAATAGCTCACCTTGCTCAAGGCCGTTTAAGTCCAACAGCCAATCGATTTGGTTCATTTCACAGCCCAAACCTAACATCAAAACACCGGCGTGATTTGGATGGCGGGCATATCCCCACATGACGCGTTGCAATGCATCCATACCATCGCCACTATCGGCCATGCCGCAGCCGGTACCGTGAACAAAGGCCACAACGCCATCGACATTGGGGAATGCTTTTAATTCATCAGGGCCAAAAGCGTCAGCGACGCGACGCGCTGCGGTGGCAGAACAGTTTACCGATGTGACAATTGCGATATAGTTTCGTGTGCCGATTTTCCCATTTGGGCGTTTAAAACCCATAAAACTGTCTTGTGTTGAAGCCTGCGGTGGGTCGATTAAATTGGTGCCATACTCATATCCACTTTTATCATCTTCGGTAACATTGCGGAACTCGACATTATGGGTGTGGACATGGTCGCCTTTGGAAATGTCGGTGCTTGCATAGCCAATGGCCTGAGCATATTTGCGGATGATCTGCCCTGTTGGTATGTCTTGTGTGGCAATCTTATGCCCACGTGGGGTCATGAGCTTGGTCTGCACACCATCGATTTGTGTGCCAGCTTCGATAGTCCTTGTCACCGTGACCACATTATCCGTTTCGTCTAACCTGACAAAATCAGCCATACTTGCTCCAGAGATTCTTTTGGATGAATACATATATAAATTTGAGAGAAGCTAACAACAAAGTCTTAAGCCGACAAGTGTCTATATGATATTATTGATAGTTTTGATGAAAATTGGTTTTCACGAAAATACTTGTATTTTTGATAAAAACTTGCAAAAGTATTCATGTTGGGCGACGCGATTGCGGCGTGCAGACTTAATTGAGGTGTTTTAATGGACGCAGGGCCGGTCGATAAAATTGTAAGTTCCGCTGATATCTATTGGGATATCAGGCGCAAGCTTATTGCGGCTCATTTTTCTCCGGGCCAAAAATTGAAGCCAGAAGAGCTGCGTCTTAATTATGGCTGTGCTGCGAGTACTTTGCGCGAAATTTTGTTTCGATTATCGTGTGATCGTTTGGTTGATTTTGAAGATCATAAAGGCTTTCGTGTTCCAGTTGTTTCAAGGCAGCTCTGCAATGAAGCGGTTGAACTTCGCATTTTGATCGAATGCGAGGGCGCACGTTTATCAATTGAGCTGGGTGATTTGGATTGGGAAGCGCGGTTTACTGCAGCTCACCACAAGTTAGCTCACGTTGAGCAAAGATTTCAACTTCAGCAAGATGACCCAGACTTATTTGAAATCTGGTGCGCATGCGAATGGGAATTCCACGAAACGCTGATTTCAAAATGTGGTTCGTCACTTTTAAGGGACCAACACAGAGATATATACGACTTACATCGTCTTCACATGTTGGCCCTGTCTGAAGGGTCTGGATTTAAAGAAGGCAATATCTATGATCATAAATCGATTTTAGAGGCGGCCATTGCGCGAGATTATCCGCTTTGCAAAAAACATATTTCAGACCACCTACAACATATTTAAATCATCATGATTTCAAGTTTTATACAGATACAAAGTTTTATAGACATATATGGGAGAAGAAAATGGTTGGACGTTTAGAAGGTAAAACTGCAATTTTGACAGCAGCAGGCCAAGGTATTGGCCGATCAACAGCTCTGGCAATGGCAAAAGAAGGTGCGCAGGTTATTGCGACCGATATTAACGCCGATACTTTGGAAGAACTTTCAAGCAATTCTCCGAGCAATTTAACAACGCGTGTTTTGGATGTGCGTTCAGATGATGCGGTTCGACAATTGGGAACAGAAGTCTCTCCCGACATTTTATTTAATTGTGCAGGATTTGTGCATGGCGGAACAATCACCGAATGTACCGATGAAGAATGGGATTTCGCATTTGATTTAAACCTACGTTCGATGTTCCGGACAATTCGAGCATTTTTGCCGGGTATGGTTGAACGCGGGCAGGGGTCCATTATCAATATGTCATCTGCTGCATCGTCGATTATTGGTGCGCCAAATCGTTTTGTATACGGCACAACAAAAGCTGCCGTGATTGGTCTTACCAAATCTGTCGCCGTTGATCACATTAAAACTGGTGTCAGATGTAATGCTATTTGCCCAGGCACTATCCAAAGCCCATCCCTTGAAGATCGTCTTCATGCAATGGGGGATTATGAAAAAGCGCGTGAAGCATTTATTTCGCGTCAACCAATGGGCCGTATTGGTACGCCCGAAGAAGTTGCTGCTTTGGCAATTTATCTCGCATCAGACGAAAGTGGATTTACCACAGGCCAAGCCATGAAAATTGATGGCGGTTGGGCCGGTTAGTCTTCATTACAATATAATATATCTCAAAATTCTTATTGGAGAATTTAATGTCACAAAAAGTCGTAAAACCTGAAGACCTGCGTTCACGTCAATGGTTTAATAATCCTGATAATCCAGAAATGACAGCTTTGTATCTTGAGCGTTATTTGAACTATGGATTGACCCGAGACGAGTTGCAATCTGGCAAACCCATCATTGGTATCGCGCAAACGGGTTCTGATCTATCTCCGTGTAACCGTCATCATATCGAGCTTGCCAAACGTGTGCGCGATGGTGTGATTGCGATGGGTGGTACGGTGATTGAAATCCCTGTTCATCCAATCCAAGAGACAGGCAAACGCCCAACTGCGATGTTGGATCGTAACTTGGCTTATCTGTCATTGGTTGAAACATTGTTTGGTTATCCGATTGATGGTGTTGTGCTGACAATTGGTTGCGATAAAACGACGCCTGCGCTTTTGATGGCCGCAGCAACGGTTAATATTCCTGCAATTGCTTTGTCCGTGGGGCCGATGCTCAACGGTTGGTATAAGGGTGAGCGCACTGGGTCTGGCACAATTATGTGGAAAGCTAGAGAGCTGCATGCAAAAGGCGAAATTGATGATGCTGGCATGATGGATCTTGTTGCATCTTCTGCGCCATCAACCGGTTATTGCAACACAATGGGAACAGCTTCAACCATGAATTCATTGGCCGAAGCGCTTGGTATGCAATTGCCAGGATCGGCTGCAATTCCAGCTCCTTATCGCGAACGTGGCCAGATTTCTTATGAAACAGGTCGCCGTATTGTTGATATGGTTTGGGAAGATTTGACACCAACAAAAATCATGACCCGCCAAGCATTTGAAAACGCAATTGTTGTCAATTCTGCCATAGGCGGATCGACAAATGCACCGATCCATTTGAATGCGATTGCCCGTCATTTGGGTGTAGAACTTGATAACCAAGATTGGCAAACCGTGGGCCATAAAATCCCGATGTTGGTCAACCTTCAGCCAGTTGGCGAATATTTGGGCGAAGATTATCACAGAGCCGGTGGTGTTCCCGCTGTTGTTGGTGAGTTGATGGCCAATAATTTATTGCCATATCCGGATGCAATCACTGCAAATGGTAAGACAATGGGCGAAAACTGTGCAAACGCCAGCATCGAGAACTCTGATGTTATTTTGTCCGTCTCATCACCGATGAAACCTGATGCTGGTTTTGTAAATCTCTCTGGCAATTTGTTTGATTCAGCAATTATGAAAACAAGTGCAATCTCGAAAGACTTTAGAGCGCGTTACTTGTCTGATCCGAAAAATCTAAATGCCTTTGAGGGCAGAGCGGTTGTGTTTGATGGACCAGAACAGTTCCACGCAACGATTGATGACCCATCGCTGAATATTGATGCAAATTGCATCTTGTTTATGCGTGGTGCTGGTCCTGTTGGCTATCCAGGTGGTGCTGAAGTTGTGAATATGCGCCCACCGAGCTATTTGCTAAAACAAGGCATTGATGCTTTGCCATGCGTTGGTGATGGGCGTCAATCGGGTACATCAGGGTCGCCATCAATTTTGAATGCATCGCCCGAAGCTGCAACAGGTGGTGGTCTTGCATTGGTTCAATCTGGCGATATGGTTCGCATTGATCTTAATGAATTTTCTGCAAATATTATGATTTCTGATGAAGAATTATTGGCGCGAAAAGAAGCGTTTGATGCAAAAGGTGGATATCCAAGCCCTGAAAGCCAATCACCTTGGCAGGAATATTTCAGAGAAATGGTTGAGCCATTTTCAGAGGGCATGGTCTTGCGCGGGGCGACTAAATATCGATCCATCGCTAAGAAGAATTTCCCACGCGATAATCACTAATCTAACCCTATTGACTGTTAAAATTGAGGAGTAAATGATATGAAACTTGTACGTTATGGCGAGCAAGGCCAAGAAAAACCAGGTGCTATTGATGCTGATGGAAATCTTCGTGATCTTTCAGAACACATCAGTAATTTAAATGGTGCTGCCCTTTCCAAATCGTCTTTAGCTGCGCTTAATGCTTTGGATTTGACCACTTTGCCAAAAGTTTCAGGTGACCAGCGTTTAGGTGCTTGTGTTGGTGATATTGGTAAATTTATGTGTATTGGTTTGAACTTCTCAGATCACGCAGCAGAAACCGGTGCAGATATTCCAGAGCATCCAATTTTATTTATGAAAGCAACCTCTGCCGTTGTTGGACCCAATGATACTGTTTCCATTCCACGCGGTTCAACCCATTCTGATTGGGAAGTTGAGCTGGGTGTGGTTATCGGTACCGCATGTAAATATGTCAGCGAAGAAGATGCACTGGATTATGTTGCTGGTTACTTTGTTTCCAATGATGTTTCTGAACGTCGTTTTCAAACTCAGCTCACAGGTCAATGGACAAAAGGTAAGTCATGCGACACCTTTGGTCCAATCGGTCCTTGGTTGGTGACAGCTGATGAAGTTAGCGATCCGCAAAAATTAGATATGTGGTTAGATGTTAATGGCGAACGCCGCCAAACAGGCACAACCGAAACCATGATCTTTACCGTTGCTCAGATCATCTCGCACCTATCACAAATGATGACACTTCATCCAGGTGACGTGATTTCAACAGGCACGCCTCCAGGTGTTGGAATGGGCATGAAGCCGCCAACATACCTTAAAAAAGGTGACGTGATGTCACTGTCTATCCAAGGTTTGGGTCAACAAACTCAAAACGTTGACGAAGACGCTTAAAGCGATCTTTTTGAACTTATCAAGCCGCTATCTCTTTGTGAGGTAGCGGTTTTTTTGTTTTATAGGCCCAATTGCACATGATCTAAAACTTGTTTACCGTGTTACCAGCACGAAATCGAGGAGAGCGGCAATGGCTCAAGCAACCAGTGGATCAGAGCAGACAACAGAAAGCCTTTCTAAAACATCCAAGGTTAAAGTCTGGGACGGCTATATTCGCATTTTTCATTGGATGTTATTAGCGTCAATTGTTGTATCATTTGTTTCTGTACGTATGGACAAGATGGATATCCACTTCATTTCAGGACATGTTGTGTTGGGGCTTTTGACGTTTCGTATTTTGTGGGGGCTTTATGGGTCTCGGACTGCATTGTTTAAAACCTTTATCAAATGTCCAATCTCAGTCTTGAATTATCTTAAAGACCCAGATTCAGAGCAGTTCAAACCGATGATTGGCCATAGTCCGGTTGCAGCCTTATCGGTAATTGCGATGATTGTTGTGATTGGTGTGCAAGTGATGACAGGACTGATTTCCGACGATGAGATTTTGTTGCAAGGTCCATTGGCGCAATATGTCCCTTGGGAATGGACCTCATTTGCAAACTGGTTTCACGCACTTAATGCCAAGTTTATCATGGCGCTGGTCGTGTTGCACCTAGCTGCGATTGCATTTTATTACTTTGTGAAGAAGGATAATTTGATCAAGCCGATGATTGTCGGTGATAAAGCAATTGATGCAAAAGGTGCTGGAAAGGTTCCCAATTTTAATGCAAGAGGTGGGGGTGTGGCTGCAGTGACAATTGTTATAGCAATCGCCACTGCATATGTTGTGTTTAATCTTTAAGATAAAGATTATTTTGAACGGTAACCGGCTTTACGATGACAAAAGCCACATTCTTTAAGCGCAACACCAAGTTGGTCGGCAGAGGTTAGAGTTCCAGCGGCCGCTGCCATTTGGATTTCTATCGCGCCGGCTTCCATGTCGAGCAATGCTTGTTCAAAGCGATCCCAGTCAGACCAGACTTTTTCAGTTGCTGTGGTTTTAACGGTCGATTTTCCATGGGTGTTCGTTTTAAACGCTTCAACAGTTATAGATGCAGCGGCTGCAGCTGCAAAAGCGTCGGCAGCTTTGATTAGGTCTTCTTGAGATGCGCCAGCTTTAACAGCGCCTGCAAGTGCACCAACCGTGTTTTTTACAGCTTCCATAACTGCTTGGCGCTCTTTAACAATGGTATCTGCATCATCCATGGCAAAAGATTGTTGCGAGAACATAACTGCAAAGCTTAGTCCAATTATCGCTGTGAGTGTTTTTATATTGAAAGATAATTTCATATTGTTTTCCAATTTTTGATTTATAATTTTCGTTTGCAACGTCGCGAACGAAGCGGTTCCCTCAAAATAAATAATACACATCAAATCAAATCTGTAAATTCCTTCAATGTTTTAGGGTTTTTAATCTTGATATTTAGAGTGTTTAAACTTGATAAATGGGGTTCACTTTTTTCTGATTTGTATTAAATTGGTGTTTAGATTTTTGATAGGCAGGAACGAAAATGCGATTAACGCGCCAAACAAATTACGCCATGCGGATGCTGATGTATTGTGCTGCTGATAATAACGATTTGAGCCGAGTTCCAGAAATTGCAAAATCATATGCAGTGTCTGAATTGTTTTTGTTTAAAATCCTGCAACCCCTAGCAAAAGCGGGACTTATGCAGACTGTTCGTGGCCGAAATGGTGGCGTTCGTTTGGGGCGTGATGCCAACAAGATTACGCTGTTGGATGTTGTGCGCGTGACAGAAGATAATTTTGCTATGGCTGAGTGCTTTGAAAATGATGCGGCGGAATGTCCGTTGCTTGATCAATGTGCGCTAAATTCCGCTCTACGACGTGCGCTTAATGCATTTTTTGACGTTTTGGCTGATTATACGATTGAAGATTTGATCAAGGCGCGCCCTGATATTAATGCGCTTTTGGGTCTTGATGAGCTTATTGCGAAAGAGCCGGTAGCTTAATTTCGCCCTATTAGTATCCTTTTCATATAATTGTAAGATGATGCGGTTTCGTAAATCTTCTCTTGCATGATGCAAAGGCCATTTTTGTCCCTAATGGATAAAACTGCCAAAGGAAACCTGATATGTTTCGGACTAAACTTACCAATTTTTATAAACTATTCTCGCAAAGTGCAGGTCTTTTACTGACACTTTTTTGTGGCATGAGCGCTTCAAGTTTTGACGGTGTGTCTGCCGCGGAATTGGTGAAAGATCCCATGTTTTTAAAACAAGGGGATGGTTTGGAATGGTGGTCGACCGATAGTGTTTCAGTTAGCCGTGGTGCACAAAAACTATGTGCGCAAACATTAAGTGCAACATCTGAGCCATGGGATGCCATTATCGGGTTGGATGGATTTCAACTTCGCCAAGGTGAGAATTACACATTTACAATTGGTTTAACGGACGGGCAGGGGCAAACCATCCGTGCGCTTATTCAAGAAGGCCAAGAGCCTTGGACACCCTATGCGGAATTGGTTGAAACCGCATCTGCAAATGCGCAAGAATATCAGTTAGATTTTATCGCGGGTTCAAGTTCGGACAAAGCTCAAATCGTCATTCAATTTGGCGGTGTTGGTAAAGGTAGTCAGTTCTGTTTGAACAAAGTCTCGCTTGCTGATGAGGTGCAAACGGTGAGCAATACATCATCTGACCAGATCGCATTGCACGTTAATCAATTGGGGTATTTACCTAATGGCCCAAAACGCGCAAATCTTATTCACCCAAGTCAAACCCCACTCCCTTGGCGTTTGATGGCGGATGACGGTCAGATGTTGGCCAATGGACGGACCCAACCTTTTGGTTTTGATCCCTCATCAGGTTTTGATACGCATATCATTGATTTCTCAAAGTTCAAAAAATCTGCGTCTGGCTTAAGATTGGAAATTGAGGGCGTTAAAAGTGATGCGTTCTCGATTGATGATCAACTTTATGATCGGCTTCGGGTTGATGCGATGTCCTATTTCTACCTTGTCAGAAGCGGCACAGATATATCGTCCAAAATTGCAGGAAAGCAATTTGTGCGACCTGCCGGTCATGTCGCTGATCAGTCTGTGAAGTGTTTGAATACATCAACGGCACAGAAGATTTATGGCAAAGCTTGGTCTTGTGATTATAAGCTTGATGTGTCGGGTGGTTGGTATGATGCTGGTGATTTTGGCAAATATGTCGTCAATGGTGGCCTGTCTGTGGCGCAAGTTATGTCGAGCTATGAACGTGCGCTTTATTTTGCGGGTAGTCGTTCTAAGCTTTTAGGCCAGAACCTTCTTCGTTTGCCAAATCAAAGCGCAAACTTGCCGGATGTTTTGGCAGAAGCGAAATGGGAACTTGATTTCCTATTGAGGATGCAGGTTCCAAAGGGCAAGCCACTTGCAGGTCTTGTTCATCATAAAATTCATGGTGTTGAATGGAATGCGCTCCCTTTATGGCCGCACAAGGATAGTGTTGGCCGTGCACTGCATCGCCCGTCAACCGCAGCGACGTTAAATCTTGCTGCAACGGCTGCGATGGGCGCTAGATTGTTTGCGCCTTATGATAAAGACTATGCTGCAAAACTGTTGAGCGTATCTGTGACAGCTTATAAGGCTGCGTTGAAAAACCCCGATTTGTTTGCGCCAAATTCTGGCGGGCAATATGGTGGTGGTGATTATGAAGATGAAGATGTGAGCGATGAGTTTTACTGGGCGGCTTCTGAGCTTTTCAATACGACTGGCGATAAAACCTATCTAGAAAGCATCAAAGAATCGCGCCATTGGTCAAGCGGTGTTTTTAAATCCACTGGCATCAGTTGGCAGTTTTTGGCAGGTTTTGCGCGTTTGCAATTGGCCGCAACACCTAATGAATTGTCTCAAGAGGATCGCTTGAAGGTTCAAAAGTCAGTGTTGATCGCGGCAGATAATTTCATCGCGATCCAAAAGAACGAAGGCTTTGATATTATGTACAAAGCTGATGAGGGATTAGGTTGGGGGTCAAATCATTCGATTATCCAAAACATGATTGTAACCGCTGTTGCTTATGATTTGGTCAAAGATGTGAAATATTTAAATGCCGTTCGCAGCGGTATGGATTATATTTTGGGGCGCAACGCTATGGGCATGTCGTATGTCACGGGTCACGGCACGCGCAGTTCACAAAACCAACATGCTCGCATTTTTGCGCAGAACATCGATCCTGCATTTCCGCCTATGCCCCATGGTGCGCTTGCCGGTGGTGCAAACTCTTGGCCGTCTGATGAGTTTGCCATTGAGAAGCTTAAAGATTGCGCACCGCAAACCTGTTATATCGACGATCATCGATCTTATTCAACCAATGAAATTGCAATCAATTGGAATGCATCTTTAGCTTGGATAGCATCGTTTTTGACCGACACTTCCAAGGACTAAAGATTGATAAAAGCTATCCAGCTGCAACAAGTATGCTGAAATAGTTTGAGCGGAACATGCCAACATCAGTGCCAACTAAAACATTATGATTTGGTCGTCCGGCAAACGCATCGGATAATGTTTGATCACCCGCTGCTAAGAACAATGTTTGGCCAACAGCAGAGCCGTCTTTGACCGTTGCTAACGCGCCTTTGCGAACATTAAATGCGCCCGGTGCTGTGACCCACATCAAGGCCATCACATCATGGGGCACAAGGCCAGTAAGACCTGCTGCATTGCGATAGAAATTGATGTAGAATTCAGACATAGCCTCTAGCGGGATACCCATTTTGGGGTTGGCTTTGGCGAGCATGTGCAAATCATCACGATTGAAAATAACTGGCATTGTGCAATCCATCGGCGCCAAAGTGAGCGGCCAATCGGCTGCAAACACAATGTCAGCTGCATGGGGGTCATTCCAAATATTGGCTTCGGCAACAGGCGTGACATTACCAACGTGGAAAACTGCACCACCCATAACAACGATCTCTTTGACCTTGGATGTGATCGTTGGGTCCAATTCCAGCGCTTTTGCTATGTTTGTTAGGGGGCCAACAGCGCAGATCGTAATCTCATTTGGGTTTTCATTGACCGCTTTGACAATATATTCTGCCGCGGACAGTTCATGTTTTTTACGGGATGTTTCTGGAAAGTCGTAACCGCCGACGCCATTTGCGCCGTGGACGTAATGGCTTGGTGTATTTGGCGTGATGGCTAAAGGTTTAGTTTCACCGTGGGCAACATCGGCCTGTCCACCAAATGCGCTGAGTATTTTAAGAGCATTCTCGGTTGCCTGATCGATGGTCACATTGCCGTAAATCGTTGTTAACGCGAGTAATTCTATTTCAGGATGGGCAATAGCATAGGCGATTGCGAACGAATCATCGATGCCCGGATCGGTATCTAGAATAATTTTATGAGCCACTTACATTCCTTTTTATGTCTTTTTATCCATTTTTCGGATAAAGATTGTTTAAATTCGTTACTTTATAACGCAAGATATGCGCAAGTTTCATGTGTCAAATTGCAGTTGACCGGCGGCACTTCGGGCCCTATCCCGTAAGTGGCACTTAGGGCGCGCTTTTGTCAGGCGCGCCCTTTAATCTTCAAACCTTCAGTTTTTACGTAATTCATTTAGTGCAGCTTCCAGCTCATTGACTGTTTGAAGCGCATTTTGAAATTCACGCCGAATAATGATCTCGCCTTTTGCCAGTTCAAGTCCTTGGCAGTCAATACTTATTATCCGCCAACCCTTGGTATCAAAGTTTGAACTGTTCGGTAGATATTGAGCAACGACGTCCGCTGGTTGTTCGTTAAGCTCTATAAGCTTTTGCTGTTCTATCTCGTTCAAGCTATCGTTGATGTCTGATGTCATCAAAAAATCATCTGGTGTTAACGCAAAGGCTTTGCCAAAGCCTCCGTTTAGGCTTGCTGATTTGGGTTCCAAACGAAATAAGTTAAAATCACCAAAACCGATATATAATTCAGATTTTGGATGACGAGCGACAAAGTGTGCGCGTAGTTTTTTATATTGCGAATTATCGCGCCCAATCATGATAGCTTCACATTGTAATGTAATACGTGGATGGGCGAGTGGATCGCCTTTTCCAGGTTCACCCAATAAAATGGAAATGCGATTATCAAGCATGATGGATTTGGTGTGAGATGTCAGGTCCGATATCAAAATAATTGGCGCGCCATCACTATCTGTAGAAACTAATGTGCGACTTGCAGAGGGAAAACCATCATTTGGCGTGTTGACCGCAAGTGATCCAAAACGAGCGGTCCGAATAAGTGTGCGAGCCAAAAGTCTTGCTTCATCAGTCGTTTCTCGAATTGGATTGACTTTTTTATCCATTATTGTCCCGATAGTTGTTGATAGTGTTTTCTAGCTCTAGAAATTAGCGCCAATCGACATCATTGCTTGCAGGACGTTATATCGGAGGTCAGCTTGTGGCAAAACTTTATTTTAATTACGCAACAATGAATGCGGGCAAGTCAACTTTGCTGCTTCAGGCTTCTTATAATTACCAAGAGCGCGGCATGCGAACGCTTTTGTTGAATGCTTCGCTCGACAATCGCGCAGGTAGTGCAGGGCGCATTGGATCTCGGATTGGGCTTGCGAGCGATTCAACGGCGTTTCATCCCGAAGATAACTTGTTTGACATTGTGAGTGCTGAAATTATCAATGAAAAGATCGCTTGTATCTTTGTTGATGAAGCCAATTTCATGACAGAAGACCAAGCTTGGCAATTGGCGCAAATCGTAGATGAATTGGGCATTCCGGTTATGGCTTATGGTTTGAGAACCGACTTTAAAGGTGAATTATTCCCCGGATCAAGAGTGCTGTTGGCGATAGCCGATGAAATGCGTGAAGTGCGCACAATTTGCGAATGTGGGCGCAAAGCCACCATGGTTGTTCGGGTTGATGGCGATGGTAAAGTCG
This sequence comes from uncultured Rhizobiaceae bacterium, assembly GCA_963974325.1. Taxonomy (GTDB): domain Bacteria; phylum Pseudomonadota; class Alphaproteobacteria; order Rhizobiales; family Rhizobiaceae; genus Lentilitoribacter. Next base: position 45,348 of record CAXBCW010000004.1, read on the forward strand.
AGCAAGATGGCGCGCAGATATTTGTCGGGGGCAATGAGAGTTATGTCTCATATTGTCGGGTCCACTGGAAAAAAGCGATTGGCCGTACTTAGTCCCACTTAGAGTGCTATTGGGCGTTATTTTGGCAATAGTTGATTGAATTTATGCTCAGCTAACCCTACATTGGGCTGAGATTAAAAAAATTGATATGACGAGTAGGCTATTTGATAGCTGAGGTCGGGGAGTTATAATGGCATCGATAGCATCATTTGATAGCGAAATTGAAAAAACACGTACGCAAGTCCAAGACATGCGCAGTAAAATTGAACAATCTGGCAAAGTTTTGGATGAGTTTGCGAAAGCCGACACTGTGATTGGTGATGCAGATTTTGATATTGAAAATGCGCGTATTGATGATGTGCTCAAGCAGCAAAAAGTCATGGAAGGCAATATTGCCGATCTGATTATTGGCCTTGAAGATGCAACCAACGTGTTTGGTTCTGAATTTGAAAGTATGAAAAGCTATACTGCTTATGAAAAATTCATCGGAATTTTCTCAAAGCAAAAAATGCAGCGCATGCGCTCTGATCGTGTTCGCAGCATGTCACTAGCTGGCAATTTACAAGAGCTCTTGTCGAAGTCGGATTCCATTGTTGGGATTCTGACCGAACAGAAAACGGTGCTTGAAACACGTTATAAAACATCAGAAGAGAGTTTAACTGAAGTTATCGAGCGCCGCAAAACTGCGATGAACGAATTGGAAACTGTGCAAGCACGCATTGATGAGCTTAATCCAATTTTGCTTGATATTGAAAACAAAATCTCAGCTTCAACAGATCAAAAACACCGCACTGAACTTGAAGCAGACCGTGCAAAAATTGCGACTGAATATAATGAAGTGCAAGCAAAAGAGCAGGAGCTTTTGGCTGAAAGTCAAACTCTTGAGCGTTACACCTCTATGTTCGAGACTTTTGTTGATTCACTCAACAATCAGATTGCGGCTCAAAACACATTGATCAACAAACTCACGATTGATACCGAGCAGCGGATTGTTCTTTACAAAGCGCTTGAAGATTCGCTTAAAACAGCAGCTCAGCAAGATGTTGCGCACAAGATCAATACACTTGGTAGTGCGGTTGATACAGCGGCTGAAGAAACAATGGCTGGTATTGGCGCTGCGGCTCAAAAGCATATTGGTGATCTTTTGGAAATGCATGAGAATAATATGTTGGCAACTGATGACATTCAACGTCGTAAGAAGCTGGCTGATGATGCGTTTGCTCGCAGATTCCAAACGGTTATGGATAAACACAATGCTGCGGATTACGTAAAGCAGTAATCTAAAGGTTAAGCTTTTGAAACCTTCTGGAAACCAGAGCGCCGTTGAGCGGTATTTCACATCAATGAATGCCGCGCTCGACGGTCTTGGCTTGTTTTTGTCAGGCACAGATTCCCCGCTTTATAGTCACGAGCTTGTGGGTAGGGTTATTGCGCCTTATTTGGAAAAACTTGCGACGACGTTTTCCTGCTGGGAACATCGGATTGGGTTTGTCGAGCGTTTTCGCATTGATCAGGCCGATAGTGGCTTTCCTGTTTTTCAAAACATGCTGGAATTGGAAGCTGATCGCAAAGATGCAGCTGATCGTTTAAAGCATCTGGATACACCGGATGTTTTGAAAGCCAAAATGACGGACCATATTTTGGCCCGCAAAGGTTTTCCGACGGAGCATCAAGAAGATTTGGCTGAGCGGACCTATCTTGAGCACATCCAAAAGGGTGAAATCTTTTCATCTTTGATGTTGCCGGAAACTGTGAAAATCTCGATTAATCCGCGAAATAAACGACCGTTTTATGTGGCGCATTGGGCAACATTTGATGGGACGCGCACGCTGCCGATTGTGTATATGGCGGTGATTGAAGACTCGAGTAAAAAGATCGCTGAAATGTTGATCGGTCGGGATGAGAAGTTAAAACCCAATTTAAATATTCCATTGCCCGTGGGTGGGTTGCTTAATCCTGAATTTGCACTGCAGTTTGATGATTTTGTCGAGCGGAATAGCGGCTATTCATTAAGCCCGATCACCATTGCTCAAAATCTTGATAAAGACTTTGAATATTTGCATCCCAAGCAATTAAGACGCTTTATTTTGGGACCATTTTACTGTGCGGGTTTGACCGAGAATAATGATCGGGTTTCAAAGATTTTATCCAAAGTGCGCAAGCCTAAAAATGCATGGGTGCTGACTTGGACAATGCAGGAAGTTTTCTCCAAAGCAGAGCGGCCAGCCAAAAGGGGCATCTGGTCGTCGACGCCTGCACGCGAAGAATTTCATATTAAAACTGAAGATTTAGAGGCGACACGTCAAGGTGTAAGTCATTATGAAAAACATGCTTTGGTGCCACATGATGCTTATCAAGCTTTATATGCCGATGGCAAAGCAGCTCAAATTTTTGACGGCTTTACGGTGCATGTTATTTCCGGAAATCAGGTTATAGGGATTTAAAGAAATGGAACAATCTAGCGGTTTGACAACCATTCACGAAGATCAAATTTCTGAACATCTTAATTTAGCTCAATCATTGGTCACACGCTTTATTGTGATGGTTGCGGGTGAGACACGTTCATCAACGCCTCTTGCTGGTACGCGCCGACGCTTTGTGTCGACTGTGTCCTCTCGTGGTGCGCGCAGGACCAATGAGGTTGAGTTGGCAACAACTTTGCAAGGTATAAATTCTGCCGATCAGTTGTTATCTGTTCCTCAACACAACGTTTTGTTTCGCGCGCGACGCGGCACAGCGATTGCATTTGCTATTGCTGATGTCTTTTCGCAATCAACATCGCTTGAAGCCCTGCATACGGAAAATATGTCTTCGCCTTTGTCTGGTGAAGATGCGTCGAGTTTTAAAAATCTATTGGCTGCATCGGCCTATGTTGCTGCGTTTAGTTGGGCAGCTTATATGCTGCGTCATTTGCCAACCGGGCTTGAAGCCGTGTCAGATGTCGAAGCACCAGATTTTAATTTTGATACGCCACAAGATGCAATAAAAAGCGCTATTTCAGGCTTAGATGAAGCTTTGGAAGGGGTGAGTGATGATGATGCTTTGTTGGCTAGAAGCCGATCCTATGCCGAGGAAATGCTCCAAGCCTTGATCGCCCGTCGCAGCCGATTTGTCGCGTTGCAGGGATTTGAGCATAGTCATATTCGCATTGAACAAGATGATTTTAATCTTGATGGATTTGAAACACCGCCAGGTAAAGCGCGCAAGCAATTGATGATGAATTTCAAAAAGCCTGATGAGATTATTGGTAATCACATTGCCAAATATCAAGCGCTAAAAATGGCCAAAATGTTGATGGCCTATGACTTTGATCGGCAGATGAATCCATTTGTCGAGCAGGGCGGTTTTGTGTTTACCTTCATTGGTGATGGAATGCCGGGTACGGGTAAAACTATTCTTATTCAAATGCTTGCCGGCATGATCAATGATTATTGCCAAGTTGCGGGCTATCCTTTCCATTATGAGAATTTTGGTGTGGATCAAATTTCTTCCTATCAAGGTAAATCTGGCCAGAATTGCAAAGAGTTCGTCAATAATGTGATTGACCCTCGGGCTATTTCGCTTGGTACGATTGATGATATTGATCAGGTCGCGGCACGTCGCGCTGATGATAAGGCATCTGCTGGTCAGCAAGAAGTGACGGCTGTGTTGATGGAAAGCTTTGCAGGCGCGTCGACTGTCATTCGCGGCAATTGCGCGTTTGGCATGTTCTCCAACTATCCTGAACATGTTGATGACGCGCTGCGCCAACGTGCGGGTGCGCGTTGGTTGGTCGATGGTCCTCAGACCGAAGAAGATTATGTTGATATTTTCGTTTTGTTAGCTGGTAAAAACCATTCGATTGATCTTGGCGATCACAAGCTGTTTGACGCGCAAGAGATTAAAAAGGTGGTGTCTGCGAGCTATGGTGGTCATGATTTACCAAAAGAAGATGGTCTGCTTGCTGTTTGGGAGCATTTTGAAAGCCAAAATGGTACGATCAAAACCATGGCTGATGTTGGGTCTTATCTTTATGCGATCAAACGCGCAGAACCGCGCTTTACTGGTCGTGCGATTAAAAACATTACTGATGCTATTAAAATGCGTTCGATGGATGTTGAGTTACCTGACGAGTGGTTCCAAACTCCGGAAGTCTTTATGCATAAATCATATGATGAAAAATCAGCGATGATTGGCGAACTTCGTCAGCCGTTTACCATTGAGATGGTTTTGCAAGAAATCAACAGATATGCGGATTCTGAATTCCGTTATACTGATAAAAGCGATGCGGCGGCAGTTGATGATATTATCCGCCGCGAACGCCAGCGTGAACGTGCTGTTGCAGAGATTACGGCCATGCGGGTTGATGGCCGATGGTCTGATCCAAGTGGGGCTAAATGAAGCTTCTTTTAGAACGTGAACTGATTTATGGGCGTTTGCTTGAAGTGTCGCAAGACTATCTTGTTGAGCGCTATCGTCGTGCGATGGTTGGGTTTGGTTTAAAACCAACCAAGCGTAATCAATTTCATATTGATATGACGGGTTTTTCGCCTGAAATTGCACAAGAAATGAAAGATGATAATTATCTTGACCCAATGGGGATTAATCGTCGTTTTATTATCTTATCGCCTGAGCAAGAGTTTTTGCCAGTTGTTCATACGAAGTATTCAAATACTGGCTGGTTGATGCACCAGTTTTACAAAGATAATGCACGGACAATTCATGCCACCACGATCAAAGATGCGTTGTTTGGCGAGATCGATGATCCGATTGCGCGAGTGGAAGATATTGATGATCTTTTGTCGATTGAAGAAGTAAAGTTTGAAGTTCAATCTGCCGATTCTCTTTTGGATAAGGCGCATGAATTAAGAGGTTTAATCGATAAACTCAACGTTTCGCCTAATGTCTGGCGCGATGATGTGATGTTAAACCGGATGGTGGAACTTGCTGCTAAAACTGGCGATATTCGCGATAACCAATTGGTGCCTCAGCATCTTGTTTTTGATCAGGGTTCTTACTGGGCAAACCATTTTGAAGGCGTGTTTGTATTTCGTGACGCCAAAACAACGACGGTCATTTGCGATTCCAAAGCTCCGGGGTTTCGCAGATCTCGTCCGTGGCAAGTGAGCTATCTAGATATATCCGACCATGAACGCATTTTTGATTATTTGGTCTCCAGTAAGCGTTTGCAATTGCCCGATGATGATTGGGTCTCTCGATCTAAACTGCTTGAGCATCGTTCTGAAATGGTAGTGCGCGATGTTTTGCGATCATCAGATCATAATTTAGAGTTTAATGATTTGAACCAAACTCATATTCGAACGTGGATGCGTGAAAACCGATCATCCATTTCCAGAGATGGTCGTTATGATTTTTATCAGGAGATGTCAGCCAAGATAAAAGACCAAGGCAAGCTGTCGACGCGTGATGTCAATAGCCAAGAATGGCTGATGCTTGCGCGTGCGCAACCAGGTCATGAAGATCAATGGCTGGTCAATCGTTTGATATCACGCTTGTTACCTTTTGACTTTGTATCTCGGTTTATCTTCGATAAACAAGGTTTTTACCAAACATATGCGACATACAACACCAAGTTTAGAGCGCAGGTTGTTTCTAAGCTTGAAAGCACCTATTTAACAGACAAGCCAAAATTAAGATCGCGTCTATACCAAACAGAGCAAGGGATGACTTATGCTTGATCCAATAATTGAGTTTTTCGAACGAGTTTTCGACAGTATCAAAAAAGGTGTTGCCGCACTTATTGCTCTGATCCTATGGCCATTTGTGACTTTGATTGCCTTTTTTAAAGCCAGTGGTTGGATCTTAAAAATCCTCATTGCCTTTGTCGTCATTGTGATTTTTGGCGGTTACGGTTTCTTTGGTTGGCAAACCCAGGTTTGGAGTGGTTTTAATACCAGCTACCCAGACAAATATGTGTTTGCAGAGGCGCGTGTTCCTGGCACAAAATTGGCTGAGAATTCATGTGCAAAGTCTAATTTGGTGACTGTTACCGCAGATCTTATTGATTACAATGTCAATGAAAATAAATGGATCTCATCATCCTTGCTTTATAAGACAGGGTTTTTCGGAATAGATTGGGATCACACGCCGTTCTTTGATAATCAGGCGTCTTTCCAGCGTGGCATCAACCAAGCTATTCGCCGGACAACGGCTGAATTGGTTGATACACTTGGTCGTGTACGCGGAACATCTCAAATTGATAATGATCTGCAAGAAGCACGCGGTGTGATGCAAACGGATGAGCATCGTTGGTATTTTAGCTTAGATCCATTTGGCTTTACCGTTCCAACACAGCAATATTATAGAAGTGGCCTTGATTACCTTAATTCTTATAATGACAGATTGGGAACGTGCGAAGCTGTGTTTGATGCGCGTGCAGATAATATGATCCGCTTTTTGGATCGCATTGCATCGGATGTTGGCTCAACATCTGACATCTTGAGAAAGCGTTCTGAGACGAGTAATTCAGGTTGGTTTGATAGCCGCGCGGATGATCGGTTCTGGTTCGCTTATGGCCAGTTGTATGCCTATCATGGCTTGTTACAGGCAGCCGGTGCTGATTTCTCAGAAGTGATAACCCAAAGAAACATTGATCGGTCTTGGGATGCAATGGAGGAGCAGCTTGTTGCTGCTTTGAAAATTCAGCCTGCGATTATTTCCAATGGGAATGAAAGTGGCTGGATTATGCCGACGCATTTGGCAACGATGGGATTTTACATCCTTCGTTTCAGATCGAACCTTGTGGAAATACGATCTATTCTTGATCGCTAAGATATAACTTTTATCAACTGCCTTGGCGTTATTGGATAATGCCGAGGCGGATTGCATTGGCAACAAGTTGAGTGCGGTTCACGCAGTCCATTCTTCGCATAGCAGAATGCAGGTGTGTGTTGATCGTATGATTGGACACAGACAAAATCTGAGCGATTTCGCTAGATGTTTTCCCAACAGATACCCACGACAAAATCTCGCATTCGCGTTTAGTCAGTGTTGTCCGATTGTTACCTTTTGGTGTTTGAAGGCGCGATAAAAATTCATAAGCATAGGAAGAGACGACATTTAAGTAGGCAATGCTGAATTCGTCTAGTTTGGCACGGTCGCCCATAAAAATAACAACACCTGTGTCGCCTTGCGTTGAAACAACCGGAAAACTACAACCCATGGTGATTTCGTTGCGGCTTAGCATTTCCCGCGTTCTGATCATGTTTTCATTGGTCTCAGCGGCAATGAATTCATCTTCCATATCGATCCGCCAAATTCGCGGACTTGATGTATGGCGCATGGCTTCAAAATGGGTGCTGTATTGAAGCATTTCCTGATTATCATATTCAGTCAGAAAATCTGGACTTAGATTTCCGCAAAGTACGTGGTCAGACAATTTTTTGCTGGCAGTAGGGGGGATTGAGGTCACAGCAAATTTGTTTACATCAAATTCTTCGGCGATGTTGTTAAGCATCTCCTTTAAACTGTCAACGGTTCTAATATTACCGAGTGATCGGGCAAGTTCTTGATGTTTAGAAAGAATTGTCATGGTTACTCTTGTTATTATCTTACGCTCAATTTACCGCGTTATTATCATCATCGCAATCGTTAGTTCGTTGTGATGATCTGCCATGCGTCCAATACATAGCTATTGTTAATTTTTGTCGTCAAATTTCGATAGTTTTTTGACAATGTGCCAAGCATAATTGAAAAATATCAGCTCTTGCGACACATATGATGTTAAATTTTTAGGAATTGGAAAGGCCGCTTAGGTTATGAAGCTTGCAAATTGGAAAGAGCTCGCGTATCAAATGTGGTATGAATATAATTTTGAAATCAGCAGTGTTGTGGTGGGTTCGCAAATAGCGTCCATGAATACCTATGCTTAGATAGATTGGCCGCTCACTTTGGAAGCGGCTTTTTTTATGCCTGCTTTTTAGAATGACATAAAATAGAAAGACGTTGTTAGACATGAAATTTGATCCTGAAACATATCAAACTAAAGGTGGCGTAAAGGTCACTAAAATTCGCAAGCCGCGATCTTATGACGATGCAATTTCAACCTATATTACGGCGCTTGATTCAAGACGCGGCGCAGCGTTTGCTTCAAACTACGAGTATCCAGGGCGTTATACACGCTGGGATACAGCAATTATCGACCCACCCTTGGGGATTTCGTCTCGCGGACGTAGTATGAGTATTGAGGCCTATAATGAGCGCGGCCAAGCGTTGATTGCGATTTTGCTACCTGTTTTATCTGAGAGTTCAGAGATCACGATTGTTCGGTCAGATGACATCAATATTGTCTTAAATATTTCAGAACCAGACCGTCAATTTACCGAAGAAGAACGTTCGAAAATGCCAACGGTATTTTCTGCGCTTCGTATCATCACCAAATTGTTTCACTCAGATGAAGATAGTAATTTGGGGCTGTTTGGCTCGTTTGGTTATGATCTTGCGTTCCAGTTTGATCCAATCGATTACACAATTGAACGCCCAGACGACCAGCGCGATTTGGTACTGTTTCTACCTGATGAGATTTTGATGGTTGATCACCACGCTACCGATGCGTGGGTGGAATCCTATGAGTTTTCACTGGGTGATATTACCACGGAAGGCAAAGATAGAACTGTTGAAGAGCATCCATTTGTGCCCTCTGATATCACACCTCCAAAAGGTGATCATGTGCCGGGCGAATATGCCAAGCTTGTCGATAAAGCCAAAGAAAGCTTTAAGCGCGGTGATCTGTTTGAGGTTGTTCCGGGGCAAATGTTCTTTGAAAAATGCGATGATAAACCATCTGATATTGCTCGCCGCCTGAAAAAGATTAATCCATCTCCTTATTCGTTCTTTATCAATTTGGGTAAGGGGGAATATCTGGTTGGGGCTTCACCTGAAATGTTTGTGCGTGTGAATGGCCGCCGAATTGAGACATGCCCAATTTCCGGTACGATCAAACGCGGTAAAGATGCGATTGAAGATTCAGAACGCATTTTAGAATTGCTGAACTCCAAAAAAGACGAGTCTGAGCTGACAATGTGTTCTGATGTGGATCGCAACGATAAATCTCGTGTGTGTGAGCCGGGGTCTGTTCGGATGATTGGTCGACGTCAGATTGAAATGTATTCGCGTCTTATTCACACTGTCGATCATATCGAAGGGCGGTTACGCGATGGTATGGATGCATTTGATGGTTTCTTGTCCCATGCATGGGCGGTGACTGTGACAGGGGCGCCAAAACTATGGGCTATGCGGTTTATTGAAAAGCATGAGAAAAGCCCGCGCTCATGGTATGGTGGTGCTGTTGGCATGATCAATTTCAATGGTGACATGAATACAGGTCTCACCTTGCGGACCATACGAATTAAAGATGGTATTGCAGAAGTTCGTGCAGGGGCGACTTTGTTGTTTGATTCAGATCCTGATGCAGAAGAAGCTGAAACTGAATTGAAGGCATCAGCAATGTTGGCAGCAATTCGCGGTGCAACGGCCAGTAATGATCCCGCATCGCGTGGAGATGCAGCAAAAGTTGGTGAGGGCGTGTCTATCCTTCTTGTCGATCATGAAGATTCATTTGTGCACACCTTGGCCAATTATTTCCGTCAAACAGGCGCAAAGGTCAGCACAGTGCGCTCACCAATATCAGATGCTTTGTTTGATGAGCTTAAGCCTGATCTTGTGGTTCTTTCGCCCGGACCTGGTAATCCATCTGACTTTGATTGCAAAAGGACAATTACCAGTGCGCGATCTCGCGATATTCCGATTTTTGGCGTGTGTTTGGGCATGCAGGCATTGGCAGAAGCTGCCGGTGGGTCGCTGCGTCAATTGGCGGTTCCAATGCACGGGAAACCCTCTCGCATCATGATCAATGGCAATAGTATGGTGTTTTCTGGCATAGAGAACCATGTTGCGGTCGGTCGTTATCATTCCCTGTTTGTTGATCCTGTTACTTTGCCTGATAATTTCATTGTGACTGCTGAAACAGATGATGGTGTTGTGATGGGCATGGAAGATAAATCGGGAACAATGGCGGCTGTTCAGTTCCATCCTGAATCTATCATGTCTTTGGGGCAGGATGCTGGAATGCGGATGATTGAGAATGTGATCGCACATATGGTCAAGCGCAAATAATTGAAATTGGAATGCGATATTTGGTAAAGCTGAATTACATCACTTTGGTTTCTTACGGGGTAAAATGCGTAAGGTTGGTTGACCTTAGGCTTTTATAACGCAATATTTCCGTAATAAATTGAATTGTAACAACATTTGGAGCCAAATATGCGCATCCTAGGCCTATTGATCATCGCTATCAGCTTGATAACGCCACTTTATTGGTATGCCGGATGGATTGCAGGCCCCAATGGATCTGCGATGTTCAGCCAGTATATTGGCTCGATTGCGGTTATTTCAATGGCGATTTCGCAAATGTTGTCCACTCGTATTCGTGGACTTGAAACCATATTTGGTGGAATGGATCGTATCTATGTCATTCATAAATGGCTTGGCATTTTGGCCGTTATTGCGATTTTGGTTCACGATACGGTTGATGCTGAATTAAGTGGCAAAGAAACGTTCCTAACCGACCTTGGTGAAACATTGGGCGAGGTGAGCCTTTATGGTATTTTGATTTTGGTTGTCATTACCATTGTGACATTTATTCCCTATAAGCTTTGGCGTTGGACCCATAAATTTATGGGGGCGTTTTTTGTGGCCTCCGCCATCCATTATATTCTGCTGATGAAGCCTTTAGACCCGATTTTACCAATTGGACTTTATATGTTGGTTTTCTGTACCATTGGAATTTTGTCTTACATCTATACGCTCTTGCCGCTTCGTGGTGGGGTGAGCTATGTGGTCAGCGATGTTGCAGAAAGTAATGCGACTGTGTCGGTCACGCTTATGCCTGTTAAAAAAGGTATTTCCCATCGTGCAGGGCAATTTGCATTTTTGAATTTTGACATTCCAGATTATATCGAAGTGCATCCATTTACGATATCTAGCGCCCCTAAATCAGATGGGTCTGTTCGATTTACGATCAAGCGTCTTGGTGATTATACGAGCCAGATCGGACGTTATTTGAAGCAAGGTTCGTCGGCAAAAATATCAAGATGATTTGGCCATTTCAGACGTAAAAACCGCAGCCCAGAGATTTGGATTGCAGGTGGCATTGGTATCACGCCATTTTTGGCATGGGCTGGTGAACTTGCGAATAGTTCAAACGAACCCAAACATCCAATTGAGCTATTTTATTGTGTGCGAGATAAGGATGAAGCTGTTCATTTAAGCGAATTACAAGCCAATACGCATTGGCCGAACTTCAATTTTCATTTGGTGTCATCCGAAGAGCAAGGCCGATTGTCTGCCGATTATATTGCCAAGACTATTGGCTTTGATGTTGCATCTGCTCATGCATATTATTGCGGTCCTGAGATGATGCGAAAATCTATGGCGCAAGGGTTATCAAGACATGGCTTGTTGTCGAGTAAGTTCCATTATGAAGAGTTTGAAATTCGCTCAGGTCTTGGGTTGAGGCAAATATTTTCATTTTTTGGCAAAGCGCTAAAATCATCTAAATCGAGTTAAAACCATTGAGCAGATATTTTTTTGATTTAGATTATTCATAGGCTTACGCATCGTTTAGTGTTATCAAAAATGAACGCTTTTGCCTTTACACTTGCGTTCAGGAATAATCGGCGCTAGATATATTTTACTATGAACATCTTGATTTCAACATTGCTGAATAATTTAGGTCCTCGTCTTCTTGACTTGAGGGCTTTTGCTGTTGTTTCAACTCTTCTCTTACTTATCGGCGGTCGTCGGGCTCATTAAAGGAGCGTTCGGCGGTCGACCTATCAAGAAGAGCTCCTTAATTTCTTTACAGATTAATTTGAATATCCCATAGGGGATGCATTTTTGATGTGAGCGATAATAGCTCCAGATAAGATGAGTGATATAAGAGAATAGATATGACCAATAATACTTCTGATAAAAACAATTCAGCCAAAGGCATGCCTTTTGCGATCAATAAATATCAAGCCTATGCACAAATTCCACTAGAGAACCGAACATGGCCTGATAAAACAATTACCAAAGCACCAACATGGTGTTCTGTTGATTTGCGCGATGGTAACCAAGCCCTTGTTGACCCAATGGGCCATGATCGAAAAGCTCGCATGTTTAAGCTTTTGCTTGATATGGGTTTTAAAGAGATTGAAATTGGATTTCCGTCTGCCTCACAAACCGATTTTGATTTTGCACGCTGGTGCGTTGAAGAGGGCGGCGTTCCTGATGATGTATCGTTGCAAGTTTTGGTGCAGTGTCGCCCAGAACTCATCACGCGTACATTTGAATCGCTTGTTGGCGCTAAAAACCCGATCATTCATTTTTACAATTCAACATCAGAGCTTCAAAGACGCGTTGTGTTTGGTAAAGATGTGGCTGGTATTCGCCAGATCGCCGTTGATGCAGCTAAAATGATTGTGGATATGGCTGAAAAAGCTGGTGGTGGTTACAGGTTTGAATATTCGCCTGAAAGCTTTACAGGCACGGAACTTGAGGTCTCACTTGATATCTGTAATTCGGTGATTGCTGAGATTAAACCAACACCTGATAACAAGCTTATTTTGAATTTGCCTGCGACCGTTGAAATGTCGACGCCAAATATTCATGCGGATCAAATTGAGTGGTTCTGCCGCAATATTGATCATCGCGACAGCGTCGTCATTTCTCTTCACCCGCATAATGATCGCGGAACTGGAATTGCCGCGACTGAGATGGGCCTTTTGGCCGGTGCTGATCGTGTTGAAGGCACATTGTTTGGCAATGGTGAACGTACAGGTAATGTTGATATCGTCACGCTTGCGCTGAACATGTTTACCCAAGGGGTGGATCCTGAATTGGATTGCTCGGATATTGAGCGGATTAAATCTGTTTATGAATATTCAAATCAGATGCAAATTCCAGAGCGCCATCCTTATGTTGGTGAACTTGTTTACACAGCATTTTCAGGATCGCACCAAGATGCGATTAACAAAGGTATGAAGTCGATCAAAAAGGCCAATAAGCCTTTGTGGGAAGTGCCATATCTTCCGATTGATCCGCAGGATGTTGGCCGGAATTATGAGGCGATTATTCGTATTAACTCACAATCTGGTAAAGGCGGTATCGCCTATATTTTGCAAGAGGATTACGGCTTGAATTTGCCGCGTTCGCTGCAAGTTGAGTTCCGCGGTATAATCCAAGCCATCACGGATAAAGAGGGCGTGGAATTGCCAGCATCTCGTATCTATGACAGTTTCATGGATGCCTATGTTAATCAGACCTCCAGCCGCCTGAAATATATCGATCATTCCACCAGCCCTGACCCTGATAATGCCAATGTTCGCATTGTGCGCGGTAAGATTTCAGATAATGGCAAGGAAGTTGATATTGAGGGGCGTGGCACCGGTTCAATTGATGGCTTTATCAATGCGCTATCAGCTCACATAGGTCGTGAATTGACGGTTGCGAGCTATTCTGAGCATTCGCTTCAATCAGGCTCCAACGCTTCTGCGATTACCTATATGGAAATTGAAGAGCGCCAAACCAAGCTGCATGGTGCGGGCGTGCATACCAATGCCGTATCGTCATCACTTGTGGCGATAGTGTCGGCAGCAAATCGTATTCTGCAGGCATAACATCTAAAGACATAAAAATTGAATTTGAATAGGGGTGGCGGCATGTTCATGCTCGCCACTCTTCTTGTTGTGTGTTAAAGTTACGTTAACCATAATTTTGAATGAGATTAGATGTCTGAAAACAAAGATAAATCAAAAGAATCAAAGCGTCTTGCGGATATTGTGCGCAACGCACGGATGAGCTCTGCTGAAAAGCAGGACGTTGTTGTTGATATGAAAGAGGCCGATAAAGCACGGCTTGAACTCTTGGCCGAGAAGCTAGAGCCAATTGTCAAAGATATCGATAGTGCCGATGAGCGGTTTGATTTTGTCATCTCTTCTGGAACCCAACCACGGTTTTGGATTGATCCGGTTGCCCAAGTCCATATGGGGCGGGATCGCAGGACATTTAGATTTATCCGCGATAGCCAATTTGGCCGTGTTGTCATTGCTGAAACTGCCGACATTGATACGATTTACGATCACATCACAGCCTATGTTGCCGATCGCATTGTCGAGCGAGAAAAAATCCTTGAAGGTGATTTAGAAACGTTCAAAGATTATTATGCGCGCATGACAAATGAGCGTTTGGGTGTTGTTGCTGAAACGTCGCCAGAAGTTGAAAAAGTTGAGTTGATAGACGCAAAACGTCAAGAATCATCATCCGCTCCGCTTATCATTGGTGCGACTTGGTTTGTTCTTGGGTCTGTTTTGGGATTGGCTTTGGCGTTTAATTATCGCGAAGAATTAGCTGCATTTCTTCAGTCTGTTTAAGACCAGTTTGATTGCTCAATAATTTGCGCTTGATCCGCAGTTGGATCGAGTGCCATGCGCTTGTGATTGCAATTCCATGCGCCTTGTTCACCATCGATCTCAAAGATATTAAATCCAGCAACTGGCTTTTTATCGCCCGGTGCTTGGCTTGCCGATGCAATGCCAATAATAGGGGTTGTCCTACCATTATATTCAACATCAAATCGTGTGTTTAGATGCGTATGTCCATGTAAGACAAGTTCTGCGCCACAGTCTTCAATCATGTTTTGAAAATGATCAATGCCAGCCATGCGCTTCATCGTAATGGTTGCTTTATGGTAGGGTGGGTGATGAATTAAAATGACGCGAAAGAGGCCTTTTTCTTTAGCTTCGATGAGTAGTTTTTTCGCATGTTCTGCTTGTCGTTTAGAAAATCTACCTGTTGCTCTAAAAGGCATAGTCGCATTGGAAGTTGATAAGCCAATGATTGCCAGCGGTCCTCTGATTTGCATATAGGGAAACGTTTGGTCGACAATAGGCGTGTCACTTGCAATCCAAGGCTCCCACGCCTTCATCGCGGTGCGAAAAGCGCCCGGGACATAAGCGTCGTGGTTTCCGGGTACAAGGCTTGTTGTTTGCGGTGGGCAGTGGATAGCGAGCCAGTTTGTCGCTTCAATTATTTCAGCTTTTGTCGCAAGATTGACCAGATCGCCGGTAATCGCAAGATGATCACAATTCTGCGCTTCAATCTGTGACATGACACGATCAAGAATGATTTTCTGGTGAAACAATTTTCGGTGTTGTTGCCAGTTCACATATCCCGTAATACGCTTGGATACCAGTTCGTGAAAACGAACTTTCGGTATGGGACCAAGATGAAGATCAGATATATGAGCAAGCCTAAACATAAGAAGACAGATATCGTGACTGAGAGAGCTGGGCAAGTGAATAAAAAACCAAGTTTAAAAACCCGCATACTAACGTGGCTTTTCCATCTTTGGTTTTTGCTAACCAGATCAATGACATTGGGTGTGCGTATTGTTGCACTGGATGATCAAGGCCGAGTGTTTTTGGTCCGTCATACCTATGTTGCTGGGTGGCATTTGCCAGGTGGCGGCATTGAAAGAGCTGAAACTGCAGAACAGGCAGCCCATAAAGAATTATCTGAAGAGGGTAATCTTATTGTGGATGGTGCGCTGGATCTTAAAGGGTTTTATTTCAATAAAAAGACGACGAAACGTGATCATGTTTTATTGTATACATGTCAGGTGAGGCAATTAAAGCCAAAGCTGGCTGATAGAGAGATCGCTGAAAGTGGGTTTTTTGATCTAAATGATTTGCCTGATGGGACGACAAAAGCCACTCACACCCGCATTGCTGAGGTGCAAGGCGCGTGTGAGATATCGCAATATTGGTCTTGAAACCATCTAGCCATTTGTCGCTAAATGATCGCGGCCATGGGGGGCATCATAATCGATGTCGGGGCCATTTGGCACAATGCGCGTTGGATTAATTGTCTCATGGCTTGCATAATAATGTTGTTTGATATGCAACATGTTGACGGTCTCGCTGACGCCCGGAATTTGATATAATTCACGTAAGTAACCCGACAGATTTGGGTAGTCAGAAATCCGCTGCTTGTTACATTTAAAGTGGCTGACATACACCGGATCAAAGCGCGCAAGCGTGGTGAATAGGCGCCAATCAGCTTCGGTGATCTGTGCGCCCATGAGATAACGTTTGTCGCTCAAGCGTTTGTCCAGCATATCAAGCGTATCAAACAGATTGGCAAAGTTTTCATCATAGGCAGCTTGGGTGGTCGCAAAGCCGCATTTGTAAACGCCGTTATTGACGTTGGAATAAATAATTGCGTTGATCTCATCAATTCCATCGCGCAAGTGCTCAGGATAATAATCTACGTCTGAATTGCCAACATCTGAAAATTCGCTGTTGAACATGCGAATGATTTCGGATGATTCATTGGATGCTATTGTGCCTGTTTTCTTGTCCCACAAGACAGGTACTGTCACGCGTCCTGTGTAGTCGGACATCGCCTTTGTGTAGACTTCATGCATGAAGTTCGAGCCGTGTAGGTGGTCAAGTGTTCCGCCATCTCTGTCTTTGAACTCCCAGCCATTATCGACCATGTAATGATCAACGATTGAGATATCGATTGCACTTTCAAGGCCTTTTAACATTCTGAAAATCATGGTGCGGTGCGCCCATGGGCAGGCATGTGAGATGTAAAGGTGATAGCGGCCAGCTTCAGCTTTAAAGCCATCTTTGCCGCTTGGACCCGCCGCACCATCTTTGGTGACCCAATTTCTAAAGGCAGCATCTTTTCGTTTAAAATATCCGCCAGTTTCCTTTGTGTCATACCAGACATCGTGCCATTTGCCTTCGACCAACATACCCATCATGCATCTCCTTTGTGTATTGATGCTAATATCTAGATTTTTGAAGATTACACAAGTTACGCATTTCGCATTTAATTGTCTCATAATTCGCAATAATTGAGCCGTGATATGCATCCCGTTTGATAAAAATTCTGCTCGGGAGCATTTTTTTATGGACGCTTTGTGAATTACTTGATACTTGACAGGAAATTGTGAGGGTAAATCCATGAACTTAACTTTGATATTGCGACGACGATAATAGCCCCGAAGACTGGGACCTTTATCTATGCAATTTCAGGATTATGATTATGTTTGGTGCAAAATACTCAACTATCAATGAACAACCAATTCACGCCACATCAATAGAACAGCTTAACGCTGAGGCGTTTGGACCGGGTCGTCATGCTCGAGCTGCGGCGCGCATTCGCGAGCAAGGTCCGCATCAATTAGAGCATTCCTATGTTTGTGTCTGTCCTGAACAGGGGATGGATGAGGTTGCGGGATCTGTGCGGATGACACCGATTTATATTGGTGACGATATTGGCTATCTTTTGGGCCCGTTGGCTGTTCGTCAGCAATTTAAAAAACAAGGCCTTGGCAAAAGCTTGGTCGCTCAAGCCATTCAATCTATTAAATCGACGGATGCAAAAGGCGTTATCTTAGTGGGCGATTTAGCCTATTACGGCCCAATGGGATTTGAAATTGTTCAATCGGGCGAAGTTAAACTTCCCGGTCCCACAGACGCGCACAGAACGCTGGTGTATCATATCACAGATCAACAAGACCCGTCCTATCAGGGCCTTATCCGATATCGCGAAATCTAGTTAGCGCCCTTCGCGGTACCATGTTGCTGATATGATCATAAGCAGCGCTGCCAAGCCCAACAATCCGCCCAATAATGGAACTTGAGATACACCTACCAAGATCGTTTCGTTCGATGTTCTGAGCAGCATTCTATCGCTTGCTCTTGCGGGTAGCTGACGCACAGGCACAATTTGCGGAATGCTGATCTGTCCATCTGTAACAATCCGTTTGGCAATGCCTCTGGTCTCGGCAGTAATGGGACGTAATGTTGTTGTGGTGGAAACGGTTTGTTGAAATTCTGGCGCATCAACAGCACCGATATGCACAAGCGTTGATAATTCGCCATCAATGACCTGATAAAGACCCGCGTTTTTGACATCTAGCTGCAGTTCAAATTTACCTGGTGCTGTTTTATCAAGAATAACATCTTGAGTTTCACCATTTGGTGTGATGATACGAAGTGGGCTGATATCATCGGCCATTGTTTGACGGGTGATTTGTAGTTTTCCGCCGATTGAATTGGCATATAAAGCCTCTTCTTCAAGGGCAGGTTCTTGCATTAGCCAATGGGCAATTCTGCGGTAAAGTGCAACATGTGGGCCGCCACCTTCAAACCCGCGTGACCACAGCCAGCTATGATCTGACATCAACATTGCGACGCGGCCTTCGCTTTCTCGGTTTAAGATCAGGAGCGGGCTGCCGTTGGGGCCATTTAAAATCGTTTGTCCGGCAACGATGTCAACTTCGATGGACCTGAACCAGCGACCCCATTGCGGAGGCTCACTGTTACCGCCCGGTAAGTCACGCGTAACAGGGTGTTTTGCACCAATGTCGGAAATTCTTGGATAATAGCCAATCTGATTGAGCCGTCCTGTCGGGAAGGCTGGCAGAACCGTTGCGATGGGTGTTGCAGCGATGGATTGTATATCTGCAATTTCTGGACCAGCTGCGATGAGTAATGCACCGCCATCTTCGACATATCGAGCGATATTATCGAAGTAAAGCGGGGACAAAATACCTAACCGCTGATAGCGATCCAAAATGATAAGATCAAATTCATCAATCTTTTCAACGAAAAGTTCACGTGTTGGGAATGCGATCAGAGATAATTCGTTGATAGGTGTGCTGTCATTGCGGTTGGGTGGGCGCAAAATGGTAAAATGTATAAGATCAATGGATGTGTCTGATTTTAAAAGATCGCGCCACGCTCGTTCGCCTGAATGCGGAGCGCCGGATATCAAAAGCACACGTAGGTTTTGGCGAATGCCTTCGATCTTCACAACGGCTTTGTTGTTCACATCGCTCACTTCGTTATCAATGACACGCACCGATAGTTCGATCAGGTTATTACCACGCCGCGGAATATCCAGATATGCGGAGGTTTCAGAGTTAATTGGGGCAATCTCGGTTGAGATCACTTCGCCGTTTAGCTTTAGTTCAACTTCAATATCACCTGCTGGATAGTTATTCGCATCACCTTCTAAAAATATCTGATAATTCAGTTCTTGGTTTTCACCAACGATGCCAAACCGGGGCGATTTTGTGATTTCAACACGCAGATCAAACTCTTCTTCTTGCCCTGTGATAAGGGCATGAATAGGAGATTTTATCCCAAGTTTTGATGCATTTTCTGGGATATCATGGACTTGGCCATCGGTGATAAATATTGAGCCAGCAAGACGATCAGCGGGAATATCTGAAATCTCATCGCTAAGGGCTGAAAATAGGTTTGTGGATGGGTTTTCACCACCGCTATTTTGGACTTCTTTGACACGTACATCGATGTTTTTATAGCGCGCTAATTGCTCGGTTAATTGCGCTAGCGCCGCATCTGTTTGTTGTTCGCGATCTTGCACTGATTGGCTTTGGCTACGATCGACAATTACAGAGACAATGTTCTTAACGGGCTCGCGTTCTTCATTGTTTAATATGGGATTTGCCAATGCCAATATCAGCGCCACAAATGCACCAGAGCGCAACCATGCACCACGTTGCTTGGTGAATAAGCTTATGCCAATAAGAACTGCTGCGATGAGGCTGATTATAATAAGGCCAATTATTGGGATAAGCGGCGCAAAGATGATATTCATTTATTGCCCCAATCTTTCCAACAAAGCCGGAAAATGAACTTGGTCGGCTTTGTAATTACCAGTCAACATATACATGATGATGTTTATCCCTGTTCGGTAGGCAAGAACGCGTTGTCGTTCGCTCTGTGGCACGGTGGGGAATATATGTTGGCGCGAAGCATTGATGGCCCACGCGGCGGCAAAATCATTGCTGGTGATCATGATAGGTGACACCCCATCGCCCGCATTGACGATGCGATTATCTTCATCTTGGTTTGGGCGTTGCGCCTCAACCCACAATGTTCCTGTCGCATAACGGCCGGGGAAATTGTCCAATAGATAAAATGACTTGGTCAGAACATGGCTTTGCGGCACCGGCTCCAATGGCGGAATGTCGAGACCCGATAGGATCGCCCGCAATTTGAGTGTTCTTGGTGAGGTATTGGATGATGATCCAAATTCTGCGAACTCATCACGGGTATCAAATAAAACAGTGCCACCGCTGGTCATGAAATTTGCAATATTTGCGATTGCTTTTTCAGATGGAATGGGTGCGTTTTCGCTCATTGGCCAATAGATTATGGGGTAAAAAGATAGATCATCTTGTTCAAGATTTAGCCCAACAGGGGTCCCAGGCTCTAGAGCTGTTCTGGTTCTTAAATAGAAACTCAATCCATCAAGACCAAGCTTGCTGACGCGATCAAGTCGCTGGTCCCCTGTTACCACATAGGCAAGATGGGTTTTTTCCAAACGGCTGATAATCTCAGCATCGCCCAGCTGAATATCTTGGGCTTGTGTTGGGTTTATATGAATAATCGACATTGCCAAAGTGCCAGCCAGCATCACAGCCGAACTCGTCGCGCCCAGTTTTAATGTGCGGGATAGTCCATTGCGACCGAATAAGCCTGACATGTACATGATGATAATGGCATCCAAGATGAGCAAAATGAATGCACCGATAAACAACCATGGTTTGAGGATTGTTGTGCTGTTATTTTCCAATTTATAATTGGATATATCCGTTGCCAGTTTTTCCGCATTGGTCGGTGCTTCAAATGGGGTCAATGTGCGTTCAGGTTTGAGCAAGTTGACTGCGACCCAGCCATCTTCTGTGCCAAATAATCCGGGACGTGTTGTTGGCGTTAAAACAGCTGCACCGGTTGGCAGGATTTCAAGCGGGCTCACATCACCATTTGCATTGATAAGACCACCTTTTGCCGACAAAGATTTAAATGCGGGTAGGAACGCATTGCTTTGCGCGCTGCTAGATGTGGAATTAGATGCGGAGTTGGATGCACGGGTGAGGGATATGATGCGTCTTAGCATTTGTGAGAAAATGCCAGAGAGTGGCAGGTTTGACCATGTTGTTTCGGCGCTGATGTGGAATAAGACAATGCGGCCCAAACCAGACTGCTTGGCTGTGACAAGTGGTGTGCCATCATCGAGGCTTGCCCATGTTTGATCGGCCAATTCTAGGCTTGGTTCTGCCAGAACTTGGCGATTGATCTTCACTTCATCTGATATTTCAATACCAAAAAATGGGCTTTGGGATGTAAAACCTGCCATCGGTTTTGGCTCTGACCACGATAAAGATCCACCAAGCTGGCGCTCTCCTTGGCGCAAGGTCACTGGCAACAAAGTGTCGATCATATTGTCATCTGTTGTTGCGGCCAATTTCGCGCCTGCAAATCGGATGAGTGTGCCGCCATCATTCACCCAAGTGGATAGTTCATCAATGATGTTTTCGCTTAACGTACCAACATTGGACAAGATAATTGCTGATGGGTTTTGATCTAATAGAGGCGTAATATCGCTGCTTAAGCTGATGTTTTTCAAATCTAAAATATCAACGTAAGGCGAGGTGGCTTTGCGTATGTAATGGGGTGCAGAGAGTAAAGGATTGACGATGTCTAGCGTTTCGCCTGAGAAGATCGCAATGCGTCGGCGGCGGAAGCTGTCATCCAATAGATAGCTTGCGCCTGCATGCTGGTTATCGCGCAAGGAGATACGCATTATGTCGTTGAGAAGTTCAAATGGGACATCAATCTCTGGGGCGGCAGAGTTTTCGCCAACCGTTAACTCAATAGTTTTATCAAAGAGTGGGCGCAATTGAAAATCATAGCCAATGATCTCGATTTCCGTCGCTTGATCAGACTTTAGTCGTTCGATGGAAACAGCGATGGATGATGATAGATTTTCGACCGATGTAATGGCGGCTAGTTCATCATTGTTAGCTGTAAAAATTGATAGGCTTTCAGGCGCTAATGTCAAAAGCGCTTCAAGCGCAGATGATGTGTTATCTGATTGAATATCATTTGTGATCAGAGCTATCGTGCCAATACTCTGTCCTGATAGGGCGGTTTTGATCGGGGTTATGATATCTGTTTGAAACGGCTCTAAAGGTTCTGGTTCAATGGACGCTATGATCTTGCGCGCTTCAGCTATAGTGCCAAGGCGTAAATCATTGGCGCTCAATGCTGTTCTTGTCACCAACACAGGAATATTCTTTGCTTCGGCTTCATCGATAAGGCCATTTGCTGTGTCTAGATAAAGTTGCCAATTGGTTGCTGAGGCCCAACTATTGTCCAAAATGAGCACAAGCGGATTTGAACTGGCCAAGCGATCCTTGCGCGGATTTAATACAGGTTCTGCAAGTGCAATGATAATAAATGCGCATAAAATAAGACGCAGCAATGTCAACCACCACGGGCTTTTTGTGGGTGTGTCTTCTTTCTTTAAAACCTGCATTAAAATGCTCAGCGGTGGGAACGGTTCTTGCACTGGTTTTGGCGGTGTTAATCTGTTCAGCCACCAAATCAGCGGAAGCGCTAATAATCCTAATAGCAGTAATGGAGAGGCGAATGACAAAGATAGAAAACTCATGACAGGTCTCCTGTTTTTGCGCGGTTCATGTGCCCGCTTAAAAACCCGTGAAGAGTTGCCAAGGCATCGGATGCTGCTTTATCTGTTCTGTGGGTTGCATAATTCCAGTTATGGCGGCGAACCTGTTCGGATAATGCCAAGCGTCTATTGGTGTAGGCTTTTGCGTAATCTTCGGTCAAATTGGCAGCTTTGCCCGCCATCAGTTCCATTTTTGTTTCTGGATCAACGAAGACAACGCGGCCAGAATAGGGGAAAGTCTCTTCAGCCGGATCGGAGACTTCGATCAAATGTCCGTTAGACCCACGTTTGGCCAAAGGGGCGATATCGGCCAAGATTTTTTCACCATCACCCAGGAAATCACTAATTAAAATCACATCGCTCAATTTTTGAATGGAAGCTAAGTCGGGAAGATGTTGGCTTTTTGATGATGATGTAGATGCCATTAAAGCTTGGGCCAATCGTTCTGCGCCATTGCGAGCTAAAATTGGGGCCATGATGCCCGGTATGCCAATTCGCTCGCCCGATCGGGATAGGATTTCTGCAAGCGCAAACATGATCACCAGCGCACGGCTTTCTTTGGAAACCGAACTCATATCTGATTTGAACTGCATCGAAGGCGACATGTCGGCCCATAGCCAAACTGTGTGAGCGGTTTCCCATTCTTTATCGCGCACATATAAGTGTTCATCACGTGCGGATTTTCGCCAATCAATTTGGGACAGGCTTTCGCCATCGCTGAAATGTCGGAATTGCCAGAAATTATCGCCAACACCGCGCTTGCGGCGGCCGTGCCATCCGGCAATCACAATGTTTGCAACGCGCCTTGCTTCAACCAAGCAATCAGGAATAAGGGCAGCACGCAATCGTCCTCTTGCAAGCGTATCGCTTTGCAAGCTGGGTTGCGATATTTGCCCAATCGGCGACATGTCTATTCCTTAATTCTATCAACGAGTGAGGTGATAATGTCTTGAACTTTTGTGCCTTCTGCACGGGCAGAAAAGCTAAGCGCCATGCGGTGTTGAAGAATAGGGATGGCAAGCGCTGCCACATCATCAATTGAAGGCGCTAAACGGCCATCATAAAGCGAACGAGCGCGGACACATAACATTAAAGCTTGGCCAGCGCGTGGACCGGGGCCCCAGCTGACGGCGGCATCAATAACATCATCGTCATGTCCTGGGCGAGCTGACCGGATAAGCTCCAAAATCGCATTGACGACATGTTCGCTCACCGGCATTGAACGAACAAGCTCTTGAATGCCAAGAAGTTTTTTAGTGTCCAAAATAGCTTTGGTGATTTTGTCGTCTTTACCCGTGGTTTCAAGCAGGATGCGTCTTTCGGCATCCGCTGATGGATAAGGCACATCAACTTGCATCAAGAACCGATCAAGCTGGGCTTCAGGCAATGGATATGTGCCTTCTTGTTCGAGCGGGTTTTGTGTCGCGAGGACATGGAATGGTTCTGGCATGTCGTGTCTTTGGCCGGCGATCGTTACATGATGTTCTTGCATGGCTTGAAGAAGGGCTGATTGGGTGCGTGGAGATGCACGGTTGATCTCATCGGCCATCAAGAGTTGGGTAAAAATTGGACCTGCGATAAACCGAAATGCGCGTTTGCCTTTATCGTCTTGATCCATCACCTCAGACCCCAAAATATCTGCGGGCATAAGATCGGGGGTAAATTGAATTCGGTTTGCTGAAATACCCAAAACAGTGCCAAGTGTATCCACCAGTTTGGTTTTTGCCAATCCGGGCGCACCCACAAGCAGCACATGGCCGCCAGATAATACAGATACGATGGTTTGTTCAACCACAGTTTCTTGACCAAAAATAACTTCGCCAACTTCAGCTTTTACATCTGCAAGTGCCGCAAGTGCTGTGTCTGCGCGGGCGACGATGTCTTTATCGCTAAGTCCGGTATCTAAACTTTGGTCAGGTCCCATGTGAGTGATTCTCCGTTCTCTTTGATATATACTAACAAACTCATGTGTTATTATGCAGTTTATTCTGTTCTAGATGGCTGACAAGTGGGCATGAATGCACTATTTCGTTATCAGGCAACAAATGGACAAGATAATGGCGACACCGAGCTTGAAAGATGTGAAAGACACCAGCGGCCTTGCGGATATGATGCGCAGGGCGATGGATGATCGTAATTCAGGCAAGGATGGAACGCCGCCTGTGGATATGTGGAATCCCCCGTTTTGTGGGGATTTGGACATGGAAATCAAACGTGATGGTACGTGGTTTTACATGGGTACACCCATGGGACGGGCATCATTAGTGCGGTTGTTTTCATCTGTGTTGCGAAAAGATGATGATGGTGAGACATATCTGGTTACGCCTGTTGAAAAAGTGCGAATCAAAGTGGTTGATGCGCATTTTTTAGCTGTTGAAATGAATGTTACTCAAGCGACAGACAGGCTGGATGGCGCTCAAGTTCTGACGTTTCGTACCAATGTTGGCGATTTGGTTGAAATTGGCACAGACCATCCATTACGATTTGAGATAGCTGGCAAGGATGCGGAATTAAAACCTTATGTCCATGTTCGCGGACGTCTTGAAGCTTTGGTCAATCGCGCAACAATGTACGATCTTGTCGCATTAGGTGAAGAAGCCCAAATTGATGGTGAGGCACATTTTGTTGTGCGATCGGGTGGGCAAGTCTATCCCATTATGTTGATGAGTGAGTTGAACGCGCAATCGGTATGATAGATCAAAATTCAAAATTCTCATATACAGCGGATGAATTTGCGGGCTTGTCAAAGTCTGATCTTTTGCGTGTGCAAAGCCAAGATCCGATTGAATTGTCCAATGCCCATGGCGATAGTTTGATCAATCACGATCTTTCAGCTGAATTTGATAAAATCAAACTCCGTCCGGCAGCTGTTCTTGTGCCAGTGATTGCTGATGGTGGTGAAGCGCGGGTGATATTGACCAAGCGGACCGAAAAACTTCGCAAGCATTCAGGGCAGGTGGCGTTTGCCGGTGGCGGTGTTGATGATAGTGATTTGTCGGTCGAACACGCCGCAATGCGCGAAGCTCAAGAAGAGATTGGCTTGGCGCCTGAATTTGTCGAAACCACGGGTCGTTTACCGATCTATCGGTCGTTAACAGGTTTTTCGATTACCCCAATCTTGGCAATTGTTCGGCCCGGGTTTTCGCTTGTTGCAAATCCCGATGAAGTCAGTGATATTTTTGAAGTACCACTCTCTCATTTAATGCGCGAAGACAACCATGTTCGCGACAGTTTGATATGGCAAGAAAAACGCAGATATTTTTATACCATCAAGCATCCCGATCATAAGATTTGGGGCGTGACAGCTGGTATTATTCGCACACTTTATGAAAGGCTCTACACATGAGCATGACTTTATCGGTCAAATCGAGAGATTGGTTCCAAAGCCCGCAATTGCAACAAGTTTTTGCATTGCTCAACACTGATGGTGGTGAAGTTCGCGTGGCGGGCGGAGCAATGCGCAATTCGCTGATGGGTCACGAGATTGTTGATGTTGATATGGCGACAACTTGGTTGCCGCAAGAGGTCATGCAAATGGCTGAAAGCGCTGGGTTTAAAGCGATCCCAACAGGTATTGATCACGGCACGATTACATTGGTGATTGAAAATATAGCGTTTGAAATCACAACTTTGCGCGAAGACATTGATACTGATGGTCGTCATGCAGAAGTCGAATTTGGTAAAGATTGGCAAAAAGATGCCGAACGCCGCGATTTGACTATGAATGGTCTTTACGCAAATGCTGATGGCGATGTGATTGATCTGGTTGGCGGTGTTGCCGATATTGAAGTTTCCAATGTCCGGTTTATTGGGGAAGCGGATAAACGCATCAAAGAAGATTATTTGCGTGTGTTACGATTTTTCAGGTTTTTTGCCCGTTATGGCAAAGGCCGTCCAGATGCTAATGGTTTAAAAGCCAGCGCACGGTCTGTTGATCAACTATCATCTTTATCTGTTGAGCGAATTTGGAAAGAAATGCGCCAATTGTTGAGCGCTGATGATCCATCTCGTGCCTTGTTATGGATGCGCACTACAGGTGTTTTAACCGCTGTTTTGCCCGAGACAGAAAAATGGGGCATTGATAGTGTTGGACCTTTGGTTCAAACGCGGCAAGCTCTTGGTTGGGATATTGATCCGATGTTGATGCTTGCGGCGATGATCCCGCCCGATGTTGACCGAGTGATTGAGCTTGCAAAAAGATTGAAAATGTCGCGGGTTGAAGCCGACCGTCTAAAAGCATGGGTGAAAACACCAAAGGTTACTTTTGATATTGCGGAAACTGCTTTGGATAGAGAGCTCTATCGTGGTTCGGTTTCTGGCATTAAGGATGTGCTTAAACTCTCGCTTGTTAGCGCTAGATCTCGTGCAGAGATTGAGGATAATGCGATGATGGAAATTGCAGGTTTTTCGAGGCTGTTAAAGCGCGCCGAGAAATGGCAAAGACCAATATTCCCACTTGCAGGTAAAGACATGTTAGAGCACGGCTTTACCGCAGGTAAGGATATGGGCGACAAGCTTAAAGAGCTTGAAGAGCAATGGGTTGGTAGTAATTTCCTATTGAGCAAAGAAGAGCTTTTGGCAAAGCTCTAAGTTTGAGTTCTATGGAAATTCTACAATGGGTGGCAAAGACGATAGGATTGAATCCACATTGCCGCCAGTTTTAAGACCAAATAATGTGCCGCGATCATAGAGCAAGTTAAATTCGACATATCGACCCCTGCGGACCATTTGTTCTTTTCGATCTTCTTTGGTCCAGCTTTTGCTTGCATTGGCATTGACCAGTTTTGGATAGACAATTGAAAACGCACGACCGACATCTTGTGTGAAGTCTAGATCGGCATTCCATCCGCCTTGATCATCAGGGGTATGAAGCCAATCGTAGAAAATACCTCCAACACCGCGATGTTCTTTGCGGTGGGGAAGATAGAAATATTCGTCACACCAATCCTTGTATGCCTCATAATCGGCAACAGAATGACGGTTACATGCAATTTCCATTGCTTTGTGGAAAAGCTTTGTGTCTGGATCATCTTGGCCGCGTCTGCGATCAAGAACTGGCGTGAGATCGGCACCGCCACCAAACCATTGGCTGGTTGTCACAACCATGCGTGTGTTCATGTGAACGGCAGGGATGTTGGGATTTTTAGGGTGGCAAATCATGGAAATGCCAGAGGCCCAAAAACTTGGATCTTCTTCAGCGCCGGGGATTGTTTTGCGAAACTCAGGTGAAAACTCGCCGTGAACTGTCGATGTATGCACACCAACTTTTTCAAACACGCGGCCTTTCATGATCGACATCAAGCCGCCGCCGCCTTTGCCTTCATCACGCTGCCATTCGGTTTGCTTGAACTTGCCAGGCTCGCCCTCGTTTTGTGGATTGTCGACAGTTTCTTCCAGCGTTTCCAGCGTTGCGCAGATCACATCGCGAAGATTTTCAAACCAAGCTCGCGCCTTATCTTTTTTCTCATTGATGTCGCTAGGAAGGCCGACCGGTAGTTCAGGGCGCTGTGGCATATGCTTTTGTCCGTTTTATGAAAGCCGCTCAATTTGCGGTTTAATTTTTGTAACATATTTGAGTTGGAAATCTTAGAGGTTGGTTTGACGCACCGCTTCACCGGTTATCATGGCAACTGAAACCGCTAAATTTAGCGATCGCATCTCTGATTTCATCTCAATGAGAATTCTATTATCGACAGCATCATGAACACTATCTGGAACGCCAGAACTTTCCCTGCCAAATAAAAGGATGTCATTTTGGTCGTAGGCAAAATCACAATAGGGTTTTGAAGCTTTGGTCGAGGCAAGCACCAATCTTGTCTTTTGCTCAACGTGCCATTGATAAAAATGATCCCAAGACAGATGTTTGGTCAAGTTTGCCGTTTCCAAATAGTCCATGCCCGCCCGTTTGAGTGAACGTGCGGACAAGTCAAAACCACATGGCTCAATGATGTGCAGCGGCACCGCAAGGCAGGCCGCTAGCCGCATTATGGTTCCGGTATTGCCTGGAATATCTGGTTGATAAAGTGCGATTTGGATCATGGGGTTCAGTTAATGGCATTGGTGTAAATTGGCAACAGTGTTTTCGTAAATATCAACCGGTGTCCAAGTTACCTGAGCTGTGGACTAGAGTTTTTTGCCCGAATCTTATAGTTAATATTTTGTTAAATAATTAAATCTGCAATTCAGGAGGATAGTATAATGGACAAGTTTATCAACATTGTTTCGTGTGTTCCTTGGTTTGCGGTGATTTGTCTCCCTCGGCCGATGTACACGAGTTAGACGCTTTCTGTGCGCGTATTGCGCAGTTGTAAGTGTCTTATTCGACTAAATTCCGGTCTATTTTCAATTTTTTGATATAAAACGAGTTCGCATGTTTTGCGAATTCAAATCCACCTTCACGTGTTCCATCCCATATGTTTGCTAGTTCAAATATAGGGTTGGATAAACAATAGGACTTTCCCATGTTTTTTTGGTTTGAAAAACGTATAAATCCCTACCCAGACACCGAGGCTGTGTTGCCACCTAAGGGTCTGTTCGCATTTTGTTGGCACTATTCAAGACATGCCTCACCTTGGCTTTTGGCAGGGACCGTGCTTGTTGCGTTGATCGCAGTGGGCGAGGTGTTGATGTATAGTTTTATGGGTAATCTTGTCGATCGAATGACAGCAAACGATCCTGCTAGTTTTTTTGAAAACTATTCAGGCAGCCTATGGTTCATGGGTATTGTGGTGCTGATTTTACTGCCAATCATATCAACGCTTCATTCAACAGTGACCCACCAAGCCTTGTTGGGTAGCTATCCGATGTCTATTCGTTGGTTGATGCACCGCAGATTATTGCAACATAGTATGAACTTTTTTGCCGATGAATTTGCCGGACGTGTTGCGACCAAGGTGATGCAAACATCACTGGCTGTGCGTGAATCTGTGATGAAAATGCTCGACACATTTGTCTATGTGATTGTTCAGTTCATTGCGATTATCGTGTTGTTGGTTGGCATTGACTGGCGCATTGCGCTTATCTTTTTCGGCTGGCTTTGCATCTATGTTGTTCTGATGATGAACTTTGTCCCAAAATTGAAAAAAGTGTCACAATCTCAAGCCGATGCGCGTTCGATAATGACGGGGCGTATTGTGGACAGTTATACCAATATTGGCACGGTTAAACTGTTCTCGCATTCAGGGCGCGAAGAAGCCTATGTCAAAGACAGCATGGATCCGTTTCTTATAACAGTATTTAAGCAAATGAGATTGGTAACAAAGCTTGATCTTGCTGTGACCTATAACAACAACTTACTGTTGTTTGCTGTTGGTGCATTTGCCATTTGGCTTTGGTCTTTGGGTTCAATTTCAATTGGTGCCATTGCCGTTGGTATCGCATTGGCTATTCGGCTAAATGGCCTGTCTCACTGGATTATGTGGGAATTGGCAGGCTTTTTTGAGCAAATTGGTGTCGTTCAAGATGGTATCAACATGTTGACCAAGCCAATTGAGATTGAAAATGTTGCGAATGCGAAAGTGTTCAAAGCAAGTTCTGGTGCTTTGTCTTACGACAATGTGACGTTTCACTATGGTAAAGAAGCGGGCATTATTGATGCGCTGACACTTGATATCAAAGCTGGTGAGAAAATTGGTTTGGTTGGGCGTTCCGGCGCAGGCAAAACAACCTTGGTCAATTTGCTGCTGCGCTATTATGACCTTGAGGGCGGGGTGATTAAAATTGATGGCCAAGATATCTCGCAAGTCACCCAAGATAGTTTGCGTTCTCAAGTTGGAATGGTATCGCAAGATACGTCATTGCTGCATAGATCTGTGCGCGAAAACATTGCTTATGGTAAACCCGATGCAAGTGATGAAGAGATCTTGGAGGCAGCGCGCCGTGCCAATGCTTTGGAATTTATCCATGATCTTGAAGATTTAAGCGGGCGCAAAGGTCTTGATGCCCATGTGGGCGAACGCGGTGTCAAACTATCTGGTGGTCAAAGACAGCGGATCGCCATTGCGCGTGTGTTCTTAAAAGATGCGCCAATTTTAGTGTTGGATGAAGCGACATCTGCGCTGGATTCTGAAGTTGAAGCTGCCATTCAGGAGAATTTGTTTGCTCTTATGGAAGGTAAAACTGTGATTGCGATTGCTCATAGATTATCAACGATATCTGCGTTGGATCGTTTGATTGTTCTCGATCAGGGCGCAATCATCGAGCAGGGTTCACACGAAGAGCTTACGCAAAATGGCGGTGTCTATGCTGATCTTTGGTTTCGTCAGTCTGGTGGATTTATCAATGCTGAACTGGCAGATAACGAAAAGGCAGGAGAGTGATCTCCTGCCTTGATTTTCTACGTCGTTAGCTGCTGATTATTGTGAAATACTGCTAACTTGTAATGAGTTGCCCGTTGACGGACGACTATTGGATTTAAGGGTAACCACTTTAAATCCGGCGGCTTTTAACTCGCGCAAGAAGCCCGGCAATGCGGCAACTGTTCTTGCGTGGATATCGTGGAATAAGACCACACCGCTGCCTTGTTTTTTAACCCGAGACATGGTCCGTTGAATAATTGTTGATGCAGAATCTTTGAAGTAATCTTTTGAATCAATATCAACATCCAAAACAGTGACCCCGCGTTGGGCTAGCCATTTGCGCAATGCTGGTGTGCTGGCAAGATAAGGGAAGCGGAAGAACGGAGCATCAACACCCACATTGGCTAGAGCTTTTTCACCGGCACGAATTTTTGCTTTGGCTGAACTGAATGAGACTTTTGCCAAGTTCGCATGATCAACTGTGTGCGATCCGATTGAATGACCGCGAGATTTAACGGCTTTGACAAGACTAGGATAGGATTTAACCATTGATCCCACCATTAAAAATGTACCTTTAACACCATAGTTTCCAAGGGTATTCATGATGGCTTTGGTTTTCTTTGGTACCGGACCATCATCAAATGTGAGGATGACTTCACCGGGTTTTAGTCGAATGTCATTGGCCGAATTTACATATAATGTGCGTCCGGCTAAGCCTTTAGATGCGCCAACCTTTGGGCGAACAAGCGGAGAGGATTCTGGTGTTTTTGGGAACTTTGCTTTTGATTTAGCAGCAAGGCTTTTGGATTTTTCAATCTGAGCGAAACTTGAAAGCCCTTTGATTTTATCATCAGGTCTTTTAACCGGTTCTGATAATGCATTTACACTGGGATCTACTCGGTTTGGTTTAGTGGCACAGCCAGCTAAAAGTGCTGCACTGACCATGCAGGCAGCAAGACTTAGAAAATGCATTTTTACAAACTCACAATAATTTACTATTGCAAGTGTTATTTCAAACTATGGTTAATTTTTCTTTTATATGCATTGAAAAATCGTTGCACCTGATAGTAGAGCGACACCAACTTATTGATTTGCCTGCATCATATTGACCGCATTATGTGGATTGCTCAAACAAAACGGAATGGGCTATTATATTTTGATGATTCTAGAACGTATTTTCCAAAAATTTGAACGTGTGATTGATCCCTTTGAACCGATGGAGGATTTGCAGCCGCCAACGGCTACGCTTAAATTCATATGGCACTATATCCGCCAAGCTAAAATTCCATTTTTCATCATGCTGATCACTGGTGGTCTTATTGCATTGCTGGAAGCTGCAATGTTCTATTTTATCGGTTTGATCGTTGATCTATTGACGAACTTGGATGCAGCAGACGGTTGGCAAGGGTTGATGGATGCCTATGGACTGCATTTTGCAGCTATGTTGATCATTGCCTCTATCTTGCGCGTTATCATCATTACAGGTGGTGCGATTTTAGAAGAGCAGGTCATCATTCCGGGCTTTTTTAATCGCGTCCGATGGCAGGCACATTTGCATGTCTCAAAACAAAGCCTTCCGTTTTTTCAAAATGACTTTGCCGGACGGATTGCAACAAAGGTGATGCAGGTTGGCCAAGCGACAGGCGATCTGATGATATCAGCTTTGCAAGTGGTGTGGTTCATCATCATTTATGCCATCACGACAATGGCGATGGTGGCAACTTTGGATTGGCGGTTAGCTGTTCTTGTTGCAATCTGGATTGCGATTTTCCTATGTCTTGCGCGCTATTTTGTGCCGCGCGTGCGCCGTTCTGCTCGGCATATGTCTGAAAATATATCGATGTTTAATGGTCGGGTGACAGATAGTTATTCCAATATTCAGACGTTGAAATTATTTGCAAATGATCAACAAAATGATAACTTTATCAAAAGCGGCTTGAAGCAACTTATCGCAGCTTTGATCATCTTTACGCGCAATATTACAACGGTGCGTTTCTCGCTGGCTATCCTGTCTGGTGTTATGATTTCAGTGATAGCAACATTGTCTATCGATCTTTGGCTGGGTGGTACGATTTCAATCGGAGAGGTGGCGTTTAGTTTGGCGCTTATGTTGCGATTGAGCTTGCTATTGGGCCGTCTTATGACGCAGCTCAATGGTTTGATGCGTAATTATGGATCAATCCAAAATAGTGCTGAGCTTATTTCAAAGCCGCTTGGTCTGATTGATAAACCAAACGCGCCAAACCTTGAGGTGACAAAGGCCTCGATCATCTTTGATCAAGTCAATTTCAATTACATGGAAGACAGGCCCATCATATCTGGTCTTGATCTTGAGATAAAACCTGGTGAAAAAATTGGTCTTATCGGCCCTTCTGGCGCTGGTAAAACAACATTGATCAACCTGCTGCTGAGGTTTTTTGATGTTGATAGCGGTTCGATTCAAATTGATGGCCAAGATGTTCGTGATGTTGACCAGAACTCTTTGCGCAAACGCATTGGTGTTGTCACACAAGATACAGCGCTTTTGCACCGTTCTCTTCGCGATAATATTTTGTTTGGCCGCGCTGATGCCAGCGAAGATGAGTTGCTGAAAGCGATTACGCAATCTCAATCGGCAGACTTTATCGAGGCTTTGGAAGATTATAAGGGCCGCAAAGGTCTGGATGCCCATGCGGGTGAACGTGGGGTTAAGCTATCGGGTGGGCAACGCCAGCGGATCGCCATTGCGCGGGTAATTTTGAAAGATGCGCCGATTTTGGTGTTGGATGAGGCCACCTCTGCGCTTGATTCAGAAGTTGAAGCGATTATCCAAGCGCATTTAGACAGTTTGATGGATGGCAAAACTGTGATTGCGATTGCCCATAGATTGTCGACAATTGCAAAGCTTGATCGCCTTATTGTGTTGGATGAAGGGCGCATTGTGGAGCAGGGCACACACACTCAGTTGATTGCCCAAGATGGTCTTTACGCTCGGTTATGGGCACGTCAATCAGGCGGGTTTATCGCGTCTGACTATAAATAAGAGTGCAGTGATTCTTTTCGCGGTGTTTTTTTATAATCTACGATTTAATATCCTTGGCTGATGGCTTAAGGTTTTATGATAAATTGGGGTTTATCCACTGGATTGGCCAGTCTGGCATAAGCTTGGTGTTGTTTTACCGCGACAATGTGCCATCCTATGTGGGTTGGGTCTGGACTTATTCGTTCAACGCGCTTAGAACGCGCACAATTGGTGGCCTTGCGCCGACCGTGCTTATTTATGCTTTTGAGGGGATGAATAAGTTAAATCGGACAATCTTTTAGGGAGACGTTCAGCCGTGAGTGAACAAGACAACGGAAACAAAGAATCAAACGAGCCAACTCGGCGCGATTTTCTTTATTTAACAACAGGAATGGTAGCTGCCGTAGGCGCAGTTGGTGTTGCTGTTCCATTTGTAAGCCAGATGAACCCAGATGCGGCAACGCTTGCTGCAGGTCAACCTATTGAGATTGACGTGTCGTCGGTTGAACCTGGTGCTGCAATTATTGCCACATGGCGTGGTAAACCTTATTTCATTCGTCATTTAACTGACGATGAGATTTTAGCAGCTAGCGCGCTAACTGATGCAGATATGAAAGATTATATCCCGGTTGATACCCGCGTTGGTGGTCCCGGTGATGCCCCGAAAAAATGGGTCATCGTTTCTGCAAATTGTACACATTTGGGTTGCGTACCTAAAGTGGTTGATTCAAAACCTGAAGGTTGGTTCTGCCCATGTCACGGTTCCGTATTTGATACAACAGGCCGGATTTTGCGTGGCCCTGCGCCAATCAATTTGCCTAGTCCGCCATTTGTCTTTGCAAGCGAAACATCGCTTGTTATCGGCACAGACCAAGCTTAGGGGATTTTGA
This sequence comes from uncultured Rhizobiaceae bacterium, assembly GCA_963974325.1. Taxonomy (GTDB): domain Bacteria; phylum Pseudomonadota; class Alphaproteobacteria; order Rhizobiales; family Rhizobiaceae; genus Lentilitoribacter. The sequence continues at coordinate 80,135 of CAXBCW010000004.1, forward strand.
GCATGAGTGGAGATCATTCTACATACCAGCCTTCGTCAGGCTTGGGAAAATGGGTAGACCAACGTCTGCCTTTACCGCGTTTGGTTCATGATAGTTTTGTATCATACCCAATTCCGCGTAACTTGAATTACGCTTACACATTTGGCGGCATTTTGTCGATCATGTTGATCATTCAGATCATCACAGGTATCGTTCTTGCCATGCATTATGCTGCATCGACGGAACTTGCGTTTAGATCTGTTGAGCATATTACACGTGATGTGAACTACGGTTGGTTATTGCGTTATATGCATGCCAATGGCGCATCATTCTTCTTTGTTGCTGTTTATCTGCACATTGGTCGTGGCCTTTATTATGGTTCATACAAAGCCCCTCGTGAGATCCTTTGGATCTTGGGTGTTGTGATTTACCTTCTTATGATGGCAACTGGCTTTATGGGTTACGTTCTTCCTTGGGGACAAATGTCTTTCTGGGGTGCAACCGTTATCACAGGCTTCTTTACAGCTTTCCCTGTTGTTGGTGAGCCAATTCAGCAATTATTGCTGGGTGGTTTTGCTGTTGATAATCCAACATTGAACCGCTTCTTCTCGCTGCACTATCTACTGCCGTTTATGATTGCAGGTGTTGTTGTGCTTCACGTTTGGGCTTTGCACGTTACTGGCCAAACAAACCCAACAGGTGTTGAAGTTAAATCGAAAACTGACACATTGCCATTTACACCATATGCAACGATTAAAGATGCACTTGGTATGGTCGTGTTCTTGTTGGTCTTTGCATATTTCATCTTCTATATGCCAAACTTCTTGGGTCACGCTGATAACTACATTCCAGCGGATGCATTGAAAACACCGGCGCACATTGTGCCTGAATGGTATTACTTGCCATTCTACGCGATGCTTCGGGCGATCACGTTTGATTTCTGGTTTATCGATTCTAAACTAGGTGGTGTCTTGGTGATGTTCGGATCAATCTTGATCTTGTTCTTCTTGCCTTGGCTCGACACATCAAAAGTACGTTCTGCTGTTTACCGTCCTTGGTACAAGTTGTTCTACTGGTTGTTTGTGATCGATTGTATCCTTTTGGGTTGGCTCGGTGCAAAACCTGCTGAGGGTCTTTACACAGCGATGGCTCAGGTTGGAACAGCATTTTACTTTGCATTCTTCTTGATCATCTTGCCGCTTCTTGGATTGTTCGAAACGCCGCGTCGTTTACCGAATTCAATCACTGAAGCTGTCCTTGCAAAAAATCGCTCAGCTTCTGCTGATGCAGACAAATAATTGACGACAGAAAGGAACACAATCATGAAAAAAATTCTTTCAAGCATCCTTCTGCCGTTGACGTTGATCGGTTTGATAGGTGTTGGTTCAGCTCATGCTGCGAGTGAATATCCGATTAAGCACCCTAAGGAATTGGATTGGTCTTTTGCTGGCCCATTCGGTCAGTTTGACAAAGGGCAGCTGCAACGTGGTCTGAAAGTCTATGTGGAAGCATGTTCTGCTTGTCACTCGATGGATCTTGTTGCCTTCCGTACATTGGAAGCTCTTGGGTATTCAAATGAGCAAGTTAAAGCTTTTGCCGCTGAGTATGAGGTTCCTGCGGAACCAAATGCTGATGGTGATGTTGAAGATCGTCCTGCACGTCCTACGGATTATTTCGTATCTCCGTTTGATAATGCTAAACAAGCTGCCGCTTCAAACAATGGTGCGGTTCCTCCAGATTTCTCATTGATCGCAAAAGCGCGTTATGTAGAACGTGGTTTCCCACAGTTCATCTTTGATGTGTTCACTGGCTACAATGAAGCTGGACCGAATTACATCTATTCATTGCTGACTGGTTATGAAGATGCGCCAGCTGGTGTTGAAGTTGGTGAAGGTACACATTACAACCCTTACTTCATTGCCGGTTCTGCACTTGCAATGGCAGCGCCAATTTCTGATGAGCAAGTCTCTTATGATGATGGTACGCCAGAAACATTGGACCAATATGCAAAAGATGTTTCGGCATTTTTGATGTGGACATCTGAGCCACACCTTGAAGAACGTAAAAGTCTTGGCTTTATCGTTGTCAGCTTCTTGTTGATTTTGTCTATACTCGTCTTCTTGACCAAACGTTCGATCTACGCAAGAATTGAACACTAGTTTGTAAAGTGATATTTGAGAAAGCCGACTTGATATCATCAAGTCGGTTTTTTTATTTGAGTTTAAATTCTGTTTAAAACATATAGGTTTACATCATGAGTGATCTTCAAGACGAGCTTAAAAGAGCCATCCGAACTATCCCTGATTATCCGCATAAGGGAATTATGTTTCGCGACATCACAACATTGCTGAGCAATCCAAGTGCGTTCAGGCGCTCAGTTGATGCGTTTGTTCATCCTTTTACTGGCAAAGGTATTTCCCAAGTTGTTGGCATTGATGCGCGTGGGTTTATCTTTGGTGGTGCCATGGCGCACCAATTGTCTGCTGGGTTTTTGCCTTTGCGTAAAAAGGGTAAGCTGCCTTATGAAACTGTATCTATGAGCTATGCGCTTGAATATGGTGAAGCGGAATTGGAAATTCATACCGATGCCGTTGCAAAGGGTGAGCGTGTGATCCTTATTGATGATTTAATCGCCACAGGTGGCACCGCTGAAGCTGGGATCAAGCTTTTACAGGGACTTGGTGCAAATGTTGTTGAAGCGTGCTTTGTGATCGATCTACCAGACCTTGGTGGTCGCAAGAAAATCGAAGCACTTGGTGTACCAGTCAGAACACTGGTGGAATTTGAGGGCGAATAGAGTTCATATATCCCTAAGCTGTATGTAATCAGTTGTGTGTGAACAAGGGTGAGATAATGTTTGATCATAAGGCAATATTGGACAAAGCGGTTGATGATGGTGTAATTAACTCTGATCAACGCTGGAAACTTGCACCCTATTTTGAGGGTGGCATAGAGGCCGCTCAAACGGCTGAGCTAGATGTCAGCCTTGATGCTCCCAGAGATCTGGGCCTAGCCAAACAAATAGAAGACAGCGAAGCGCCGCGTTTCATTCGTGGTTTTCATGATGTTTTGATCACCATTGGTTTGGTTATTGCTTTGAGTGGTTTGAGCGCTTTAACGAACATCTTGGTCGTTATTGTTGGTGCTTGGGTTTTGGCTGAAATCTTGGTCAAGCGCCAACGTTTGGCGTTGCCTGCAGTCGCATTGACATTGATATATGCGGGAAGTGCCTTATTCACAGTGGGTGTTTATAGTGAACAGTTCATAGAAGGATATTCCGTTGAGTTAAAAATTCTCATTGTAACGGCTTGTTCTATAGCACTTTTAATTCCGTTTTATTGGCGGTTTCGAGTACCGATTTCGCTGGCAGCCATGATAACAAGTGGACTCGTCTTAGCATTCGCCTTGACGTTATATGTGGTGTCACGGCTGATTAATATCAATGATGTCTTTACCAATGCACCATTCATATTCAATGCCATAGGCTTTATCGCCGCTGCCATCTTGTTTGCGATTGCCATGCGGTTTGATTTGAAAGATCGCTATCGTCAAAAACGTTGGTCAGATGTTGCCTTCTGGCTTCATTTAATCACAGCACCCTTATTGCTTTACAGCTTTGTGTCGATCATTTTATATCAAAATGCCGGTGCCCTTTGGTGGTCGGCTACGCCGCAAATTACAGATGCGCTGATCGTCGTAGTTTGTGTATTAGGTATGATGATGGTGGGTTTGGTTATTGACCGTCGTGCCTTTGTAACATCAGGCTTGATATCACTGATAGTTGCAGCCACGGTTATCTTTGAAAACACATCAATGTTATGGGGTAACACAACCAGCATTGCGTTGCTGATTGTTGGTTTGCTTGTGCTCTCATTTGGTGTTGGTTGGAATTTACTTCGCAGATTGTTGCTGCGCGTCATGCCAAGTTGGATCTTCCAAGCGGTACCACCTGTGAGCTAAGTCTTGCTAGATATAAAAGTGGCCAGTCAAAAAACTGGCCATGTATTAGATGAGATTTGGGCTCGTTTTGGCCAAACCAAAACTTGATGATTATGTGTTGAATTTAAACATCATGATGTCACCATCTTGCGTAACATATTCTTTGCCTTCATCACGGGCCTTACCAGCTTCTTTAGCCGCAACTTCGCCGCCAAGCGCGATGTAATCATCAAATGCAATTGTTTGGGCACGAATAAAGCCGCGTTCAAAATCAGTGTGAATAACACCAGCAGAAGCGGGCGCTTTTGTGCCTTGATTAACAGTCCAAGCTCTCGCTTCTTTTGGACCAACGGTAAAGAAGGTGATCAGTTCCAAAAGCTCGTAACCAGAGCGGATCAAACGATCAAGACCAGCCTCATCCAGTCCCAATTCTTCAAGAAACATTTTAGCTTCTTCATCATCAAGTTGAGCAACTTCGGCTTCAATAGCCGCTGAGATAACAACTGTTTTTGCGCCTTGACCCGCAGCCATCACAGCAACTTCGTCAGATTTTAAATTGCCTTTACCAGCATCTTCTTCGGCAACATTACAAACGTAAAGCACAGGTTTTGATGTTAGAAGATTGAGGCCTTTGAGGATCAAAAGATCATCATCTGCAATACCATCCAATAGATGACGCACAGGTTTGCCGTCGTTCAATAGGGCAAGCGAGTCTTCCATAACTGGAAGGAGTGTCAGGGCTTCTTTATCTCGTGCGCCTGCGCGTTTGCGCATTTGAATTGTACGGCGTTCAAGGCTTTCAAGATCAGACAGCATAAGTTCTGTTTCAATTGTCTCAGCATCAGCTACTGGATCAATTTTGCCCTCAACATGGGTAATGTCTTCATCTTCAAAACATCTTAGAACATGCACAATGGCATCGACTTCACGAATATTGGCTAGGAATTGGTTGCCCAGACCTTCGCCTTTGGATGCGCCACGCACAAGACCTGCAATATCAACGAATGAAATACGTGTCGGGATTGTTTCCTTAGAGCCTGCAATAGCTGCCAGTTGAAACAGGCGCTTATCAGGAACGGCCACTTCGCCAGTGTTTGGCTCAATGGTGCAAAAAGGGTAATTGGCAGCTTGCGCGGCAGCTGTGCGTGTTAGTGCGTTGAAAAGTGTTGATTTGCCGACATTTGGAAGGCCAACAATACCGCATTTAAATCCCATGGAACTGCTCTTTCTGATTTAGAAACTATTGCAGTGGCTATGCGGGAAACAGCGGCAGGGGTCAAGTTTATTTTAACTCAAGGACGGCTGCGAATACTTGTTTTGTTGGGCGTTTTGAGGTCAATAAAGGTCTGTTTTATGCGTTGAGGGGATTGGTCAGGTTATCAGATGACAACCTGACCAAGGATCTAATGAATTAGTGACAAGCTGGACGGTTACCAGGCAATAGTACTTTGTCGATCACGTGGATCACACCATTGTCGGCTTTGATGTCTGCAATCACAACATTTGCTACAGTGCCTGTGCTATCGCCGATTGTTACACCCTTCATGTTTTTTGTTACACATAGGCGCTTGCTGGCTAGGATTGGTTTGATGTAGATTGAACCGTGGCTCAACATGCCTGATGTCAACACGCGGTCGTCAACGTGATATAGCAAGATATCTGTGAGCTGACCTTTATTTTCAGGTTTTAGCAAAGTTTCAACTGTGCCCGCTGGCAATGCGTCAAATGCTGCGTTGACCGGAGCGAATACTGTGAAGTGGCCTTTTCCTGACAATGTTTCTGCAAGGCCGGCAGCTTTCACTGCTGCAACCAAAATTGTGAAGCGTGAATCGTTGGCTGCAATGTCTACAATGCTGGCAGCATTTGCTGCTGTTGCTGAAAGTGCGATAACGGCCGCTGCGAGTGACCTTTTGATTGTTGAATTCATTTTGTTTTCTCCTAGTTTAAGTTTTTTTGGTGTAATCTTGCGTTGTTGGAGAGTTTTACGGGCAGCCGCTTTTATTGGATCAATAATTTCAAAAGAATTTATATGTTTGAAATTATTCTGATTTCTGCGAAAAACTGCCTCACTTTCTAAAATATTGAAAAAAATAGCAAAAAGTGAGTGCAGACTTACATTCGTATTTGGATCTATTCTTTTTGCGAATAAGACCTTTGCATTTTTGTAAATAATAAAGGCTGGTTTACTGGGATATTTCAAAACTTTGTTTTCAGAATTTATGTCTTTGATATTATGAAAATTGACCTTAGTGAGTTGTAAAATGACGTAACAGATCACCCCAAAGATCAAAAATGAACCAGGGCACTGTTCTTCATCCCAATCTGCTTTTTGCGTATAACGCTGTACTTATTCCTCACATTGTTGCAAATTGAGCAAAACATCAGGAAAATCCAGGGGAGTGTGAATTATGAAAGTTATTCTAACAAGTTTAGTTGTGTTGTTTTCGATTGTTTCATCTGCTTACGCTGATAGCTGCTGGACGCATAATGGGTCTATGATGCGGCTTCAGGATAATGGTGCTAATCGTTGGCTGAGTTACGAAAACCCAAAGGCTTCATTGCTCGCTGCAGGTATTCGACCGGGAACTTTGCTCTTTAACGGTCAGAAAAATGGTAATTGGTATTCGGGTCTATCACGCGTATTTTCAAAGTATTGTCCTGGAAACCCGCTTGAATACTATGTTGAGGGACCTGTGTTGCAAAATCCGTTGCGTATTACAATGACCGGCACACGCGATGCGATGCGCCGGTGTCAGGCAACAGGCGGTGTGAAGACAGATCATCTGGTGTTTACCTATTCACACAAATGCTAGTTTAAGATTTATCTGTATCGCCCAATAATTTCTTGAGCATCTCAGCCATTGGACCGGCAGGTTTTGGTTTGTCTGGTCCTGTTTGAGCTTGGCGGATGTGTGATTTAGCTTTCATCTGCGGGATGGCTGATATTTTACCATCAGGTTTAGCCGTTTTACTAGGTTTGCCAGCATTTTCCGTTTTTGCGGGTTTTGAGTTTGAGCCACCTGTTGCAAGCGCTATTTTGTTCATAAGACCTGCCGCATCGTGTTTTACAGCCAAATCTATGTGATCGGAAATCGCATCTAGCAGTGGATCAAGCCAAACATAGTCTGACTTTGCAAAATCACCTAGGACGTGGGAGTTCACACGGGCTTTGTGACCTGGGTGATCTATGCGGATGCGGATGCGTTGGTATTCTTTACCGCAATGGGCATCAATTGATCTAAGACCATTGTGCCCGCCATGGCTTCCGCCAGTCTTGATGCGCGTTTTGCCTGCCACGAGATCTAATTCATCATGGATGACAATAATATCGCTTATATCCAATTTATAAAACCGCATAACTTCGCCAACGGCTTCGCCCGATAGGTTCATAAATGTTTGTGGCTTGATGATGAGGGTTTTTTCACCGGCTAATTTGCCTTCAAAAATCTCAGATTTGAATTTGTTCTGGCTTTGAATAAAATTATGGCGATTGATAATTCTATCAACCGCCATAAATCCGACATTGTGTCGGTGTCTTGCAAATTTGGGGCCAGGGTTTCCAAGTCCTACAATGAGTAACATGGTACTAGCTCCCAAATTATTTATTCAGCGCTATCGCCTGCTGGTGCTTCGTTCACATCAGCTGCTTCATCAGCATCAGCTTGCGCGCCACCTGGAGAAGCGATCGTTGCGATTGTGAAATCACGATCAGTAATCGTTGGTGTAACACCTTTAGGCAATGTGATTGCAGAGATGTGTACGCCATCACCAATGTCCAATGCAGCCAAATCAGCAATAAGTGATTCAGGAATTGAATTGGCTGGGCAGTTAACTTCAACTGTGTGACGAACAACGTTTAGGATGCCGCCGCGCTTGATGCCAGCACATGTTTCTTCGTTTTCGAAGTGTACTGGTACTTCAACAACAACTTGTGTGTTTTTAGAAACGCGCAAGAAATCAACGTGCATGAGGAAATCACGTACTGGGTCTAGTTGATAATCTTTAGGCAGCACATTAATTTTGTCACCATCAACATCAATTGTAATGATGTTGGTCATGAAACCACCAGCGTGAATACGCTTAGTTGCTTCTTTACGTGAGATGGCGATAGAAACAGGAGACTGTTTTTCACCATAAATAGATGCTGGAATTTGACCATTACGACGAAGTTCCCGGGCGGACCCCTTACCAACCCGTTCGCGCGCAACAGCTTTGAGTTCGATTGAATCGCTCATAGCGTGTCCTTTACTTAAAATTTTGGAGTTGCTTAAATCTGCCATTATTGGCGAAGTAAACCTCGGATTATAAAACCCGAAACCATGTTGCCTCCAAGGGTGTCTACATGGATAGCAGGCCATTAAACCATTGTGAGGAAGTATGCAAGTATTTCGGTCTTTAAGACGTGGATTTAGCTGTTATTAGCTGAAAATTTTGCGATTAGCTTCTGAAGACGTTTGTTTTGCGCACGCACCTCTTTTCGCTCGAACGTATTTTGCGCTCGGTTTAATTTGTTGCGGCTGATTTTTTCAAGCTGTGCAATCTTCCTATTAAAGGCTTTGCAGTTTTTTCGCGGCTTTAATTTCGATATGGCTTGATCTAGTTTTTTAACCGCAGCTTCTGCGATCAGTACATGATCAAGTTCATGACGCTCAACATCGCTTGATAAAGCTTTCCAATAAATCTGCACATCACGCGATGCGATCTTGGCATCTGTCCAGCGCGGAATTTTGACATTGCTATGGAAATTAATCGTCACGGATGTGAGGTGGCATCGACCATTTTTTGTTACAAATTTTGATGCAATGGTTTGTTTAAAAGACGTATATCCAATCCGCCGGATACCAAAGGGATCAGGGATGCCCTTGATGGAAACCTCTTTCCATATGTTTTCAATCGATGTGCCACCGATATAGAAATTTTCAAATGACCGTGAGATGTTGGTTTCTGCAAAAGCAGGCAAAGCGCTTATTGCGCTTAGCATCAGGGATAATAATCCGGTTACAAACAGTGTTTTCTGTTTTTGAAATACCAAATCATGTGTCCTTGTTAAATGTCACCCAAATTAATCAAACAGGCTCGAAACAGATTTTTCAGCAGATGTACGATTGATCGCTTCACCAATTAAGCTGGCCGTTTCAATCACGCGGATATTGGGTGCGTTTTGAACTTCTGTTGTTGCTCTGATAGAATCAGTGATCACCAATTCGCGCAGCTTGGAGCTTGCAATTCTTGCCACTGCACCACCGGACAATACGCCGTGGGTGATGTAGGCTGTGACCGAGTTTGCACCATTGGCCAGCATCGCATCTGCAGCATTGCACAATGTGCCGCCTGAATCGACGATATCATCGATGAGGAGGCAATCTTTGCCTGCAACATCACCAATGATGTTCATAACTTCTGATTCGCCCGGACGATCACGGCGTTTATCAACAATCGCCAAGAGTGAGTCCAAACGTTTTGCTAAGGCGCGGGCACGAACCACACCGCCAACATCTGGAGAGACAACCATCATGCTGCCTTTTTCATAACGATCTTTGATGTCACGTGCCAAAGTTGGCATGGCGAACAAGTTATCAGTTGGGATATCAAAGAAGCCTTGAATTTGGCCTGCGTGAAGATCCATTGTCAAAACACGGTCAGCACCAGCTTCGGTGATCAGGTTTGCAACCAATTTTGCAGAGATTGGAGAGCGCGGACCGGGTTTGCGATCTTGTCGCGCATAGCCGAAATAGGGAAGCACTGCGGTGATGCGTTTTGCAGAAGAACGTCGGGCCGCATCAATCATGATGAGCAATTCCATCAGATTGTCATTGGCTGGATAGGATGTCGACTGGACGATAAATACATCCTCGCCACGCACATTTTCCTGAATTTCAACGAAAATCTCTTCATCAGCAAAGCGACGTACGGTTGCCTTTCCCAGATGAAGGTTCAAGTATCGGCAAATATTTTCTGCCAGTTGCTGGTTTGAGTTGCCCGCAAAAATCTTCATCGTGTTCCGCCCGTATCATAACAGTTGGCTAATTCAATTGGCTGTAAGGCCAGTGTTTATTATCTTAGACCTAAACAGATTTGAATAGGGTGTAGATAATAAACTGCCTTTTAGCGGCCTATGCGTCGAATTCAAGAACCTATTCACATAAAACATGTGTTTGTTGACAGATTCATTGGTTGATCATCATATTAAACGATTAGTTTATGTTTGAGCTTTGCCAATTGTTGAAAGCTGTGATGGTATCAGCCGCAATAGCTTCCATAATGTCCGCACTGACAGCTTGCCAAGCATCATTGGTAATGGTCGATATGCTCTTTTGGCCTTGGATTCGGTAAACGCGTTGATTGTTGGTGTTGAGAATGTCCCAAACATAAACAACATTTGTCTGTGTCTCATCAGAGAAAGCAGAAAGATAGCCTTTCAGCTGATACTGCGTTTCGGCGCTGTCACGTTGGGTAAGCACAATGCCATTTGAGCTAGCATTTGCACTTAATGTGCGGGAAAGCGCTGCGATCTTATCGGCAGGTGCGCCAACAACGGGAAGAATGTGCACCTTTGTGCCTGTTCCGCTTTGCTCAGTGACTGCAAATTGAGACGGGGCCAGCCCCGTGTCAGCCACATTCACGTCATTTTGTGTCGTTTCAACTTGGTCCGACCCAACAGAATTAACCGGCGTTAACACGCCCTCTGTGCTGTTGCACGATGCAAGTGTGAGCCCAATAATGAGGCAAATAAACGTGATGGGAGCAAATCGGTTTAGAAATTTCAAAAGCATTTTCCGCTCTGGTTTTGAATAAGGTTGTTTTGTCTTAGTCGTTTTATTTGCATCAGGTCAATCTTTTGATGGCCGTTTGTATGGGGCATATGATCAGCACTGAATGAAATCAAATTCATTACGGGATAAGTTTTCCGCTTTGTCTTGTGTTGTTAAAAATGTTTGTCCAAGGGTCATTGCTGTTTCCGTATCTGAATCTGCAATAATCATATGGGCAAATAACGTCATTCCCGGTTCTATAACGAGCAGATTGTTTTCATAGAACATTTGATGCTCCATCCATGATGGGGTAAAGCGTGCGCCCAACGAATATCCGCAAGCGTTTAACCGATGGTTTGAAAGGCCATGGGCATCTAAAACATCGCAATGGGCTTGGAACACATCACCAAATGTATGTCCCGGTCTCATTTTGTCGCTCACGGCAATCAGTGCCGCTTGGCTTGCATCAAAGAGCTTTAAATGAAGCGGTCTAGGTTCGCCAATAATGATCGTGCGCATCATGGCTGCATGATAATGAGCAAATGATCCCGCCCATTCCAATGTTAATTGATCATTGGTATCAAAATTGCGTCGTCCAGATTTATATCGGCACAAAAGCGCATCTCTGCCGGATCCAATGATAAACTCATTGCCTGGATAGTCTCCACCTTTTGCCAATATAATGCTTTGCATTGCGGCAAGTACGTCTGCCTCTTGGCCGCCATTTTTAAGCGCATGGACCGCAGCATCGAGCGCATCATCGGCTAGGTTTGCAGCGCGCTTTGCGTATTTGGTCTCTTGTGCGCTTTTAATAAGCCGAAGTTCACTAATGATATAAGACTGGTCTTGAAGGTCTGCATAATCTGAAAGCTGGTTTGAGACTTTGATATAGTTGGCAGCCGTGAGCCCGTGCGTATCTGTTTCAATACCAAGCGTTTTGCCTTGCAAACCCAGTTCAGACAATATTGATTTAAGATCAACCGCAGGATTTGCACTGGCCTGATCTTTCCAAATGCGAATATCGCCAATATTGGAGGTATGTTGAGCTTGTCTTAAATCTGCAGAACGTGTGAGCAAAATGACATCGTTTTGGGTCACAACGAGGCTTTGGAAAAAGCAATAACCAAACGTGTCATAGCCCGTGAGCCAATACATGCTTTCTTGCGCAAAAATCAGCATTGCATCAAGTTGGCTGGAGGCCATTTTATCGCGAACCTTTTTAAGCCGTTCTGCGAATTCGTCTTGTGAAAAGTGAATACCCATGTCTATGCCCCAAGTTTTATAACAGAGAGTTGGCGACCATAGTCTGACTCTGATCTGTGTGTCTTGCGTCTGTAAGAAAAATAATCGTCTTCGTTTTCATAGGTGCAAATTCCCAAATCTTCAGTTTGCACATGTGATTGTTTGAGCTGATCAATAATAAAGACATGTAGATCATAAAGATGATGATCTGGTTTTGCCGATGGTGCAAAATATTTTGAAAATGCTGGGTTTTTTGACGTAAAGCGCTCGATAAATTCTGGACCGACTTCGTAGCTTGCTTGGGATATGCAAGGGCCAAGGCATGCTTTGATCTCTGAGCGCTCAGCGCCTAAGGTTTCCATCTTCGCAATTGTATTTTCCAAAACGCCGTCAAATGCACCGCGCCAACCAGCATGGGCTGCACCTATTACATTGTTCTTGGTGTCAGCAAATAGTACGGGTCCGCAATCGGCTGTGACGACACCAATTACAATATTGGGGGTGTTGGTCACAATGCCATCTGCTTTTGGTCGGTCTTTTGCAATGCCGCCTGTTGCCACAAAAACATCTGTTGAATGATATTGATGTAAAGTCGCAAAGTTTGATGGGGTGATATCTAGAGCTGCGCAGATGCGGCGGCGGTTTTCGATGACGCTATCTGTCTCATCGCCTGAGCCTAAACCTGCATTTAAACTTGTAAATATGCCGCTGGAACAGCCGCCTTTGCGGGTGAAAAATCCATGTCTGATATTTGGAGCGCAGGAATTGATAAGCGGGCTTTCAACAAATATTGCAGATTGATTTGATGTCATGAATTGATTGCCTTTTCATAGGTCTGCAAACTGATATTTTAAATCGCTAAATCACCAAAATACTGGTGCTAGCTCGTCTCTTTATCGTCAAGGGCTGGGTTGATAACAAAAGGCGCAAGTTCCAAAGGCTGCCCGCTAATGGCAAGAACTTTGAATAATTCGCCCATATTGCCTTCGCCTTCAGCTGCCAATCGTTCGACGGCACTTCTGATTTCGGTCTGAATGTCAGGGTCTTTATTATGCCCCAAAGCGCCAGCGCGTTGTAAGAGGCCAAGGCCAACTAAGAAGTCACCTTGATGCATCAATCCATGGATATGGGCGCCTGCTGCATGCGATATATGCAGCAAGGTTTCAAAATCGACATGACTTGTAATATCTGCAAGGCCGGGCTTTGATAGGGGTGGGTCATATTCGTGTCGGAAAATAGCTTGTAGCGTATCGCCGAACCCACGCGCCATATGGCCGTAATCAATAATTAAAGCACTGCCGCCGTTTTTCGCCAATCGATCGGCAATTGTTGCCATAACATTGGCGCGGGCAGGGGCGATTTCAAATATCGTGCCTTGTGGCTGGTCTTTATGGTTTGTTGGCAAAAGCTCAGGGTCAATGCCTGCAACGCCAGCCGAGAACATCAAATTCTCATGACTATCGAGGGTGACAACGCGTTCGCAGAAACCATTTTCAGTTTTGATAAATTGGCGGATGGGAATTGCGTCAAACAATTCATTGGCCACAAGCAGCGTAAAGCCCTCTGGTACGTCTTCTAAGGTGTCATGCCATTGGATCTTGTCGTGAAATTTATCAAGCGTCTTGGCTTGAATTTCGATCAATCTTGGGCTTGTTTCCACCATGTGGATTGAGATTTGATCAAACATCTCTTTGCTTGATTGTTTGATAACGCGAAGCGCATCTTTCATCAGCGTGCCACGACCGGGGCCAATTTCGACCAAATGCACATCGCCTGTTGGCTGTTGCTTTTGCCATGATTGAATAAGATAGATACCAATCATTTCGCCAAATAACTGGCTTATCTCGGGAGCTGTTGTGAAGTCGCCCTCACGGCCGAACGGTTCTTTTGTTTTATAATAGCCATGTTCAGGATCAGCTAAACACAATGCGAAATAGTCCGCGACACTTACGGGTCCGTGGTGAAATATTAACTCACAGATTTTTGTTTCCAGTGGTGTCGGCATTGATTCTCATTCGCTATTTGTGAACGCGTGAAGATGCAGTTAGCATACCCCATAGGCCAACTGCAAGCAGGGGTAGGGAAAGTAGCATGCCCATTGTGAGCCAGCCGCCATATAAAAAGCCTAAATGGGCATCTGGTTCGCGGAAGAACTCAACGAAAATTCGTGCACATGCATAACCTGCAACAAATGTACCTGCGATCAAGCCTGGGCGCTTTAATGCTTTAAACATCAATGCCATAATGGCTAAGATGCCGAACAATAACACACCTTCAAGAGCGGCTTCATATAGCTGCGATGGATGGCGCGGAAAAGGCCCGCCGCCAGGAAAAATCATCGCCCATGGGGAGGGAGATAGTCGGCCCCATAATTCGCCATTGATGAAATTTGCAATTCGGCCGAAAAATATGCCTATCGGTGCGGCTGCGCAAATCAGGTCAAAAAGGCTCCAAATATAAATCTTGCGAAGCTTTGCAAACAACAGCATGGCGATCAACGTTCCAGCCACGCCGCCATGAAAGGACATGCCGCCATTCCAAACTTCAATGATACGTCCTGGGTTTTCTAAAATCGCGTTGAAGTCATAAAACAGAATATAGCCAATGCGCCCACCAGCGACGATAGCAATGGCTGCCCATAAAATAAAATCATCCAGATCGATCATTTTCATTGGTTGTGTGTTTTGGGGCCACAAGTTTTGGCGCTCTAAAAGCGTTCTGGCAAACCACCAACCCAGCAAAATGCCCACAACATAAGCCAAACCATACCACCTGACATCGAATGGTCCGATGGATATGATAACGGGATCGATACTTGGAAATGTAAGCAGGGCAAGTGGCTGTAGAAGATATTCCAATGTGATGTATCCATATTAGGGTGTGAGTTGTGATCCGGTGCGACAATGTTCTTATATTATGGCGGGGTCAAGACAAGGCACTTGAACAAGATTTTTGTTGCTGCGGTCATTTGCCCGCTGAATTCTGCTTATGCGTTGTAGCTTGCAATCCCAGCATTTGATACTTAACTAAAATACAAATACATATTTGCTGCCGATATATAGCAAGTATGTGATCTGAACATGAAAAGGTGATCGAACATGACACAAGGTCCAAACAGAATATTTGACGAATTTGCAAAATTGATGACCAATGCGGCAGGGGCGGCACAAGGTGTGGCCAAAGAAGCTGAGACTGCGTTGCAAAGTCAGTTTGAACGGTTTTTGAACAATGCTGACATCGTCAAACGCGAAGAGTTTGAAGCTGTGCGCGAGATGGCGGTAAAAGCTCGTGATGAAAATGATGCATTGCTCGCGCGTATTGAAGTGCTTGAAAAACAACTTGAAACCACAAAAAAGCCAGCAGCGCGTAAATCAAAGCCTGCGGCCAGCGAGTAATTCCTGTTCCTCCTTTTGGGAAAAGTCTGGCTTCTCGCCAACAAAATTCCGATTTGGGTTTGCAAAAAATTGTTCTTTCACATGCAAAGCCCAATCACTGGTTAATAAAACGATCCCATCAATGCGTTATACATCTTTTTTTTCCACAGGCTGCCAAGGTTTTTAAAGTGCCAAAAACCCTTATGGCAGAGTCGGTTATAGACTTGGTTTGAATCTAATCCACAGGCTGACGGATAATTCTCAATTGAAAAATGACTGTGAGGGGGATGGCAGGTGGAATCCGCTCTTATACACTGATTCATATGGATGATTCGGAAAGTTGACCGGCAAGCTTCGCAAATGCTTGATGGGGCAGACTTCAGATCACGATATTTAGATTGGTCATTTTTTTGTTCTTTTACGAGGAAAGAACAATGAAGCAGATGAGGCATTGGCATGAACTTGGTTGAATTGGACATTGAGCGGTACTCAAACCCGGTGGACGTAATAGAATTTGTGGCGGCTAATAATGATTGGTCATTTGAACGCCCTGCTGATGATGAAATTGCCATGGTGATTGATGGTTCATGGTCCAGTTATCAAGTTTCATTCTCTTGGATGGAAGATCTTGAAGCCCTGCATCTAGCATGTTCATTTGATCTGAATTTGCCAGAGAACCGAACCGGTGAATTGCTCAAGCTTTTGTCCTTAATTAATGGACAGGTCTTGATGGGGCACTTTGATATGTGGGTGAAAGACGGCGTTTTGATTTTCCGCCAGTCGCTTCTCCTATCAGGTGGCGCAGAGCCTACAAATCAACAGGTTGAGACATTATTGTCCAATGCTGTTGAATCTTGTGAAGCCTATTATCAGGCGTTCCAATTTGTTGTTTGGGCCGGTATGAGCGCTCAGAAATCTGTTGAGCTTGTTATGTTTGAAACTCAAGGCACTGCGTAATGACCCCACTCCGACCTCTTGTTCTTATTGGTGCGGGAAATATGGGCGGCGCTGTTCTGCGTGGCTGGTTGGCCAATGATATTGATGCAAAGTCTATTTTAGTTGTCGATCCGAGCCTGTCCGATGAGATGGCCGTTGAGCTGAATGCCAAAGGTGTTAAGTCGTGTCCGACCCTGCCAGATGGGATGATTGCATCGGTTATGATGCTTGCGATCAAGCCACAGATGATGGAAAAAGTTTTGCCATCTTTGGCTGTTGGTACAGATGATAAAACTGTGATTGTCAGTATTGCTGCGGGCACAACAATCAAGTTGATAAAATCATTTTTACCTCATGGAATTGTGGTCAGATCTATGCCGAATACGCCGGCTATGATTGGGCGCGGAATTACTGGTGTTGTTGCAGAAGACACGCTTTCTGTTGATGATATGGCGCTTGTCAGTTTATTACTTGAAGTGTGTGGTCCGGTTGAATGGTTGAATGATGAAAAGCTGATGGATGCGGTAACAGCTGTGTCTGGAAGCGGTCCGGCTTACATATTTTTATTAGCAGAAGTTATGGCGATTGCGGGTGAAAAGGCTGGTTTAGCGCCTGATCTTGCTATGCGGCTTGCGCGGGAAACTGTTGCTGGGGCTGGAGAGCTGTTAAATTGCTCTGCTTTGTCTGCGAGCACATTGCGTCAAAACGTGACGTCACCAAATGGAACAACGGCTGCAGCTTTAGCTGTTTTGATGCAAGATGATGCCATGCAGACTATCTTTACCGAAGCTATTTTAGCTGCGAAAAAACGATCTGAAGAATTGGCCGGATAATGTCTGACGAGATTTCATGGGCAGATTTTGAAAAAGTAGATATCCGAATGGGTACTGTGATCGACGCAGAACCTTTCCTGCAAGCTCGCAAGCCCGCCTTTAAATTGAAGATCGATTTTGGTGATGGCATTGATGTTAAAAAATCATCAGCACAAATCACCGTTCATTATAATCCAGAAGACCTCATTGGCCGCCAAGTCATGGCCGTGGTTAATTTTCCACCCCGCCAAATCGGACCGTTTATGTCTGAAGTTTTAACCCTTGGATTTGCCGATACCAACGGCGATATCATCTTAGCAGGCGTTGAAAAACCCGTTCCAAATGGCGAACGCCTTTTGTAAATCAGACATAGGTTGTCCGTCTCTAGGCAGGGACGCGTAGAACTGCTTTTAAGCCACCTGAAGAGCTTTCAGACATCGTTATATCACCACCATGGCTTCTTGCTATGTCGCGTGCAATAGACAGGCCAAGGCCTGTTCCTTGATCATCTTGGTTGCGTGCTTCATCCAACCTAAAGAATGGGCGGAACACATCTTCACGATATTTCTCTGGAATACCCGGACCATTATCATCAATGGTGATCGTGAGCCATTTGACGTCGCAATGGATGGAGACTTTGATAAGTTCTGCATGGCGACAAGCGTTTGAAAACAAGTTGTTAACGATGCGGCCAAACGCGTTTGGTCTGACTTCCACATAGCTAATGCCTGTTACCTTTGTGGTGATGTTTTTACCCAATACTTTGCCATCATGAGATAGTTTGTTGGCCAGACCATTTAGATCAATCGAGCCAATATCTTCTTCGGCTTCACCTTTTGCAAAAGCCAAGTAACCTTCCAGCATCAACTGCATGTCATCCACATCTTGGTTGAGGCTTTTGACCTCTGGATTGTCCTCAAACAACGCCAATTGTAGCCTAAAGCGGGTCAAAATCGTGCGTAAGTCATGGCTTACGCCAGAGAGCATGGCTGTTCGTTGCTCGATTTGTTTTTCAATCCGTTCTCGCATCCGAATAAACGCATGACCTGCGCGCCGAACTTCATCTGCACCGCGTGGTTTGAAATCTTCTGGTGTTCGCTGTCCTTTACCGAAGCTTTCAGCCGCTGTTGCCAACATTAAGATGGGTCTGATTTGGCCACGTAAAAACAAAATGGAAATTAGCAGCATCACAATCGATGTGCCAACCATCCATAATAAGAAAATATGGGTATTGGATGCGTAGGCTTGGCTTCGTTTTGCAAAAATTTGCAAAATCTTGTCGTCGATTAGAATTCGAATTTCAACCAAATTGGAATCGCCAACAGTATCAATCCAAAAAGGTAGTTTGACCTGTTTGGTAATCTCATCGCTGAGGATTTTATCTAAAATTGAAAAGAAGGGTTTTGGGCGAGGGGGTGGAAGGCTGGTCTCTTTTTCAATGGAAATAATGAGATCCAGCTTATCCCGCGCAATGCGGATAATATTGCCATAATCATCTTCTTGCGGATAGGTAGCCAAAATATCAACAATACCGGCAATGTCACGCGTGACGGCAGTTGATAATCGTTGTGTCACTGTTTGCCAATGGCGCTCCATAAACACAAAAGCAATGACCGATTGCAGCAAAACCATTGGCACAATAATGATCAGAAGCGATCGCGCATATAGTCCCGTCGGCACACGCTTTCTGAACCATCGCGTATATTTGCGAATGCCAGTTGGTGGGTAGCGTTCATATTCTCGGCGAATGGCTTCAATGGTTGGCATAGAGTTTTAATATCACGCGTTAATTCAGGAAGCTTTATAATAGCTATAAGTTGTGATGAGCCAAGGACTATCTCAGCTTTTATTCAATCGTTAAGCGATAACCAATTCCTCGAACGGTTTGCAGCCAAACGGGTTCTGCTGGATTGACTTCTATTCGTCTGCGTAATCGGTTGATTTGAACATCAATCGTCCGGTCACCGATGATTTGTTCATCGCCTGCAAGATCGGCTCGATGCACGGTCTCACCTGGCTTATTTGAAAAGATGGTCATCAGTTCACGTTCGCGGTCAGTCAGGTGAATGGGTTCGCCTTGTTTTTTCAATTCGCGGGTTTCAAGCACAAAGGTATAAGGGCCAAACATAACTTGCTGAATAGTTGGTGCGACCGGTTGGCTATTGCGGCGCAAAATGGCGTTGATCCTTAGAACCAGTTCTTTAGGTTCAAACGGCTTGCCCAAATAATCGTCAGCACCCGCTTCAAGCCCCTCGATGCGACTTTCAACTTCGGCCAAGGCTGTGAGCATCAGTATTGGTACTTTTTTGATTTTGTGTAAGGATTGGGTCAGCGATATTCCGCTTTCCCCCGGCATCATCACATCGACAACGAGCAAATCAAAATCAACACCATCTAGCTTTCTGCGTGCTTGATCGGCATCAGATGCTGTTGTGACACGAAATCCGCTTGCTGAGAGGTATCTGCGCAACAGGTCTCGAATGCGCGTATCGTCATCAACGACTAGGATGTGTTTTGCGCCATCTTCAATGATATCGTCTGCCATTTACGCCACCGTTTTTATTAAGTGATGTTACCATCACATTCTATTTATTTATTATACCGTTCAAAAACATCAGGATTGTTTGTCGATCTTCCGGCTGCATATCGCCAAGTGCCGATGAGATTCTCCATGCTTGTTCAGTGGATAGCTTTAAGGCTAGTTTCTGGCCTTTTTGTGTTGTGTATAAATGACGTTGTCTGCGGTCTTCGCTGCTGGTTTCTTGTTTGATAAATCCAGCCTGAATTAATTGCTTGAGAACTTTGGCCAAGCTTTGTTTGGTGATTTTTAAAATATCTAAGAGTTCGGCAACCGTTAGCCCCGGTTTTCTGCTAACAAAATGGATGATGCGGTGGTGCGCTCTACCAAATTTAAATTCTTTCAAAATTAAATCAGGATCAGAGACGAAATCTCGATAGGCAAAAAACAACGCTTCTATAATTTCGTAGTCAATTTCGCCAAAAGCTTCGGGTTTTGCGTGAATGTCGCGCCCATTTTCATCGTTTGTCACGGGTAACTCCGTAATTAGCTATAATACGTCAGCCTTATTGACACATATTTCTCTGATTGTTAATCTTAGTGGCGTTTGAGAGATCAAATTTTGTCAAAAAAATCAAAAATCGTCTTAAATATAGTGATTAGTCCCGTATTTGATGGGGCTGGGCAAGTGTAATTTATTGGCGCAACGCGCCGGAGGAAATATTATGGCATCTATGCCGTTTGATCAGCTTGATGGTGAAATTTGGTACAATGGTGAGTTCGTTGATTGGAAAGACGCGCAAGTTCACGTTTTAACGCATGGTCTTCATTATGCGAGTTCTGTGTTTGAAGGATTGCGCGCCTATGGCGGCGAAATTTTTAAATTGCGTGAACATACGGATCGTTTGATCAAATCAGCGGAATATTTGGGGTTTGAAATTCCATTTTCTGCAGATGAAATAGATGCAGCTTGTGTCGAGGCGCTCAAACGTCAGGGCTTAACAAATGCCTATGTTCGCCCAATTGCTTGGCGCGGTTCAGAAATGATGGGCATTTCAGCTCAATCAAACAAAATCAATTTGGCAATCGCTGTTTGGGCATGGCCGAGCTATTTTGATCCTGAGCAAAAGCTAAAAGGTTTGAAACTAATAATGGCAGACTATTGCCGTCCAGATCCACGCTCGATTCCATGCTTTGCAAAAGCTGCTGGATTGTACATGATTTGCACATTGTCAAAACACAAAGCCGAAGAAGAAGGTTATGCGGATGCTTTGATGCTTGATTGGCGTGGACAGGTGGCCGAAGCCACTGGCGCAAATGTGTTCTTCATCAAAGACGGACAAATCCATACGCCAATGCCTGATTGTTTCTTAAATGGGATTACCCGCCAAACCGTTGTTGATCTTGCAAAACGCCGTAATATCGAAGTGATTGAGCGCGTTATTATGCCTGAAGAAATGGCTGGGTTTGAAGGATGTTTCTTGACGGGAACAGCAGCTGAAGTAACGCCTGTATCTCAAATCGGAGATTACAGTTTTGAAGTTGGCCCGATCATTCAATCTTTGATGGATGATTATACTAAAGAAGTTACACCTGCGGCATAAAGCAATTTGAATTATGTATGGTGCAAAGGCGGCCGAGTGGGCCGCCTTTTTTTATCGTCATCAAGTCCAATGGTTTTGGACATGGTCGTGATTATTTTTTGAGCATGCCCAAGATTGCGCCGATGCCGCCTGCAACGATACCGCCGCCTGCAACACCACTGACTGCGCTTCCAGCAAGTGCACCCATGGCGCTTGTTAGATCGCCCGCGCCTAAGGCTGCAAGAATAGCCGTTCCGCCGACACCGCCGAGCGCACCTGCGATTGTGCGTCCAACTGTACCTAATGCTGCTTGTTTAAGTGCTCCACCGATTGCGTTGCCGCTGATTGCGCCTGTGACTGCCTGAATGATAATTGGTAATAGTGCTTCCACTTTAACCCCCTGTATGTAGTTTGCTTTTTGCAATTTTTTTAACAGATGCATTTTTAGGCAGTAATTGCTGCAAGGACATGCCTTATTTTAATAATAATTGGTTTTACCACTATTTGTTGCTGAATAACTGGGGATAGTGTTGAAAACAGGTGCGAAGCCGGACTGAACATGCATCTTACCTATAGATAAATCTCAAAGAGGTCCCCATGGCTGAATTACGCGCGATCATCGTTCCGGTAACACCGTTCCAACAAAACTGTACTGTGCTGTTTGATAGTGACAGCAAAGAAGGTGTTGTGATTGACCCGGGCGGTGATGTTCCGCTTATTCTGACTGCTTTGAAAGAGAATGATATAAAGGTCTTAGAGATCTGGCTGACCCATGGGCATATTGATCATGCAGGCGGTGCAGAAGAGCTGAAAGACGTGCTGGGTGTTAAAATCATTGGCCCACATAAAGATGATTTGCCGTTACTATCAGGCTTGGAAGCTCAGGCGGATATGTTTGGCGTAAAAATGGATGTGCAGAATGTTTCGACCAATGAATGGTTGGAAGAGGGCGATCAAGTCTCGTTTTCAGGACATGAATTTAAAGTTTATCATTGCCCCGGCCATGCACCTGGCCATGTGATTTTTTATAATGAAGTTCAAGGATTTGCCCATTTGGGTGATGTGTTGTTTGCCGGATCTATCGGGCGGACGGATCTACCAGGTGGTGATCATCAGCAATTGCTTGCATCGATCAAAAATAAAGTTTTGCCACTGGGCGACGAGATTGGTTTTATTTGTGGCCATGGGCCAGGTGGGCAAATTGGCCAAGAGCGGAAAACAAATCCATTCTTGACCAATATTTGATTTAAGCTTTTAGCTGCAAGTCTTATTTATCTTACGACACAGAAATGGTCTTTGCCATCATAACCGCGAAATGTGCCTGTGTTTGCATTGAACGAACGATATTTACGATCACAATATTGATACCAGTTTTGGCTCCAAGGCTCGTAGCTTTGTGACGTGCTTACACCATATGAATTGTTGTGGGCACGTCGCTTTGAATTGCGATAGGCTTTTTGCGGATTGTTGTAATGATTACTGCTTGATGGGGCTGTTGGATAATAAGTCGTCCCTGGATAGGTTGGGTGCACTTTTGGTTGAGTGTATGTTCTCTGGCGCTTATGATTTTGTTGTGCGCTGTTTGCGATGATTGCGCCCGCTGCCAATCCGATAATACCCCAAACAACTGCATTATTGTGATTGTTGTTTTTAACCGTTTTTTGGTGGTGATGGCGCTTGTGAAAATCATGCGCTTGGGCTGTTGATACTGACGAAATTGATACCGCGGCAATCGCTGTTGCTGCAATAAATGAGCTGATAAACTTGGTCATATTTGATACCTCTTCATGAATGCCGGTCAGCATTGTTTTGAACATGAGGCTAATATAAATATTCCAACCTGAACGGTTTATGAACGGATCATTTTCTTCGGTTTTTTGAACTTCATATAGGGCACAGTTTCGGTCAAAACCATTGCAATGAAAATCAATAGCCCACCTAAATATCCAATATAAGCAATGCGTTCGCCTAACAATACAGCACCAAAGAGTGCTGCGAATAAAACTTCTGTCGACATGAAAATCGCAGCTTGTGGGGCTGTTGTATATTGTTGAGCAACCGCTTGGATGGTAAATGCTAGAGCGCTTGAGAATATGCCCGCATAGAGTATTTCAGGCAATGCACCTATTAATGACGCAACCGATATTTGCTCAGTTGTTACCGCTACCAGTGTGCCAAATATTGCTATGGATGCAAACTGAATAAAGCTAAATGTCATAGGGCGGCTATATTGAATTGCATAACGGGTGATGAAAATAACTTGGAAGGCGGTCGCAACCGCGCACAAAATTGTTAAAACATCACCATAGGTGAGGTCTGATATCGACCCGCCAGATAAAAGATAAATACCTGCAAAGGTCAGCAAGACACTTGGCCAGACAATAAAATGTGGCCATTGCCTAAAAAGACCCAATGCGAGTATTGGGACGAATATGACATAAAGGCCCGTCAACACGCCTGAATTTGTAACTGTTGTTGTTAATAAGCCGACCTGTTGCAGCGCCATAGAGACGAATAATAAAAAGCCGATAAAGATAAATTGTAGGTAAGCTATTTTGGGCAGCGGCTTTGTCGAGCGTTTTGTCTCCCACATTGCAAATGGTATGAGCACGAGCGTTGCGATGATAAAACGCGCACCGACGAATGTGTGTGGGCCAATATCTTCCATCGCTGTTGTTTGAGCGATAAATCCCATACCCCAGACAGCGCCTGCCAAGAGTAGTAATATATTGGCATTACGTCGTGTCATGGGATCTCTAACTTTAAATGCATATTTGAAAGATCGATATTTGGATTAAAAATCAGTAATCTGCAAGCAATTTCCTGAGCTTTTTCATTATGTTCTGTAGAAGTTGTGAGATTTTGCTTTTCGAGATAAGCTTTAGGCAGTTATGTCATGATTATCACAAAATGATGATGCGCCTGATGGAGTTTGTATGAGCAATCTTAATGTGACAAAAGATCAATCACCGAATGCAACAGATGGGGCTGATGGATTGCATTTCCGCCCCAGCATATTGACGTTGTTTTTGCCCACTATCGTGATTGCATTTGGCTATGGTTTGGTTTGGCTTTGGTTATTTATCGATGGGCAAGGCCATACAGCGCTTGCGCGTTTGTGCATGTTTGTCTTGTTGCTGGGTGTGCCATTGATCTCAGCTTATAATCTTATGCGTTTGGCAACTGTGGGGATAAAAACACATGATGATTATGTGCGTGTTCATTCAGGGTTTCCCGCGCGCGACGCGACCAATATTCCCTATGCGTTTATTGAGGATATCGATATTCAGCGCAGCTTTCTTG
>CAXBCW010000005.1:0-100996 GCA_963974325.1 uncultured Rhizobiaceae bacterium
TGCCGTATCATCCAAAAACGTACCCATCACCAAAAATGATAGCTGCATGAGGATCAAAATTACCCATGGATTTAGACCCAATTGATCGGTAAACAAGTTCTCAATCGCTTTGACCGCGCCTAACCCATCAAACACCGCACCAAACCCAAGGGCGGCTAAAATAATCCACATAAACATGCACGAAATAGCCAATGTCTGACGTACGGAAACTTCAAATACCTGACGTGACATACGGCCTTTTAAAACCGCTGCCAAGAACGCTGTTGAGGCTCCAATTGCAGAGCTTTCAACCAATGACGCCCAGCCTTTCACAAAAGGTATCATCATCGCTGCAAAAATAAACAGTGGTAACAAACCCGAATTCAGCGCTTTGAGCTTTTGGCTAAGCGTGATCGATGCGCGCTCTTCCTTGCTCATCGCCGGACCTAATTCTGGCTGAATGCGACACCGAATATAGATATAAAGCATAAACATCGCAGCCATCATAAGCCCTGGCATCACGCCAGCCAACCAAAGCTGACCAACCGGTTGCCGCGCAATCATCGCATAGAGCACCAAGACAACAGACGGCGGGACTAAAATACCAAGAGATGACCCAGCTTGGATAACACCTGTCACCATTTTCTTATCGTAACCGCGCTTTAAAAGCTCCGGCAATGCAATGGTTGCACCAATCGCCATACCTGCAACAGATAGACCATTCATCGCAGAAATGAGGATCATCAGACCGATCGTGCCGATGGCCAAACCACCACGCACAGGCCCCATCCAGATGTGAAACATTTTGTAGAGATCATCAGCAATTTTGGATTCTGATAGGACATAACCCATAAAAATAAACATCGGTAATGTTAACAGCGGATACCATTTCATCAGCTTCATGGCCGATGAGAATGGAATATCTGAACCACCAGTACCCCATAGCGCAAGCGCTGCCATCGCACCGACAGCACCAATGGCACCAAAAACGCGTTGGCCTGTAAAGAGCATCAACATCATGGAGGCAAACATGAAAAGTGCAATCATCTCATAGGACATTATTGGGCACCTTTAATTTGGTCACTTACGTTTAGTTTTTTGGCATCTTCGCGCAATTTGATAATATCTTTTAAAAGCTCAGATATCGCCTGCAATAACATCAAGAAGATCCCAACGCACATCACAACTTTGACCGGCCATAAATACGGACGCCACGCTGTTGGGCTTCGCTCTAATCTGCCTGGACTTTCAGAACCCGTCAGAAGTCCTGCAAAAAAGCTAAACGGCTGATCTTTATAATGGCCCAAAGAATAGGCCGTTGAGCCCAAAGCGCCATAGAGCAATACGCCCAAATAAAAGATCAAAAACAAAACCGTAAAGCTATCAAATTGGGCTTTTTTCTTGGTTGACCATTCGCCGTAAAACAAATCCATACGAACATTAGAACCAAGCTGGATAGAATAAGCGCCGCCCATAATATAATAGGCAACCATCAAAAATTGCGCAATTTCAAGCGTCCAAAGGGATGGCACAAAGAACGTCTTTGAAATCGACGACCACATCAAAACAGCAATCATAACAAAGATGCTGTACATCATGAATCGGCCAATTCGGTAATTGACGCTATCGACAACTTTTATATAGGCATGGGCAAATTTCATACCACACCCACTTTTTGCAAACCGCTTTGGCCTGTTGAGCTCACCGCTGCATTCAACATTGCAATCAAGATTTTAGATATCTGCTCACATTGTTCCGCTGTTTGAAGAAGATCATTTCGAACCTCAATCATGACGTTTGGCAGGTCGTTCGCCAACCCATGTTGGCGCAATGTGTGCGTCACACCATCTTCTGGCCCATAGGGAGCATTTCGAGTAACAATAAGGTCTGTGAATTGCGGCGCCGCATCCAGCATTGCATCTGCAACACGTGCATCCTCATCATGTAAGATACCAATTTCGACTTCTCGTTGTTCACCATGATAGGTCGGCGTAAAACTATGTATCGTGACCAAGATTGGTTTAATCTCATGACGACTAAGCGTGGATGTGAGCGCTTGTTCAAATGGTCGATAATAGGTCTCGACACGCGCATCAAACTCAGGCTTGGATAATTGTTTATTGCCGGGGATTGAGAATATTTCACTTTGTTCCGGAACAGCATCACGGGCAGACGGCGGCCTGTTGCAATCATAAACCAGACGCGACACATTGCCCAAAACAGCTGGCGCGTTAAAGGCATCGCTAATCAGCATTGTTAGGTTTTTAGCACCAGGATCCCAACCCACATGACTATCACGGGCAACTTGATCCAAACCAAGATTATCAAATTTTTTGGGGATAAACTTGGAAGCATGCTCACACACAAGCACAATCGCTGCGTCCGGATGACCCGAACAAACAAATACAACATCGTGCTCAACATGATTGGTCAATGAACGTGTCTCCGTGTGAAGAATTTAACTTTGTCTAATTCTCTTCAAATTAAAATCGTTTGTCAATATTTAAACGAAAATTTTCTTCTCAATGGAATAAAAACAGAATATAGTCGCCCAAAGGGAGTTTCCGGTGACATTGAATACAATTGCAGAAAAATTGCGAGCTAGATCATCCAGTCTAACGCGCGCAGAACGTCAACTTGCAGCTTCTATGCTAGAAAACTACCCCGTTTCGGGACTGGGCAGCATTACAAAAATTGCCGAAGCCGCAAAAGTATCAACGCCCACCGTCGGCCGTTTGGTTCAAAAATTGGGCTTTTCAGGCTTCCCAAACTTTCAAGAGAACTTACGCGCTGAACTCGATGAGAAAATATCCGGCCCCATCGCCAAACGAGAACGTTGGGTCAATGATGCGCCAGAAGAGCATATTCTCAACCGATTTACCAAATCAGTCATCGACAATATGAGCCGATCATTGGGCGATATTGATCCAACCCATTTTGATGAAGCCTGCACCTTATTAAGCGACCCAACACAAAAAGTATTTGTTGTTGGTGGCCGTATCACGCGCACCTTGGCCGATTACTTTTTTCTACACATGCAAGTTATCCGCAAAAGCGTGACCCATATCAGCTCAAGTTCCAACGCTTGGGCCCATTATTTGCTTGATATCGACGAAGGTGATGTCGTTGTCATATTTGACATTCGCCGTTACGAGAACAGCACTTTACGACTTGCCGAAATGGCAAAAGAAAAGGGTGCCAAAATTATTCTGTTCACCGATCAATGGGGCTCGCCAATCAGCTCAAATTCAGATTTCTGTTTCAACAGCCAAATTGCTGTGCCATCGGCTTGGGATTCTAATGTAACAGGCATGCTGCTTGCCGAAATTATTATTGCTGAGGTTCAAGAACGCAACTGGGATACGACCAAAGGCCGAATGGAAGAACTTGAAAGCATGTTTGATAGAACAAAGTTCTTCCGGAAGTTCTCATAAATCCCAATACATAAATGAGCAAAACCAATAAGGAATCAATGAACTAGACTATAATTGTCTAGTTTAGAATAATTCTAACCTATTGTTATTTAACATTTTTATAACTTGAGTAATTGACACAAGTTTAATTTTACGCCTATAAAGCGATCAACATACTTTATCAAATCTTTGATGTTCGGGCCTTGAACCCAAATCGATTGGAGAATGAATATGATTGATCAAGACAACGGCTCTTCGTGTCGATTTGAAAATCCTGCTGAGCAATTAGTCCTCTTTGGTTACCGAAATTGGTCCTACGGTTACCGGCACCATTCAGAACCACACATTGCACAAAGTTGGGCAATCCATACCAAACATTTGGGGAACGTCTCTCAAGCCAAAGAAGTTTTGGATGCGCTGATCCTGTTTACCCAAGCTTTGTCTGATTGCGCAACATGTCCGCTAAAATCACGACCAAACACATCTCATTCTGTCACTAAAGATGAAGGCCTGATCCTTGGGCTTATATCATCCATACAAAATGGTGATGAACAGGTCTGTGAGCTCTGCCTTGAACAATTGACATGCAGATCGCGCTGCTGGGAACTTGCCCATGCCGCTGAAAGATATGCCGTCACCCTGCGATCTCTAGATCGAAAACTTCTGCCCATTCCACTTGGGTTGATTGAACAACTCATAACTCCAAGCTCACCCCTTACACTTCATTAAAGGAATTAAAATAAAAATGACCACCTTCACTCGTACAGCTGTCAGCCTGTCTTTGCTCGCAGCAGCAACAAGCTTTGCATCAGCTGGTTCTCATTCAAAAGTATCAGCAGAAGCAGTTGTTAGCCATTACGCAGATATCGCGCTTGCAAAATTTGAAGATTCGCTGACAACAGGCCAAATGCTTGATGCAGCAATCCAAGCTTTCACTGCAAATCCAACTGAAGACACACTGACAAATGCCAAAACAGCTTGGCTTGCTTCTCGTGTTCCTTATCAGCAAACCGAAGTTTATCGTTTTGGCAACGCAATTGTTGATGATTGGGAAGGTCGTGTAAACGCTTGGCCTTTGGATGAAGGTTTGATTGATTATGTTGACACGGACTACGGCACTGAAAGCGATGAGAATAATTTTTATACTGCCAACGTTATTGCCAATGCAAAAATCTCAATCAATGGCAAAATGGTCGATGCAACAAACATCACACCTGAATTCCTATCGGGCACATTACAAGAAGCTGGCGGCGTTGAAGCAAATGTTGCAACTGGATATCACGCCATCGAGTTTCTACTTTGGGGCCAAGATCTAAATGGAAATGGCCCAGGTGCCGGCGCACGTCCTGCGACAGATTATAATCTTGAAATCTGCACAAATGGCAATTGCGATCGTCGGGCTGAATATCTTTCATCTGCATCCAAGCTGCTTGTTGCTGATCTTGAAGAAATGGTTGGCAACTGGACAACAAAAGGTGCAGCCCGCCTAGCGTTGACGGAACAAGACGCCAATGCAGGTATTTCAACGATTTTAACCGGTATGGGTTCATTATCCTACGGTGAGCTTGCTGGTGAACGCATGAAGCTTGGCCTTTTGCTGCATGATCCAGAAGAAGAACATGATTGCTTCTCAGACAACACACACAATTCCCACCTTTATGATGTAGTTGGTATCCAAAATGTCTATCTTGGAACCTACACACGTATTGACGGAACACTGCTTGAAGGCCCGTCATTGGTTGAACTTGCAACACATAAAGATGAAGCCATTGCAGCAGAACTCACAAGTAAACTTGCAGCCACGATTGATGCAATGAATGTGATGGCGGCACGCGCTGAAACTGAAGCTTATGACCAAATGATTGGCGAAGGAAACACAGAAGGCAATGCAATTGTCCAAGCCGCTATCGATGGCTTGATTGATCAAACAAAATCAATAGAACGCGTCATTACATCGCTAGAATTAGGCACAATAGAGCTTGAAGGTTCTGATAGTCTTGATAAACCTAATTCCGTTTTCCAATAAGATCATACTGACTAAATCAGAATGAATGGGGAGGTGCAAACCCTCCCCATTTCTATAACAACACCAAATTTAGCCCAAAACGGTAATCTTCGAAAGAACAGCTGATGAGTAAACATATGACATGGAGCACAAAGCCAGTTTTGAAACTTGCATTCTTAAGCACCTGTTTAATGTTGACCTCCATCTATTCGGTAAGCGCTCAACGCAATGATTTATCTACAAAAGACATCAAACGGGTTGAAAGCATCACCCAGCCAACAGATGATTTTACAAAGGCTGAAAGCTTTGAAACCATGCAAGGTGGCGCGGGTACATCGCTGCGTAAACCCAGCCGCGACTCGTTTTCCCATTCATCAACCAATATTACATTTGAAGACGAACAAAATTTCAAACTTGGCAACGCACTCTTCCGAAAACTATGGGTCTCATCCCCCTCATCAACCCAAGCATCCGATGGATTAGGGCCGCTTTTCAATGCGCGCGCCTGCCAAACCTGCCATATAAAAGATGGTCGCGGCCATCCGCCAGAAGGAGACACCGTTTCCACATCGATGTTTTTAAGGCTTGGTAAAACCCCATCGTCTGAAAGAGAAAGATTGGCGCTTGAAACCTTCGTAAAGCTCAAAATTGCTGACCCCGTCTATGGCGGACAATTACAAGATTTAGCCGTGCCTGGACTTAAAGGCGAAGGGCAAATGCACATCAGTTACGACGAGATCACCAAGACATTTGCCGATGGTGATACTATCTCGCTGCGCAAACCAAGCTACAAAGCTGTTGATCTGAATTATGGTCCGCTTGATCCCAACACAATAATTGCACCCCGCGTAACACCACAAATGATCGGCCTTGGGCTTTTAGAAGCCATTCATGAAAGTGATATTTACGCCAATGCTGATCCAAACGATAAAGATAATGATGGAATATCAGGAAAAGTTGCAATCGCATCCAAACAGGATGGAAAAGCCACAATCGGCCGTTTTGGATGGAAAGCATCCAATCCAAGCATCCGCCAACAAACAGCCGATGCTTTTGCTGGAGATATCGGAATATCAAGCCCTGCCGCATCTTCAAACTATGGTGACTGCACGAAAAGGCAGATCGAGTGCTTGGCTATACCCCATGGAGAACAAACTCGGTTAGGCGTGGGTGAAGCGCCTGAAGATGTTCTCGCACTCGTGGCCTTTTATTCACAAAACCTAGCCGTTCCGCAAAGACGAGGCGTCCAAGACCCAGACATTTTGGATGGGAAAAAACTTTTCTACCAGCTTGGTTGCGCAACATGCCATAGACCAAAATATGTAACATCACGAAATGCGATCAACAAAGCCCAACAGTTCCAATTGATCTGGCCTTATACCGATATGTTATTACACGATATGGGCGATGGACTTGCCGATGGTTTGAACGTTGGTATTGCAAATGGCGGTGAATGGCGAACACCACCACTTTGGGGCATTGGACTTACTGAAACTGTCAGCGACCATACATTTTTTCTGCACGATGGACGCGCCAGAAACCTCACCGAAGCCATTGTTTGGCACGGCGGCGAGGCGGAAAAGGCCAAGAATGGCTTTATGCAGTTAAAAATCACCGAACGAGCAAACCTGATCAAATTTTTGGAGTCGCTTTAATGGATCACATCAAAAGAATATTTCCAGCTTTAGCGCTGATCATTGGGATCTCTACATCTCCAGTATTTGCTGCTCCGTCAGACGCCCAGATATCATCAACGATGCTCAAAACAATTGAGAACGTTATTCGCCCAGCCTATGCAAATTTTAACGCTCAAACTTTGACTATGAGCAACATAATCAACCAATTTTGCACATCTCCAAACACCAAAACGCTGGTCAATGCGCAGGATCAATTCACCAAAGTCGCGCTTTCATGGGCGAGCATTGAGTTGTTTCGATCTGGGCCTGTTATGAGCGACGATAGGCTGGAACGCGTTCTATTTTATCCAGACAGAAAAAGCACCGGATTAAAACAAGTCCAGCGGATATTAGTAAAAAAAGACCCTCAATCCATCGCACCAGAGACATTTGAGCAAAAAAGTGTTGCCGTGCAGGGTTTGGGAGCTTTGGAATTCATTTTGTTTGGAACCGGCCATGAGGACCTATCAAACAGTGAAGGTGCATTTCGGTGTGACTTTGCAAATGAAATCTCTACAAATCTAGCACAAATTGCAAGCGATCTAAACTCGATGTGGAGCGAAGATGCAGCATATTCCAACCTTTGGGCAAATGCAGGCAAACCAGAGTCCGTTTTCATCAATAATCAAGAAGCAATCAATGAACTTCTTGGCACTGTTGTACATGGTCTTGAAGCTGTCAAAGATATTCGGATAGGGGCATTTTTGCGCAATGAGTCAAATAAGGATCGTCCGAAGTCAGCTTTGTTTTGGCGCTCCGAAAACACACTACCAGTCTTAAAAGCCAATTTAGACTTTATTCAATCTCTCTTAAATGAAGGTGGCCTCTATTCACTGGCACATAAAAACAGCCATATTGTTGATGCCATCGAGTTTGAAATCAAACAGAATAAATCCGCGATCAACGCAATTGATAAACCACTCTTTGAAGCTCTGAAAGACGAGAAACTTCGCAGCAAACTCTGCTACTTTCAAACAAGTCTTAAATTCACCATAGGCCGGATTGATAGCGAATTTGCAAAAGACTTAGGGCTAAGTTCTGGGTTTTCATTCTCCGATGGGGATTAGACATGTCGGGTTTTGAACTTAACCGACGAGATTTTTTAGCGGGTGCAGGCAGTCTTTTCCTATCCTCTCTCTCAGGCATATCCAAAGCTCGCGCCCAAAGCGGTGATGCGATTTTTGGCTCTTGTATCAAGCGCCAAGACGGAACCTATGGCGCGGTTCTTTTAAACGAGCAATTTGAACTCATCAGTGAAATCACCTTACCAAATCGCGGTCATGACGTGGTTTTCTCACCCTTAGCCGACAAAGCTATTATATTTGCAAGGCGACCAGGGAATTTTGCAGTTATAATGGATCTAACCAAAGCCCAAGAACCCCAGATCATTACGGTTCCGGTCAATCGCCATTTTTATGGACACGGCACATTTTCCCATGACGGAAAATTACTCTATGCCAGTGAGAATGATTTTGAAGAAGCCAGCGGAAGAGTTGGAATTTACGATGCAACATCTGGGTTCAATCGCATTGGCGAATTTGATAGTTTTGGAATGGGACCGCATGAAACTTTGTTATTATCTGACAATAAGACCTTGGTTATTGCCAATGGCGGCATCCAAACGCACCCAGACTATGGTCGCGCAAAGCTTAATATCGCAAATATGCAATCTTCGATTACATTTATAAATACTCTAGATGGCTCGCTTATTGAAAAGCATATATTACCCAATCAACTCCATAAATTATCACTTCGGCATATGGTTGCAATTGAACACGGAACGATTGCTTTTGGTGGACAATATGAAGGCGCAAAAACCGATAGGCCGCAACTCATTGGCACATGTACGTTGGGTGAAGGCATAAAACTCTGGGAACTAAATGATGTCATCCTATCTAGTTTTGCAAACTATACCGGATCCATTGCTATATCAGATGATAAAAAACAGATTGCCGTATCATCGCCCAAAGGCGGCCTTGTGGCAATTCTGGAAGCTAAAACTGGGAACATTTTATCAACACGTCAAATCCAACGCGGAAATGGCCTTGCCTATAAATCAACTCAACTCATTGCAACAACAGATAATGGAAAACTGGCCAACCTTCGACCTCAATCAAGTATCAAACAGTTTGATTTTGCCTTCGACAATCATCTCACTGTTCAACAATAAATCAGGCCCTGCATTTACTTTGAATTCCGTCCACATTTAGCCATCAATAGACCAATGGCTTTCAACTTGAGATGGTCAGAAAGCATATCGACAGAGCGAACACTGCGTCTGCGCCAATTAGGATGCTCATCTATGGTGCCGGGCAAGTTTTGCGCTTCAATCTGATCATCTAAATCATCCATCTGCACCGATATCATGGCAACTGGCGAGCTGGCTAATATTGCGTGAATGGCTTGATCGAATTCTTGATCAACCTTTTCATCATCGCCGTTTTGAGTATCAGATAAAGATAGGAGTTCTACACATTCTTTCTGACGTGATGTTTGCGCCTCAATTTCTTCGGGTTCATCAATCCACCCCAGTTTTTGCCACCAATCGATATCGCGACCATGGGAAAAACCTTTCACTGTGGGCGTGTCATGAGTTCCAAAACAGGCAAGAGATTGAGGATTTAAACTGGATGGCTTTCGGAATGCGCCAGTGCTGTCTTTTTCATATTGTAAAACTGAATAGGAATAGATCCCGCTGTCTTTTAAGGTTTTGCGAAACCCAGTGGGGACAAGACCAAGATCTTCCCCAATGATAATCGTGCCTGCACGTTCAGCCTCAATACGAACGATGGCCAACATCGCTTCAAAGTTTTGGGTGATATAACCACCTTGCACACCATTATCAGGTATCCAAAAACTACGATTTAACCCCAAAACATGATCAATCCGCAGCACACCACAATGGCGCATATTGCGCGCAAGAATATTTCTAAAGGCGCGATAATGTGTGGAAGCTAATTTGGATGGTGAAAACGCCGTCAGGTTCCAATTTTGACCTGCCGGACTGAGATGATCAGGCGGTGCACCAATGGAAACATTCTCGGCAATACTATCTTGCTCGCTCCAAACCTCAGCGCCATCACGCCGCGACCCCACGGCTAAATCAAGATAAAGACCAAGCTGCATATCAGCAGAACAAGCAGCCTTTTGTGCAGCTTGTAATTGGATTTCTGCATGCCATTGTAACCAAGCATGGAAAGACTGACCATCTTTGGATTGCGATGCATTGGAAGGCCAAACCCGCCAATCAGTTCCATAACAATCACTTAGACTTTCATACTGAACAAACCCATCTAGATTTCCATCATTTTGCTGCCAAAAATCTTGAAAAGCGTTGTTTTGTTGCACAGAAGCAAGTTCAATAAAGTCTGCATAAAGTGCTTTGAGTGATGCCTGATGATGCGCAAGATCTGCGGGATAGTCGATAAAACCGCTTTTTCGATCCATATGACTTGAGCCATTAGATATCAAAGATTGAGTGCTTTCCGACACAGGTAATATCTGATCAAGCGCAATGTGATTGGTATTTAAAAAGCCGCGATGAGATGGCGAATAGGGGCTGATGACATCAGAGCTGTTCCAGCCAATTGCGTGAACAGGATTGATGCCGATAAAGTTTGCACCATGGCCTGCAATACCTGTCGCAATATTGGTTAGGTCTTGATAATCACCAATCCCAGGGTTCCGTTCTGAATGAACACCATAGAGCGCTAAATTAGCACCCCATAATTTTGAATAACCCGTTTTTTCCTCAATTGAAGGTGCAAATTCTGGCGCCACAATCAAACATATGATTGCCTCACAGAGCTTACTCTTTGTCACCAAAGAATGCAGCCCAGACGGCATTGCAGGGATAGAAATCACATTTTCTGAACGACCCTCGGCAAAAATTATCTGAGTGCCTTCTAAATGAACATACCAAGTCACAGGTTCCGATGTCGGTATGTTCAAACCTTGGCCGCTACGCCCTATAAACTCACGAGGTATCGCCTGTTGCGCTAACTGACTTGCATGATGTTGATAGGCTTCAATAATCATCGCATCATTGTCGAGTTGCCATCCATTTGCCTGTAATAAAGCCAGTTTGGTCTCAAAGGACATCGGACATTCCTCGCCTTGCAGGCTTTTAAAAGATGGCACAATGCCAGAGCTTAATGCGAGTTGATCAAGAGCCTTACGTGCGTTCATGACAAACCTTCATTGGATTTGGCGACAAAAGCTGCAACCGAACTGCCTGAAACCTGAACCCTTGCATCACTAATGTCATTGACCTCAAACACATCAATAGCTGCCGTATCAATCGCGCCTTGCCAATGATAATCATCAGCTATGATAGGCAGCGCCACCAACGCATCTTCAGCATCGCGGTTAAAGACGATAAAAATGGTTTCTTCCATACCACTTTGCGCCACATAATTTGTCGTATCACGCAAAGTAAAGCAGATATTTGATAGGCCAGGATCACGCCATTGTAGCGGTTCGCCATCAAAATCTGTCCACTTCACATCTGGTAAGCCATCGGCTGTTTGATCTGCACCATGTAAAAAGGAATTTTGCCTTAGGCAATAATGGTCTTTTCTAAAATGTGACAAACGTGAAACAAAATCGATCATCTCATGATCAGCCGATGGCCAATCTAACCAGCCTATTGGATTGTCCTGAGCATAGGCATTGTTGTTGCCATATTGCGAATTTGAAAACTCATCGCCTCCCAACAACATTGGCGTGCCTTGAGATAAAAACAGTGTTGCCAACATATTGCGTTGACGACGTGAACGCATCGCTCGGATAGCTAAATCATCCGTCTCGCCTTCGACGCCGCAATTATCGCTGAGATTATTGTGGTGACCATCAGCACCATTCTCACCATTGGCTAAATTATGGCGATCATTATATCTGGTCACATCAGCTAAGGTAAAACCATCATGCGCTGTGATTAAATTGATAGAACTCCATGCTCGGCGCCCGTCACAGTCAAATTCACCCGCAGAACCCAACAATCTTGCGCCCAATTCCTGCGCACTATGAACATCGCCACGCCAATATTTGCGAACACTATCTCTGTATCCATCATTCCATTCGGAAAATTCAGCCGGAAATTCACCCAACCGATAACCACCCGGACCAATGTCCCAAGGTTCGGCAATCAGTCGCGCATCGCTGAGCACTGGATCCTGCCGTAAGGCATCAAAGAACCCACCACGGCGATCAAAACCATGGTCTTCACGCGCGAGTGTTGTCGCAAGATCAAACCGAAATCCATCCACACCCATTTGCTGGAACCAAAACCGCAAACTATCCATAACCATGCGCAAGACATGCGGGTTGGATACATTGACTGTATTGCCACAACCCGTATCATTGACATAATAACGTGGTTGACCCGCGCTTAGTCGATAATAAGAGGCATTATCCAAACCGCGATAACATAAGGTCGGGCCGCGTTGATCGCCTTCAGCTGTGTGATTATAAACAACATCTAATATGACTTTAATGCCAGCTGCATGAAAGCGCCGGACCATTTTGCTAAAACCTAAAAGACCATCAGGACCATAATAACGAGGCTCAGGCGCAAAAAACGCAATCGTATTATAACCCCAATAATTGCGCAGCCCGCGATCAACTAAAAATCCATCATCAATAAATGCATGGACGGGTAATAATTCAACAGCGGTCACACCAAGTTTTGTTAAATGCTCCAACATCGCATCAGATGCTAATCCCTCATAGGTACCGCGCACGTTTTCGGGCACGTCTGGATGTTGTTTTGTTTGGCCTTTCGGATGGGCTTCATAGATCAAAGTTTGTGACCAATCCAGATCACCTTTAGGCTCAATATGCTCAAATAATTCCGGCTCAGACACAATAGATTTTGGAACAAATGGCGCGCTATCGCGATCATCAAAACTCAAATCTTCTTTTGGTGCGCCTTTAGTATAACCCAATTGAGCTGCATCATTGACCCAAACACCATGAAACTCACGGGCATAGGGATCTAACAACAGCTTGTTAATGTTAAATCTGTGGCCTAATTCAGGTGCGTAAATACCGTCAGCGCGAAACCCATATAAGGTTCCAGGGCGTAAATCAGGCGCATAACCATGCCATACATGACCTGTGCGATCAGGCAGAGCAACACGTTCCAACTCGTCTTGACCATCTGCAGAAAAGACACACAGATACATGGCTGTTGCATTGGCAGAGAAAACTGCAAAATTCGTACCATTGCCGTCAAAACGGGCACCCATTTGATTTGGGCGTCCGGATTGTAAAATAAGAGCCATAAAGTGTCCTTTGAATTATTTACTGGTCATGCTCTGGTAGAGCTTAAAGTAAGAGAGTGCCGATTGTTCCCAACCAACAGGATATCGCATAGCATTTCCAATGATTGAACGCCAAACTTTTGGCTGATCAAATAAATCACAAGTGCGATTTAAACCTTCACGAAGCGCATTTAAATCATCTGGTTGAAATTGAATACCAGTTGCTGTTTTTGATTTCATGTTATCTGGATTTGCATCAATAACGGTATCAGCCAAACCGCCCGTTCGCGCCACAATCGGAATTGTTCCATAGCGCAATCCATAAAGCTGAGTGAGGCCACACGGCTCAAAGCGCGAGGGAACGATAATGGCATCACTGCCCCCTTGAAGAAGATGAGATAGATCCTCGTCATACCCAATAACAACGCCCACACGACCTGGAAATTGCTTCATCGCTTGGGCAAAAGCAACCTCTAAATTATGATCACCAGACCCCAATAGCGCAAGCTGTCCACCCCGACCGACAAGATCAGGAAGTGCCTCCAATAAAAGGTCCAAACCCTTTTGAGATGTCAGGCGGCTGATCACACAAAATAACGGTGCATCATCATCTGCATCCAGCTCAAACCGTTCATTGAGCACAGCGCGATTTTGCGCCTTACTCTTCAAACTACGGCTCGTATAATTTTTGTTCAATAAAGGGTCTGTCTTTGGATCCCACACATCAAGATCAATACCATTGATGATGCCGGAAAAGTCTTTGGTGCGAGATTGCAAAACACCATCAAGACCCATGCCAAATTCAGGTGTGAGCAGCTCATCGGCATAATTGGGACTAACGGTGGTGATTTTATCACTAAAGCTAAGTCCAGCTTTTAAAAAACCTAAATTGCCCCAATATTCAGCGCCCTCATGAGTAAAATGCTCATCCGGAATACCAAAAATATCTTTGATCGACCAATGAAACAGACCTTGAAAAGCAATATTATGGATGGTCATAATGCATTGAGGCGCGTTTTCATTCCCAGCCATCTGGATAAGAAGTGGCGTCAAACCTGCTTGCCAATCATGGGTATGCACCAAATCTGGTTTCCAAGACCCAACACCATCAAGACCGATCATCGCAGCCACTTTGCTCAAAGCACCAAACCGCAAATGATTGTCGTGCCAATCATGACCATGTTCGTCAAGATAGATATTGCCCGGACGATCAAACAAATGAGGAGCATCGAGCAAAAGCATATTCAGCCCTTGGGTAACAATCTCAACCAATCTTCCAGGCCCGCCAAAAAGATCATCAATATTTAAGACAACTTGGCCAGTTTTAAGCAGCTCCGATAATGCTGGATAGGCAGGGATGATGATTTTGACATCAACACCCAAGGGCGCGAGTGCTTTTGGCACCGCGCCTATAACATCTGCAAGTCCTCCCGTTTTAACAAAGGGAGCGCATTCGGAAGCTACAAACAGAACTTTCACTTATTTTTCCAACTCATCTATCATTTTTGCTGTGATCAAACAGACGCCACCTTCGGATCGGTAAAAGCGTGCAGCATCAAGCTCTGCATCTTCGCCAACAACCAAATCTTCCGGTATGGAAACGCCTTTATCAATGACAACATTTGTTAATCGCGCACTACGCCCAATTTGCACATAAGGCATTGCAATCACGCCTTTAAGCTTGGCATAGGAATGGGTGCGAACGCCTGTATAAAGCAGACAATGCTCTAACTCTGAACCAGAAATAATGCAACCACCCGATACCAGCGATGACACCGCAAATCCGCGTCGACCTTCTTCATTGTGAATAAACTTTGCCGGCGGAGCAAGTTCGGAATAGGTCCAAATCGGCCAACTCTTATCAAATAGGTCTAACTCCGGTGAGAAATCAGTCAAATCAATATTTGCCTGCCAAAACGCATCCACAGTTCCAACATCACGCCAATAACGCTCTTTGCCAATACCGCTATCCACACAAGAACGACTAAACGGGTGCGCAATGGCTTTGCCTGTTTTTACAATATGCGGAATGATATCTTTGCCAAAATCATGACTGGAATCTGGGTCCTCAGCATCTCTCTTCAAAAGATCAAACATATATTGGGTTTCAAAAACATAAATCCCCATACTGGCAAGTGCCTGATCAGGATTTCCAGGCATTGGGGGTGGATCTGCAGGTTTTTCGACAAAATCAATAATATTATCATCTCCATCAACATGCATCACACCAAAACCTGATGCTTCCATGCGCGGAACTTCGATACACCCAACGGTCACATCAGCGCCGCTTGTGACATGGTGTTGGACCATCAAAGAATAATCTTGTTTGTAGATATGATCACCCGCAAGAATGATGACATATTTAGTATCGTTGCCCCGAATAATTTCAATGTTTTGGAACACAGCATCTGCTGTTCCCTTATACCAATTTTCTTCATTTAACTGTTGGGAAGCCGGCAAAATATCAAGTGATTCATTGCGCTCTTCGCGGAAAAAGCTCCACCCCCTTTGAAGGTGACGAATAAGAGAGTGGGCTTTGTATTGCGTCGCAACACCAATTCGGCGAATGCCCGAATTAACAGCATTAGATAAGGGAAAATCGATGATGCGTGTTTTACCACCAAAATAGACTGCGGGCTTGGCGCGCCGATCTGTCAGATCCATTAATCTGCTGCCTCTGCCGCCGGCCAAGACAAAAGCCATGGTCTGTTGGGCTAACCTTTGCGATTCATTATTCATTGTCATTCCTCCGATTTTCCCTTTTTATGTCTAAGTCGCTTTATCCTGCCATTCAAAAAAGATTGTTGCCAACGGCGCAACCGTGATTTCAATCGAGTTTTCATATCCAGATGCAGCTATA
Source organism: uncultured Rhizobiaceae bacterium (assembly GCA_963974325.1). Lineage (GTDB taxonomy): Bacteria > Pseudomonadota > Alphaproteobacteria > Rhizobiales > Rhizobiaceae > Lentilitoribacter. The sequence goes on from CAXBCW010000005.1 coordinate 16,197, forward strand.
TTCTCACTCCAAACACCTCCCAGATTTCCACGATCTAGGCCTCCATAATGCCCAGAATCAGTATTCAGTTTCTCACTCCAGAAACCTTGTTTTGGAACGCCAATCCGTCTTGATGAGCGTTCAATTGGTGTAAAGCTTGATACCACTAAAACAGGGTTTGACCCTGCTTCCCCATAGCGTAACCAAGCCAATAATGATTCATCCGCACAAGCGCCCTCTACCCACGCAAAACCATCTGCGCGGCAATCGCCTTGATATAAAGCTGGTGTGGATGAATAGAGCTGATTTAAATCCCGAATAAGGTTCTGCAATCCCTTGTGGAGCGGCTGATCGGTCAAATGCCAATCGAGCGATGCATCGTGGTTCCATTCAGCCACTTGGCCAAATTCACACCCCATAAACAAAAGTTTTTTGCCCGGATGCCCCCACATGAAGCCGTAATAAGCACGTAAATTGGCAAATTTATCATGCCAATTTCCCGGCATTTTTTCAATCATAGAGCCTTTGCCGTGCACAACTTCATCATGACTGATTGGCAGAACAAAATTCTCCAAAAACGCATAATCAATACCAAACGTCATTTTATGATGATGGTATTTACGATTGATTGGGTCCTCTTCCATAAACGACAATGTATCGTTCATCCAACCCATATTCCATTTGAACCCAAAGCCAAGACCACCTTGGTCCGTCGGTGAGGAGACACCAGGAAAAGCGGTTGACTCTTCTGCAACCGTCATAATGCCGGGCATATCGGCATAAGCCGTTTCATTCATCAATTTTAAAAATTCAATCGCTTCTAGGTTCTCGCGGCCACCATGAATATTTGGCACCCATTCATCTGGCTTACGAGAATAATCGCGATAGAGCATCGATGCGACAGCATCAACGCGAAGACCATCGATATGATGTTCACGCAGCCAGTAAACCGCATTGGCAATCAGATAATTGGAAACCTCGCGTCGTCCATAATTGAACAACATCGTGTTCCAGTCAGGATGAAACCCTTCACGCGGGTCGGCATGTTCATATAAGGCGGTTCCATCAAACTGGGCCAAGCCATGTTCATCTTCAGGAAAATGTCCCGGCACCCAATCCAACAACAGGCCAATATCTGCTGCATGACATGCATCAACAAATTCGCGAAATTCATCCAGCGTACCATACCGAATGGTCGGCGCGTAAAGCCCAACAGGCTGGTATCCCCACGAGCCATCAAAAGGAAATTCAGTAATGGGCATAAGTTCGATATGCGTAAAACCCATATCTTTGACATAAGCCACCAATTGCTTGGCATGCTCTAGATAAGAAAGCGGTCGATTGCCATCTTCTTGAATACGTTTCCACGATCCCAAATGCACTTCATAAACTGAAATGGGTTGATCAAAACGCTGTATACACCCACGTTTTTTCATCCATTTTGTATCAAGCCATTTATAATTATCTAGTCGGCGCACAACCGATGCAGTCTTGGGCCTATATTCTGCACCATATCCAAATGGATCTGCTTTTTGCGGCAGAAGATTGCCGTGCTGATCATGCACATTAAATTTATAAACTTCGCCTTCGCCAATATTGGGAATAAATATGTCCCATATTCCCGACTGCCCATTGGACTGCATTTTATGGCTATCACTATTCCAACCATTGAAATCGCCAACCACTGAAACTTGGGTCGCATTTGGCGCCCAAACGCCAAAATGAACACCTTTAGATGTTTCACTATCAATGATATGCGCGCCAAGCGCCTGCCACAAACGTTGATGTCGCCCCTCGCTAAAGAGGTAGGTATCGAGTTCGCCAAGGTGCTCGCTAGGTAGCACACCTCTTGCTTCCGCAAGTTCCTCAATAAGCCCTTCGACAATGTCGTCTGTTGGTTTTTTAGCCATCTTTAAGCGATCTCACATTCCAAATATCTTTTGCATAACCAGATATTGTTCGGTCAGAGGAGAACCAGCCAACGCGTGCAGTATTGAGAATTGTTTTACGGTTCCAGTTGTCTGCATCACGATAATCTACATCAATAATGCGCTGTGTATTATAATAATCATCAAAATCGCAGGTCACGAGGAAATAATCATCTTCAAACAGACGCTTAACCAATGACACATATCGCGTCGGATCGCCTTTAGAGAAGACACCCGTTTTGATCTGGGTCAACACACGTTGCAAACGTGGGCTTGCAGCGATTGCATTGCTGGCAAAGTTCTTTTCTTTGCGACGTTCTTCAACTTCAGCTGCGGTTAATCCAAACAGGTAGAAGTTTTCAGCCCCAACACAGTCACGAATTTCAACATTCGCACCATCAAGCGTACCAATTGTCATGGCGCCATTGAGCGCAAACTTCATATTGCCGGTACCGGATGCTTCTTTACCTGCAGTCGATATTTGCTCTGATAAATCCGTTGCTGGAATGAGCAGTTCAGCCATCGTCACATTATAATTCTCCGGATAGAGAATTTGCAAATGAGCTTTGGTTGTCTGATCCGAGTTAAGTGTTTTGGCAACATCGTTGATCAAATGAATAATCTCTTTGGCAACCACATAACCAGGGGCAGCTTTTCCACCAAAGATTTTCAATCTTGGCGTCCAATCACCATTGGGGTTGTCACTAATATCATTCCACAATGCGACAGTTTCCAAAAGATTCATAAACTGACGTTTATATTCATGCAGACGTTTAATCTGAACATCGAACAATGCATTTGGATCAATGATCGTACCGTCACGCCCTTTTATCCAATCGGCAACACGTTGTTTATTGTGTTGTTTGGCCGCGCGAAATTGATTTGCAAATCCACGATCATCAACAAACTCTTCAAGCTTTGACAATTGCTCAAGATCGTCTGGCCATTTGGTCCCAATGCTCTGAACAATAAGGCTCCGCAATTGCGGGTTACAGGAATAAAGCCAGCGGCGCGGCGTAATACCATTAGTCTGATTAAGAATGCGATCTGGATAGCTTTTATCCAATTCGGCAAATAGGTTTTGTTTGACCAACCCACTATGAAGAGCCGATACGCCATTGACCTTATGCGCCATAATAAAGGCTAACTCGCCCATTTTCACCGAACCATCTTCGATGATCATAACTTGGCTTTTGGTTGCTTTTAAGTGAGCTTTTTCTATCAGTTTGATAAGCTCAAGATGTCGCGGCAACACGCGCGCGAACAATGTCTCTTCCCATCTCTCCAATGCTTCTGGCAGCAAAGTATGGTTTGTATAGCCAAGGCAATTGCGAGCAATGGTGATGGCGCTGTCTAATTCGATATCATGTTCATCCGTTAAGATGCGCACCAATTCAGGGCCAGCAATTGCCGGATGGGTATCATTGAGCTGAATAGCAACGTGATCTGCCAATTGATTGAGATCATGCCCTTCAGATAGAAAACGCGCGATCAAATCTTTGATGGATGCTGCCGTGAAGAAATATTCTTGCTTTAAACGAAGTTCTTTACCTTCTTCAGTCGTATCATCTGGATAAAGAACGCGAGAGATCGTGCGGGCCAAAGCTTCTGGCTCACTTGCCGCAAGATATTCACCTTTGTTGAAACTATCGAGGTCAAATGGCTCTGGTGCTTTTGCGGCCCATAGGCGCAAAGTGTTTGCCCATTTACCCTCCCAGCCCAAAACGGGTGTATCATAAGCTGCAGCCAAAACAGTTTCTTTAGGCTCCCAAATGGATTTACCTGATGAAACACGGACTTTACCGCCAAACCCAATTGGGTGCATTGTTTCAGGGCGCTCTAATTCCCATGCATGCTTATTAGCCAGCCAAGTTTCAGCTTTTTCAATCTGGCGACCATCTTCAAAACTCTGCACAAACAGACCATGCTCATAGCGAATACCATAGCCAAAAGCAGGAATTCCAAGAGTTGATAAACTATCTAAAAAACAAGCGGCTAATCGACCAAGACCGCCGTTGCCCAAGGCTGCATCTGGCTCATCATACACAATGGCATCATAATCTTGACCTAATGCTTTAATTGCATCTTTGACAACATCATCAAGGCGAATATTAATCATCACATCTTCAATAAGACGGCCAATTAAAAACTCCATCGACAGATAATAAACACGTTTTGCGCCAGCTTCTTGTGCTTTACGTGCACTATCGAGCCATGGAACAATCACCTCTTCCCGCAAAGCCAATGACAGCGACATGCGCCAGTCATACAATGTGGCATCGTTCTCATTTTTACCAAGAGAATAGGTAAGGTGATGGATAATTTTGGAGCACATTTGCTCGGAGTTAATAACGTTCATTGTCATAATAAAAGCGTGAAGTTCCAGTGCCAAGGGTCCAGAGCGAACCAAGTGTGAAGGTTTTAATCGATTTTCAACCGATTTAATAAACCGTAACAACCAGCATTGTTATAAACAAGTACTTTTCCGCTAAAATGTACGCCTTCGCAACCAATCAATCGATAAGCTGATCTAGCTTTAGAAAATTCAGCGCTTAAAACACAAATATGGAAGTTGCCGCAGCAATTTATATCGATTTTTAAAAATTCTGTTCAAAAGAGCCCACATTGACGTTTAAAGGATGCGCAATAAAACAACGCGTGTAGATTGATCACATGTTTCGCTTCATTCACACATCTGATTTGCATCTTGGCAAACGCTTTGGACAACTACCTGAAGAACTGCGTGGACGCTTAACCGAGGCACGTCACCAATCTATCGAGAATTTGGCACAACTTGCAGAACAAGAAAACGTATCCGTGATCTTGGTTGCAGGTGATGTGTTTGACACGGGCACCCCATCGCCAAAAATGGTACGACAGGCATTGCGCGCCATGGGAGCAAAACCATCTATCAAATGGGTTTTACTTCCAGGCAATCATGATTCACTCGCCTTTGATGAACTTTGGATAGGCCTTGATAAAGAAAAACCTGACAATGTTAGTCTTGCCGTCGACAATGTTGCATTTGAAATAAGCCCATCTGTCTTTATTCTACCCGCACCTTGCATCAATCGACGCCCCGGACGGGACCTCACTCAATGGATGGATACCTGTGAAACGCCAGAACACGCCATGCGTATTGGCTTGGCACATGGCGCAATCCAAAGCTTTGGCGAAGACGATTCTGCCGATATTATTGATCCCAATAGAGCGATAAAGGCTGATCTAGATTACCTAGCGCTAGGTGATTGGCACGGCCAAATTCGGATCACAGATCGCATTTGGTATTCAGGCACACCAGAGCCAGATCGTTTTAAACATAATACGCCAGGAAAAGCACTCATTGTTTCCATTGAAGGCAAGGGCGTAAAACCTATTGTGACATCAAAAGACATCGGTATTTTTGATTGGCGCATATCTGATATTGCGCTGCTGCCCGGTGAAGATTTAGACCTGAAACTCAATTCTGAATTTCCTGAGATATCAAAACGACGCACAACTCTTCAACAGGTTAATCTTGAAGGCAGGCTCCGGCTTCCTGAACGGTTAAAGATTGATAGCTTGCTCAATGAGCTTGATCCAGATTTTGCATGGATGGAAATCCGCAAGACAGATCTTGCAAATGAATATGATGCCGTTGATCTAGACAGTATCGACCAAGCAGGTGCATTGCGCCAAGCGGCTGAAACTTTGTTTGATAAAGCCCAACAAGATAGCGATCCAAACAGCGCCTCAGCCACCGCCCTTTCTCTGCTTTATACCTTCGCTGCGGAGGAAACATGAAACTCCGCGCCTTAAGATTATGGAATGTCAGAAAGTTTGCCAATCGTGGCATCGCTCTTGAAGATATTGGCGATGGCGTCAATGTTTTGTCCGAAGGAAATGAGTTCGGCAAATCCACAAGCTTTGACGCATTACATGCGGTATTTTTTCAACCCTATTCAGGCACGCCAAAAGCCGTTCAAATGCTACGCCCCTATAGTGGTGGCAGCCCACAAGTGGAAGTCGACATCGAAACGGATGCCGGCCGCTTTCGCATCAGCAAACAATATTACAACGGCAAACATGCCATTATCAAAGACATAGATACCAACCGCATTATAGCACAAGCTGACGAGGCTGAAATGTGGTTATCCAACCTTTTGCGCGGCGGATCATCAGGACCTGCCGGATTATTATGGGTGCAGCAAGGGGCAACCGATATTGGCGGTGGCTCCAAAACTGAAAAAGATGATGAGCGCAAAGTTCGTGAAAACCTGCTGGCCTCTGTCACGGGTGATCAAGTCGAACTCTTAACAGGTGGGCGCCGAATGGTGCGTGTACTTGATAGAACCGTATCAGAATTAGATAAGTTGGTCACCTCAAGAGGCGGCGCGAAAACATCTGGCCCATATTTTGAAGCCAAAAAGCAACTGGCACTCTTGGAAGAAAAAGAAAACGGCCTTGCCATTCAAATTGAGGCATTGCGAACGGATCTTGATAATAGACGCAGCAAATCTAAACGATTGGCAGACATTACAGATCCAAAGATGATCGAACAACGCGCTTTAGAACTCAACCAAGCCAAGATTAAACTTGATGAAGCAACAGATCACGCAAAACAACTTGTTATGGCGGAAAGCCAAAATAGTTTTGCACTTAAAAAGCAGAGCGTTGCCAAAGATAGCTATGATGCGTTTTTGTTAAAGACACAAAACCTGTCAAAACTCGTTGAAAAACGAAACAACGATCGCATAAGCCTTGCAGAGATAAAAGACAAACTCAATCTAGCGCAAATAGCGGATCAAACCGCCCGTGATGGATTGGATACGTGTAACAAAACGGTTGAGAAGATCACACAAAAATGGGCCAAAGCAAATATCGCACAGGCATCATTGGACGCGACACACAAATTAGAAGACATCAGCACCCGTCTTTCCAAAGCAGAAAAAACCTATCAAGAGATCACAGTACTTGAGACAGAATGCAAAGCCTTGTTGATCGATGATAATGACATTAACACCCTTGATCGCTTAACCGCAGATATCAACATTCTCCAAAGCAAAGTTCAAATCGAATCCGGCTCGTTCAAAATAGAATATTTTGCCGACAATAGTGCTCCAGTTTTGATCGATGGAGACCCAATTGAGAACACAAAAACGATCAGTATCTCTTCCACCAAAACTTTAGACATTCCAAATATTGGGGTTCTTACGATCACACCAAGCTCATTGGAAAAAGCAGATGACATGCACAATGAGTTACGCGCAACGACTGAGAAACTCAGCAGTAATCTCGAAAAGCTAAGTTTTGAAAACATCACCAAAGCGAAAGAACAACAAATACTGTTCAAAGCTAAATCATCCACATTGATGGTCAAAAAGGCGGAACTTGAAGCGCATTCACCTGAGGGTTTAGTTAAGCTTCGGTCAAATGTCTCAGAGCTTGAAGCAAAAATATCACCAGACCCAAGTGAGCCATTTGACATTGCACAAATCCAAGCTGAACTAGAGCAAGCAAAAATTGAATTGCAAAAAACCAATTCCATACGAGAGATCGCTCGTTCAGCTTTTTCAGCCGCAAGAGAAACACATATCAAGGCAGAGACAGACTTTGCACACACCCATGAAAATGTTCGCCAGTTAGAACAAGAACTAGGGACAGACGTGGAAAGAAGCTCAAAAGCAACACAGCTTTTGGATGATCTGGAACGTGAAACCGTTGACGCCAAACAAGCATTAGAATTGGTGACTGAGCTTCGATCCAACGCACCCGATTTGGAAACAATAAAAGCAAGTTATTTGCGTCTTAACTCAATCAAAGAACGTTCCGAAGCAGAACGGGAATCCCTTGGCAAAGAGATTGCGGGCCTTGATGGTCGCATTGCCATTTCGTCAGATGATGCAGTCGAAGAAGAGTTTGAAGAAACACGGGATAAACGAGAAGCAGCACAAAAACGTGTATCTTTGTTCGAACATGAAATTGAGGCATTACAAATGCTGAAGCAAGCTTTGGAAAATGCGCGCGTTGCCGCAAAAGAGCAATTTTTCCAACCCGTCATGACGGAGTTAAAACCACTTCTAAAACTGCTGCTTGATGAAGCATCAATAACCTTTGATGACACGACATTATTGCCGCAAACCTTGGCTAGAAAAGGCCAAGATGAAGATATATCTGCGCTCAGTGGTGGGATGCGAGAGCAGCTAGCCATTTTAACCAGATTGGCCTTTGCCCGCTTGCTTGCAAAAGAAGGGCATCCTGTCCCTGTGATACTTGATGATGCCTTGGTATATTCCGATGATAATCGAATTGAACGCATGTTCGATGCGCTTCATCGTCAAGCAAGCGATATCCAAATATTGGTGTTTACATGTCGCCAGCGCGCCTTTGAAAAACTCGGCGGAAATGGTTTGCGCCCTGTTGAATGGCAACCCAATAATTAGATCTTTGCTAACTTGCCAGCTTTTTAAGCCTCAAAACCTTCTGACGTGATTTGATAATCAAATTGGTTTGCCGTCTCCGTCAACCAATGCCAAAATGACCGTGCAAAACCAGAATAGATATATAAATCATATACGGGTGCATCGTCGACTAGATGAATAAGCACGCCAATTTGCGCCATAATCGTTTGGGCACAAAACCCTTTGGAGACAACGCTTGAATGTAAATCAAGTCGGCAACCACGCATCATAACATCATGCGCTTTTACCCCCGAAATGCGGATACGAATACGGCTATCACTTTGCTCAGATACATAACCCAATCCGTCGATTATCTCGGCAATCCATGCTCCAAAATCGGAGCGGTTTTTATCTTTGGACACCAATATCCACTGACCCGGACCCACAGGCAGCGCGGTAAACGCGTTCGCATCCCCCGCTTGACCTGGTTTTGTGATAATCCCAAGTTTTTTTGCAAGCGCATCGACTTGGTTCTTTTTGGCAAAAACTTGAATAAGTGCCGGAATATTCACAACAGATAATGTGACGTCCGCGCGCTCTGATAATGCATTTGGAGAATGCACGATATCGCCAAGCGGATGGTTCTTCTTGGGATCTAACATTTCAGACGCTCCCCTTTTGGATCAAAGAAATGAGGCGAGCAGACTTCCACCTCTGGCGCTTCATCAAACAATGGATTGACCGCATAAAGCGATTTACCCTCATAGGCATCTAACCCACCTTTAAGATAGGCAAGCCCAATCCAGCAGCCCATTGCAGGACTGTCGCAAACAGAGGTTATCCAGCCAAGACCAGTCTCGCTACTCACATCATTTTTATCAAAACAAAGATGCGCCCCGCCGCGTAATCTTCCCGTGCTTTCTTTAAGTTTGATGCCCACAAGCGTTGATCTATCTTCGGCGATCATACCTTCACGACCGGCCATTTTTTGACCAATAAATGCTTTTTTCGACGACATCATTTTACCAAGTCCCATATCGGGGGCCGTGGTTCGCCCATCAAGCTCATTACCTGCAACATGACCTTTTTCAATGCGCAAAACGCTTAATGCTTCTGTCCCATAAGCAATAAGACCGTGGGATTGACCCGCGTCCCAAATCGCATTCCACATTGCCTCACCCGCAGACCACGGAACATTGACCTCGAAAGCCAATTCGCCTGAAAAGCTAATTCTGAAAATGCGAGCTGTGACACCAAGCCATTTGAATGTTTGAACACCCATAAACGGTAAAGCGTCATCTGACACATCAATCGCACCGTCAAATGCATCGGTTAAAATTTTCCGCGCATTAGGGCCAGCAACCGCAACGCCGCACCATTGTTCCGTTGCAGAACAAAAATGGACATTAAGATCGGGCCACAAAACTTGAGACGCATGTTCCATATGCGCCAACACACGCGCGGCATTTGCGGTTGTTGTTGTCATCAAAAAATGATCATCCGCCAACCGAGACGTCGTGCCATCATCAAAAACATAGCCATCTTCACGCAGCATAAGCCCATAGCGCGCTTTACCCGGCGCAAGCATTTTCCAACCATTGATATAAAGTCGGTTTAAAAACTCACCCGCATCATCCCCAAAGATTTCGATCTTACCCAATGTTGAAACATCACAAATGCCAGCTGTTTGGCGCACTTGTTTCGCTTCGCGATAAATCGCTTCCATCACCCCCTCATTGGGTTTTGGATAATATTGCGGTCGCAACCATTGACCAGCTTCAACAAAAACAGCACCTAGTTTTTCACCACATTCATGCATGGCTGTGCGGCGTGTTGGTTGAAAATCCTTGCCACGTTCATGACCTGCAAAAGCGCCAATTGCGACGGGTGAATAGGGTGGACGAAAACGTGTTGTTCCAACTTTTTCTATGGCTTCACCGCGAGCTGCAGCCAAAAGCGCCAAACCGTTTATATTCGATGTCTTACCCTGATCTGTCGCCATACCAAGAGTTGTATAGCGTTTTGTGTGCTCAACAGACACAAAACCTTCTTGAACCGCAAGCGCGATATCCTTAGCCGTCACATCATTTTGAAAATCAACGAATGCTTTACCATTCCCCGGGCAGCGCCATACGGATGTAATTGAATATGTGGAGTTTGACTTGGCGGTGGAGGCTTTTAATTTTGACGTTTTAAAACCAGCAGCTTTTGCCGCATCAACACCCGCTTCATGGCCTTCGATTAAACATTTTAACAATCCAAAAGAACCATTGCCAGAGCCTGCAGAACGTTCTGCGCGTAAGGGAGTTCCCGGCGTAAAACTCTGCAAACCCTCATTCCATTTCGGCAGCGAACCGGTTTGACTAGACAAATGTACATCAGATGAAAACCCACCGGAGATCGCAACACAATCACAATCAATCTTATCAAGAAATGCGCCCGTCATCGATTGCACAGACAATGCGCTAACCGCTAAACAGCCATGAGCTTTTTGCGGAACGGCTGCATTTAACACCCTAACGCCTTCACCCATAATATTTAAAGCAGCGTCACTTTTCTCCAAGCGCGCATCAACCACGGCAACCACATCAATACCGTTCGATCTGAGGACATTAGCCGTCTTATAACCATCATCATTATTGGTGCAGATAACAACATTTTGACCCGGCGCGACACCATAATGCTCAACATATTTACGAACCGCATTGGACAACATAATCCCTGGCTTATCATTGTTATCAAAAACAAGCGGCCGCTCTTGCGACCCACATGCAAGGACCACTTCCTTGGCACGAAGTGTCCAAAGTCTCTGGCGCGGCTGATTGACCTCAGGGGCAGCCAAGTGATCGCTAACACGCTCTAATGCACCCATGACATTATGATCGTAATATCCAAACACGACCGTTCGTGGCATGAACGTAACATTATCCATGTCATTTAATTCTGATACGATTTGATCAAACCAATCTTTTGCCGCCATACCATCAATGATATCTGTCTCAAGGGACAGCATGCCGCCGACCTGAACTTGCTCTTCTGCTAGAATAACGCGCGCACCTGTCTGTGCAGCTGATCGCGCGGCCGAAAGCCCTGCGGGACCTGCACCGACAATGAGAACATCACAATGTATATGTGCATGTTCATAACTATCAGGATCAGCGCTCGTCGATGCATGGCCCAAGCCTGCTGAACGGCGGATGAATTTCTCATAAATCGGTTCCCAAAATGAGGCTGGCCACATGAAGGTTTTATAATAAAAGCCTGCGGTTAGAAACGGACTGAAAAGCTGATTAACCGCTTGAATATCATATTTGAGCGACGGAAAGCGGTTTTGCGATGTAGCTTCAAGACCATCAAAGATCTCGATCATAGTTGCACGGGTATTTGGCTCACGGCGAGCACCAGAACGCAATTCAACAATTGCATTGGGCTCTTCTGAACCTGCGGTTAAACAGCCACGCGGTCTATGATATTTAAAAGACCTTCCCATCAGCTTTACGCCATTGGCAAGAAGAGCAGACGCTAGCGTATCGCCTTCAAAGCCTTTGTAGGATTTGCCATCAAATGTGAATGAGATCTGCTTGTCTCTATTTACAAATGCACCACCCGTGGTGAGCCTAGATCGCATTATCATTTTGCGTCTCCATCTGGATGTTTTAACGCGTCTTGTGGTCCACCCGTGACATGAATTTCGTGAGTCACCGTATGGCGCACAACTTTGACCCATTGCCTGCACCCACCAATATGATGCCACCATTCTGTGTGCCACCCTTTGGGGTTATCTCTCAGATATACATATTCAAAAAACTCATCTGCGCTCGCATCCGGGTCTGGCCGCTTAACGGTCGCATCTCCCTGATATTGAAATTCTGCTTCATCACGTGTGCCACACCATGGGCAATCAATCTGATGCATATGTGCCTCCTATTGTATCCATGGATTGGGGCCAACGCCCTTTTCATCGATCATACGACCCTGCTTAAAACGCTCAATCGTAAATTTTTCATTGAGTTTATGCGGTTCATCTTTTGCAATCGTATGGGCAAAACACCAACCAGATGCTGGCGTGGCTTTAAAGCCGCCATAGCACCAACCGCCGTTTAGATAGAGATGATCAATGCCCGTTTTACAAATAAACGGACTGCCATCAAAACTCATATCCATGATACCGCCCCAATGGCGCAACATACGAACCCGGCCGATTGCAGGCATAATCGCCATGCCGCCTGCCATCACATGTTCCATCATCGGCAAATTACCCCGTTGTGCATAGGTATTGTAACCATCAAGATCACCGCCAAAAACAAGGCCGCCTTTATCTGACTGGCTCATATAAAAATGGCCTGCACCAAATGTCACAACCGTATCGACCAAAGGTTTAATGCCTTCGGTTACAAACGCCTGCAAGACATGGCTCTCGACGGGCAATTTAATACCAGCCATCTGAGCGATTTGTGATGTATGGCCCGCCACCGCCATACCAATTTTATTGGCTCTAATCTGGCCTTTATTTGTCTCAACACCAATAACGGCTCCGCCCTCGATGAGGATATCTTTAACTTCGCAATTTTGGATAATATCAACGCCATAGCTATCAGCGCCACGCGCATAACCCCACGCCACAGCATCATGACGAATGGTTCCACCACGTTTTTGCAATAGACCACCCATAATTGGGAATCTTGCATTTTCAAAATCTAAAATTGGCACTTTTTCTTTGAGTTGCTCTGGCGACAGCAATTCAGCATCAACGCCCGCCATACGCATTGCATTACCACGACGCGCAAACGCATCTCGTTGCGCATCAGAATGATATAAATTGATAACGCCACGTTGCGACACCATAACATTGAAGTTAAGATCTTGCTCTAGACCTTCCCACAGTTTCATACCCTTTTCATAAAAATGAGTATTGACGGGCAACATATAATTGGATCGAAAAATCGTGGTGTTACGACCTACATTACCACCACCAATCCAGCCTTTTTCCAAAACTGCAACATTGGTTATGCCGTGCACTTTGGCAAGGTAATAAGCCGTTGCCAACCCATGGCCACCACCGCCAATAATAATGACATCATAATGACTTTTGGGCGCAGGATCACGCCACATACGCTTCCAGCCTTTGTGACCACGCAAGCCTTCGCGTAAAATCGAAAGTGCAGAATATTTCATGCGTTTGCTTTCATTTTAAATAACCTAGCTCCACGGATAAGGACTGTTGGAAACGGGATGTAGATTACCTTTTTCAAAACGATCAAATCTAAATGGTTCTAGTAATTCCTGTTTAGTACCAAGAATTTCTTCAGCAATGAGATGACCAACACCGATCATTTTCCACCCATGATTTGAATCTGCAATAATAGTAACATTATCATGGAAATGATCAAATATTGGGAAACTATCAGCGGTAAAGCACCCAATCCCACCAGACGCTTCTTTGTGATATTTTGGCATCGTGTCTTGATACCGTTCCTGACAGTGAGCAAGTGCAGACACCCACATATGCGCAAATTCAGGCGAGGATACAAATTCTGGACTGGAAGGACCATACGGATCAATTAAAACTTTATCGACCGGAGTTTCAACTTTATAAGGCGACGCACCACCCTGAATACCACCAAAATGCCAATCGGGCTTATAATAAATCCCCCACATGTCATCGGTTATCTTTGACCCATCAACCACAGAATAAAGCGGCGCATCCGTATCGACATGAATGACGGGCGGCATCTTGCCATCATTGGTTTTTGCGATAGCCGGATCGACGTTCAGCACGCCCTCTTCGAGCTGCCAAAAACGCCACATATCAACATCATTATGCGTGTGGCCATCGTGCCCTTTGACCGTAATTTGGCTGGGCAATCCAAGCATATGCCAAAAATCACGCACCCAAGGCCCGGCGCCAACCACCAGATGATCGCACCTGATAGAGCCTAAAATGGTCTCAACAGATGCAATAGATTTCGATTGATCTTCGGAGGTAAACCCAACGACTTCAACACCCGTTATGATGCGAACACCGAGTTTTTCAACCTTGTCAGCCAGCGCATACATTGTCTTTGTTTGGTTTGAATAACCACCGCGCTTTTCGTGCAAAACAGACGTGATACCCTTGGCACGCCAATCGGCAAATATCCCTTGCATATATTGGCTGGATTTATGCTCACCTTCTATGAAGACACTGTCATAACCAATCGCTTGTTGCTCGGTAAAAATCTGACCAATATCATCGCGCATGGCCTCACAGGAAATCTGCATATAGCCAACGGAGTGATAAGATAGACCCACCGGATCGCTTTCCCAAATATCAACTGAATGAGCCATAAGTTTGCGCATTGCGGGTTGGAAATAATTGTTACGAACGACACCACAGGCAATGCCACTTGCCCCAGCTGCAATGCCGCTTTTATCCAGAATGACAATATCAGAACCACTGCCTTTTCCACTAACAATCAACTGCTCAGCCAATGCCCAAGCTGTTGAGATGCCATGAATGCCAGCGCCAACAATCACGTATTTGCTTTGTGTCGGAAATGCCACGTTATTCTCTCCTAATTATGCGCATAGTTTGCGATAGTTTTCAGAAATAAAACATGATAAATAAGACAATTAATAAGCTATATAAGACAATATTTTGATATAAATGAATTAGCGTTGAAAGAAACGAACATGCAAAAATTTGGACTTTTTCTAGTGCCAGGCTTCTCGCTCGTTGCATTATCATGCGTCATTGATGTGTTGCGAGCTGCAAATGTTGCTGTGAAAAAGTCTGAATTCTCATGGAGCTTATTGGGCGATGCATGCACAAGTGTAACCTCATCCAGTGGGCTAGAACTCCCGTGCACACCGATAAACAGCGATGATAAATATGATGTCATTACCGTATGTGGCGGCGAGCGATCTCACATGTTTCATTCCAAAAATGTTGGTAATTGGCTACACCTACGCGCACGCACAGATGTCAAAATCGGGTCCATCTCAGATGGGGCATACGTGGTAGCTCAAGCGGGGTTATTTGATAAATGCCGCTCGACGATCCATTGGAAATGCCAAAATGCCTATCGAGAAATATATCCCAATTTAGATATCAAGATGTCAATTTTAGAAATGGATGGAAACAGGTTTTCCTGCGCAGGCGGCACATCAAGTTTAGATCTTATGTTAAATTTTGTTTCACTCAGATTAGGCAAAGAAGTTGCAGGTCAAATTGCCGATAACTATTTCCATGATAATATTCGTGGCGATGGAGAGGTTCAACACACCACAGGAGCGCTGCGATTTGCGTTACGTAATAAAACACTATCAGACGCATTAAGCTTGATGGAAGCTGCCCTTGAAAACCCGATCACAATCGAAAGCCTCACCCAAGAATTGGGCGTTTCACTTCGGCAATTGGATAGGATATTTCAAAAGCATCTTAAAACATCACCATCAAAACATTATCGAGACATGAGACTATTCAGAGCAAGCGGTTTATTGAAACAAACCAATCTATCAGTGAGTGAAATTGCATCAGGTTGCGGGTTTCAATCAGCCTCTCATTTTTCAAAATATTTCAAACAACGCTATCAACAAACCCCGCGAAGATATCGATACGGCGTTTAAATTATCTCTAAAACTTATGTTCGAGATTTTTCAAACGCAGTCCAAGCCTTTTTAAACTTTTCAAAATCAAAGCCATCTTCTTGCGCCGGCTCAATAATCAGTTTTTCGGTCACCAAAAGCTTTTCAATTGCTACATGAAGCAGCGGAATAACGTCTTTTGGAATATTAACAGCGCCATGACGATCAGCGTGAATTAAATCACCATCATTGACCTTCATACCAAAGATTTCAACCTCTGTCGCAATCTCGCGAACATGGACAAAACCATGACTTGGGCCGATCGATCCGGCAACGACCGGATACTGATCAGGCAAGTCGCCTAAATCCCGCATGACACCATTGGTCAATGTACCAGAGATGCCAAAACCTTTATGGATTGATGTATTGACCTCGCCCCAAAAAGCGCCAACCCCATGGGGGAAATCTAAATCTTCAATAACGGTTACCGCAGGCTTGGGAGCCTCAGCCATGTGTCTGTAATAATCCATGCGACGTTTTTTAATAATATCAGCTGGTTCTTTTGGTGGCTCCACAGCTGCAATTTTTGCCGTGCGGGCAAAACCAACCATGGCAGGCTCAGTCGGATGAGAGGCCAGCATTGTGCCGCGCGTAAAATCACTAAAGCCGCGTTTGCCTTGAGCCACTTCAATGGCGTTACACACGGTGGGCGTATCAACCTTTCGCAACAGGTCTAAAAGTTTGTCATCAATTAGTGTTTCAGCCATTTGTTCAAACTTTCATTTGTTTTTTCAGGTTGTTCCAATGTTGGTAGGTGACCTGCATTTTCGATAATGTCTAATGTCGAATTAGGAACTAATCTGTGCATTAATTCGTGTCGAGAAATCGGACATAATGTATCATCACGGCCACACATAATGAGAGTTGGCACATTGATGTTTTCAAGCGTTTTGGTTTGATCAACACGATCCATCAGAGCGTGGGATTGCCGGATAAAAACCTCCGGTCCCAAATCCAACGCCATATCCATGCATGTCTTTAAAACCGCTTCTCGTCTTGGCCCTTTAGAGAGATAATTTGGCTTCATCTCATCACGCATCACATCGCGCAATCGACCTTGTTTAACTGTATCCAATTGCGGTTTACGCCGTTGTTTAACTTCGTCAACTTCAGCAAGAGGATTTGTATCTAACAATGCAATTCTATCGATGCGTTCGGCAGCTTGCGCCATCATTTCCATCGCCACAATGCCGCCCATTGAGAGCCCAAGAAGAGCAAAGCGGTCCGGTGAATGAGCTAATATATCAGTAGCTAAATCAGCAATGGTTGAATGGTCAGAAAGCACAAATACCAACACATCCCTCTCGCCCGAAAATGCATCAATTTGAGGTGTAAATAACCTCTCATCACACATCATTCCGGGCAGAAGGATTAGAGGTGTCATTTAACTAGCTTTGCGCCGTCAGAAAGAGCTGCCAATTTTGCAAATGCAATATCTGGATCAACAGCGCCAAAGCCAGCAAAGGTTCCAAAACCACAATCACTGCCAGCAATCACGCGATCAGACCCAACAATATCAACAAAGCGTTCAATACGCTGTTTGACCAATTCTGGGTGCTCAATAAAGTTCGTTGTCGTATCCACGACCCCAGGAACAAGTATCTTGTCGTCTGGAATTTCATGTTTCCGATCACGGAAAACCGCCCATTCATGAGCATGACGCGGATTAGATGTTTCAAACAATACATAGCGTGATGCGGTTGCCATCAATGTGGAAAACACAGTATCCATAGGAATATCGCAACAATGCGGCCCCTCATAATTACCCCAACAAATATGCACGCGTACTTTATCTTGCGGAACATTTTGAAGCGCGTGATTGAGTGCTTCAACATGCATGTTTGCAATCTTCAAAAACTCTTTATCAGACAAATCGC
The DNA here is from genome assembly GCA_963974325.1 of uncultured Rhizobiaceae bacterium. Taxonomy (GTDB): domain Bacteria; phylum Pseudomonadota; class Alphaproteobacteria; order Rhizobiales; family Rhizobiaceae; genus Lentilitoribacter. The sequence continues at coordinate 33,987 of CAXBCW010000005.1, forward strand.
TAAACAGCATATGGCGCGATAAAGCCAAATCAGGACAATCAAGCTGAAGGTCTAATCCTGCACCAACAATCGTCTCATATTCTTCCTTCATCGCATCGGCAAGCGCTGCCAAATAGGCTTCACGATTTGAATAATAATCGTTCTGCAAAAACAGCGAAATAACACCCGGGCTTGCCGCATTCATAAACCCGCGCGATGCACCATGTTCAGCCATTGCAGATTTTAGATTTGAAATATCTTTATTCAGATCATCCTGACCTTTGGATTTAACTTCGCCGACGCATTTTGGACGCGCATATTGCGGTGTTCCACCATCATCAGCCAAGCGCTTTAAAAAGCCTGGAAACATCTTAAGATCAGCAGGTGCATTGCGATCGCTATCGCCTGCAAAACCAGTATATCGATCTTTCACATAGGTTGCGTAGGAGATTTTGGATGTTTCACCATCAGAGACAATATCAACACCAGCTTCAACTTGCTTTCGCACCGTTTCAGACACAGCTTTTGTCATTGTGCTATCAAATGCGGACTGGTCATAGTCTTCGCCATTTTCGCGCGCAAAAATGAAATCTACGACGTCTTGAGTTCGTGGCAATGAACCCACGTGAGTTGTTTTTATATCAGACATAGATGTCCTCCCCTTCAAATCAAATTACTATTATGAATGCCCGCCGACAAAACCTTGCGTTAGTCCTGCAGGATCGTCATTGCCGCGAATACGGTATAAAGATGCTTCACCCGTCATGGCAGGCTCAACACTGCGTTCCACACCTTTTGGCACAAGCGCTGTATCACCCGGTGCAAGAGTGGTCGTAAAATCACCAATAGTTAAGCGCCAATGACCGCGCATCCCCATCAGGACTTCAAAATGGTCAAATGTATAAGGATCAGCGCTGATCGAATTATTTGACAAAAACTCAACATCAAAGCCGGGTCTATCTTGCAACATAGCGCCATCGCCAATCACATGGGCAGGTTTGCCATTTGATAGTGCCATCATATCCCAATAACGAGCCACATAATGTGGCACGACCTGTTGTGCCGTTGGCTCAGGAAACTTAGCCAACTCATCATCAGTTAATAGCGGCATTGCTTTAACGCCATCGTGAAGTACCTCGCCTTTTTTGGTATCCACCAGCTTACCCGTTTCAGCCAAGACAAGACCATGATCTGCGGCATCCGTGATCACTTGCGGTGCCCATATCACACCACCACCCGCATCATCACCACCAAGAACAGCCATGATCATGCCATAATCTGTTCCGATGTTTTCAAATCCGCGAAAAATACCCGTTGGGATATTGATAATATCGCCTTCTTCCAACACAACTTCACCAGCATTGCCCCAACGTCCCCAAAAGAAACGCCATTTTCCTTTTGCAACAAAGAACACTTCTGCGCTTTTGTGCGAATGAAGGGAGTTTCGGCATTTTGGTGGCTGACCTGCAGCGCCAATATTAAAACCAATGGCTTCTGCAATATGGACATGTTGATCTGAACTTTCAGACACACCACCACCAACAATCGTAAAGTTTTCTTTTTGATTAGATCCCGGCGTATGCGCATCAATGAAAGCAGTTCGGCAAGGGATAAGGTCGCCGTAACGAACTATTCGTGATTCCATATCCAACATTTTACTCATCCATCTCTTATTTATTTATCTTGTATGCGTGGGCAAAATATTACCCAGTTTTCAAAAGTATCTGCTTCCAAATTGCAGCTTCATCGAACAGCACATATTCGCGGCGCAATCCCCATGGTCCAAATTCGGCATGGCAAATACCCATAATGTAAACATCAGCGCCAGTTGGCGAACCAAAAGCACCCCAGCCATCATGCTTCCCTACCAAGCTCCAACGAATGGCAGCTCTTGGCGATAATAGTGACCCGTCCATGCCAATTTGATGTTCAATGGTAAACTTTGCATTGGGGAATGATGATCTCAAACTCATCCATAATTGATCCGCTGGTGCATGGCCGTGGCCAGTTTTTCCGCCCGGATATTCTGAATGGAGTGCACGATCATATTCAGCCGGTATGACAGCCATATCCCCTTGCATCAAACGCGATAGGATATCGGCATATTTTTGACCCCATTCGTTATCATTCCCATTGCTAAGATACGGACCTTTTTGGTCAATGCTGTCATTAAATGGATGCACAGACTTGTCCGGACCACCTTCACGCTCAATCAAATCAGCTGCATATTCCTTCGGGTCCCAACCCATCTGACGAACAATCGCACCTTGATCGCGGATCAACCATTCATCATTGATAACGTGATCAATCGCATGGCAATCGGCGATAATACGATACTGTAATTTTGTGCCAGTCGCTTTACCAAACACACCATCGCCATTATGGGTTGCTGTTGATAATATTCTGTGAGACGACAACATGCCTTGCTCTGGTGAGCCAGACCAAATGACGTCTTCGCCAAGCAATGTGCGATCAGGAAACTCAGCCAAAGTTGCCATTGTTGCGCCAATCACTGGTTTATTTCCAATCACAATACCTGACGGGGAACGCACGATTATATCTTCTGAATAATATTCATGAAGCGTGGCGATGCCGCGATCTTCCCAAATCTCTTTGGTGATCCCTAAGATATAATCTGGAAAGTCTTTCCATTTATTGTCTATTTTACTCATGATCCCAACCTTCTATCACCCGTGCGGAACCGCGGATAACCAGCGGGCCGTCAATTTCAATTTGTCTAACATCAGATTCTGGTTGTTCGATTGCTGCCAATAATAAATCGACAGTTTCTGTCACCATTCTGTTTGCTGGCTGGCGTACAGTGGTCAAATTATAAGCCTGCCATGCAGCAACAGGCACATCATCATAACCAATGATGGACACATCATCAGGAATGGAGAGACCAAGCTCAAAACGAAGTGTGTCCATCACCGCAAAAGCCATATGATCATTGGCAACAAAGATCGCATCAGGACGATCGGACACATCACAATCAAACATTTTTCGAACCGCATCTGATGCTTGATCACTGTTAAAATTGCCAACGCCACGAGCATGCAAAGACATGCCATCTTCTTTTAATCTATCAATAAACGAACGTTCGCGATCGCGCTGTGTTGATGCGCCATCCCACCCCGCAATAAAGGCAATTTTCTTGTGACCGGTCTTGAGCAAATAATCAGCAACTTTGCGTCCACCAGACAAATTATCTGATGTGACAGACGACATTTTTGCGTCCCCCAACGATCTGTTAAAGAGCACTGCAGGAACGCCAGCAGATCGACAACGATCCGCAAGATCAGAGGACAGCGAAACAGATGCTGCGATAATCCCGTCGACTTGATAATCAAGGATTTCGTCAATCACATTATCAATTGATTTTTCTGAATTCGATGCCATAAAAATAAGCACATGATAGCCACGTTCTTGCAACACAGTTGATAGTTTTTCCAAAGCATCGGGGTAGAACTGATTGTTGAGATAGGCAACGACTAGGCCAATAATTCGGCTTTTGCCAGACACCATCGCACGCGCTAAAACATTTGGCCGATACTCAAGTTCAGCTGCAGCCTTTTTGACCTTTTCTATCGTTTTTTTGGAAACGGACGCGCCCGGCGTATAGGCTCGGCTAACCGCAGATTGGCTAACACCAGCTCGGGCAGCAACTTGCAAAGATGTGATTTTTTCACTTGCCATTAATCTGCTGTCCAACCTCCATCAACCATCAAAGATGTGCCTGTTACCAGCGCCGAAGCATTCGATGCCAGATAAACAACAGCCCCCATAATATCTTCAACTTCACCCGCACGGCCCAATTTAATTTTATCCTCAATCCATGCACGTTTTACAGGGTCATCAAATGTACCACGCGTCAGATCCGTTAAAATGAACGTTGGGCAAATCGTATTCACTCGAATTTTTGCAGGGCCAAACTCAATGGCCATCGATTTTGTAAAGCCTTCCACTGCATGTTTGGACGCGCAATAAACCGCACGCTCTTGCCCGCCAACATGCGCCATTTGGGACGAGACATTGATCAACGAGCCAGATTTACCTGCTTTTAGCAGGCCTTTGGCAACACTTTGCGTTAGAAAATAAGCACCACGAACATTCACGCCCATAACAGCATCAAAATCATCTGGTGTCGTGTCCACAGCTTTTGAATGTTTGGCCAGGCCAGCTGAATTTACCAAAATATCAAAAGGCCCGTTCGCTGCAACTTTTTGAGCAGTTTGCTCAATATCACTGACATCCAAAGCCAAGGTGTCAGTTTTAAACCCTTTAGCTCTCATTTGCTCTGCAATGTCATTTAATGTTTCAGTGCGCCGCGCGGCAATCGTCACATGCGCACCCTGTTCTGCAATTGCAACGGCACAGGCCAAACCGATGCCTGATGATGCACCTGCCACCAAGGTTCGTTTGTCAGTTAAATTAAATCCAGGCCCAACCGGTAATGCGCTCATCAAATGCCTCCCTTTGCTAAATGGTATTGCTTTACACAATTCATTTCACGCATCCGAGCAAACACATCAACACCCAGCTGACGATAGACGTCTAATATATCAACAAGCACCCAGTTTTCGCGGATTAAATCATTCTCAATGCGCCAAAAGTCTAATGAACGCAGCTCAATTTTTGCACCCGTTGGATTAAGCCCAAGCCAGCCATCACCCGTGATTGTTTGCACCATATTTGGCCATCCTGTCACAGCCACATAATTGTGGTCTGCAAAAAAGTGGTGATTGGCTTCATCTGGATATTGCCCACGATCGGGCATTGCTTTTAAAAATGGTATTTGATGATGATTGCGAAATCCCTCAATACCACGCGCAGTGCCAATACCTGATGGTCCATACCAACTCATGCGCGGATCCCAAAAGCGCTCGAGCTGCATAATCTCTGGACCGCCCTCATGGGGATGCTTTTGCATCTGCGTAAGCATATCGATGATAAGGTTTTGGCTTGCAAGAGATGTTTTATAATCTGGTTCGCAATTTAACACGCCATCTTGCGTTGCAGGTGCGGGTGCATGCCATTGGCGACCCAAGCTTGGGGTCATTGGCCAAGCACCAGCTTGCATCATCAATTCAGGAATATCCCAAAGCGCTTGTATTTCGACAATCTTATTGTTCTCAACACGATAAAACTCATGAAAGCGCATATGCATCATGTGGCCAGTTGGCGGTATATCTAACCAAGAATTTGTAAATGTTCCGGTATAATATCCAGCACAACCAACCCAATGCTCATCGCTTTGACCATCCACACAATTGCTGCCCGCAATCACAATATAATCGCGGCGCTCAAGATCCGGCACAGCGTTTAACAATGGCGCATAGGCAGTTTTATAATACTGATCTGCACCTGTCATATCGCCCAAAGGATGAGCTAGGTGTACGATCACATCCTCTGATAAAACCTCATCAAGAACATCACAGACAGTCTTTTCAGAAAAATTGTACATAGCGCGTCTCAAACGAGATACGAGGGCCTTACTGATGGAATAAAGGTCCGCATTCATTCCGCGGCTGTCCCATAAGGGATATCTTTGCCACCATAGCGACGAACGCGAATATTGCACTGTTCAGCATGACCGACAAAACCTTCCAGCATACAAAGGCGAGATCCATATTCGCCAATTTTAACGGCAGCTTCATCCGTTACGATTCTTTGATAACTATGGGTCTTTAAAAACTTACCAACCCAAAGACCACCCGTATAACGACCTGCTTTTTTAGTCGGCAAAGTATGGTTGGTGCCAATGACCTTATCACCGTTTGCAACATTGGTGCGTGGGCCCAAGAAAAGCGCGCCGTAGGAATGCATGTTTTCAAGGAACCAATCATCGCGATCGGTCATCACTTGAACATGCTCATAGGCCATATCATTGGCAACAGATAGCATTTCCTCATAGGTGTCACACACGATCATGTCGCCATAATCTTGCCAGCTAACTGATGCGGTATCGCGTGTTGGTATGATCTCAAGCAGGCGATCAATTTCAGCCAATGTGGCTTCGGCCAATTTACGACTATTTGTAATCATACAAGCCGGCGAATTATAACCATGCTCAGCTTGACCTATAAGATCGGTTGCACACATTTCTGCATCAACCGTTTCATCTGCAATAACCATTGTTTCTGTCGGACCAGCAAACAAATCAATGCCCACTCGGCCAAACAATTGACGTTTGGCTTCTGCAACAAATGCATTGCCCGGGCCAACCAACATGTGAACCGGATCAATCGTCTCAGTGCCAATAGCCATAGCGCCAACAGCTTGAATACCGCCCATAACATAAATCTCGTGCGCACCACCTTTATGCATCGCAGCAATAATGGCGGGATGGGGTCCACCATCAACAGGCGGCGCAGAGGCCACAATGCGCGGAACACCAGCAACAGATGCGGTTAACACTGACATATGGGCAGAGGCAACCATCGGAAATTTACCGCCTGGAACATAGCAACCCACAGATTGTACTGGCAGGTTTTTATGACCCAATATCACACCCGGCATTGTTTCAACTTCAACATCGGTCATGCTGGCGCGTTGTGTTTGGGCAAATGTTCGAATTTGTGTTTGGGCAAATTCGATATCTTCCATATCGCGCGTTGATACCTTTTGCATCGCAGCTTCAATGTCAGATGCATTGAGCTTAAAGTTTTCCGGAGCATAATTATCAAACTTGATTGAAAGATCTCGCACAGCTGCATCACCACGCGCTTCGATGTCTTTCAATGTTGCTTCGACCACTGAGCGAACTTTCGCATCATCTTGTGCAACTTCAGCTTCTGGCTTACCTCGTTTGAGAAAGTCGATTGCCATTTTTTATCCTTGTTTACTTGGTTTAGGCGCTGTTTTTTCTCCGCGGTCAAAAGCTTCCCAGCCTTCACCATCAAACACATCTTTGCCCAATTGAGCCAAGACATGTGGGAAATCAACCATCACCCAATTGTCTTCAATTTTTCCATCAACAACTTTCCAGAAATCCATATAGCGAATTTCCACCCGCTTTCCAGTTGGCTCAATGCCCATAAAGGTGCCGGAATGAAGGGCCTCTTGTCGACCAAAAGCCGCTGCCCATTCGCCCATATAAAGACGCGCTTCATCAACGCAAGTTTTATCGGAAAAAGCTGCTTGAAATGGTTTTTGCCAATTGTCTTGGAACTCGCGAACACCTTCTTTATGGCCGCAACCTTGATTGCCCATCCATTTAAATGTTTGTGAGAAAAACTCACCAATATCGGCAATGCGGTGATCGTTTAGACCATCCACCATACCTTCGATCACGCGGCGCGTATCTTCGGTTTTGGACATGTCTGTATCACGCGATAAAATCGCCTGCTCTGGCCGAGATCCGATCATCCTTTAACTGCTCCTGCTGTTAATCCGCTCACAATTTGGCGTTGGAAAAATAAAACGAGAATGAACAATGGAACGGTTGCAGATACCACCGCAGCAACGGCAAACATTACATCGCCTTCCACTTGGGTTGATCCCAAGAAGGATCCGATTTTTGGAACCATTGTTTGATTATCTTGACTTAGCAGCGTCGCTGTCACGGTAAAATCATTATAGGCGAGCAAGAAGCTAAACAGGCCTGTTGTGATAACGCCTGGCCACATAACAGGCACAATAACCCGCCGGAAAGCTTGGAACCGTGTGCAACCATCAACCATCGCACTTTCATCAAGTTCAGATGGAATATTGAGGAAGAAACTATGCAACATCCACAAAGTAAACGGCTGATTAATCGCAACCATAACAATGATCGTTGTAGGCAAGTGTCCCCATAAGTTCCACTGGAAAAACGGAAGAAGATAACCAGATACCAGCGTGATATGCGGCATCGCTCTGAAAATAAGCGCCGCCATAAGTATATAAAACGCATACCGATAACCAGATCGCGCCAAAGCATAACCACCAATCGTACCAAGTGTCAGCGATATAATAACAACCGACACAACAACAATCATAGTGTTGAGCCCAGCGCGCCAAAACTCGCGTTCTACCCATGCGCCATAATATCCATCGGACGTAAACGCACCACCCGTTTCAATCATCGTGCGCACGCCCGTTAGAGCGTAAGTCCAATCGGCTTTTGAGAAGAAATCACCCTCAACTTTAAACGATCCCCAAAGCGTCCACAAAAATGGAAACCCTGCAGCAATAAGCCAGATGAAAACCAATGAACTTGTGAGGACAACCATCCAACGCGGGTTTTTCGAACGTGTACTCATCATACAACCTTTCTGTTGAAGTCGCGCCAAGTTCTCATCATGACAGGCATCAATAGAACGGCCACACCAAGAACTGTCAGCACAGATGTAGCGCCAGCGGACCCGAAGAAGGCAACATCTGAACCACGCAAATCATTGTAAATAATATACGATAGCGAAGTCGCATGGGCTGCGGCAGAAAAGCCTACAATAGGCTCAAAGACACGGAAATTATCCATCAATTGGATCAGTGTGATAAACACAACAAGTGGCATCAAATGAGGGATAATCACATAGCGTGTTGTCTCCCAACGAGATGCACCATCAATCTTGGCAGCTTCCACCGTGTCAGACGGCACAGTTTGAAGGCCAGCATAAAAAACGATAAAGGCAAAAGGCGCCGAATGCCAAATACCGTAAATAAACAAAACAAGCCAAGTTAGCGTTGGCGAAGCCTTGAGAGAAAGGTTCGGATCATCAAATAAAATTTGTAAGCTCGCCCCTAAAATACCCTTTGCATCAATCATCCAAAACAAGATCAAAGACCCGATAAGCGGCGTGACAATCATGGGCAATAAAGAGATAAAAATCGTCGGCCCTTTAAGCACTTTTGGCAAACTATTCACACCAATCGCAATCAAAAACCCAGCAATAAGAACAAGCGGTGTCACGATAAATGTGTAGGCCAATGTAAATGCGAGCGCACGATAAAATGGCAGGTTCATAACGTTAGAAGCAAAATCACTTAAGTCTGTACGTTCCAACCAAAGTAGGGCAATTTCTTTGGATGCAAGATGGTTACGGTCAAAATAAGTTCCAAGGCCATTAAACTTGCCCCATGGTTCTTCCTGGCGCAAAACCTCAGTTGCTTCGGTATCAATTTGGACTTCTTGTTTACAGCCAAACGGGCCGCAATTTTCCACTGATTTTAGAACAACCTCATGCTCAACATGCACGGATTGCGCAACAATTGACACAAGAGGCAGAGCAATGAACAAAACCATTGCTGCCAATGATGGCAATATAAACCAAAAGAACGTGCGGTGTTTCATCGAAAATCACTTTGCCATGAGGAGGAACATGGGCGAAGATTAAATCCCCGCCCACGTAAAACGTCTTATTTCAAGAAGCCTTTTTCTTTAGCTGCAGCGGCATAAGCCGCTTCAATGTCAGCCAAAGCTTGTTCTGCGCTTTCATTGCCTTGCAAGAAGTCAGACAATTCACCACCAATTGCTGTGTGCAATGTACCCATATATGGAAGCATTGGGTAAGGGCTTGCGCCACCAGAGATCGTTGCAGACACACCAGCAGATGCCGGGCTTGGCTGATAAGCTGCACTTATCCAAACAGCGGCATCATTGTTTGCTTTGACAACATCATCTGAAATACCAGCAATAAGCGCTTGGAATGTTGCAGCGGCATCTTCATCTGAGATATTTTTGGAGATTGTAAAACCATCCCACCACAAAGTTGAAGCAGGTGTAGTCCCGCCGCCCCATGTTGGCGCAGCAGATAAAACAGTGCCGTTACGAACTTCATCAGATGAACCTTCGTCATCTAAAACAGCGCTACCACGTGAGCCCCACATAACAGCCAGCGCAACATCACCGGCTTCCCATGAAGCTTGCGTTGCATTGGAATCAAATGTCAGGAAATCAGGATCTGAATAAGCAACAAGCGACTTCAACATTTCAAGTGTTTTAACACCGTTCTCATTGTTAATAGCAGCTTCTGCAGTACCTGTTGTGAAGAAATCAGCGCCAGTACCTGAATACATGTTCACAAATTCTTCAGCCAAGTTCCAGCCAGATTTCGTATTCAAAGCAACTGGAAATTCCATGATACCCATTGAACGAATTTTCTCAGCTGTTGCCAAAACATCTTCGTAAGTTGCAGGAATGCCCATGCCAACTTTGTCCAAGATATCTTGACGTGAGAACAAGTGCTGAGCATTTGCCATGAAAGCAACAGCCATTGTTTTACCATCAACAGTAATCAATTGGCTTTTTGAAAGGTCTTTGCCATATTCTGCAATAAGATCATCAAGAGGGCGAACAAGGCCATCATTGAGCAACGTCACAAGTGTACCATTTGCAACGAATACAGATGTGTATTCTGCAGGGTTTGGCGTGATCGCCGCAACCATGAGGTCTTTGTGATCTTTAGTCAGATTGGACTTAACTTCAGTACCAGTACATTTTGCAGCAGCAGCAGCTACCGCTTGAACTGCAGGAAAGTCATTGGCAAGAATATTCACATTGCCTGAAGAAATATCACATGCACCCATCGCCATTGCGATAGAAGATGTGCCAGCTAAGAGTGCACCTGTAAGTGCGATTTTTTTTAAAAACATAATGTTTTCCCAGTTTTATAAGATGCACCTTGCAAACGCACATCTTTGTTAAGCCCGATAAACACGGGACGTAGTTACAAGGGTTACCCCTCGATTAATTCACCTGATTGAGCATCAAACAGATGACATTGTTCCGATGGTATTTTGATCGAAACCATATCTTTGATATTCGTGCGGTAGATTTTATCAGCTTTGACAGACACCAGCGCACCTTCAATACGAACCGTGACCATTGTCGCATCACCCAAAAGCTCTTGCGAATAAACGGGCGCATTAATCTGACCGTCACTGTCAATTACCGATGCATCCTCTGCGCGGAAACCCAATGTCACAGGACCATCAACAGCTTTCAACCCAGCAACAGTCATATTTTCAGCAGTAAACACACCACCAGAGATATGACCATCAACCAAGTTCATGGCGGGCGATCCAATAAAGCTTGCAACAAATGTATTAGCCGGCGTGTCATAGATCTCAGTTGGACTGCCAACTTGTTGAACGATACCGCTCTTCATAACCACAACACGATCGGCCAAGGTCATGGCTTCGATCTGATCGTGCGTTACATATATTGTTGTCACCTTAAGCTCATGGCTTAAGTTTTTAATCTGAGCACGCGTCGACACACGCAATTTTGCATCCAAGTTAGATAAAGGCTCATCCATCAAAAAGACATTTGGCTCGCGAACAATGGCTCTTGCAAGCGCTACACGTTGACGCTGGCCACCAGATAATTCTGCCGGACGGCGATGCATGAATTCTTCAAGTTCGACCATCGCACCTGCACGTTTGACTTTTTCATCGTGCAAAGCGGGATCAATCTTGCGAACCTTCAATGGAAAGCGAATATTTTCATATACATTTAAATTTGGATACAGCGCATAGGATTGAAACACCATGGCGACATCGCGGTCTTTGGGTTCCATATCATTGACGCGTTGACCATCGATAATAATGTCACCACCGGTGGCATCTTCAAGGCCTGCAATCATCCGCATGGTTGTGGTTTTCCCACAGCCTGATGGTCCCAATAGCACCAAAAATTCTTGGTCCTTAATTGTGAGATTGAAATTATCAACCCCGACAAAAGAACCCCAACGTTTGGATAGGTTTTTTAACTGAATCTCTGCCAACCGGACCCCTCCTATGGGCGTCACAAACGATATTGCATACGTATGCATCTAAGATTAAGCTGAATTTTGATTGCTTGGCAAGTATTTATTGCATACGTATGCAAAATGAAATTATGTTTTCAAACGGACAAACGTCTGAAGGGTCCAAATTGTTATGAATTATCAAAGTGAAAAGCAAATTGTCAGATCATATTATGCAGAACTTGATGATGTTAAAAATCATACGCCTTCACAAGTATTAAAAAAATACACCAGCGATAATTATACCTGGCGTGGGTACTACCCCTTTGATAATTTGAACAATGCAGACGACGTTGCGACCCAATTTTGGCAGCCACTACACACATCACTGACATCAATGCAAAGACGAATGGACGTCTTTTTTGCTGGCAAAAACGAGATGGATAATTTCCAATCAGTTTGGGTCGTATCGATGGGCCATATGATGGGCTTATTCGACAAGGAATGGTTAGGGATCCAACCAACCAAAAAACTGGCTTTCCTGCGCTATTGTGAATTTCATAAAGTTGAAAATGGCAAAATCACTGAAACAAGCATGTATTTCGACATACCGCATTTCATGGCGCAAGCTGGTTATAATTTATTCCCCGATGCCACGGCGGCTCAACTCGTCCAACCAGGGCCAATGACCCATGATGGCTTGTTATTTGATGAGCAACTCGCCTCTGAAGGCCAAGCAACGTTGCAGTCAATCAACAAGATGATTTCAGATTTGGGCCAATGGCAAAACCCACTTCCGCTTGAAGATGAGCTTCGCCAATCATGGCATGAAGATATGATGTGGTGGGGGCCCACCGGCATTGGCGCAAGCTACACAATTGAGCGATACGCACAACAGCATTCCCGCCCATTTAGAACCGCTTTTTCAGACCGAACTGGAACGGGCCACATTGCCCGATTAGCAGAAGGCCATTATGGCGCATTTTTTGGCTGGCCAAATTTCAAAGCCCGTCTAACAGGTCCTTTTATGGGCATGGAGCCCACAGATGAAATTGGTGAATTCCGTGTGATTGATGTCTATAGACGTTCCGGCGACAAGCTGGCCGAGAATTGGATATTTATTGATATGCTACATTTTTGGAAACAACAGGGTAGAGATTTTCTAAAGGAAACGACCGGCTTTACATCGTTGTAAACGCGAATACTACAAAGAGACATGATATGACAAAGACACCAGATAGCAGTACTAATGCCGCAATAGATGAAGCACAAACAGATGCTGTAAAACGGCGGTCAAAAGGTGAATTTGTTCGCGGCATTAGCAAATTCAGACATCAGCTTGGCGTTGATAAGGATTTTCCAGCCGAGGCCAATCGATACCATCTTTTTGTCGCGCTAAATTGCCCATGGTGTCATCGTGTGATGTTGGCAAGAAACATATTGGGTTTGCAAAACACTATCAGTGTCGATATCGCATTTCCAAGCAGAACAGGCGAAGATGACCTTATTGAGCCAAACCGGTGGGAGTTTAACCCCAATCGAATTGCCACGCTGACCGGTAGAACACTTCCCGAATGCACTTCAGATACAGCAACAGGAAAAAATGTCCGATTAGCATTAGAAATTTATCAAAAAGAGGGTTCAGATGAAGCCTCTGTTCCAATCCTGTATGACAAGAAACACAAACGGATTGTCTCCAACGAAAGCGCCGATATTATCCGAATGCTGAATGCGGTAGCTTACGAACTAGGTAGTCAATTACCCGAAGATATAAGGCCTAATCTATACCCACAAGGTGATGGTGCCCGTGCTTTAAGATCAGACATAGATCAATTGAACGAGCTTATATATGTAACGATCAACAATGGAGCCTATAAAGCCGGCTTCTCATCAGATCAAAATATCTATGCCAAAGCTTTTACAGACTATTTTAAAACCCTTGCTCAGCTTGAAGAACGTTTATCAGATGGTAGACCATATTTGACCGGTGATACATTCACCGAAGCAGATCTACGTCTGTTCCCAACGCTTTATCGCCATGATCCGGTTTATTACGTCAGAATGAAGTTAAACGGCGCCCGCATTCTGGACTATCCAAATCTATGGCAATGGCTCTGCCGTGTTTATGCAATCAAAGGCGTGCCCGAAAGCAACTCACTCATTCATTGCAAACAAGGTTATTTTGGCCGGTCCTGGAACAACGTCATTCCATTAGGCCCATTACAACCAATGACCTACCCAGAAGCTTATGAACATCCCAAATTGGCCGATAGATAAAAACTAGGTGTCGACCTCACCCAGCCATTGGACTGGAGACTTTTGGAGTTGAGATCTGATAGATTTAAGATCATATTCATCACATGATTTAAGAAGGGTTTTAAGCAATTCATCTAGCTCGATAGGGGACAGTTTAAATTCACTATCGGTAAAAATCCGAGGATGCGCTGTTTCAGTGGGATTGCCTTCAATCAACAATTCCTCATATAATTTCTCACCAGGCCTTAGGCCAGTAATAACAACCTCGATTTCACCACTTTGTAGATCACGATCATTCTCACTTGCACGAAATGGCGTAAATCCATGAAGTCTGATCATACGCTCCACCAGATCAATAATCTTGACTGGTGTTCCCATATCTAAAAGAAAAATATCACCCTTTGAGGACATTGAACTTGCTTGAATAACCAATTGGGCAGCTTCACGAATCGTCATAAAGTATCGCGTGACCACCGCATCAGTCACGGTCACAGGACCACCGTTTTTAATCTGTTCTCTGAACTTCGGTATAACAGAACCAGACGATCCTAAAACATTTCCAAAACGAACAATTGACACTTTTGTATCAGAATTCTCACCTGCAACAGCCTGACAGATTAACTCTGCAATACGTTTAGAAGCCCCCATAATATTTGTTGGTCTAACTGCTTTATCAGTCGATATGAGAGTAAAGTTTTTAACCTTCGCTTTAATTGCAGCCTCAATAATATTTTTGGTGCCCCAAATATTATTTCGCATCCCAACAACAATATTTTGTTCAACAAGAGTCACGTGTTTATAGGCTGCCGCATGATAAACAGAATCGGTTTTAAACTTTTTCAAAAGACTATGAATTCTGCCTTTATCAAGCACAGACCCTAATACTGGAACAATTTTGGTAGTTGGCGAGTGTTCAAGTGCAAATTGTTCAAGCTCTTCGTTGATTTGATAAAGAGCATATTCAGACACATCAAATAAAATGAGTGTATCCGGTTTTTGCATCAAAATTTGACGACAAAGCTCGCTTCCAATTGAACCACCTGCACCGCTGACCAATACAGTTTTGTCGGTGATATTTTTCGCAAGTAACTCAGGATCTGCGTCAACCGCATCGCGACCTAAAAGCTCTTCAACCCTTACAATTTTTAAGTCACTGACCTTTGACTTACCTGTAATAAGGTCTCCAATTGAAGGAATGGTTCGAACTTCAACAGAAAAGTTTTCTATTCGAGAAAGAATTTTTTGACGTTGGCTTACAGTAGCTGTTGGTACAGCTAACAATACAGAACGAACTTCTTGTTTTGAAATGATTTCTTCCAAAAATGACGGCACATAAATCGGTATCCCACCAATTTCTCTTCCTGCAAGTTCGGTATTATCATCGATGAAACAAATTGCTCTGTATTTACCTTCAAGATCCAGCGTATTGAGCAATTGCCGTCCTGCATGCCCTGCACCAAAAATGATGATATTTTCTTTACTTGGCGCTACATGATATCGGAAAGCCGTTCTGAGAAAAAAGCGGATACCACAGGTAGCACTGAACAGTAACAATACATAAATAATTGGGACTGATCTTGGGACTGGTAATACGAAAATTTGGTCGGTTACAAACATCGTTACAGCTGAAATAAAAGATCCAAATATGATAACCTTGAGAACACGGCTTGAGATATACCGAATAATCGCTCTATATAATCCGCTCCGAATAAATACAAATATGCTGACCGGTATAACAGTTAAAAGAACATACCAGGACCGAGGATTATAGATAAAATCCAAATCATCTAAGCGAAGATACATCGCTGTGGCAAAACAAAGTACGATCAAAAAACAATCAACTAAAACCTGAATAATACGCTTTGTTAACTTATCTAGTTGAAAAAGTTTTGATAAAATTACTTTATACAAAATCGACCTCTGATCAAATTCCTCACTGCATCGATTGCATAACACTAAATATGACAATCATCCAATTAGAAATTGCAACTAGAAAAGTCGTTTATCTCATTAACGCTCCAAAATAGTTATAATGAAGCAAGCTTATTCGCTACTTCAAAACAAATTATACCCCCGCAAGTAACGAAGCATTGCCGCCTGCGGCAGTTGTATCAATGCATATATGGCGTTCAATGACGCAGTAATTTGATAAATCTTCAGTTGATATAAGCGGTATTATCGGTCCATCGCGCTTTGCAAGCGCTTGTTTTGCAATGGATAAATCATCATCATTTGACCATAAAACGACAGCATCAAATCCATGTAAGCCCTCAAGCATTGCACGATCTAAATAACCATTCATTGCGTTTGCCCCTGAAGCTCCGGCAACAATTGTAAACGTCGAACACCCACAACTAACAGCAATCTCTGACTGCTTTTGTGCATCTTCCAATGTTGGGCCAAGGCACAAAACAAGCCCCCTAGACAATTGTGAATATTTATTCAGCTCGCCTGTCGGCCCAGGTAATTCTAATGATAAAAGTGTTTTTTGTTCATAAGCTGGAAGGTCTAAAATCTGCTTTTGAACATCATCAAAATCTAAAACGTGCCCTTCCAATAGATCATGGCCAACACTATTATAATGGACAAATCGAATTAAATATTTTGGACCACCTGCTTTTGGTCCCGTTCCCGATAGCCCCTCACCACCAAATGGTTGTGATCCAACCACAGCGCCAATTTGGTTGCGATTTATGTAGATATTGCCAACATTAAGCTCCGTTGAAAGTGTCTCAACACGATCATCAATACGTGTATGAAGCCCAAAAGTTAGTCCATATTGACTGTCATTTATGTCATCGACAATTTGCTCAAGCTCATCTGCTTTAAATGTTGCAACATGCAGTACAGGTCCAAATATCTCTTCTTTAAGATCAGCAATTCCGCTCGTTTTGATAACGCTTGGCGCTACAAAACATCCATCTTTTGGTTTGTTCAGGCGTTTTAATAATCGACCAGAATTTGCAGCCTGCTCAATATAATCATCAATTTTAGTTTTTGCATCCAGATTGATAATGGGCCCAATATCTGTTGATAAATGCCACGGCGAACCAATTTTCAATTCATCCATCGCACCATAAAGCATCTCAAGAAATTCCTCTGCCACATCTTCTTGCAGGTAAAGCAATCTGAGCGCAGAACAACGCTGACCAGCAGATTGGAACGCTGAGACAACGATGTCCTTAATCGCTTGTTCTGGCAGTGCAGTTGAATCCACAATCATTGCATTCAGACCACCCGTCTCGGCAATCAACATTGAATTGGGATTTAAATAGGTGGCGACATTTCGATTAATAATTTGGGCCGTTTGGGTCGAGCCTGTGAAACAAACACCATTTATGCGTGGATCAGATGTGAGTTTTGAACCCACAACAGACCCAAGACCTGGCAATAATTGCAATACATCTGCTGGAACCCCTGCTTCATGCATAAGCTTTATAGCGATTGAGGCAATGATTGGTGTTGATTCAGCGGGTTTTGCCAAAACACCATTACCTGCGGCGAGCGCCGCCGATATTTGCCCCGTAAAAATAGCCAGCGGGAAGTTCCATGGAGAAATACAAGTGATCAAACCCCGTGGCAACTCATCCTCGTTAAGCTCGATTGCGCGTGCGCCATAATACCTTAAAAAATCGACAGCTTCGCGAATTTCCGACACAGCATCAAGCGGGGTTTTTCCAGCTTCGCGACATAGAACTGCAAAAATCTCACCAGCATTTTCTTCATAAAGATCTGCCGTGCGATCAAGTATGTTTTTACGTTCTAAGGCTGTTGCTGTCGTCCAGCTTTTGGCAGAGCTGATCGCCAATTCCACATCCTCAATAGAAGCCTCTAAAACCTGCCCAACTTTATCAGTTGATATCGCTGGATTTATAATATCTGAGGTATCATCATCGTTTTTCGATGACAAACCATTTTGATCTGCAATCATCGGACCAACGGACCATTGATTGGCTTTGGAAGCCTCGCGCGCTTGTTCAAAAAGCTCGATATCATGTTCATCGGTTAGATCCCAACCCGATGAATTTTTGCGTTCAGGCAGATAAAGTTCTGATGAATTTGCAATTGCGGCTGGATGGTTTTCAAAATCCATTTCAATCATTGAAAATGGATCCCGCGCTATGACTTTAGCGGACACATTATTGTCAACGATTTGATTGACAAAAGAGCTATTGGCTCCATTTTCTAACAGTCTACGAACAAGATATGCCAACAGGTCTTTATGCTCGCCGACCGGCGCATAAACTCGGCACTGCGCTTTGTAACGCTCAACAAGACCATTATGTAGGGCATCGCCCATGCCATGTAATTTTTGAAATTCAAACTTTTCTTTATCATCGGCCATCGCAAGAATGGCGCATACACTATGGGCATTATGCGTTGCAAATTGCGGATAAATCCGATCGGTCATAGCCAACAATTTTTCGGCGCTACACATATAAGAAATATCAGTTGCAGCCTTGTGGGTGAAAACAGGAAATCCATCAACCCCTTCAATTTGGGCAAGCTTAATCTCTGTATCCCAATAAGCGCCCTTAACAAGTCGAACCATGATTTTGCGGTCACATTCTGTTGCAAGATCATATAACCAATCAAGAACAGGGTTTGCCCGCTTGCCATAGGCCTGAACAACAACACCAAAACCATCCCAATTTTCAAGGTCTGGCGTCCGCAATACAGCCTCAATAACATCAAGAGACAAATCAAGCCGATTGGCTTCTTCTGCATCAATGTTGAAACCCATTTTTGCATCTTTAGCCATGATCGCAAGCTCAAGAACTTTCGGTACCAACTCTGTTAAGACGCGTTGTTTCTGACCAACTTCATAGCGCGGATGAAGCGCAGATAGCTTGATTGAAATCCCTGGATTGCGCCGAATATCAGCTGAATGAGAATGAAGGGCTAACCTGCCGATTGCATCACTATAAGATGTGTAAAATTCATCGGCGTCTTTTTGCGTCAGCGCAGCTTCTCCCAACATGTCATATGAATAGGTAAAGCCCTTTTTTTGCCAAGACTTGCCGCGCAGAACGGCTTCATCGATTGTTTCACCTAAAACAAACTGATGGCCCATTTCTTTCATTGCTCTGGTCACAGCCACCCGAATAAGTGGCTCGCCCAAGCGCTTGACCATTCCATGGAGCGTTTTAGCAACACCATCATCATTGGGTTCTTTCAACACTTTTCCGGTCAGCATGAGACCCCAAGTCGATGCATTGACCAATGGCGAGGTTGATTGACCTAAATGCGCACTCCACGACGAAGGCGAAATCTTGTCTTCAATCAAATCATCCATGGTTTGGGTATCTGGAACACGCAACAAAGCCTCTGCCAAACACATAAGCGCGACACCTTCATCAGACGACAAGCCGTATTCAGCAAGAAAGACTTCCATCAATCCTGGATCATCAGAGGCTCTGATATGCTCGATGAATTCGGCAGCATCATCTGAAATCTGAGTGCGCATTTCATTTGTGATCGAAGATGATCGAATTAGGAATTGCAAAATTTCATTTTCAGGTGCCAAATGAGACGACCTAATATTAGCTCGTTGTGCATCTAATGTATTCATAATGACCTCCTTCAAATGATTAAGGTCATCCTATCAGTTAATTGAAAGCGATAATTTCCGTATATTGAAATAAAACAGTGATATTCGCCAATTATATTAAATTTTTAAGAGATTAGGGTTGTTTTCATGCCTTGTTAAAGATAATTTCTTGTCATCACCTTCATCACAAACACCATCTTGTAAAACAGAACGAGCACATACTATGGATGATAAATCACTCGATGCATATGATAGAAAAATCCTAGACATATTAAGCAAAGAAGGTCGCATATCTGTTACCGACTTAGCCCCGCGTGTTGGGTTAAGCAAAACGCCTTGCATGGCGCGAATGAAAAAGCTTCAAGATAACGGTATTATCATTGGCTACGCAGCACAAATTGACCAAACAAAAATTGGCCGCAACCATGTCGCTTTTGCCGAGATTAAACTCCACGATACGAAAGAAAAAGCTCTGAATGATTTTAATGAAGCAGTTCGTAAAATCCCTGAAATCGAACAGTGCCATATGATTGCCGGATCCTTTGATTATCTTCTCAAAGTCCGCACCAAAGATATCCAATCATATCGGCGATTTTTAGGTGAACAAATCTCAACGCTCCCAAACATTGCAAATTCGTCCACCTATGTGTCCATGCAATCGGTTATTGAATCGAGCAACTAAATATTATTGTTCATCAAAGCCTATAAGCAGCCTTAGCAAGTCGATAGGTCAGATCATGGGCCACTTCATGAGCATCAACAAGACGCAATCGACCTGTTAACACCAAGTTTGCAAGATAGGCACAATCAGAACGGCGTGCCACATCATGGCGCGCAGGGATTGAACAAAACGCCCGCGTATCGTCGTTAAACCCGACAGTATTGTAGAACCCACACGTTTCGGTCGTGGTTTCACGAAAACGCTTTATGCCCTCATAACTATCAAAGAACCACCATGGCGGACCAAGTTTAAGCGCCGGATATGCACCAGCTAACGGCGCAAGTTCACGGCCATAACTGGCTTCATCCAGCGTAAACAAAATAATCGTCAAATCAGGTTCCAAACCAACGGCATCCAGCATCGGTTTGAGCGCAGATACATAATCGGTACGTGTTGGAATATCAAAACCCTTGTCGCGACCGAAATCTAGGAATGTTTGTTTTGAATGATTTCGGAATGAGCCTGGGTGAATCTGCAACACAAGACCATCATCAAGGCTCATGCGAGCCATTTCAGTGAGCATTTGGCCTCGAAATTGATCGGCATCATTAGACGTAAAACGTCCTGAGATAATTATATCAAAAAGCTCTTCAGCTTTGCCCTGTGACAGGTCTTCAGTTCGCGCAGATGGATGCCCATGATCAGAAGCTGTTGCACCATGGGATTTAAAAAAGGCGCGTCGTATGCGATGTGCACTCAGATAGCCCTGCCAAGTTGAAACATCTTCGCCCGTTAGTTCGCCCAATTGAGTGATATTTGCTGCAAAACCTTCAAACTCAGGATCAACAACAGCGTCCGGCCGATATGTCGTCACAACCCTGCCATTCCAATCACTATCAGCAATCATTTTATGCCATTTTAGATCATCCAAGGCACTCTCCGTGGTCGATAAAACGTCCATATTAAAACGATCAAAAAGCGCGCGGGGCAAAAAGCTATCTTCGCTCAATTTATTGTTGATATGGTCATAATACGAATTGGCCGTATCTTCAGACAGCACCTCATCAATACCAAAAACATGCTCAAACGAATGCTCCAACCACATCTGAGACGGCGTTCCTCGGAACAAGTAATAATGTTTGGCAAAAAGCTGCCAGATCTGACGGGGATCAGTTTCAACTGATCCACCATCTTGCCTCTGAATTCCCAAATCAGCTAAATTGACCCCTTGAGACGTCAACATACGAAATACATAATGATCTGGAATCACAAACAATTCCGCTGGATCTTTAAAACGTTTATTGTCCGCAAACCATTGTGGATCCGTATGCCCATGAGGGCTGATAATCGGCAGGTCTGCAATCCCTTCATAAAGTTCACACGCTAGTTTTCGAGCCGCCGGCTCAATCGGAAACAATCGATTTTGATCTAACAATCCCATAAAAAATCTCACATTCATTTGGTATTAATTTGATGACGTCTTTGATAACTTGCTGTTTCAAAATACACAAACACCATTTAAATCTGTTAAAAAGCTATCTAAAAATCGATTATAGTTATCCAAATTTCGGCACCTTACCCGCAAATAATAATCTGGATCCAAAAGCGCATTCTACCACAAAAACCCATAATCAATCATATTATGGTGACAAAATTCAAAAAAATTGAACTATATTGCTCTCAACAACTTTTAGATATTACTGGCAACGCCCAAACCACGGACAATATCAAAATGAATCAGCCACATTCACCATCTCATATTTCTGATTGGGACGATGCCTATAACAATGGTGGGAATATTCCAAACAGCGCTGATATAATGAAAAGCTGGCCGATAAAAGCACAACAATTTCGCAAACAATCAAAGTACCAAATTGATATTGCCTATGGAACAACACCGCGCGAAAAATACGATCTGTTCGAACCCAAATCTCCATCAAAAGGTCTATTTGTCTTTATCCATGGCGGCTATTGGCAAAGCACTGATAAATCAATGTGGTCTCATCTTGCAAAAGGTGCGGTTGATGCGGGATGGACAGGTATTATTCCAGGCTACGAGCTTTGCCCAAATGTTGATATCGCAGCGATAACGCAGATGATGACAAAGGCTATCTGCCACGCCGCAGAAAAGGTCTCAGGACCTATTATTCTAACAGGACATTCAGCGGGCGGTCATCTTGTTGCAGAACTCGTATCCAAGGGCACAAAATTTCCCAAATTAGTATCTGATCGGATTGAACATGTTGTCCCAATCTCGGGTCTATTTGACTTGCGGCCATTGCTGAAAACAAAGCTCAACACTGCTTTGCAGCTCACACAGCAAACAGCTTATAAAGCGAGCCCAGCCTTTAAAGAACCGATAGAAAATACACGTCTAACCGCATGGGTTGGTGGGTCCGAACGGCCAGAGTTTTTGCGGCAAAATGCGCTCTTACCAAATATTTGGCTGGGATTGGGCGCAAAAACGCAAGCCATCGAAGAACCAGATAGACACCATTTTAACGTTATCGATGGTCTGACAGACCAACACTCACGCCTGATGAAAACCATACTAGGAACCCAAGACAGGTTTCAACAGCGCTCCGAGGTCACATAAAATGTCCACGCCCTATAATCCTGAAAAAGACAGCGCTCAAATGAACTTTGATGGCAAGATGTCTTACGCGGACTATTTGGGTCTCGATAAGCTTTTATCCGCTCACCAAAATCCATGATGAGATGCTGTTTATTATCCAACATCAAACATCTGAATTATGGCGCGTTCGTACGGTTCTATAAATGCGCTTTGACGGTGTTCTTTGAACCCATCTCAGTCAATGAAATATAGGCATTAGTGACCACGGAACAAAATCTATTATCATTGGCTAAGTCTTCATCGAACACAGCTCTGAGTGCAAGGAGCGCTTTGACCTTATCTTCTGGCAATTCATGTGATTGGGATGTTGTTTTCAACTCCACAGCCAGTGGGTCTTTCACATCAATATCATTGCCTTGCTCATCAACCGCACCGACATATCGCAGCCAAGCTGCAATAACGAGCGCAAGGCCAGAAATTGATGCACCAGATCTCAAATTATCTCGTATCGTTCCCAAAATCCGTTGTGGAATTTTTTGTGACCCATCCATTGCAATCTGCCATGTCAGGTGTCTAATTTCTGAATTTTGATAACGCTTTTTAAGGTCAGCGCAATAGACGGCCAAATCAATGCCATCAAGCTGTGGCAATGTCGGAATGATTTCTTCCGTCCAAAGTCTGTCGATAAAACCCGCAAAATCCTCATCTGATACAGCTTCAAAAACCGTCTCATAGCCAGCTAAATAACCCAAATACGCAAGGGCAGAATGCGTGCCATTTAAACACCGCAATTTCATCAATTCAAATGGCTCGACATCCTTCACAAACTGCGCACCACTTAGGTTCCAATTTGGCCGACAATTATCAACGAAATCATCCTCAATCACCCATTGACGAAAATGTTCATGCACAACACAGCCCACATCATAATAGCCCGCAATATCTAGCAACGCATCAACATCCTTATCGGTTGTTGCAGGCGTTATCCGATCAACCATTGTGGATGGAAATTTAGCTTCGCGATGTATCCAATCAGCAAGTTCGCGATCAACCTTGTTAGCAAACGCAAGGACAATATTCTTCGTAAGCGCTCCATTATTTGGCAAATTATCGCAAGACAAGACAGTAAACGGTAATAGTCCTTTGATCCGTCTTTGGTTGAGAGCATGGACCAAAAACCCGATTGCTGTTCGTGGATTATCCTCATGTTCCAGATCGTGAAGTATATCCGCATCGTCATCGCAAAGATCGCCATTTGCAGGATTATGACAATATCCTTTTTCAGTTATTGTCATCGACACAATCTTCACATCAGGGCTGATCATCACATCCAAAACAGCTTTTGGACTTTCCGGCGCAACCAATATGTTTTGAATAACCTCAATCACCTGGTGCTCTGCTTTTTGGGGATCAAGGGTCACAGATGTATAAGCATAATCTTGGGTCACCAGCTTATCTCGTATGTCTGAACTTCTTAGACTCACCGCACAAACACCCCAATCTCCACCCTCAGCCTGCATGACTTCCGAAGTAAACACAGCATTAAACCCACGAAAAAATGCGCCCGGTCCAAAATGTATAAGTCCAATCTTGGGTTGATCAGCTTTACTACGTTTTAATTGCAAGACTGCATTCATTTTAAATTTCCTCAGGTCACAGGTTTTTAAAGATGTAGCCCAAAACATCACATAAATGAAGAAGCAATACAGAATCAAGTTTTTCCATTTTTATATAAAACCCATGAATTATAAGCAAAATATACATCTGAAAGTTTCTTAGCGTAGCAAATAAATACTAGTATACTAGTTGATATTTACACAGAAAACTCGAATATAACTGACGAATACAAAAATGGGTTCGGGGGCCTTTAATGCTGTCACAAACACATCTTTAATCTCCTTAATGATCACTGTGTGTTGTGCGTCACCCATGCAAACGAAAACAGTCAGCAAAAGCATGATTATCACACACTGACAAAAACACGAGATATAGCTCAGATGAGCCATAAGTTAAAAAAGATAGGACCTATTATGAATTTAAATGGAAAAACCGCGATTGTAACCGGTGGTGGGCGAGATATCGGTCGTGCATGTGTCATGCGCCTTGCCCAAGAAGGTGTTAAAGTTGCCATCAACTATCATTCAAGCAGCGCAGGTGCAGATTCAGCCGTTGAAGAAATTAAAGCGATGGGTGGCCAAGCATTTGCCCTTCAGGGCGACATGACCAACCAAGCCGATGTTGATGCACTTGTTACCAAGACAGTTGACGAATTTGGTTCAGAAATCGGCGTACTTATGCATGTAACCGGTGGCTTGCTTGCCCGTAAGAAGATTGAGGAAATGGATATCAATCACTGGAATAAAGTGATGGAACTCAACACAACATCCCTTTTCCGCATTGTTAAAGCCGTTGAATCTTACATGCCTGAAGGCAGCTCAATCATAACATTCGCATCCCAAGCCGGACGTGATGGCGGCGGACCTGGTTCTGTTGCATATGCAGCCTCCAAAGGTGCTGTCATGACAATGACACGTGGCCTTGCAAAAGAGTTTGGTTCGCGTATTCGTGTGAACTCACTTTGCCCTGGTATGATAGATACAGACTTCCACAATATTTTCACCAAGCCAGAAGTTCGGACCCATGTTGCAAATGTCAGCCCTGTAAAACGCGAAGGCACACCAGAAGATACAGCAAATCTTGCCGTATTCTTGGCCTCTGATCAGTCTGCATTCATGACAGGTGCAAATGTTGATATTAACGGCGGAATGCTGTTCTCTTAAGATAAGAACCTAGTAAACCAAAAAATAGCGCCGTTGGTATAAAACCAGCGGCGCTATCAAATTAAAACAGAAACACATCAATAATTAGTCTTCAAAATATTCGCCATGCGCTGCACGAACATTTGCAATCGTTCCATCCAAACGGGATAGATGAGCCCGCAATGCAGCCACAAGTTCTACCTCGTTCTGTTGCTTAATAAATTCAAATATTTTCGAATGATCTTCAATCACATCTTTAAAATGCTCTTTTGTCGATAAAGACAAAGCACATAATCTGTCGACATGAGATTTATTTTCAACAACCGTTCTAAAGGCAAATTCAGTTTCAGCTGTGATGCAAATAAGCTTATGGAATTCGTAATCTAACGCGTGAAATTTATCAAAGTCTACACGCTCCATACAATCACGTTGAAGCGCAAGGTTTGCGGCAAAATCATCATCATATCGGCCATCATATTTAAGGCAGGCATGTCGTGCCACTTCAACCTCAAGGGCTGTTCGAACAAATCGAGCATCCAAGATTTCTTGGCCATGAATTTTGCGAACGACGGTGGCCCGTTGTGGTCGAATTTCCAGCAACCTCATATCAGCTAAACGAATGAAAGCTTCGCGAACAGGCTGACGAGAAACGCCAAATTGCTTTGCAATTTCAGTCTCAGACATCTTTGTACCAGGCTGAATATTCATAGCAATGATGTTGACGTGTAAATAGTCAAACACATCGTCTGATGCAGTTCGGCGCGTTGGATTAAGCTGAATGGTCTTTCCTAAGGACGCGCTTTGTCTTTGCGCTGTGCCGATATTGATTGGAATAGAACTCATTTAGCACACCTTTTTTATAATATTCTTAAGCACCAATGATAGCAGCTCTTAGGTTCAACAAGCAAGTCTGCAAGAAGCGGAATTGATCCTATAACCATGAGCACTTATACCAATGCGACCCACAACATTCTGATGGATGTGATGAACAAAAACACCGCAAATGCTTTTTTCAAACTGCTCGGGTCCAAACTATGAGCCAGTTTTGCACCCAGTGGCGCCGTAAAAACGCTGACAGAAAAGATTAAGACCGCAGCGGGTAAGCTGACATAACCCAAGGAATAAGGGGGGCGTAAATCAACACCCCATCCAGCCCAGATAAAACCAAACACCGCAGGGATTGCAATCACCAACCCAAAGGCCGATGCTGTTCCGACGGCGCGGTGAATAGGGAATGAAAACGCAGATAAAATCGGCACCGATAACGTGCCGCCACCTATCCCCATCAAGGCAGAAAATCCACCAACAAAACTTGGCAACACACCTTTTCCAAACACACCTTTTGGCATGTGGTCAGACAGAACAATCTTTTTTGGTAGTGCCATATTGATAGACACCAAAAGAGCAACTGTTCCAAAAATAAGTGTCAGACTATTGGATGCCAAGTATTTAGACAGCACCCCACCAATAAGCGCACCGATGAAAATCAACGGTGCCCAGCTCTTTAAAAGATCAATATCAATCGAGCCTTTTTTGTGATGCGAGCGCGCCGATGAAATCGATGTTGGAATAATCGTAGCTAGCGATGTTGCGACCGCCAAATGCATGCTGACTTGGTTTGGAATATCCAAAAAATCAAACAGGATGAAAAGAACAGGAACGATAACAATGCCGCCACCCACACCCAACAATCCTGCCAAAACCCCAGCGACCGCACCCGTGCACAACATGCCAATTGCCAAAAGGAGCAAAAATGAA
This sequence comes from uncultured Rhizobiaceae bacterium, assembly GCA_963974325.1. Lineage (GTDB taxonomy): Bacteria > Pseudomonadota > Alphaproteobacteria > Rhizobiales > Rhizobiaceae > Lentilitoribacter. The sequence goes on from CAXBCW010000005.1 coordinate 61,195, forward strand.
ATTGAATAATCCGCCATTACAAAAACCCTTAATATTAGATGCCCAAATATTGATTGGAAATAGCATCATCTAGTTCATTCATCTGGCCATGCCACACCGATATACCACGCTCTAAAATCACCGCGCGATCGGCAATACGTTGCAACTCGCGGATGGTTTTATCAATCAATAATATCGCCATGCCTGTTTCGTTTTTAAGCCGAGAGATCGCCGTCCATATCTCAGATCGAACAACGGGCGCAAGGCCTTCTGTCGCTTCATCTAAAATAAGCAGTTTAGGGTTTGTCATAAGAGCACGGCCAATCGCCAACATCTGTTGCTCACCACCGGATAAAGATGCAGCCATCTGATCGCGCCGTTCTTCAAGTCGCGGAAATAGCGAAGCCACTTTATCAAAATCCCACTCACCTTGGCGCGCAGATGCATAAAGATTCTCAAAAACAGTAAGATTGGTAAAACACCTGCGACCTTCAGGAACAAGGCCAATTCCCAATTGCGCCACTTTATGCGTGGGCCATTTGGTGATATCTTGTCCTTCAAATTGAATGTTCCCACCTGTCTTTTTCAACATGCGCGTGATGCTTTTAACCGTTGTTGATTTACCCATCCCATTGCGGCCCATTAGCGCCAAAACTTCACCCTCATTGATCTCTAAACTAACATCAAAAAGCGCTTGGGAACTTGCGTAAAAAGCCGATAGATTTTCAAGATTGAGCAATTGCATTAATGTGCTCCCTCTTCAAAATCAGACCCAAGATAAGCACTTTGAACATCAGAATTTGCACGTATTTCAGCGGCGGTCCCCGTTGCAATAATCTTGCCGTAAACCAAAACGCTGATGCGATCAGCTAATGCGAAAACCGCATCCATGTCATGTTCAACTAATAAAATCGGGGCTTCTTTTTTCAACTCTTTTAATAATTTTGTGAGCCGCTTAGATCCATCAGCCCCCATCCCTGCCATTGGCTCATCCATCAAAAATGCTTTGGGAGAGAGTGTCAACGCAATGGCAATTTCCAATTGACGCCTTTGCCCATGAGAGAGTTCTGATACCGTGGAATTTTCAAACTCTATCAAACCAACTCGTTCAAGCGTTTGGCGAGCAGGCGTTAAGAGCGTTTTATCTCTGCGAACAGGTTTGAAAAAATCAAACACATGTCCATTCCTACCCATAGCGCTGAGCATAACATTTTCTAAAACGCTATATTCTGTCGCCAGTGCAGAGATTTGAAATGTACGCGCCAAACCCAATTTTGCTCTTTGTGCGATAGATTTTTTATTGATCAAATCACCAAGCAGGCGAACATCGCCGCTATCGGGCTCCAACCCTCCAGAAATCTGCTTAATAAGCGTCGATTTGCCAGCACCATTTGGCCCAATCAAAGCATGAATTTCACCCGCGCACAAATCAAGTGAAACATGATCACAAGCTTTTAACACCCCAAATGATTTGCAAAGCCTATCTGTACTTAAAACGATATCGGTCATAGTTTTTGACCTTTTATAGAAAGACTACCAATGACACCGCCGCGCGCAAACAACACAACAAGCAACAAAATAAGACCTAAATAAATATGCCAATATTGCGATAGACCACCAAGTAAATGCTCTAGCAAAATGAAGATTGCAGCACCGGCAACAGGTCCATAAAGCCGTGCTACACCACCCAGTATCACAAACATCATAATCTCGCCGCTCGTCTGCCATCCAAACATTGTTGGGCTGATAAACCGGTTCAAATCAGCAAATAAAGCGCCCGCCAGTCCTGTAATGCCGCCAGAAATGACAAAAGCCACAAGCCTCACATTAAAAGGGTTTATCCCCACAGCTTGAATACGATCAGTATTCTGACGCGCACCATCTAAAGCAAGACCAAAGGCAGAATTATTGATCTTTGAAACCAATAATAAAACAAGCATTAAGAGCGCAAAACAGATGATATAAAACTGGATCGGGTCTAGCGTGTTCAGACCCGGGAAATTATTACGGACATAAATCGATAGACCATCCTCACCGCCGTAAGCGGGCCAACTGATAGAAAAATAATAGAACATTTGCCCAAATGCGAGCGTCACCATGATGAAATAGACACCCGATGTGCGTAAGCTAAGCAGACCAATGAGCAAGGCTGCAAGTGAACTTACAATGATCGCTACCAGCCAAATGATCGGCATCGATTTCGTGCCTTCAATCAAAAATGGCAATTCCATCAATGGTGTGTAGTTTTGCGCATGGCTTGCCAAAATACCCATTGCATAGCCACCTAAACCAAAAAACGTGGCATGGCCTAAACTCACCAAACCACCACGACCGAGCGCCAAGTTCAGTCCAACGCCAGCAAGTGCCAAAATCGTAACTTTAGTCATCAATGTGATGATGAATGGCTCGTCCGATGCCAAAGCAATTATCGGGATCAGCACCAAAAGCGCCAATAGAAAAATATTGATTGTGCGTTCTTTAAACATTAGTGACTTCCCGACTGAGCAGGCCCAAATAGACCTGTTGGCTTGAGAAGAAGAACTGCTGCCATCAAGATGTAAATCAACATCGAGGCAAGCGAAGACCCAACAGATGTCGCCGCGGAAGTGTCCATAAATTGGGCGAAAAAGGTGGGAAGCATAATCCTGCCAAGTGTATCAGTCAGACCAACCAAAACTGCGCCCACAAATGCACCTTTTATCGATCCGATACCGCCAATAACAATGACAACAAAGGCAAGGATTAACACAGGCTCCCCCATACCAACCTGCACAGATTGGATTGCGCCAACCAGCGCACCTGCAAGACCTGCAAGCGCCGCTCCAATTGCAAAAACCAATGTATAGAGCTTGGATATATCAACGCCCAAAGCACCGATCATTTCGCGATCATTTTCACCAGCTCTAATCCGCATCCCTATACGGGTTTTGGAAATGAGGAAAAATAGTCCAACTGCAATAACAATACCGATGATAATTAATGTGAGCCGATAAAGAGTATATTCAATACCGCCCAGTAAAATAACCGTTCCTGACAACATCTTTGGAACATCCAGATATAGCGGAAATGAACCAAACAACCAGCGAGTGGCTTCTGAAAAAATCAAAATAAGTGCAAATGTTGCCAAAACTTGATCAAGGTGATCACGATCATACAATCTGCGAATTACAACCATTTCAACAATCGCGCCAATAATGGCAGCTGCCATAAGGCTTGCAAACAATGCTAAGAGAAATGAGCCCGTGGCCGCAGCAACAGAGGCAGCAGCAAACGCGCCAACCATATATAAGGAACCATGCGCAAGATTAATCAGGCCCATGACACCAAAGATCAATGTGAGGCCAGCTGCCATCAAAAACAACATCACCCCAAACTGAAGTCCGTTCAGAATTTGTTCGACTATTAAAATGAACGACATAGGGGACGCCTTAACAAAAGCGGCCGAGACTATAATCTCGGCCGCTTGAAGTTTTAACCAAAATTACATTTTACAGTCAACTGCATAAGCATCTTGGTGCGCTGTTAGACCCGTTGCGATGATCTTATTTGTAAAGATATCGCCTTCTTGGATAACTTCACGAACATAGATGTTTTGGATCGGGTGATGATTATTACCAAATTTAAACTCACCACGTGTTGAGTTAAAATCTGCAGCTTTTAAAGCTGCACGAAAGGCATCAGCATCTTTAACATCAGCTTTTGCCATTGCGCTCAAAATCAAGTTCGCAGTATCAAACCCTTGGGATGCATACAAAGATGGAAGACGGCCATATTCTGTTTGGAACGTATCAACAAAAGCAGCATTTGTTGCATTATCGATATCTTTATTCCACTGAGATGTGTTTTTAACACCCAAAGCTGCAGCACCAACGGCTTGAAGAATACCTTGGTCAAAACTAAAGGCTGGACCAACAACTGGCAAATCAATTCCGCTACCTGCATATTGCTTAAGGAACGAGATGCCCATACCACCTGGCAAGAAGAAGAAAACGCTATCAGCGCCAGATGCACGAATTTGCGCAATTTCTGCGGCATAATCCGTTTGGCCTAGCTTTGTATAAAGCTCACCAGACAATTTACCCTTAAACATGCGTTTATAACCAGTTAAAGCATCTTTTCCGGCTGGATAATTTGGCGCCAAAATGAATGAGTTTTTATAGCCTGCATCATTTGAATACGCGCCTGCTGCTTCATGCAGGTTATCATTTTGCCAAGCTACATTGAAATAATTTGGGTGACAGCCTTTACCCGCCAATGGTGACGGACCAGCATTTGGGGAAAGATAGAACTTACCTTGCGCAGTTGCCGCAGGAACAACGGCCATTGCCAAGTTGGACCAAATAATACCCGTGAGAATATCAACTTTTTCAGATTGAATCATCTTATCTGCAAGCTGAACAGCAATATCAGGTTTACGCTGATCATCTTCAATCACAACGTCAATATTACTATTTTTAGATTGTTTGACCGCAAGCATAAAGCCATCGCGCACATCAATTCCAAGGCCAGCACCACCGCCAGACAATGTTGTAATCATGCCAACTTTAACGTTCTTATGACCATCAGCAAAAGCTGCATTTGTGACAGACCCAGCTAGCATCGCAACTGATGCTGCAATCAATCCAAGTTTTTTAATATTCATTATTTTCTCCCAGTAAAGTGACCTTTTATAGGCCTTAAAATGCTTTAAAAGTTAGTGTTGAATATGTGCGATCAATTCCCTCAATATTCAAAACATTATCATTGATGAACTTCCCAATATCTTCCGATTCAGGAATATACAATTTCATGAGAAGATCATAATCACCGCTTGTTGAATATAGCTCTGAATGAATTTCTCGAGCAACAATCTCATCAGCTATTTGATATGCGGTTCCCGGTTTGCACCGTATTTGTACGAAAACACATTCCATTTTAATTCCTCAAATTCAAAAACGATCCAGACTTGAACAAGAATTCACAAAATATATGAATTACAATCAATTCAAATCAACCTCACAAACCTACACCTTCGTCTAATTACGAACAAGCGTCCACCAACACTATTCCAAAATCAATAGCAACCGAATACACTTGTTATCAAATTTGCACATAAAGTGAGCGACACCCATGACCTATATTTTTGAGCCTGCAGACCAAGCTTTTCTACCAATTAAAGGTTCTGAGCTTAAATTTCCAGTCAGACGGATCTATTGTGTGGGTCGAAACTATGCAGATCACGCAATTGAAATGGGTCATGATCCAGATCGCGAGCCTCCTTTTTTCTTCCAAAAGAACCCAAATAATCTCCTCATTAATGGCGATGATTTCCCCTATCCTGATAAATCATCAAATGTTCATTTTGAAATTGAACTTGTTGTGGCGCTTGAAAAGGGTGGCACCAACATCCCACTATCTGATGCAAATGATTGTATTTTCGGCTATGGCGTTGGTATTGATATGACGCGCCGTGATCTGCAAGGTGAGATGAAAAAGATGGGTCGCCCATGGGAAATTGGAAAAGCCTTTGAACAATCGGCCCCTTGCACAGATTTAACCCCCAAGAGCGAAACTGGTTTTATCGAACAGGGCGAAATTTGGCTTGATGTAAACGGTGAACGCCGGCAATCAAGCCAGCTAGAACAGATGATCTGGAAGATACCTGAAACAATATCCTATCTGTCTGGCCTGTTTGAGTTAGCACCAGGGGATATTATTTTGACGGGCACGCCATCGGGTGTTGGTCCAGTTAACAAAGGTGATGAAATGCACGGATTTGTTGAGGGTCTTGGCGATTTGAAATGCACCGTTGTTTAGATGTCATTTAAGTGTATTTGAACGTTAATTGAGATGCCTGTTCAAACGTCGGTTCACAAAGCCAAATAGGACAATGACGATGAGTGTGAGCGCGATAAAATACCCAGCAATAATTGGATATGACACAAACGGATTGAATGTTTTGTCGGCAAAATAACTGGCAAAATAGAGCGCATCACCCTGTGGACGCCAAGCGGGAAAGCTTGAAAAGAACACAAGCGCTGTCGCATGCAGCAAAAATATGGCTTCATTGGTATAAGATGCCCAAGCAAGACGTAACATGGTCGGCCAAATAATGCGTTTGTTGATTTGCGTGTTTGTCATGCCAATGGCTTTTGCAGCCTCAATTTCGCCACGCGGCACTGACCTTAACGCACCATAAAATATCGGCGCTATATAGGCGCTGGTGTTTAAAAACAACACAATAGTTGCCCCCAACCACGCTCGTGTAAGCCATCGCGTTTCAAGTGTGATTTCAATAAATCCAAGCTGAATATCCCAGCCAAGTTTCGGCAACAAAACAAATGTCTCATACAGAAGGAAAAACTGGATAAACAGCAGAGATCCACGGATCATAAAAATGAAAAATGCAGCAGGTCGCCAAACCATTGGATTGGAGCTATTGCGTGCAAATGCAATCCAAGAAGCTACGAAAAAGCCCAGTGTTAGCGCAACAATTGCAAAATAAACATTCCAGATCAAGCCTGAGCCAATCAGCACCACTTGTTCGCATAATGTAATATCACTCTTGGGCAAAGCACGTACACCAAAGCCAACCCAACCGCCCGCAAACCAAAGTCACTTAACGTTTGAAGACAACTCATGCATGGCCTCCAATCGTGGCTTGGCCTTTTGAAATCTTGTGATTGATTTTCTCAAACACATTTTCACTGACCCAAGATAGCGCAAGATAAAACAGCAAAAGCACCAAGAAATACCCCAAGCGCCAATCACCATGGGGATAGGAGAACCGTGATGTTTTTGATCCACCCAACTCGCGAGCCCAATAAACGATATCTTCAATCCCAAGCAGGAATAATAATGGCGTGGCTTTGATCAAAATCATCCATAAATTGGATAGTCCAGGCAAAGCATAGACCCACATTTGTGGTAGATGAATGCGCCATAAAACTTGTTTGCGTGACATACCAAATGCTGCGGCTGTCTCGAGTTGATCTTTAGGAACCGCCGTGATTGCACCATGCATTGTGTTAGCTGCAAAAGCGCCAAAAACGATGGAAAAAGCTAAAACAGCTAACGAGAAACCATAAAGTTCATGGACCCATTGCGCCGACGGTCCAAGCGGCATTTTTGCAGCGGCACAGACAACAAAGTCATTTCCTTGACGTATGGTGTCAGTCCATTCAGGGCATTTTGCATGATGACGTAAATATTCAATGCCTTGGTCCAATGCTATTGGAACAAACAAAAAGAAAATGATGTCGGGAACACCACGGACCATGGATGTATAGGCAAGCCCAATCCAACGGACGGGCGGAATTCTTGATTGACGCGCGATGGCGCCGCCAAAGCCGAATAAAAGTATAAACGGTACACAGACCGCCAAAAGCGCAAAAACAACGAGAAAACTCGTGTAAAAATTGAGATGCTTACCTGTCGTCAAATAGCATGACCACCAAGTAAAACCCTCTAATATTTTGGGATCAGCGCAATATTCAAACATAAATATATCTCAAAAAAATAGGCCGCAGATTGTGCGGCCTATTTCGCTTCATTTTAGTATTTGACCATGTGGCCATCGAAACACTTAGCGATCATTGTTGATAATGTGCCATCAGCTTTCATAGATGCAATTGCAGCATCCATTTTGCCTTTAAGCTCACCATCAGACTCGCGGATACCCATACCGATACCACCACCAATCATCACTGAATCACCAATAAATACCAGCTCACTATCTGAATCTTTTACAATGTCTTGCCAAAATGCATCATCTGCAAGGGCCGCATCAACTTCGCCATTGCGAACTGCAGCAACAACTTCATCAGGCGTTGCAAACTCAACAAGTGTTGCACCACTATCAGACACGTGACTTGCTTGAATAGTTGCAGCTTGTGCAGCAACAATGCCCATGAGAACTTTTGCATCCGCATCAGCCAATGCTACATATGTAGATGGATCCGGTGGGAAATATTCTTGTGTAAAATCGATGACTTCATCACGCTCTGCTGTGATAGACATACCAGCAAGAATTGCGTCATAGTTACCGGAAACCAAGTTTGGAATAATGCTATCCCATTCATTAGTGACCCAAGTACATTCCAATTTTGCCCGTGTACAAAGCTCATCACCAACTTCGCGCTCAAACCCATCAACTTCACCATTATCATTGATAAAGTTATATGGAGCATAAGCGTCCTCAGTTCCCAAGCGAACAGCGTGATTATCAGCCATAGCTGATGTGGCGAAAACTGCAGCAAGTGCTACTCCGCCAAGCGTTTTAACTAGATTCATTTTTATCTCCCTCATGAACCTCAAAGTGAGCTTGCCAAAAATTCTCGGCAACGCTCAGACTTTGGATTATTAAACACCTCATGAGGTGCACCTTCTTCTTCCACCATACCTTGGTGAAGAAACATTACGCGGTTACTCACGTCGCGGGCAAAGCCCATTTCGTGCGTCACCACAATCATTGTTCGTCCTTCATCTGCCAAATCTCTCATAACTTTTAAAACTTCGCCAACCAATTCAGGATCAAGTGCCGATGTTGGTTCATCAAACAACAATGCCTTTGGCTCCATTGCCAGCGCGCGTGCAATAGCAACGCGCTGCTGTTGGCCACCAGATAATTGGCTTGCATAGGAATGGGCTTTATTTGCAATACCCACTTTACCAAGATAATCCATGGCTTTTGCTTCAGCCTCTGCTCGATCTTGTTTCAAGACCTGAACTGGACCTTCCATCACATTTTGCAAAACGGTCATATGTGACCACAGATTAAAACTTTGAAACACCATACCAAGTTGGCTGCGCAATCGTTGGATTTGTTTTTCATCAACACCGGTTGCACGATTGTTTTTATCTCGTTCGATCGTGACTTCTTCACCGTCTAAAACAACACGGCCTTGATCCGGCATTTCTAAAAAATTAATGCAACGAAGAAACGTACTTTTACCAGAGCCAGAACTTTCAATAATGGAAACCACATCGCCTTTTGCTGCTTTGAGCGAAATACCTTTGAGAACATCTAACGAGCCAAAGCTTTTATGGATATTTTCAGCAATAAGACTGTAATTATTGGTATTCATGAAACCCCAAATACTCGAGGACTAGATTGTTTTTATCTTGTCAAGAATATTATATATATCAGCCACCATGACTATCGTGACTGCGACATTATTACTTTACTTCAGTAATGAACTGCTTATTTTTGCCTTTAACAATCCATCTAAAATCAATTGTTAGAAAGCTCGCCCCATGAAAAATGTAATCTTTGATGTAGGTCGCGTACTTATCAATTGGGACATTAATCCAGTTTTTATGGACCTCCTTGGCGATCAAAGCTCTATTGATAAGTTCATTGATCACGTTGACTTTTTTAGCTGGAACTTATCCATGGATAATGGCCGCACCTGTGCAGATGCAGTAGCTGGCCACAGCGCTTTGTTTCCAAAATATGCACATGTTTTTGAACAGTTCGACAAACGTTGGCCTGAAACTGTACCAACATCAATCAAGCACTCAGTCGATATCTTGGCACGTTTAAAACAAAACAAAATCCCAACCTATGCCATCACTAACTTTTCTGCAGAAAAATGGCCAATCGCCTGTGAGATCTATCCTTTTCTCGGCACAAGTTTTATCGATACAATTGTGTCTGGCGAGGTCAAACTTATCAAGCCAGGCAAAGAGATCTTTGAACTTTTGCTATCTCGCAATAATCTACGCGCTCAAGACTGTATCTTCATTGATGATAGTCAACCAAATGTGGATGCAGCAAACGCATTAGGTATTGATGGTCTTTTGTTCACCTCATCAGAACAGTTCGAACGTGATTTGATTGAACGTGGCGTTTTATAAGCACCAGATTGGTCAATGAAAGTTACGCCCTTTTGGCATGACATTTTTGATCTTTGAACCTTGCAAGCTATAATTGTCGATAGCTTTATGCGTTTTCTTTGATGTATCGGCTTGATTAGATTTATTGCGGATAGCTTGCAACGTGATGTTTTTATCATCCTGATCATCTTCCAAAGCATCCAGCATTGGCGTCATATCTTCGACTTTTTGCGCGATAATATGAATAACACCAGCTTCATTTTGCAGCTTGCCTCTGATGCGCAACAAACGACCAGATAAAATCACACGCCGATAGTGCTCAAACACTTTGGGCCAAACAATGACATTAGCCACGCCTGTTTCGTCCTCCAGTGTCAGAAAAATAACGCCTTTTGCAGAACCCGGCCTTTGGCGAATGAGCACAAGTCCCGTAACAGAAACCGTGCGGCCGCTTTTAATTTGATTTAAATTTTCATGCAAAACAGCTGGGCTTTGATGTATCTTATGGCGAATAAAGGCCAAAGGATGGGCCTTAAGGGACAGCTTTAAATAGCGATAATCATTGATCACCTGTTCACTCAGGCGCATTTTTGGCAGGCTGATCTCCTGCTCCTGCTCAATCAACTGATAATCTTTTTCAAACAATAGATTTTGCTCACTGCTGTCAACCTCTTCCAACGCGCGCACCGCCCAAAGCGCATCGCGACGATCAAGGCCCAGTGATCGAAACGCATCAGCCTCTGCTAACCGCTCGATAACCCGTGGTGAAAGCCCAGTTCGCAACCATAAATCTCGGATTGAATCAAATGAACCACCAGCTTTATCATCGCGGGCATTTTTGACGATCTCCATATCCTTTTCATGCAAACCTTTGATCTGCCGAAAGCCCAACCGTAACGCATATTTTGTCTGAATGGTTCGCGCCATTGATCGACGGGGTTTGGACATTGCAGAAACATCAAAAGCACCAGCCTCTAATAGACAATCCCAATTGGAATAATTAATATCAATCGATTTTACCTCTACACCATGCTCACGCGCGTCCCGAATAAGCTGGGATGGCGCATAAAAACCCATAGGCTGAGAATTCAATAGAGCTGCGCAAAAAATATCGGGGTAATAGGCTTTGAGCCAGCAAGATGCATAAACCAAAAGCGCAAAAGATGCGGCATGACTTTCGGGGAAGCCATATTCACCAAACCCCTCAATTTGCTTAAAGCACCGTTCAGCAAAATCCGCCTCATAGCCCTTTTTGACCATCCCATTGATCATTTTTATTTTGAATGTGTGAATGGTGCCAACACGCCGAAATGTTGCCATGGCACGGCGCAATTTATCCGCTTCGCTTGGGGTAAAGCCCGCAGCAACAATTGCGATTTTCATTGCTTGTTCTTGAAAGAGGGGAATCCCCAAAGTGCGCCCCAGCACTTGCCGCAATTCTTCTTTGGGAAATACAACAGGCTCCAATCCTTGACGCCTGCGCAAATAGGGATGGACCATATCTCCTTGGATAGGCCCGGGCCGGACAATTGCAACTTCAATCACCAAATCGTAAAATTCTCGCGGCTTTAATCGCGGCAACATCGACATTTGTGCCCGACTTTCAATCTGAAACACCCCAACCGTATCGGCTTTACAAATCATATCGTAGACCACCTGATCATCATCTTGCAGATCAGCTAAGATTTTTGGAATCCCATAATGAGTCTCCAAAAGCTTGAATGCGCGCGCCAAACAGGTCAACATCCCAAGAGCGAGAATATCTATCTTCAATATACCCAACGCTTCCAGATCATTCTTATCCCACTCGACCATGGTGCGGCCTTCCATCGCCGTATTCATAACCGGAACAACTTCATCTAAGCGGTCTTTTGTAATCACAAATCCACCCACATGCTGGGAGAGATGTCTGGGGAACCCAATCAGGGCAGATGCATAATCTAAAACCCGCCGCGTTGTGATATCTCGAATATCAAGACCAGCTTCTTTGGCCTCTCTTTGCGTCAAACTGTTGGACGACCACCCCGAAACCAATCCCGATAAGGCAGAAATTGCATCATCGGAAAATCCAAATGCTTTGCCGGCTTCGCGCGCTGCCATTCGTGCGCGATAGGTGATGACGGTTCCAGCTAACCCTGCATGGTTGCGGCCATATTTATGATAGATATATTGGATGACCTCTTCGCGGCGCTCGTGTTCAAAATCAACATCAATATCGGGTGGTTCACGCCGTTCAGGTGAGATAAAACGTTCAAATAACAGGTCGACATTTTCTGGGTTAACATCGGTGATATAAAGGCAATAACAAATTGTGGAATTGGCCGCAGACCCGCGCCCTTGGCATAATATATCTTGGGTCCGCGCATAACGAACAATATCCCAAACGGTGAGGAAATAGGGCGCATATTCAAGCTCTGCAATCAATTTAAGTTCATGCTCAATTTGCCCGATGATTTTATCTGACACACCATTAGGATATCTGCGTTTTGCACCCTTATAGGCAAGGTGTTTTAATGTCTCTTGCGGCGACCCCTGACCAAAAACCGTCTCAGGATATTGATATTTTAGTTCGTCTAGTGAAAAACCTAATTTGTCAGCAAAGATAATCGTATTGGCAAAGGCGGGTTGATAGTCGCGCATGAGATGCCGCATCTCATCCGCTGATTTTAGATGACGCTCAGCATTTTTTGAAAGCTGATACCCCATTTGATAGACAGGCTTATGATGTTCGATAGATGCAAGAACATCCAAAAGCGGGCGACGATCTGCCTCGTGCATTGATGCATCATTGCTCGCCATAAGTGGGATAGAATAGGTTTTTGCCAAATCTGCAAGACAGGCAAAACGATACTTATCTTGACCGTCATAATGTGGCGTAAGCGCTAAATACAGATCTGATTTCAGATGAAGGGTTAGATAATCAAGTTGGGACCTAAAGACCTTAATGCCAGCTTGGTGTGCATCTGCATTTGGCAAAATGCACAACATGAGATCGGGCGCCCATTGAACCAAATCCTCAGCATTAAGTGTGCAATCGCCCTTCTTGGACAGCAAGTTCCCAGTAGTTAACAAACGGCATAAATGCCCCCAGCCACGACGGTTTTTGGGGTAGGCCAAGATATCGGGCATTGTATCGCTAAAACAAAGACGTGCGCCCGGATGATATAGAATATCAGCCTCTTTTGCGGCCATATGCGCCCGCACAGTTCCAGAAACCGTGTTGCAATCTGCCAGTCCAACATGGGTCAAACCCAATTTCGCTGCACGTACAATAATCTCTTCAGGATGGGAGGCGCTTTTTAAAAAGGAGAAATTACTCGCAACACCCATTTCGGCATAACAAAACCCTGTCACGCAAATAATCCATGCATAAACCAACGCGGCATTATGCCTGAAGCAAGATTACACTCACGCTCATAAAGCCCTTGACGGAAAATCCAAAAGCGCCGACCCAACTTATCTTCAACACGATAATAATCTCGCGTCTTGGTATCTTCACCATCAATCCACCATTCAGCACTTACCCGCTCTGGCCCTTCCGCACGCGCCACATGATATTGACTTCTGCGCCACTTAAATGTAATGGGTGGACCTTCGGGAACCTCAGCAATGGCCGTGACAGGTTCTGGATTTATAAACATTCTGATCGGTCTTGGAAGGTGGATTTGTAGCCCACTATTCTCTAACTCAAATCCATCCTCTAATTTTGATCCACCTTTGATTTTTGCATGATGATTAAAGTCTGAAAGTGACACAAATGACGCTGCACGTTCAGGAATAAAACTCTGATGAAAAACAGGTTTAACAACCTGCTCAGAACCCAATCTTGCAATCAACCGATCGGCCAATTCATCAATCTCAAATTGGATATTATCCTGCCCTGAAAATGTCGATTGTAGCTCAGATAATATAACGGCACTGGTGACAGAAAGTCGGATGATTTCAAATCCAGAACCGGCATCTGTCTCATCATAAATTGTGGCTAGTTTTTCAGCAAAAAGCGCTCTAATACGCCCACTATCGCGGGAAGGTGCCGATAGGCCAATATCTACTTTTTTGACAATGCCATCTAACCGAAACAAAAGCAGCATAAAGGCTTGCCCAGCTAAGCCACGCTTTTCCAAATCACCACGCAAAGATGTTGAAAGCTGCTCGATACAGGTCTCAATATCCTCTTGCTGGCCAATAGGCTCAGCTAACCGCCGTTCCACCGATAATTCAGATACGGGTAATCGCGGCGAAACAGGCTCTTCTTCAACGCCCAAAACTTGGTCTAGCCGTTTTAACAATAACGGCCCAAATCTGCGCATTAAAGGTTTGCGTGGCGCAGATATAATATCTTTGATCTTTTTCAAACCAACACGATCAAGCGCAAGCAACATTTGAAGCGGAAGACGCAAAGCTGTCATTGGAAACGCGGCAATCATCTCCTCAAGGTTATCCCAATTCATGATCAATTTTTCATAGCCAAAGTTCTTATCACTATCACGGCGAATATTGTGTCTAGCTAACCCCCAAGCAGCCCCCGGGGTTGGCGCAATCGAACCTTGCACATCAATACCAATATTATCAAATTTTTGAATCACATCTTTGAGCATATTCACCTCGCCACCAAACAAGTGAACACAGCCGGTAATATCTAAAAACAAACCCTGTGGTTTATCAAAAGGCGCATCAATGCCGATCAGCGGCGTATACCGATCTGCCCAATCAGCTAAAGCATTTAAAAACGTCAGATCTGCCTCATGATCTGCGGTGATAATATCAAGATCAGGATATATTGAGCGCGCCTCCACAACACTTTGACCGAGTTTAAGACCCAGATTTTCTGCGGTTATATCAAGCGCAGATAAACGCATCGCACCCTTTTGTTTTTCAACACAAACAAGTGGTGATGGTTTGTGTTGGTCAACTTTACATCTATCTAAACGCCACGATGCGCCCCATCTCATCCGATGAATCCGATCCGTTGAAAGATGGGGAAATGTAAGCGCCAGAATTCTCCGATCCGGCTTGGTAAACATTGGACCCATTGTTGCGTGATCTTTTTGGGTCATCAGAATTTTGGATGTCTCCATCTCTTTTTGTGGCAAATTTGAAAGATTGTATGTCATTTTTCCACTCTAATATGAACGATTTCGACGAAGGGTTTTTGCTTTTTTCAAGCGTAATTTGAAAGGATGGATTGCCAATCATCTTGGGTAATTCTGTCTGCGAGGGAAGTGTTTTCATCCCCGCGGCAGCTGGCTGAATACGAAACCTAAGGCGGGCGGCTGTCGCCTCTGCATATCCTGTTTGCCGCAAAAGAAAAAAAGGCCGACCAGCTGCCTGCGCTCTTAAATGTAGGCGGCGCGTGCCTGCCATATCCAATTGCGATGGATTGCCGCGAACTTCAAAGATCGTTGCAGCAATTGAACTATGCTTTGCCGCAAGCTCGGCCGCCCACAAAGCATCATTTAGAGATTTGGGTTGAATGAACAAACATTTGGATGGATCAACACCAAG
Organism: uncultured Rhizobiaceae bacterium; assembly: GCA_963974325.1. Classification (GTDB taxonomy): domain Bacteria; phylum Pseudomonadota; class Alphaproteobacteria; order Rhizobiales; family Rhizobiaceae; genus Lentilitoribacter. Next base: position 76,495 of record CAXBCW010000005.1, read on the forward strand.
CGACAACAGACCGTGGGGGTAAATACCACCGCCCTCAAGCCGGCTAGATACTTGTGAAATCCAGATAATGGGCGCATGGTTCGTTCCATGATGAAACGTGGACAAAAAGGCTTGAAGCCGTTGCGCCAAAATCCAAACAAAAGCACTGGCACCACCTGCTTCTCGTGTTTCATCACAGCGAAACTCTGTTAATGCAGAACAAGGCAACCCACCACCTATAATGTGATCAAGTGGATGATATCCAAAGGGGTGTACTCTAGATTTTTTCCTTAAATGATCAGATTGTAACGGATAAGAAACAATATCAGAATTATGATGTAATTCAGCTTTTTGATGCGATTTAACTAGCATGGAAACAGGGCTATCAAATGTAGCGATCTGTTTTTTCTCAATCTTAGCTATCGTCTGACGAAGAAGCTGTAAATCTTCTCTTGTCATGGCAGGGCTGGTCATATCAACTCTCAATGTTCTCTATTTGTTCATATATAGATTCCAGAAGAGAGAATAAGAGTCAAGACAATTAAAGGAATTTATTCCTTTTTAAATAAAAGACAAAGCTATTGAACTTAAATGCAAATTACAGCTTTTCAGGCACATATAAAACACTATCAAGGTCTTCAACCTTTTCCAAAAAGTAAGCACGCGCATCAATAATAGCTTGGTTATATTGGCTGGGGCCAATTTGATCCAATAGAAAATCAACCACTTCCAAAGCTCTAAAATCGCTGAGATCTTCATCAAATTCATCACTGAAAAAAGATGAGAGTGCACGTGCGACACTGGCTTTACGCTCGTCACTTAATTGAGGTTCAGCTACCATTTTGCGCTCCATAATATTTGATAGGTTTGAGACTTAGTTAAAACATTGCCCGATGGCTATGCAAGTATCTTGCAGGCATTTGTTCTGATTGCGGCACATCTTTAATATCCAAAGCTGGCTTTAAGCGTAAAACAGAGCCCCAATCTGTGGCTTCAATATAAGGACCATAATCTGAGTTTTGTGCGGCCAATGCAGCATCACCAAAACCACGTCTTTTTGTAAGTTTTAACATTTCCGCAGTTCTTGCCAATGAAAGACGCGCCGAGCTTGGGTTTCCGGTCTGCTTTAAATGGGCCAAACCTGTCAAAACACTCGCCGCCATCAAATATCCAGTTGCGTGATCTAGCGCTTGAACGCTCATTGGGCGAGGGAGGGGGTTAGCAAGAGAATTGAATCGAGGGTTAACTTGGTGCCCACAACTCATGCCAGCTTCCGCAATACCCGAACTCATTTGCACTAAACTATCAAATCCACGCCTATTTTTCCAAGGCCCCGTCCAACCATAGGCATTAAGAGCGATATCAATCAAAGCTGGATTGAGATGCCGACGCTCTTCATCACCCAACCCCAAGCGTTCCAACGCATCCGTGCGCAGGCCATGAACCATAACATCAGCTTGAGAAATCAACTGATGAAGAGCCTTCACATCATCAATTTTTGTAAGGTCCAATGTTGCGCATTTTTTCCCATGGTTCATATCAACAATATTGGCGCCCTCATCCCACAAAGGTGGATCAATACGCAGCACATTTGCCCCAAAGGATGATAAAAATCGGGTCGCAACAGGTCCTGCAATAATCCGCGTTAAATCAAGAACCTTAAGCCCAGCCAAAGATCGCGCATTTTTGGACCGCTCATGAAACAAAGAACGACCAGAAACATGCCCCTCAAACACATCCAAAGACATCAAAGGCTCTTGCGCGACAGCTTGGCCTTGAGGGTGCTGCGCCCATGTTTGCATATCCATCATTTCAGCCGCTGCACCACCCCTTTGCACAACAGAATTTTCCAATTCAACCGCTGACCATGTCTTCACTTTACAGATCATCTCTGCGCGATCCAAATTCCCCAAAAGATCACATACAGCTTTGCGATGATGCGGCGCATTGGTGTGAAGCCTAATCCAACCATCTGCCGTCCTATAATCACCGGCCAAATCATCCCATACATTTGGCAATGACCAACCTTGCGGGCGAGCTGAACTTTTGAACCATAAATATGATAGATGCTGATCGACCTGAATGTCTGCATCTGAACACCCAACATAATTTGATAGCGCCAATCCAGCTGCAGCTATTGAATGCGATGCAAGCTCTGTGACCGCAAACAGATCCTCAGAAACTGCATATGAATTGATAATTTGAACGCATGACGCATCCAATCTTTGATTTGAAAAGCTCAATCCATTCAGAATCTTATCCAGAAAAACCATCAAAATTACCCTTCATCAGAAATACACACTTGTTGATGAAAGAATTATGCTTACTTGACAGATCGTCAAGATTGATCAACATAATCAACATGAATAAACAGAATGAAAACGCATTTACTCAAACGGCAACAGAGGTTTGCGAGATACTCAACATCTCCAGACAAACTCTATATGCTTACGTGAGCCGCGGAAAATTACGGGCCAGCGCCCAAAAAGGCGATGCACGAAAAAGCCTTTATCACGCCCATGATGTTGAAGAGCTTTTAGCAAATAAAAAGCGCGGACGATCGCGAAGAGCGATTGCCAAATCAACCCAAAGCTGGGGCGAACCAGTTCTTAAATCCGATATCAGCCATATCGATCAAGGCCGTTTATATTATCGCGGATATGACGCTGTTCAAATGTCAAAAGACGCAAGTTTTGAAGATGTTGCAAAACTTTTGATCAATGTGGATGTATCAAAAGCTACAGAGCATATCTACAACAAAACAACTGGGCGAAATCCATTTGTGCGCATGGTCACAGCCACATCCAATCTGGTGACATCAACACATGCGGTGAAGGACGCTGACAAGCCTGCATATATTTTAGGGCAATTATTAGCCGCCATCTGCGATCAAACACACATCAATGACGCGCCATTTCATATCCAACTTGCGGAATATTTCTCCGATAGCGAAGATTTCAAAGAGATGACAAGACGCTGCCTTGTCCTATGCGCAGATCATGAATTAAATCCATCCGCTTATACAGCGCGCGTCGCCTCATCTGCCCATGCCAATCTTGAGGCCTGTATTTTAGCAGCTTTATCAACGTTTTCTGGCACTCGTCATGGCTCAATGACCTCCATGACCCGCTGGTGGGTTGGCCGTGCTGCTATGAAACAAGGTGCGGAAAAATCAGACTTCATCAAGGCGGCGAAAACACCACCGGGGTTTGGCCATCCAATCTATCCAAACATCGATCCACGTGCAGAAGAGCTGTTAAAACACATTCAAATGCCAGAAGGTTGGGCAGAGATTATAGAAGGTGTTCAAGCCACACATAATCTATACCCAAACCTTGATTTTGCACTTGCTGCAATGGAAAAAAGCCTCGGTTTAAAACCCAAAACCGGCCAAACCCTTTTTGCTTTCTCACGCCTAATTGGCTGGATCGCCCATAGCCAAGAACAACGCAAAAGCGGACTACTCATCAGGCCACGCGCTTGGAGCTGATTTTGCGCTCAATCCCGCTTAAATATGCCCTTTAAGTGGTGCATGAATCTCGGTTAAAAGCTCACCTGGCGCTGTATCATGCGGGCTATTGAGATATTTCTCAAATGGCGGCGCATCGGCAAGTTCACGTCCAGAATCTGCCAACCATTGCCCATAAAGCCAAGAATAAGCTTTAAACAACTCACCATAGGTTCCCTTATGAGTTAAAACGGCATAAGGCCCTGCAACAATATTCAAAGATGTAAGTGGCTCAGCAAGTGGTTGATCGCTATCTGTTTGAATACCAGCAAATGATCTGAGATCCGCCTCAGCCACCGAGCTTGGGTCATCATAATATACGCCAACCATAACAGGAGCGGCTTGTATCAACCCTTGCCCAAACCCTAAACCTGCAACTTGTTCAAACTTATTACCAATATTCATATAAGATCCTTGGTGGGCAAGGCCAGCAAGGTTAATTTCATCGACGTTTCTTATTTCAAGATCATACATCTTCGTCTCTTTCTCAAAAACATTAAAATCATAGATCCTATGCGTACCAATCCGGCGATATTCACCCAGCGGCATGTCATAGTAATCCGCAAAAATGCGCGTAAATGATTGGAGATTTGAATAGCCACATCGTTTACCGATAGCCTCAACAGACATATCGGTCGATGCCAACTCATGACCCGCGCGTTGCAACCTGAGGCGTTTAACCGTTTGCGCGATTGTTTCAAACTTCATGGCCACATAAATTCGGTGCCAATGATAGGGTGAAAGACACGCAATATCAGCCAGAACCATAAGATCTAAATCTTCATCAAGATGCTCAAAAATATAGGTTCTGACACGATCCATCCGGTCTTGATAGTTTATCCAAAGGTCTTGCGGGTTTGAGTTCAAAATAGTTACCTCACCAATCAATTATTTGCATAAACAGATCTAACATCATGTAATTTGACAAATCTTGCTGACTTGAGATGGCTTGAAATTAAAGGGCTAATGCTCACCCAATTTGGTATCAGGTGTATAGGTTTTGCCCTCAACAAGCTTGATAACCGCTTGCCCACACTGCATGCGATTTTCAGCTTGGTTAAACGAATAGGTCGGATCGCCATGCAAACTCCAGCCTTTGTTCAACGCATCGGTCACCCGATGGCAAAAGCTTGATTCATCCAGTCCTGTCAAAAATCGATATAGTTGCAATGTCTAAGTCTCCAATTGTTTAATGAGGTCTGCTTTAGCAACCAGTTTTTCTGCCATCTCCAAATGAAGACGTTCCACCATTTTGCCATCCATCTGAATAACACCAGCTTTTGAATGCTCTGGTTCATTAAATTCTGCGATAATGGCACGAGCTTCATCCAGCTCAACAGGCGATAATCCAAAATGCTGATTAGCAATATCTATCTGAGCAGGGTGAATAAGGCTTTTTCCGTCAAACCCCATTGCATTGCCATCAAAACATTGAGTTTGAAAACTCTCAAGGTCTTTAAAATCATTATAAACGCCATCGATGATATCAAGACCATAAGCGCGGGCAGATAGAACGATCTGGCTAAGCCAATTGGCCAAATACACACGGCCAGATACCGGCGATACGCCTGTTTCTTTCACCAGATCATTGGTGCCTGCAACAAAACAATCCAACCGGGTCCCAGGCGTTCGCGCATACCGCGCTAAACTTGAAACATTTAAGATGCCACGTGCCGTTTCAATCATGGCCCAAAGACGAAGGTGAGGCGGCGTGTCCATCTCGATCAAGGCATCATTAATCTCAATAATATCATCAACCTCAGATACCTTTGGAATAACAATTGCAGATGGCATGATAGCGCATGCTGCCAATAAATCTTCTTGCCCCCAAGGCGAAGACATAGAATTTATCCGAATAAGTCTTTCTTTAGAATTTTGAGAGATGCCATCGGGGAAATTTTTTAAAAAGAACCTCCGCAATGTTTCACGTGCAACATCTTTATGCTCTGGCAAAACAGCATCTTCCAGATCGTAAATCACTGCATCACAAGGTAATTGCAGGGATTTTTGCAAGGCGCGTTCATTATTTGCAGGCACATAAAGAACAGAACGACGAGGGCGAACGGGCCGCACAGGGATGGGCATATTTATATCTTTAAGGTCTTTTTCAGTCATTTCGCTCATTTCATTCGCCTTTTATTTCAAGGCAGATATCCATTTATTACAGAAAACACTTCTTTTTCTCATATATGTTTGGTAAACGCAGCTACAAACTTCATACAGGTGAAAATAATGGACAAATTTACTTCGATCACTGGTGTAGCTGCACCTTATCCTGTCATCAATATCGATACTGACATGATTATCCCTAAAGACTACCTTAAAACCATTAAGCGTACAGGTCTATCTGTGGGTCTATTTGCAGAATCACGGTTCAACGAAGACGGCTCCGAAAAGCCTGATTTTGTTCTTAACAAACCAGCATATCGCAATGCACAGATCCTTGTTGCAGGCGATAATTTTGGGTGTGGTTCATCTCGTGAGCATGCTCCTTGGGCTTTGCTTGATTTTGGTATCCGCTGCGTGATCTCAACAAGCTTTGCAGACATCTTTTATAATAACTGCTTCAAAAATGGCATTTTGCCAATTGTTGTCAAACAAGACGAACTCGACAAACTCATGGATAATGCAGATCGTGGATCAAACTCAACAATGACGGTTGATCTTGAAAGCCAAGAAATCAAAGGTCCTGATGGCGGCGTTATCACATTCGATATCGATCCATTCCGCAAGCATTGCTTGCTCAATGGTCTTGATGACATTGCTTTGACTTTGGAAAAAAGTGCATCAATCGACACCTATGAGAGTAAACTGGACGCAACACGTCCTTGGGCTTAGTCTCTGGTTTAATCTGCCAAGACTTACCTGGCTTAACGACCAATAATCAGTTTTGATTTTTACATAAAGGCGTTCGGCTTATGTCTCGCAAACTTATATCAACTGGTTCTGACTTTGAGACAACCGCAGGCTATTCACGTGCGGTTGTTCAAGACAATTGGTGCTTTGTATCTGGCACAACAGGCTATGATTATAGCACGATGATGATGCCAGACGATGTGAGTGAACAGACAAAAAACTGTTTGGCGACCATTGATCAAGCAATTCTTGATGCCGGCTTTGAGAGAAAAGATATTATCAAAGCGCAATATTTTATCAACGATGATAGTTATGCAGACATCGTATTTCCGATCCTTGGTGAATTTTTCAAAGGTATCAAACCCGCAGCCACAATGATTGTTGCAGGTCTCATACGCAAAGAAATGAAGATTGAAATTGAGGTCACGGCCCTTAAAGCTTAAAACAAACGACAACAACTTAAAATAACAGCAGGTATTTCCATGACAATACGTAAACTATTCCTTCTACCAGGTGACGGTATCGGCCCAGAAGCCATGAACGAAGTTCGTAAGCTCATCGCTTTTATGAACGAAAAACAAGGTTCAGGTTTCAAAACTGACGAAGGTTTAGTGGGCGGTTCAGCTTATGATGCCCATGGCGCATCTATTTCTGATAGCGACATGGAAAAAGCAATGGCAGCAGATGCTGTATTGTTTGGCGCTGTTGGCGGACCAAAATGGGATGATGTTCCTTATGAAGCCCGTCCAGAAGCAGGTTTATTACGCTTACGTAAGGATATGGAGCTTTTCGCAAATCTTCGCCCTGCAATCTGCTATCCAGCGCTTGCAAATTCATCATCACTGAAACCTGAAATCGTCGAAGGTCTTGATATTTTGATCGTTCGCGAACTCACAGGCGGTGTTTATTTTGGTGAGCCAAAAGAAATTCACGATCTTGGAAATGGCCAAAAGCGCGCCATTGATACCCAAGTTTACGATACATACGAGATTGAACGTATTTCAGGTGTTGCTTTTGAAATGGCACGTACACGCCAAAACAAAGTGTGCTCCATGGAAAAACGCAACGTTATGAAATCAGGAGTTCTATGGAATGAGGTTGTCACAGCAACCCATGGCAAAGATTATTCAGATGTTGAACTCAGCCACATGCTTGCAGATGCAGGCGGAATGCAGCTTGTTCGCTGGCCAAAACAGTTTGATGTGATTGTCACAGATAACCTATTTGGTGACATGTTATCTGATATTGCAGCAATGTTGACAGGCTCATTGGGCATGTTGCCATCTGCATCATTGGGTGCACCCGATCCTGTAACTGGCAGCCGCAAAGCACTTTATGAGCCAGTTCACGGTTCAGCGCCAGATATTGCCGGCCAAGGCATTGCCAATCCTATTGCAATGATTTCATCTTTTGCTATGTGCCTAAGATATTCATTCAACATGACAGATGCTGCAGACACAGTTGAAAAAGCCATCGCAAATGTTCTTGAAACAGGTCGGCGCACAGGCGATATCATGTCAGAAGGCAATACTCAGATTACAACAAGCCAAATGGGCGATGCGATATTGGCTGAATACGCCAAACTATTGAGCTAATCCCAATCAGCTGGGTTCATTCCAGTCGGTTAGATTTAAATCCCAATTGACTCTGAAGCAAAATCGGGGCATTACCGCCCCGATAGGATAAAAAATGTCAATATTGAATTTTCAAATTTTGAACTCATTGAATTTTGCTGGCGCAAGCCTTGCAGAACACGCGTTCAATGACGCTATCCTTATCGCTAAAACGGCTACCAAGACGACAAAAACAACGTAACACCTCTCGTCTGCTGCACTCTCCCCGGTCGTCGGGGATGAAGCCACGTTGGTCGTGGCATATAGCGGAGAGAGACAGGAAATTATCAAAATGAGTTTTAAAATTGCAATCGCCGGTGCGACTGGAAACGTTGGTCGAGAAATGCTCAACATTCTTGAAGAGCGTAACTTCCCAGCATCAGAGATTATTCCACTTGCGTCTTCACGCTCTGTGGGCAGAGAAGTCGCTTATGGCGATAAAATGCTCAAAGTCCAAAACCTTGAGAATTATGATTTTTCTGACACCGATATTTGCCTCATGTCAGCTGGCGGCAATGTCTCTAAAAAAATGTCACCAAAAATTGCTTCAAAAGGCTGTGTTGTCATCGATAACTCATCCGCATGGCGTTATGATATTGAAGTGCCACTGATTGTTCCGGAAGTAAATCCAGAAGCAATTGAAGGGTTTAGAAAGAAAAACATCATTGCGAACCCAAATTGTTCAACAGCACAATTGGTTCTTGCTCTGAAGCCATTACATGACAAAGCCAACATTAAGCGTATTGTTGTGTCGACTTACCAGTCTGTTTCTGGCGCTGGTAAAGACGGCATGGACGAACTGTTTAGACAAAGTCGTGCGGTATTTGTTGCCGACCCTGTTGAAAGCCAAGTGTTTACAAAACGCATCGCCTTTAATGTGATCCCACATATCGATGATTTCATGGAAGATGGTTACACCAAGGAAGAATGGAAAGTCCTTGCTGAAACTAAAAAAATGCTCGACAAAAAAATCAAAGTAACCTGCACCGCAGTGCGCGTTCCTGTATTTATTGGTCATGCTGAATCAGTCAATATCGAGTTTGAAAACGAGATCACAGCAGATGAAGCTCGTGATATCTTGCGCGAAGCACCAGGTTGCCTGGTCATCGATAAGCACGAAGATGGCGGTTATATCACACCTTACGAATGTGCTGGCGATGATGCGACATACATTTCTCGTATCCGCGAAGATGCAACAGTTGAAAATGGCCTAAACATCTGGATTGTTTCAGATAATTTGCGCAAAGGCGCTGCATTGAATACCATTCAAATCGCAGAACTTTTGATCAATCGTGGCTTGATCGAACCAAAATCAAAAGCATAAGTTTTCTTAAGTTTTAAAAACTCAAACGGCGATTGCACTCAGATGAATGCATTCGCCGTTTTTTTTACCCCAAAACTGGTCTATCTTGTCATCCAACCACTGATTCGAGATAATTTGATCCAAAGGGATAAGAACATGCTCCGCTCAACTATACTCACCGCAACCATATTGACAGCGCTCACATTTTCGGCGCCAGCATTGGCGGCAAAATGCTCCAATACGTCGGGAAATTTCTCAAATTGGGTTGGGCAGTTTAAAAAAGAAGCGGTGAAAAAAGGCATTTCTAAATCTACATTGGACAAAGCCTTTGCCAATGCATCCTATGCCACAAAGACAATCAGCCTTGATCGCAACCAACGTAGCTTCAGATTGTCCTTTGATCAATTTATGAAAAAGCGCGGTGCACCTGCGATTATCTCGCGCGGTAAAAAACTCAAAAAACAAAATGCAGCACTGTTTAACCGCCTAGAAAAGAAATATGGCGTTCCATCAGGTGTTCTCATTGCAATATGGGGCATGGAATCTGGCTTTGGACGCTTTAGCGGCAATCAACACACGGTATCAGCTGTAGCAACTCTATCTTATGATTGCAGACGATCAGCGTTTTTCACAAAACAGCTCTATGCATTATTAACGCTCATTCAAAAAGGCTCAATCAGCCCGAACTTTAAAGGCGCTGCCCATGGTGAAATTGGTCAAACTCAATTCCTGCCAGAAAACGTTTTAAAATATGGCGTAAACGGCGATGGCAACAGACGCCTTGATCTCTCCAAAAAAGCCGATGCATTGGCTTCAACCGCAAACTTCTTGCGCGGCAAGGGCTGGAAACGTGGCGGTGGTTACCAAGTTGGCCAAACAAACTATCGGGCAATTCAAGCATGGAATGCAGCCAGCGTTTATCAAAAAGCCATTGCTGCTATTGGCGTTAAAATCGATCAATAAATTGATATATCAGACGATTAAAAACCGTCGCATGTATCAGATAGCGTTGATTGAACAGATTTTGTAATCTGATCATTTTTAAATTCAAAAACTTCTTTGGTCATCATTTGACCAGAGGAACCAGATGAGAATGTGTAACAAACAATAGATGTGACCGTCTTATCGCTCATCATCGCGTCATCAAGTTTGAACGCGATCGTTCCATCTTCAATGGCATCTTCCCATGAGGAGAGTGCTTCAATAAACTCATCTTTTGTCTGAACAATATCGAGATCTTGCAGATCAATCACCGCATCAGGCGCTAAGATTGAATTGATAGCTTCATGATTCACATCAGGTGATAGAGCTTGATACCACTTGGTCAAAACCTGCTCATGATTATCCGCTGCATAGGAAGACAAGCTACTTGCTAAAACAAGAGCCGCTGCGCAGGTAAATTTTAGAACATAAGACATCTATAAGATCCTTTAAAATTAGGCCATATCAGGGCGAATAAAATCGCCAGTATCGTGATCCATAACCCAAAGCTCGCCAGTTGAAATATCAAACCAAGCGCCATGAACAGCAAGTGATCCACGATCCTCCAAGATTTTCACACAAGGGAATGTGCGCAGGTTTTCAATTGAATTCCGCACAGATATCCGTTCCAGCACAGTTTGACGCTCACTTTGTGTCAAATGTTTGGTGTCTTTGATCGCATCTGCTGCAGGCTTTAACATTTCCATCCAGTGACCGATAAAATCTCCAGGTGATAACGGTTCCGAATCGGTCGCCAATGCAGCGGAAATACCACCACAACGGCCGTGGCCCATCACAACAATTTGCCTGATCTTCAAGGATTGCACGGCAAATTCAAGCGCGGCAGATGTTCCATGATATTCCCCATCTGGCGAATAGGGCGGAACAAGATTAGCTACATTACGCACCACAAACATTTCACCCGGTCCACAATCAAAAATTACTTCCGGCGCAGATCTAGAATCACAACATGCAATGATCATTGTGTGGGGCGTTTGTCCCTGTTCAGCTAAATCTTTGTATCGCGTACTGTCAGTTGTGTAACGGCCTGACATAAAATTTCGGTAGCCATTCAGTAAGTTTTCTGGAAAAGTTTTCATGGTGCTGCACTCAGTTTATTCAATTGAAAATCTGCGTCTAATATTTACTGTTTAACATGTAATCGTCGTAATTGAACCATTGTTTTAGGGCGAGCAAGACTTGATAAATTTTGCTCCAGCGCCAATTCATTACGACCAGTTCGCAATGTGTGGTTTAAAACCTCAAACACACTTGCTGTTATAAACTGCAAAGACTTTTCATCATCAATATTTGACATCAAGCGCGCTAGTAAAAGAGCAGCTGTTAAATCTCCAACACCGTTGATGGGCGTATCAAGCAATCGATGTTCAGCTAAAAAGCAATGCTCACGGGTGGTCAACACATTGGCTGTGAAGCCGCGCATCATGGCAAAAGCTGATGTGGTGAGAACTTTTTGCGGCCCCAGCGCGAGTGAGGCTGCGATAATATCATTATTATCTTTGATATCTTGCCCACTTAACCACGCCAATTCATACTGGTTAGGCGTTGTCACATCTGCCAATGGCAATAAATGTTCTGATATGGCTTTTGCAGTGTCTTCAGGTACATATAAACCACCCAAATCACCGATCACAGGATCACATAAATAGAGCGCATCGGATGATTTCGCTTTCACAGCGTTCACAAGCTTGGCAATCGATTTTGCCTGCGATGCATGCCCTAAATAACCCGTAATAACCGCGGCAACCTCCGACAGCCAAGGACTTGCACAAAGATCATCGATCACACCATCAAACTGCGCTTCATCTGGAACCATTCGGGTGGATGGCCCATGACCTGGATGCCAAGACAACGTAATGGTTTGCAACGCCCAAACGGGCAGACCCAAAGCCTCTAATGCAAAGACGATTGCACGGTTTCCAACCGATCCGCGCACCACATGACTAGAGATAACAATAACGGCTTTTGCACTATTATCTAGTTTTGGCGTGTGAATATTCAGCAGATTTGGATCTTGTACCAAGGTGGGGCTCAATTACGAACTAAAGTGATTGAAATATAACCAGAATGCCAATCCGATAAATGCGACAAGCGATAAAATTCGGCCAATGCGCGTTCCCCAAACTTCAACACGGTCATCGGCATCAGCATCTTGTGCTTGAAAGTGCCCGATAACAGAATCCGATTTTGCTTTGAGCTTAGGAGATGACAGTAAACCACCTTCTTCAGCAACCCGTTTTAAGTCACGTTTGGCTTTTCTTGTGACTTCATCATCATTCATAAACGCAGCACTCCATTTTGAGATCAATTTAGACGGTTTTACTCAAATATCCAGACAAAAGTGATTCGTTTCCTTGCTAAATATTTCTGAGTAAAATCACATAAATAGTAGTTCTCATCGATGATTTATCATCAGTTTGGGCAAAAGCTTACCCAAATTCAGATATTTCCAACAAAAACTCAAACGATTGTCGCAATAAACTCGCCATTTTCGATTCTTTTGTTAGGATTTTTTCAACATTGAGCGCTTGTGGGGAGACATTACAAATGACAATGAAATCGAGTTCGAATTTCAAAGCTTTAATCACTGATATTGAGGCCTATACACAGACGCAAAAAGCCAAACAAGTCCTGCCAATAACCACCTTTAGCGAGACCAATAGTGATGACCTTTTGTTGTTTGATGCAAGCATGCTCGGTGACATCTCAATATTTGGCGGTCTTGAAATCGACCAATGGTCTGGTAGAGCGCCAAAAGTAACGATCACCGAACTACCCAATGTCACAGTTAATGACAATCCAACTTCAGTCATTTCAATCACATCAGTCAATAAACCCTTTTTGTATGATTCAATCATCGCAGAGGTAACATCCGGTGGTCGCCTGATACATATGGCGCTGCATCCCATTCTGATCAAAGACGACAATAATGGATTAAAACGCCGCGTTCGTTCAGATAAGAACGGATCCGGAATAGAAATCAGCCATATTCAAATCCATCTTCCCAAACTGATAAAATCTGATGTGGCGGACCTTAAAAAACGTATCAATCATGTTCTCAAGCACGTAACCCACGCTGTGCGCGACTGGAAGCCAATGTTGGCAAAGCTCAATGAGGCCATTGCCGAAATTGAAAACATACCAGGCAAAAAAGATGCAAAAGGCCGCAAGGAATCCGTCGAATTTCTAAACTGGCTGTTAGAACAAAACTTCACATTCTTGGGGATGCGGGAATACACCTATTCCAATAGATCCAAAACATCTCAGCTAAAATGGGATGGCAAAAACGGATTGGGCATTTTAACCGATCTCGATCTAGCTGTTCTAAGAGTTGGCCGTGAGCCCGTCATTTCAACACCTGAGATTATCGAATTCCTCAACGGCAAAGAAAATATCATTGTTACAAAAGCCAATGTAAAATCCGTCGTCCATCGCCGGACTTACATGGATTACATTGGGGTCAAACGATATAATACCAAAGGCGAAGTGTGTGGCGAATTACGCATTATTGGCCTCTTCACATCATCAGCTTACAAAGATTCTGTCACAAGCATCCCACTTTTAAGAGCAAAGATCGAAAAAGTAGTCGATAAATTTGGCTTTGATTCTGAAAGCCACTCTGGCAAAAGCTTGCTAAATACTCTTGAGTCTTATCCACGGGATGAATTATTCCAGATTGACCCAAATCTCTTATTCAATTTCTGTGTCCAAATTAACGACATGGATGACCGCCCGCGCGTTCGGGTTCTACCGCGTATTGATCAATTTGATCGGTTTGTCTCCATCTTGGTATTTGTCCCGCGTGGACAATATAATTCGGTTTCCCGTGAGAAAATTGGGTTTTATTTACAAGCTCTTTATGGCGATCGCGTTTCTGCATATTATCCTTCATTTCCAAGCGAAGGTGTTGCACGCGTTCACTTCATCATTGGTCAATCGGGCGGTAACACGCCTGATATTGACCAAAAGCTCCTTGAACAGGACGTTTTAAAAATTGTTACCAGATGGGAAGATCAATTTATTGAGCTTGCTGGTAAAAATGCAGATCGAATTTCGGTCAATCAATCCTATATGGAGCATTTTTCCGCATCCGAAACATTTGACGATTTAGAAAATCTCCAAGCATGTGCGCAAGGCGAACAAATTCGCATCACATTTTTGCAACGAGATGGCGCTGGTGATCAGCTCGCCATGAAGATTTTCCATTCCCGCAACGCTCTTAGCCTTTCAAAGCGCGTTCCGCTACTCGAGAACATGGGTTTTGGCGTTGTCAGCGAACAAACCCATCAGATCGATGTTCGAGATAAAGATGGCCAGCTTCAACCTGTCATCGTGCATGATATGGAGCTAAACCTCCCAGCTGATATCGAATTCGATCTAAAGAATGATCATAAGCGACTTCAAGACGCATTTTTGTCTATCTGGAGCGGCGATATCGACAATGACTTGTTCAACCGCTTGGTAAGCTATAGCGGATTGTCCATTCGTGAAACCAAAGTCTTGCGCACTTATGCAAGATATTTACGCCAAGCCGGTATTACCTATTCGCAAAGATATATGGCAGATTCTCTTGTTAGATATCCTAAAATTACCCAAAACCTATTTGATCTTTTCCATAATAGATTTGATCCATCCATCTCTAAAACAACAAGAGATGAGACCCAAACCAAAATCTTGAACAAGATTAAATCTGCATTAGAAGCTGTTCCAAGCCTAGATGATGACCGGATTATCAATCGTTTTGCCAACGCAATTATGGGAACACTTCGAAGCAATTACTTCCAAATCATGGCTGATGGCGAACCAAATTCTATTCTCGCGCTCAAGCTTAATCCAAAAGAACTTGATGGCTTGCCAGAACCTGTGCCCTACCGTGAAATTTTCGTTTATGGCGCCGAAGTTGAAGGTGTGCATCTCCGCTTTGGCCCTGTCGCACGCGGCGGCTTGCGTTGGTCAGACCGAGCCGAAGATTATCGGACAGAAGTTCTGGGTTTGGTAAAAGCCCAACAGGTTAAAAATGCTGTGATTGTACCTGTGGGTTCAAAAGGTGGGTTTTACCCTAAACGACTCCCGTCAGATGGTGGCCGTGATGCCTTTATCCATGCAGGGCGCGAAGCCTATAAACTGTTCATCTCAACCATGTTATCAATCACCGATAATTTGGATGGCGATACTGTCGTTCCGCCTAAAAACACGATCCGTCATGATGACGATGATCCTTATTTTGTTGTTGCAGCCGATAAAGGCACTGCAACATTTTCAGATACGGCAAACGCTATTAGCCAAGCCCATAATTTTTGGCTCGATGATGCCTTTGCCTCTGGTGGGTCTGCAGGTTATGACCACAAGAAAATGGGCATTACCGCCAAAGGTGGTTGGGAGGCGGTTAAACGTCATTTCCGCGAAATGAATATTGATATCCAAACAGAACCTTTCACCGTTGCAGGTATTGGCGACATGTCCGGTGATGTGTTTGGCAATGGCATGTTGTTATCCGAGAAAATCCAGCTTGTTGCGGCCTTTGATCATCGCGATATCTTCCTTGATCCAAATCCTGATTGCGCCTCAAGCTTTGAAGAACGCAAACGCATTTTTGCCTTAGACCGTTCATCATGGGGCTCTTATAACCAAGAGCTTCTTTCTAAAGGCGGGATGATTATATCCCGACAAGAAAAATCGGTAAATTTGACCCGCGAAGTCGCTACGCTGCTGCAGATTGATGCCAAAGGAGTATCACCTCACCAGATTTTAACAGCGATCCTCAAAGCCCCGACTGATCTGTTATGGTTTGGTGGTATTGGCACATATATTCGTGATGAGGCTGAATCCGATGCCGATGCGGGCGATCGTGCAAATGATCCAATTCGCATTACCGCAAAAGAGGTTGGCGCAAAAGTTATCGGCGAGGGTGCAAATTTAGAAATTACCCAGCGCGCCCGTATTTCCTATGCGGCCAATGGCGGACGGTGCAACTCGGATGCGATTGATAATTCTGCCGGCGTTAATTCATCTGATGTGGAAGTTAATATCAAGATAGCACTTTCAAATGCCTCACGTGAAAACCGTTTGAACCTACCAAAACGCAACAAACTTTTGTCATCAATGACAAGCGATGTATCGCGGTTAGTTTTGCGCAACAATTATCTGCAAACATTGGCAATATCACTGATCGAACAACAAGGCGTGTCAGCTGGAGGCCAACTGGCACGATTGATGACCACGCTAGAAGCCGATGGACTACTGAACAGAAAAGTCGAAACACTCCCCGATGATGCGAGCCTGCAAGAGCGTCTAAAAAATGGACAAACTTTGACACGCCCTGAAATTGGTGTGTTGCTGTCTTACACCAAAATTGTTCTGTTTGATGATGTAATCCCAAGTGATCTTCCCGATGAGGAATATTTTGGCGATACCTTGATGGGTTATTTCCCAAAGAAAATGTGGACCGCCCACAATATTGATATTCAAACCCATCGTCTAAAGCGTGAAATCATATCTACAATCATCGTTAATGATGCGATTAATCGCGGTGGCCCAGCCCTTATTGTTCAAATGCAAGACAAAACAGGTGCAAAATCCTGCGATATCGTCAAAGCCTACATTCTGGCGCGTGATGGATTACAGTTTAATGAAATATTTGATGCCATCGATAAGTTAGACAATAAATTAGACGGCGCAGCTCAAAACAAATTGTATAGACGTGTGTGTGTGGCACTGATTAAAACCACTGGATGGGCCTTAAAAACAAATGCGATTTCAGGTCCATTATCAACGACAGTGCCAAAACTACAATCTGCATGTTCTGAACTTTCACCAAAAATAGATCAGTATTTGCCGGACTTTATCCAAAACAACATGCTGAATATGCAGCAAAACTTAGAAGACAAAGGCGTGTCAAAAAAGCTAGCTAAACAAATTGCACAATTGGAAACTGAGATCTTGATCCCAGAGATCAATCAGATTGCAACTCTGACACAAAACAGTTTGGAAAAATCAGCACAAGCATTCTTTGCAATCACGAAATTGCTCAAGATTGGCCGTGTTTTGGGTGCGGCAGATAATGCCCTAGCTTCAGATCATTACGATGTCTTGGCACTGTCGCGGAACTTGGATGAAATATCTCAAGCAAGACGCGTTATGGCCATGTCAGCACTGGTATCCCATCCGGACGAAAGTGCACCTGTTTATATATGGGGCGAGGAGAATTCGGTTAGAATTCTACAAGTTCAAAACCAGATTGGTGATCTCATTGATACAGGCGATGTCAGCGTGGCAAAACTCACCATCGCTGCGGGATTGATAACTGACCTATCACGAGGATAGGTCAGTCAAAACTTATACATAGTGATTAGTGGCGGAAGTGGCGCATTCCAGTAAAGACCATTGCAATGCCCGCTTCATCCGCAGCTTTAATCACTTCATCATCGCGCATGGACCCGCCTGGCTGAATAACAGCAGTTGCACCAGCATCAATGGCTGATATCAGACCATCGGCGAATGGGAAAAATGCGTCCGATGCCACAACACTGCCAATTGTTTGGGATTGAGAAAGACCAAGAGCTTGCGCTGCATCTTCAGCTTTACGTGCGGCAATGCGAGATGAATCAACACGGCTCATTTGCCCTGCACCAATACCAACCGTTGCGCCATCTTTGGTATAGATAATTGCGTTCGATTTGACATGTTTTGCTACACGGAAAGCAAATTTCAGATCTTGCAATTCTTTGTCTGTCGGTGCGCGTTTTGTCACAACTTTAAGCTCAATATCATCAATCATGCTATTGTCGCGATTTTGCACTAACATACCGCCCGCAACAGTCTTTGCTGATATGCCTTCAGAACGGGGATCAGGTAATCCGCCTGTGACCAATAAACGCAAATTCTTTTTAGCCGAAATAATCTCACGTGCTTCATCACTGACAGAAGGCGCAATGATAACTTCAGTAAAGACTTTTATGATCTCTATTGCTGTTTCAGCATCTAGCTCACGGTTAAAGGCAACAATTCCACCAAAAGCTGATGTTTGATCACAAGCCAATGCTTTCATATAAGCATCTTTAAGATTATCACCCTCAGAGACACCACATGGATTTGCATGTTTGATAATCGCACAAGCTGCAACTCGCAAAGGGTCAAATTCACCCACAAGTTCAAACGCTGCATCCGTATCATTGATATTATTGTATGATAACTGTTTGCCCTGCAATAGTTCCGCCGTTGCGACACCGGGACGTTGTTCGCCCGTGACATAAAAAGCTGCTGTTTGATGCGGGTTTTCGCCATAACGCATCACATCTTTTAGCGTGCCACCAACGGAACGATGGCGCGGGTTTTCAAGGCCAAGTTCTGCTGCAAACCATGTCGAAATAGCAGCATCATATGAGGCCGTACGTGCGAAAGATAACGCTGCCAATTCTTGACGTAATTTATATGGTGTTTGCCCGTTATTATCATTCAGTGCCTTGGCCACACGATCATAATCCTCAGGGCTCGTTACAACCGTCACATAGGCATGGTTTTTAGAGGCTGCTCGGATCATGGCAGGGCCGCCAATATCGATGTTTTCAACCGTTGTAGGATAGTCACCACCTGAAAAACGAACCTCTTCAAACGGATATAAATTAAGCACAGCCAGATCGATATCTAAAATACCATGATCTTTCATCGCTTGAACATGCTCTGCATCATCACGAATAGCCAAAAGTCCACCATGAACGCCTTGGTGCAAAGTTTTTACGCGTCCATCCATCACTTCTGGAAAACCCGTTATATCGGACACATCTTTGCAATCTAAGCCAGCAGCCATGAGTGCTTTTGCGGTTCCGCCAGTGGACACCAATTCCACCCCTTGATCGACAAGCACTTTTGCAAAATCGATTAAACCCGTTTTATCAAAGACAGATAATAAAGCACGTTTGACATGCACCATATCAGGGGCAGGGTGTTTTTTAGATGAGATGTTCATGAATATTCCAAATTGTTAAAACCGTTATTGGCTCGGTTAGCACATATTCGGAACGATTGAAAATAACCCAGCGCTATAATCACACAATTCCAGCCCTATAATTACACAATTATTGAGACTAGACCGCCTTTAATATCCAAGCAATACGGCGGTAATCATCTGAATTAAATGAAATTACAATCTGTGAGCTGGCTCTTGGACCCAAAACATCAGCAAAAAATATGTCAGCTTCAATCTCACCTTTAACGGTCGCATTAAAAATCCAGCGATCGCCATCCGACGCTTCTAAAAGAATGGAGCCATCTTGGAGAGGTGATAAAACAATTGAGGGATGAATATGAAAGCGGATCAAAATGCTCTTATTTGAAATATTTACAGTTTTGTCCGAACCATCAACTTCAATACTATCAAGACCAGATAATGACTTTCCGTCTTTTTCAAGTCGAACTTGTCGTTGGTGAATAAGACCAAACTGTTTTAGATATCCATCATGGGATGCATGCAAACCATCGAAGGTTTCATCACTCGATGCGCCAATATGGATGTCTTTGGGTTCATGGACGAATATCGGACCCAAAAACTTTGAATGCGATACGCGAGCAGACGATGTTTCCTCAACGACAAGCGTCGAATGAGCTGCCGTCAATCTTGAAAATTCAGCAAATCGTGATCGCTGAAACTGGGGGTGACCCGCATTGATCACCAAACGATTTGCACCACTTGAAAACTCAAATGATAAACAACCCGCATGTGCACCTTTAGACAATCGGCCCTCAGGTGCTGCGCCCGCATCCATGATCAAAACACTTTTACCAGCTTCCAAACGCCAATAACCTGATTGAGGCAGTTTTCCTGCCGTTTGCACACTGGTTTCATCATTTTGCAAAATTGACATCAAATAATTTGCCGACACATAATTTGCGCCATTAAACAAAGCTATTTCACCACTTGAATGACGGAAAAAGCGAAGTGCCAAAAACATTCTATCAATGGCTGGAAGCATTCTAATCGGAAGGGCACAGCCCAAATTGATATAAGTTTGACGTAAAGGAAGTAAATCCGCCAAGATATTCAAGGTTGCCTGTGGGTTCCGCGAAATATGCCCACCATCTGATAGAATTTGTGCTTCAATCTCTTCATCTAGCGCATTTGCAGTAACTTTAACCGTGGCATTTGTTGACGGTAGACATAAGCTCGCCATGGCAATGGCTAGCCTTGCAGCTAAGCGTTTTGATGGATCCTCATCTGAGGCTGTTACATGACGCAAATATCGAATTTGCTGCGCAATTGAGCCCATAAAGCGTTGATAAAACTCGTGATCAGCATTCGCCAACACAACAGGTGAGTGGGACAACCAAGCAATAAGCCGTTTTGATGTCACATCAAGTGTCCATGCAGAACCTGATAGGCGCTTGGAATAATTATCCATCCACGCTTGCGTTAAATTACGCGCCACATCTTCGGCCAATGGATCATCGCTCGCTCGCAAATGCCGTAACCATCTAAATGAATGTAATTCTGATGCAAACTCCGAATCGGGTAAGCTCAACGTAAACGGGTTTTGTCCCTTGGTATCAAACATTTTGGACGATAAGGGAAAGCGCCCGGCAATAATTTCGCTCGCCACAAAAATATCGGGCGCACGCAAATCAATTGGGGCCAATAGCAAGCGATCAGGCACAGCTCCACCAACACGCACTGGGCTCATCCAACCCAACACAAAACGACGTTTTAATCGCCGCCAGCTTTCTGACCAATAAAGCTTAAGCTTCTTAGTCAATGTCAGACCTATTTTGGGCGATACTGCTGCCAAATTTTTCCCCAGAGAACATGTTTTTAAAAAAACACTTCAAAGCTAATGAATGATGGAGTGTAATATAATTTTAAATAGAACGAAATACCAAAACATTGTTGGTTATATTGACCAATTTCAATTCTTGGTTCATATTACACGAAGAACAGCTGCAAAAAATCCGTCCACGCCACTGAGCTCATCATTGCCATGAATAGCAAAATTCGGTGTCGTACGAATTGTGCCCTCAGATGTAATTGCAGCTTCAAAGCCTGGGCAATTTGCCGGATCAACAGCTTCTAGTTTCACCTTGTCAGAATATTCTTCCAAGAAACCAGCCAACATATCTTCACCTTCTTCGCGTTCTATCGAACAGTTTGAAAACACAATAATACCACCAGATTTAACCAAACTCAGCGTATGGATCAGAAGGTTCTTTTGGATATCTGCAAGATATGTCACATCATCCAAATCTTTGGTCCAAACAATATCAGGGTGACGGCGAATTGTACCTGTTGATGAACATGGAGCATCCAAAAGGGCCGCATCATAAAGCTCATCTGTTGTGAAATTTTCCATTCTGGATAATTGAACATCAGCACTTAACTGAAGACGATTTAGGTTTTCCTTAAGACGATTAAGACGGCTTTTAGACCGATCAAGCGCTGTAACCTCGCCGCCGGCCAAGATCAATTGAGCGGTTTTACCGCCCGGTGCCGCGCAAAGATCAATCACGCGCTTGCCAGTCAAATCGCCAAACAATTTTGCTGGCACAGCCGCAGCTGCATCTTGAACCCACCAAACACCTTCATCAAATCCATCGAGTTGCGTGATTGGACCTTCAAGTTTTGAAAGGCGCACAGATGTTTCATTGAGCATGCTTGCGCCCAATCTATCAGCCCATTCTTTGGCATTGTCTTTAACCGTAATATCAATGGGCGCTGGTGACGACATAACATGCATCATAGTATTGGCGCGTTCTGGGCCATAATCAGCAGTAAGCTTTTTTGCAAACCATTCTGGTTGGGTCACAGTATCAGCAATCAATTTTGGTAAACGACGCGCTTTTTCGCGCACCATACGACGTAAAATCGCATTGACAAGATTAGCAAAACGACGATTGCGAGGATCAGAATTTGCATGTTCAACAGCTAGATCTACCGCTGAATGATCAGGAACATCTAGAAAGAGAATTTGCGATGCGCCGATCCGCAAAATATGGCGCAGTGAGACAGCACCGGCAGGCAATGGTTTTTCCAGCAATTGCTCGATAAATGCATCAATAACTTGATAATTCCGTAACGTGGATAGCAAGATCGCTTTGATCAACAATCTGTCTTGATCGTTTTGTTCAAGATAGGCGGGGTTTCCACCCTTTAGATCCAACAAACCATCCATAGATGTTTTTTTATCAACAATGGCAGATAATAATTTCGTTGCTGCCTGACGGGATGACAGTCCTAGTTTCTCACTCAAAAATGTGACCTTTACTTTTTAGCACCTTTTCGCCCCCATGGTCCGGGAAGATCGGTTCGACGTGGCTTTTGAGGTGGTTGATTTTCCTCAATAGACGGGTTCGAATAATCTTCATCGGTCGCAGGTTTGGGCTCAAGATCATGCTCTTGCTCGCGATCATAATCGCGGCTTGTCTGTGGCATATGCGCGTCTTCTGAGAAATTGTCAAATTCATGCGCAGTATCGTCCGCATTTGAGCGATAATATTCGACATCAAGCTTTTCAAGCGCCGCAATCCGGTTCTCTGTCGCCGGGTGAGTTGAAAACAAGTTATCCACCTTTTGTCCATTCAGCGGATTGATGATGAACATATGAGCAGTCGCAGGGTTACGCTCTGCATCTTCATTGATAATCTTATGGCTTGATCCTGAAATCTTCTGAAGCGCTGAAGCCAACCACATAGGATTATCGCAAATTTCTGCACCACGTTTATCAGCTGAATATTCTCGTGTACGACTAATGGCCATCTGAACAATCATCGCCGCAAAAGGCGCCACAATCATCGCGGCCAAAACACCGATAAACCCCAGTGGATTATTCCGATTGCACCCAAAGAACATTGCAAAATTGCCAAGCATCGAAATCGCACCTGCAAGCGTTGCGGTAATTGTCATGGTGAGCGTATCTCTGTTTTGAATATGCGCTAGCTCGTGGGCCATCACACCAGCAACTTCTTCTTGGGTCAAAATATTCAACAACCCAGTTGTGGCCGCCACCGCAGAGTTTTCTGGGTTCCGGCCTGTTGCAAACGCATTGGGCTGAGGATTATCAATAATGTAGACTTTAGGCATAGGCAGCCCAGCACGATCGGCAAGCTGTTCAACAATGCCATAATATTCAGGCGCGTTTTTACGATCGACTTGTTTGGCCCGATGCATCGATAAAACCATGCTATCGGACTTCCAATAGGAAAATAGGTTCATCCCAGCCGCAATGACCAAAGCGATCATCATTCCGCCCGCGCCACCAATCATAAAGCCAATGCCCATAAACAAAGCAGTCATGAAGGCAATCAGCATGGCAGTTTTAACTAAATTCATGTCCGTCTCCAATTTGCGGTCGAAAATTTGTTTTCTATCTTTAAAGGAAATGGTATCAAACACTATAGGTTTCAAGATATTTGATATTTTCCGCTGTTTTAACATCGGGTGTCAAATGCAGATTATACTAACAGGTGTCGCAATATGACTAAACTTCAAAATGATGATCCAAAGGTGCAAAACCCAAAAGCCCGAGATGTTCAACAAGAAGCAAAACCTGTTGCAAAAGTTTTAACCCTAGAAGCACAACGCGCTTTGGCAGAAGCCAAAGAACGCCGCATCCAAGCGGATGCAGACAAAGCCAACAAGCCCCAAAACGAATATGGTGGACGCGGCGGCGCAGACCCTTCGCGCTTTGGGGATTGGGAAATTGACGGAAGAGCGATCGATTTTTAGTCGCTTGACCAAAATGCATAATAGCAATATATTCCTATTATGTTACGATTCGCGAAAATAAACCTAAATAGTCTAATATTATCCCTTGCCACGACCGGCGTCTTAATGACAGTTGAACCGTCTGCGGCAAGCTCCACGAAATTTGTCCACGGTCCTGTGACAGCACAGCTAATCAATGTGGTTGATGGTGATACTGTCGTTGTTGATGCAGAACCCTGGCCAAATACCACAATTCGCATTTTTGTCAGATTAAGAGATATCGATACACCTGAGATGAAATCTAAATGTGTGTCCTTACGCAAAGCCGCAAAGGCTGCGAAAATTGCCTTGTCCGAACTTCTTGATGGTCAAACTTTGACACTTCATAATATATCTGGCGGCAAGTATTATGGGCGCATCATTGCTGACATTCAAACCGAACACGGAACAAGCGCCAGCCAAACGCTGTTAAATTCGGGCCATGCGATCCCCGATAAGTCTCGCAAACTTAATAGAATTTGCAGAACCAATTCATAAGTTCCCCATTGCGAGCT